>NZ_JBFRGI010000001.1:0-873350 GCF_052115285.1 Microbacterium sp. 2RAF4 | reverse complement strand
GTTTGATTGAAACATCAATAGTGTTTCGGCGGCCATAGCGTGAGGGAAACGCCCGGTTACATTCCGAACCCGGAAGCTAAGCCTCACAGCGCCGATGGTACTGCAGGGGGGACCCTGTGGGAGAGTAGGACACCGCCGGACTCCTTTTAGACAAAATGGCCACCCATCGTTGGGTGGCCATTTTGCGTTTACACGAAGAGAACAGGGAGCACCATGCCAGAAGAGGAACAGCGCCGTCCGCGTCGCAACGACGACAACGGACCGCGCGCGAACCGCGCTTCTGGCGGACGCCCCAACTACAGCAACCGCGATGGCGGCGCGCCCCGTCGTGAGGGTGGTGCCCCTCGTCGTGAGGGCGGGTACAGCCGTGATGGCGGTGCTCCGCGTCGTGAAGGCGGGTACAACCGTGATGGTGGTGCTCCGCGTCGTGACGGCGGCTACAGCCGCGATGGCGGTGCTCCGCGTCGTGAAGGCGGGTACAACCGTGATGGTGGTGCGCCGCGTCGTGACGGCGGCTACAGCCGCGATGGTGGTGCCCCGCGTCGTGAAGGCGGGTACAACCGTGATGGCGGAGCCCCTCGTCGTGACGGCGGCTATAACCGTGATGGCGGAGCCCCTCGTCGTGACGGCGGCTATAACCGTGATGGTGGTGCTCCTCGTCGTGACGGCGGCTATAACCGTGATGGTGGTGCTCCTCGTCGTGAGGGCGGGTATAACCGTGATGGTGGTGCTCCTCGTCGTGAGGGCGGGTACAACCGCGATGGCGGCGCGCCCCGTCGTGATGGCGGTGCCCCGCGTCGTGAAGGTGGGTACAACCGCGATGGTGGTGCGCCGCGTCGTGAGGGCGGCTATAACCGTGACGGTGGTGCCCCGCGTCGTGAAGGTGGGTACAGCCGTGACGGTGGTGCCCCGCGTCGTGATGGTGGTGCCCCGCGTCGTGAGGGCGGCTACAGCCGCGATGGCGGTGCTCCGCGTCGTGAAGGTGGGTACAACCGTGACGGTGGTGCTCCGCGTCGTGAGGGCGGGTACAACCGTGATGGTGGTGCCCCGCGTCGTGATGGCGTATCGCCCCGTCACGAGGGCAGCGACCGCTCCGCGGGGCGTTCCTTCCCGCAGCGCGGGGGAGCGGGTCGGGAGCGACCGGCACAGGCCGCGAATGAGCGTCCGCGGTTCGATGAGCCCCACATCCCCGACGATGTCACCGCACGTGACCTCAACGGGGCGGCGCGCAACGAGCTCAAGACGCTGAGCAAGGAGAATGCGGAGCATGTCGCCCGTCACCTCGCGATGGCGTCACGGCTCATCGATGAGGATCCTGCGCTCGCTCACCAGCATGCTCTCGCTGCCTCCCGACGAGCCGGTCGCATCGCGATCGTCCGGGAGACCCTCGGCATCACCGCGTACGCCACGGAGGACTTCGCTCTCGCGCTGCGCGAGCTGCGTACCTACCGTCGCATCTCCGGCAAGGACGATCAGATCGCTCTGATGGTGGACAGCGAGCGCGGTATCGGTCGCTCTGACCGTGCGCTCGAGACCGGGCGTGCCGTGGATCGCTCCTCCCTCGAAACGCCTGTCCGCGTCGCACTCGCCATCGCGATGTCGGGGGCCCGACTGGATCAGGGCGACCTCGAGCTCGCGCTCGGTGAGCTGGAGATCCCGGAGCTCGACCCCGATCGCGCGTTCGAATGGAGCCCCGCCCTGTTCGCTGCCCGTGCCGCCGTGCTCGAAGACCTCGGGCGCACCGAGGAGGCTGAGTTCTGGGCGCACCGTGCCGAGGTCGCCGCGGAAGCACTCGGTATCGACGAGGCGGGCGACGAGGAGATCTTCATCGAGGACAGCCTCATCGAGGGCGAGTTCGCGGACGAGGACGACACCTCGGACGCCCCGTCCCAGGCGGACGCTGACGCAGTTGGGACTGAAGCGGCTGAGCCTGAAGCAACTGAGCCTGACGCAGCTGAGCCTGAAGCGGCTGAGCCTGACGCAACTGAGCCTGATGCGGCTGAGTCTGAAGCGGCTGACTCTGAAGTATCAGACGACGAGGAGCCCTCGGTCGAAGACGAGGTGCGCGAGTTGCTCGGCGAGGATCATGACGAGGATCGGGACGCCGACGAGGACGACGAGTCGGAGCCGGAGGCATAGTGGCGCTGTTCTCTCGGAAGCGGTCGGCACCTACTCCGCTCGACGGTGTCGACACGGTCCTCGCCGATCTCGACGGGGTGGTCTATGCCGGTCCCGGGGCACTGCCGTTCGCGGTCGAGAGTCTCAACGAGGCGGCCAAGTCCGCTCGGCTCGGATATATCACCAACAACGCTGCGCGGACCGATGCGTCCGTGGCGGAGCACTTGAGCAGCCTCGGACTCCACGTCGAGGCATCGGATGTCGTCACCAGCCCGCAGGCCGCGATGCGTCTGATGGCCGAGATCGTGCCCGCACCGGCGACGATCCTGGTCATCGGCGGTGACGGGCTCGTCGACGAGGTGCAGAAGGCGGGCTACACGGTCACCCGCAGCGCGGACGATGCGCCCAGCGCAGTGGTGCAGGGCTTCGCGCCTGAGGTCGCGTGGACCGATCTCGCCGAGGCGGCCTTCGCGCTGAAGCTCCCGGAGGACGAGGGTGGGATCCCGTGGATCGCCACCAACACGGACTGGACGATTCCTCGGGAGCGCGGCGTCGCCCCGGGGAACGGAACGCTCGTCTCCGCTGTCCACACCGCGATCGGCCGGCTCGCGACCGTCGCGGGGAAGCCGGAGGAGCCGATCTTCCGGGAGGCCCTCGCACGCTTCGGTGCGACGAAGGCGCTCTTCATCGGTGACCGTCTGGACACCGACATCATGGGCGCCAGCCGGGCGGGCATCGACTCCGCCCTGGTGCTCACGGGCATCGATCGGCCGAAGCACGTGCTGGCGGCGCCGGAGGGCTCGCGTCCCACGTACATCCTCGGCGACCTGCGCGAGCTGCATCTTCCGTACCCTGAAGTGACTCAGCAGGACGGCGTCTTCCGTGTCAACGACGCCGCCGTGCGTGTCACCGGTGCCGATGTCGAGATCGTGGCGGAGTCCGCAGAGCAGATCGATCTCCTGAGAGCGGGCGCTGCCGCCATCTGGGCGTCGGGAACGCCCGTGTTCGTGCTGCGGGTTCCCGAGCGTCTCTACGAGGATCCGTTCCACCGCCCCTGACGCCGTCGCGTGGCGCCCTCCCGCGTCGGAGGGGCCGCGTACAGTAGAACCGTGAGCGATGAGACGACGAGCGCGCCGACCGATGGTCTGTGGAGTCGGCTGCGCCTGATCGAGGGGCAGCCGCTTCCCGCCCGCGCCGACGCGTATTCGGCGCTGCACGACGAGCTCTCCCGCCGCCTCGAGACCGGTGCGAAGGCCGAGCAGCGGGAGACGTCGGGATCCCGATGACGCGACTCGATGCCGCCCTCGCCTCACGAGGACTCGCCCGTTCGCGCACCCATGCGGCGACCCTCATCTCCGAGGGGCTCGTCAGCGTCGATGGCCGACCCGTCGTGAAGGCGTCGACATCGATCGGCGAGGGGGCCGAGATCACGATCGCCGGAGCCGACCACTACGTCGGCAGGGCCGCGCACAAGCTCATCGCGGGTCTCGACGGCTTCGCCGTCCCGGTACAGGGGCGTCTCGCGCTCGACATGGGCGCATCCACCGGCGGTTTCACTCAGGTGCTTCGCGAACGCGGCGCGCGCACGGTCCTCGCGGTCGACGTCGGGCACGGTCAACTCGCTCCGTCCATCGCTGCCGATCCGGGCGTCATCGCCGTCGAGGGCTACAACGTCCGTCACATGACACGCGAGAATCTCGCCGCGGCGACCGGCGAGTCCGCGACCCCCGATCTGATCGTCGGCGACCTCTCGTTCATCTCCCTCGAACTCGTGCTTCCGGCCGTCGCCGCCGTGGCAGTGCCGGATTCCGACATCCTCCTGCTCGTGAAACCCCAGTTCGAAGTCGGGCGCACAGCCGTCCGCGGCGGTCTGGTCACCGATCCCGCCACGCGCGCCGACGCCGTCGCCAGAACGGTGTGGAGCGCGTGGGACGTGGGACTCGGCTTGCTCGGGATCCTTCCCTCCCCGATTCTCGGTACACACGGGAACGCCGAGTATCTCGTGCACCTCGCCCCGGGGCGGGGCAGCAATCCGACAGAATGGCTGGACACCATCAACCGACTGGCAGGAGGACGATGAACGAGCGCTGCATCCTGGTCGTCGCTCACGCGGGCCGTGTCGACACCGTCGAGGCCGCCCGTCGGGTGATCGACGCTCTTCGAGAGGCCGGAGCGCGACCCGTTCTGGCTGTCGACGATCACGAGGACCTCGCGGCCGTCGACCCGTTCTTCGTCGACACCGACGTGCTCGGCCGCTCCGTCGACCCGGCCGACCTCGAGCTGGCGATCGTGCTCGGCGGGGACGGCACGATCCTGCGTGCCGCAGAACTCGTGCGGGACAGCGGCGCACCCGTGCTCGGCATCAACATGGGACACGTGGGCTTCCTCGCGGAGATCGACCGCGACGACATGGACAAAGCGGTGCGCCGGGTGATCGATCGCGACTACGAGGTCGAAGAACGGCTCGCGCTGTCGGTGCGGGTCAAAGATGTCGACGGCACCGTCGTCTACGAGACCTGGGCGCTCAACGAGGCCACGGTCGAGAAGGCCAGCCGTGAGCGGATGATCGAGATCGTGCTGGAGATCGACGGCCGTCCCCTGTCGAGCTTCGGCTGCGATGGCATGGTCGTGTCCACTCCGACCGGATCGACCGCCTACAACTTCTCGGCGGGTGGTCCCGTGATCTGGCCCAGCGTGAAGGCGATCGCCGTGGTGCCGCTCTCTGCGCATGCTCTGTTTGCCAAGCCGCTCGTGGTCAGCCCGGACGCGTCGGTCGCGATCGAGATGCTCGAACGCACGGACGGCTCCGGAATCCTGTGGTGCGACGGACGCCGTTCGCACGAACTGCCGCCGGGCGCTCGTGTCGTGGTGCGTCGTTCTTCACGTCCCGTGCGGCTCGCACGCCTGCACCCCACGGCCTTCACGGACCGTCTCGTGCGCAAGTTCCAACTGCCCGTCGCCGGGTGGCGTGGCCAGGCGACGGAAGCGACGTCGTGAGCGAGAGGTCGTCATGATCGAGGAAATGCGGATGCAGGGGCTCGGCGTCATCGCCGATGCCGTTCTGCCGCTGGGCCCCGGCTTCACCGCGGTCACGGGTGAGACCGGTGCGGGAAAGACCATGGTCGTCACCGGCCTCGGGCTGCTCCTCGGCCAGCGCGCCGATTCCGGGGCGGTGCGCGCCGGTGCGTCGCAGGCATCGGTCGCCGGCGTGTGGATCGTCCCCGAAGAGGGCAGCGTCGCAGAGATCGTCGCCGACGCCGGGGGAGAGCTGGAGCCCGCGGGTGGCGGCAGCGCCGAACTCTACGTGTCGCGCACGTTGAGTTCGGAAGGGCGCTCCCGCGCGAGCGTGGGCGGTCGTGCCGCACCGGCGGGAGTGCTCTCCTCCCTCGCGGAAGAGCTGGTCGTGGTCCACGGCCAGTCCGAGCAGCTGCGGCTGCGGTCGGCCGTCGCCCAGCGCGATGCGCTCGATCGTTTCGGTGGCGCTCCGATCACGGAAGCCGTGAGCACCTATGCGGCCGCTTTCGCTCGTTGGCGCGCGCTCGACGCCGAGATCTCGGAGATCGCCGAGAACCGGGATCGGCGGGCTGACGAAGCCACGCGACTGCGGGAGGCCATCGCACTGATCGAGGCGACCGCGCCGGAGCCGGGGGAGGACCAGGAGCTCACCGAGCGCGCCGAGCGTCTCGCCAACTCCGAGGAACTGCGTCTCGCAGCCTCTCTCGCCCACGCCGCGCTGTCGAGCGAAGACGGCGAGCCTGATGCCGCGGCGCTCGTCGCGGAGGCACGCCGCGTGCTCGAACGAGCCTCTGATGCCAAGTTGACCGAGATCGGTGAGAACCTCGCCGACATCGGCTACCGGATCGCCGACACTGCGGGGCTCCTCTCCGCCTATCTCGCCGACCTCGACGAGACCGGTCCGCATGAGCTCGCGGCCGTCGAAGAGCGGCGTGCGGCGCTCGGGACCCTGATCCGTGCCCATGGCTCGCTCGATGAGGCCCTGACTCTCTGGCAGACCGGATCCGCGCGGCTGGCCGAGCTCGACGACGACGGTGACCGCATCGAACGGCTGATCGCCGAGAGGGATGCCGCACGCGTGGAGCTGGATGTGCACGCCGCCGCGTTGACGGCAGTACGAACCGAGGCCGCCGCCCGCCTCGGCGCGGCCGTGACGGAGGAGCTGCACGCTCTCGCGATGCCGGACGCGCGCCTCGAAGTCGTGGTCTCCGAGGGTGCCGAGAGCGCCCACGGCCGAGACGATGTCGCGATCCTCCTCGCACCCCACCCCGGCGCCGAGCCGCGATCGGTCTCGAAGGGAGCCTCGGGCGGCGAGCTCTCCCGCGTCATGCTCGCCATCGAGGTCGTGATCGCCGCGACCGATCCGGTTCCGACGTTCGTGTTCGACGAGGTCGACGCGGGTATCGGGGGCGCTGCGGCCATCGAGGTCGGACGCCGACTCGCCCGACTCGCCGAGAAGTCGCAGGTCATCGCGGTCACACATCTCGCACAGGTCGCAGCGTTCGCCAACAACCATCTGTCGGTCGTGAAGGCCAATGACGGCGCGGTCACGGCCTCCAGCGTGCGGCGTCTGGAGGGGGAGGAGCGCGAAGCCGAAATGGCTCGTCTGCTGTCGGGGCTCACCGATTCCGACGCCGCCCTGACCCACGCGCGTGAACTTCTCAGCCTCCGAGTCCCCTCCGCCTGATAGGATCGAAGCCCGTGATGAACTCTTCTTCTGCGGGACCCAAGAACGACACGACCAAGCACATCTTCGTGACTGGTGGTGTCGTTTCGTCTTTGGGCAAGGGGCTGACGGCGGCCAGCCTCGGAAACCTCCTCACGGCCCGCGGTCTGCGCGTCGTGATGCAGAAGCTCGACCCGTACCTGAACGTCGATCCGGGCACGATGAACCCGTTCCAGCACGGCGAGGTGTTCGTGACGGACGACGGCGCCGAGACCGATCTCGACATCGGCCACTACGAGCGCTTCCTCGACATCAACCTGTCTGAGGCGGCCAACGTCACCACCGGCCAGATCTACTCGCAGGTGATCGCCCGCGAGCGTCGCGGCGAGTACCTCGGCGACACGGTTCAGGTCATTCCGCACATCACGGACGAGATCAAGCGCCGCATGCGTCTGCAGGCGTCGGAGGACCCGCGTCCCGACGTGATCATCACCGAGGTCGGCGGCACCGTCGGCGACATCGAGTCGCAGCCGTTCCTCGAATCCGCGCGCCAGCTGCGTCACGAGCTCGGCCGCGACAGCGTGTTCTTCGTGCACGTGTCGCTCGTGCCGTTCATGGGCGCCTCGGGGGAGCAGAAGACCAAGCCGACGCAGCACTCGGTCGCAGCTCTCCGTCAGGTCGGCATCCAGCCCGACGCGCTGGTGCTCCGCAGCGACCGTCCGGTCAGCGCGAGCAACCGCAACAAGATCGCGCTGATGTGCGACGTCGATGTCGAGGGTGTCATCAACACCGTCGACCTGCCGAGCATCTACGACATCCCCTCGACGCTGAACGAGCAGGGACTGGACTCCTACATCGTGCGCCGCCTCGGCCTCGACCAGAAGGCGGCCGACGTCGACTGGACCCGCTGGAACAAGGTGCTGCACGCGGTGCACAACCCCAAGCACGAGGTGACGATCGGTCTGGTGGGCAAGTACATCGACCTCCCCGACGCCTACCTCTCGGTGACCGAGGCTCTCAAGGCCGGCGGCTTCGCACAGGAGACCAAGGTCAACATCCGCTGGATCCCCTCCGACCTGTGCGAGACCCCGGAGGGCGCCAGGGAGCAGCTGGCCCAGCTCGACGGCATCTGCGTGCCAGGAGGCTTCGGCATCCGCGGCATCGAGGGCAAGCTCGGCGCGCTGAAGTTCGCGCGTGAACAGGGAATCCCGACGCTCGGCCTGTGCCTCGGCCTGCAGTGCATGGTCATCGAGTACGCACGCGACGTCGCCGGCATCGAGGGCGCGTCCTCGAGCGAGTTCGACCCGGAGACGGCGGAGCCTGTCATCGCGACGATGGCCGAGCAGGTCGACATCCTCGACGGAGGCGACCTCGGGGGCACCATGCGCCTCGGTCTCTACCAGGCGGCCCTCGCCGAAGGGTCGCTCGCCCGTGAACTGTACGGTGCGCCCGAAGCCTCAGAGCGCCACCGTCACCGCTACGAGGTGAACAACGCCTACCGTGACCGTCTGTCGGAGGCCGGACTGGTCTTCTCCGGTCTCAACCCGGAGCTCGACCTCGTCGAGTACGTCGAGCTGCCCCGCGATGTGCACCCGTACTACATCGCCACTCAGGCGCACCCCGAACTGCGCTCGCGTCCGACCGCTCCGCACCCGCTGTTCCGCGGACTGGTCGGCGCAGCGATCGAGCGGAACCGCGCGAGCGAGCTGTTCGACGTCAGCGCGGATGACTGAGTCGCCGCAGGACCTCCGCGACGAGCCGTTCGAACCGGGGGTCCTCCAGAGCGACCTCGTGTACCGCGGCAGGGTCTGGGACGTCCGGTCCGACCGCGTGCGCTACGGAGACGGTGAGATCGTCCGACAGTACGTCGACCACACCGGCGCGGTGGCGATCGTCGCCCTGGACGACGAGGGGCGCGTCCTGCTGATCCAGCAGTACCGCCACCCGATCCGGCATCGGGACTGGGAGCTCCCTGCAGGACTGCTGGATGTGGAGGGGGAGGAGCCTCTCGCCGCAGCCCGACGCGAGCTCGCGGAGGAGGCCGACCTCGTCGCCGCGCATTGGGAGCCCCTGGTCTCCTCCTGGACGACTCCTGGCGGGAACGACGAGATCATCCACGTGTTCCTCGCGACCGGAGTCTCCTCGGCCGACGCGGCACACGACCGGGAGGACGAGGAAGCGGACATCCGGGTGGCCTGGGTGCCGCTTTCGGACGCCGTCTCGGCGGTGCTCGAGGGGCGGATGCGCAACGGCATCCTCGCCATCGGGGTGCTCGCGGCATCGCAGAGGCTGCGCGACCGGGACTGACGATGCAGCTCGAGCGCGCCCTGGACGCCTACCTGCGTCATGTCACGGTCGAGCGGGGCCTGAGTGCCCACACGGTCGCGGCGTACCGGCGTGACCTCGGCGCCTATCAGGAATGGTTGGTGGCCGAAGGGGTCGCCGACACGGCTGAAGTGACCCCTGCCGTGATCGACCGGTTCATCGCGGAGCGGGCATCCGCCCAGCCGCCTCCCGCCTCGACCAGTCTCGCGCGCCTGCAGTCGTCGGTCCGGGGCTGGCACCGCTTCCTCGCACGCGAGGGCATCGAGGCTGACGACCCCAGCGGCCGGCTCCGCCCACCCAAGGCGCCGCGACGCCTCCCCAAGGCCCTGACCATCGAGCAGGTCGAGCGCCTTCTCGCCGCTCCGCCACCCGAGGACCCGCTCGGCATCCGCGATCGCGCGCTGCTCGAACTCCTGTACGCGACCGGAGCCCGCGTGTCGGAGGCCATCGACCTCGACGTGGACGACCTGGCGCACGGAGACGTGCTGCGACTGCGGGGGAAGGGGTCGAAGGAGCGCATCGTGCCGCTGGGCTCTTACGCGCGCGCCGCTGTGGACGCGTACCTGACGCGCGTGCGTCCGGGGCTGGCGGCCAAGGGACGTGCCTCCGCCCGACTGTTCCTCGGCGCTCGGGGGGCCCCGCTCTCGCGTCAGAGCGCCTGGCTCGTCATCCGCGCCGCCGCCGAGAGAGCGGAGATCACGGTCGACGTCTCCCCGCACACCCTGCGGCACTCGTTCGCCACGCACCTCCTGCAGGGTGGTGCGGATGTGCGCGTGGTCCAGGAGCTCCTCGGGCACTCGTCGGTCGCGACGACGCAGATCTACACCCACGTCTCCGTCGATGCACTCCGGGACATCTACGCGACGTCGCACCCGCGCGCCCGTTGAAGGTGCCGCACCGGCCCGATCCGCTCTGCCGCGTGCCGATCGCTCTGCCGCGTGCCGATCGCTCTGCCGCGTGCCGATCGCTCTGCCGCGTGCCGAGGCGGCCGGAGAACCGCATGGCCGGTACAATCGACCAAGCACGACGGAGCAGGAGAACGGGTGGCTGAGAAAGTGGCGAAGTCCAGGGCGAAGGCGCAGAAGGCCGACGAGACCCCCATGGGACCCACCGGCCGTCCGTATCACGGCTTCCCGATCCCCGAACCGCTGAAGTCGCACGGCCCTGCACGCATCATCGCGCTGTGCAACCAGAAGGGCGGCGTCGGCAAGACGACCACGTCGATCAACCTCGCTGCGTCGCTGGCCGAATACGGCCGGAAGGTGCTGGCGGTCGACTTCGATCCCCAGGGCGCGCTGTCCGCGGGCCTCGGCATCCCCACCCACGACGTGCCGACGATCTACGACCTGCTGCTGGACACCAAGCGCGACGCCCACGACGCGATCGTGCATTCGAGCGTCGAGGGCCTCGACGTCATGCCGGCGAACATCGACCTCTCCGCCGCGGAGGTGCACCTCGTCAACGAGGTCGCACGAGAGACGATCCTCGCCCGCGTCCTGCGCCAGGTGGCGGGGGAGTACGACGTCATCCTGATCGACTGCCAGCCCTCGCTCGGCATCCTCACCGTGAACGCGCTGACGGCTGCCCACGGTGTGATCATCCCGCTCGAGTGCGAGTTCTTCGCCCTGCGCGGCGTGGCGCTGCTGATCGAGACGATCGACAAGGTCCGCGACCGGCTCAACCCGTCGATCACGATGGACGGCCTGCTGGCGACGATGTACGACCCGCGCACGCTGCACTCCCGCGAGGTGCTCGAGCGTGTGGTCGAGGCATTCGGCGACGATGTGCTGGAAACCGTGATCGGCCGCACCGTGAAGTTCCCGGACGCCTCCGTGTCGGGCGTGCCGATCACCGAGTTCGCCCCCGAGCACGCCGCCGCTCAGGCGTACCTGCGGCTGGCGCGGGAGCTGGTCGCCCGTGGCGCCGTCGCCTGACGAAGCACCTGTCGACCCGTCGCTCCAGGAGAGCGCAGACGAAGGAGCGTCCGCCGAGGACAGCGGCTTCACGGTCTCGCTGTCGAACTTCGACGGCCCCTTCGACCTGTTGCTGAACCTCATCTCGAAGCACGAGATGGACATCACCGAGGTGTCGCTGAGCGCGGTCACCAACGAGTTCATCGCGTACCTCGGCCAACTCGACGACGACGAGGACCTCGATCAGGCGTCCGAGTTCCTGGTCGTGGCCGCGACCCTGCTCGACATGAAGGTCGCCGGTCTGCTCCCTCAGGGCGAGCTGGTCGATGCCGAGGCGGTGGCTCTGCTCGAGGCACGCGACCTGCTGTTCGCACGCATGCTGCAGTACCGCGCCTTCAAGGAGGTCTCGACCTGGTTCGCCCGCTGTCTGCAGCGCGAAGACCGTCGTCACGTGCGCGCTGTCCGCCTGGAGGAGAAGCACCGACGTCAGACGCCGGAACTCGTGTGGTCCTTGAGCGTCGACGATTTCGCCGCTCTCGCCCTCCTGGCCTTCGCCCCGAAGGAGATCCCGCACGTCGGGCTCGATCACCTGCACGCGCCCCTGGTCAGCATCCGCGAACAGGCGGCGATCGTGGTGACGCTGCTGCGCGGCACCGAGTCGGTGAGTTTCCGCGAACTCGTGGCCGGCGTGACCGAGCCGGGCATCGTCGTGGCACGGTTCATCTCGGTGCTGGAGCTCTACCGGCACGCAGCGCTGTCGTTCGAACAACTGGAACCGCTCGGCGAGCTGACGCTGCGCTGGGCAGCCGACTCCTGGTCGGATGAGACGCTGGCGACCCTGGGAGCCGACTATGACCGATGACGTGACGGACGAGACGAACGCAGCCCTGCTCGGTGCCGAGGAGATTCCCCTGACCGAGCGGATCGAGGCGATCCTCTTCATCGTGGATGAGCCGATCGGCCTCGTGGCGCTGGCCGCCGCGGTCGGCTCGCCGGTTCCTGCCGTGCGCCAGACCCTGGAGACGCTCGTCGAGGACTATGACGGGCGCGGGAAGGGACCGCGGCGCGGCTTCGAGCTTCGAGAGGTCGGCGGCGGGTGGCGTCTCTACGTCAGGGAAGAGCTCGACGACGTGGTGGCGGCGTTCATCGGCGGTCAGGCTCCCGCACGTCTCTCGCAGGCCGCGCTGGAGACCCTGGCCGTCATCGCCTACAAGCAGCCGGTCACGCGCAGCCAGGTCGCCTCCATCCGCGCGGTGAACGTGGACTCCGTCGTCCGCACGCTCGTCGCTCGTGGACTGATCACCGAGTTGTTCGCAGACTCCGAGACCGGGGCGATCAACTACGGCACCACCGACGCGCTACTCCAGCATCTGGGCATCAACTCCCTCGACGAGCTGCCCCCGATCTCCCCGCTGCTCGACGACGGCGCAGACGGATTCGACGAAGGGACCATCCGATGACCGGCCACGACGCCATGAACGCAGCCTCGAACGATTCCGAGGCTGCACCCGAAGGGGTGCGCCTGCAGAAGGTGCTCGCCGCTGCAGGGGTCGCCTCACGCCGCGTGGTCGAGCAGTACATCACCGAAGGGCGCATCCGCGTCAACGGCATCGTGGTCTCCGAGCTCGGGAGACGGATCGACCCGGAGAACGACCTCGTCGACGTGGACGGCACCGCCGTGCAGCTCGACGTCTCGAAGCGCTACGTCATGCTCAACAAGCCCACCGGTGTCGTGAGCAGCATGAAGGACGAGAACGGCCGTCCCGACCTGCGCCGGTTCACCGCCGACTACGAGGAGCGGCTGTACAACGTCGGACGGTTGGATGCCGAGACGAGCGGTCTGCTCATCCTGACCAACGACGGCGCGCTCGCTCATGTGCTGGCGCACCCGTCGTTCGGCGTGACCAAGGTGTACATCGCGAAGGTCGAGGGCACGGTCCTGCCGCAGACGATCCCGAAGCTCACCAAGGGCATCGAACTCGAGGACGGACCGATCGCCGCCGACAAGGCGCGGCTTCTGGACACCTCACGAGGGTCGAGCCTGGTGGAGTTGACGCTGCACTCCGGTCGCAACCGCATCGTCCGTCGGATGCTCGCAGCCGTCGGCCACCCGGTCACGGAACTGGTCCGTCGACAGTTCGGTCCGCTTCACCTGGGAACCCTCCCGGCCGGAAAGACGCGGGAACTGAGTAAAATCGAACTCGGCGCGCTTTTGACCCTGTCGCGCCGTGATTCCGGTGTCGCCGAGGCGCCAGGCGAGCAGGAGAGCGAATGACCGATACGACGAGTGCGCCCGCGGGGCGGAGAGCGGGCTTCGTCGCGCCGCGTCTCTCCGGGACCGTCCGCATCGTCGGCGCCGGCCTCCTCGGCGCGAGCATCGGTCATGCACTCCGTGCGAAGGGCGTCGACGTGGTGCTGTCCGACGCCTCGCCGGCGCAACTGCGTCTCGCGGTCGACTACGGCGCAGGCCGGATCGCGGCGGAGGACGACACCCCCTCTCTCGTGGTGGTCGCCGTTCCGCCCGATGTCACGGCCGACGTGATCCAGGCCGAGCTCGAGCGATTCCCGCAGGCGGTGGTCACCGATGTCGCCAGCGTGAAGCTCGAGCCGTTCCGCACTCTTCAGACCCGCGGCGTGGACCTCACCCGCTACATCGGCTCGCATCCCCTCGCCGGCCGCGAGCGCGGTGGGGCGATCTCCGCCCGCGCTGATCTCTTCATCGGTCGCCCCTGGGTCGTGTGCCGAGACGCGGAGACGAAAGCCTCCGATCTCGCGCTCGTCGAGGCCCTCGCTCTCGATGTGGGAGCGACGCCGCTCGAGATGACCCCGGAGGAGCACGACCGTTCTGTCGCTCTGATCTCGCATGTGCCGCAGGTGGTGGCGAGTCTGCTCGCCGGTCGCCTCGCAGAGGCCGAGGAAGGGGCGCTCCGTCTCGCGGGCCAGGGCGTCCGCGACACGACGCGCATCGCTGCGTCCGCGCCGGAACTCTGGGTGCAGATCCTCGGGGCGAACGCCGAACCGGTGGTCGAGATCCTTGACGCCCTCGCCTCCGACCTCGGTGAGATCTCCGACGCCCTGCGCGATCCGGCTGCGCCCGGCGCCCGCCGCACGGTGGCCGAGACCATCCGCCAGGGCAACGACGGGGTCGAGCGTCTTCCCGGCAAGCATGGACAGAACCAGCGCTTCGACACTCTCGTCGTCATGATCGACGACACTGCCGGACAACTCGGACGGCTCTTCGGCGAGCTCGGCGAACTCGGCGTCAACGTCGAGGACCTGCGCCTCGAGCACTCGCCGGGAGCGCAATTCGGCCTCGCCGAGATCAGCGTCGACCCGGCGGCCCTGCACGGCGCGATCACCGGACTGCAGGAGCGCGGCTGGCGTATCGCGGGGAGCACTAATGACTGACACCTCTATCTCTGCCGCGGAGGCGCCCGTGACCGACGCACACAAGTTCATCGCGATCGACGGCCCCGCCGGCTCCGGCAAGTCCAGCGTGTCCAAGGCTGTGGCGCGCAGGCTCGGCTTCGGGTACCTCGACACCGGGTCCGCCTACCGTGCCCTCGCCTGGCATGTGCTCGACCGCGGGGCTGACACGGACGACTCCGAGGCTGTCCTCGTTGCGGCGACCGACTTCCCCGTGCGGCTGGGGCTCGACCCCGACGACCGCACCGTGCTCGTCGGAGACGTCGAGGTCACCGAGGCCATCCGCGATCCGCGTGTCTCCGGAGCCGTGAGCGGCGTGGCGCGCGTGCCCGAGGTGCGCGCGCAGGTCAACGAGCTCTTCCGCCGCCTGGTGGCCGAGTCGTCGTACCCTGCCGTCGTGGTGGAGGGACGTGACATCACGACCGTGGTCGCGCCGGACGCCCCTGTACGAATCCTTCTCACCGCAGCCCCCGAAGTGCGGGCTGCCCGACGCGCCGGAGAACTCTCCGGCGAGAACGCGGCTGCTGTCGCCGCGGCATTGCACAAGCGCGATGCCTCAGACAGTGCCGTCGTCGACTTCCTGAACGCCGCAGAAGGCGTCGAGGTCGTCGATTCGACGGAGCTCGATTTCCCCCAGACCATCGACGCCGTCCTCACGGTGATCGAACGAATCCAAGGAGCACCCCGTGGCTGACGACGAATACGAAGGCGGCCCCGACCAGCTCGCCGAGAAGATGGACCAGCTCGACGAGCATCTTGCCGAGCAGCGTGCGGAGACCCTCCGCGCAGGCCTCTCCGACTACGAGCTGGACGACGAGGACGCGGAGCTCCTCGCAGGGATCACGCTCGGCGAGGACGGCATCCACTACAGTCCCGCACTTCCCGTGGTGGCGATCGTCGGACGGCCGAACGTGGGCAAGTCCGCGCTCGTGAACCGCATCCTGGGTCGTCGTGAGGCCGTCGTGGAGGACACCCCCGGCGTGACCCGCGACCGCGTGACGTACAAGGCGGAGTGGGGAGACCGACGCTTCTCGCTCGTCGACACGGGCGGGTGGGAGCCGGACGCCCGCGGCATCGACCGTTCTGTCGCGATGCAGGCGGAGGTGGCGATCGACCTCGCCGACCTGGTGCTGTTCGTCGTCGACGCCATGGTGGGTGCGACCTCGACCGATGAGCACGTCGTGAAGCTGCTGCGCAAGAGCGGCAAGCCCGTGTTCCTGGTCGCCAACAAGATCGATGACGCCCGGCAGGAGCCGGAGACCGCAGCTCTGTGGAGCCTCGGTCTCGGCGAGCCGCACCCGGTGTCCGCCATCCACGGACGCGGTGTCGCCGATCTGCTCGACGCCGTGATGAAGAAGCTCCCCGAGATCTCGGCGGTCGCCAAGCAGGAGATCGGCGGACCCCGCCGGGTCGCCATCCTCGGTCGGCCGAATGTCGGCAAGTCGTCGCTGCTGAACAAGGCGGCAGGCGAGGAGCGCGTGGTCGTCAACGATCTCGCCGGCACCACGCGCGATCCGGTCGACGAGGTCGTGGAGCTGGGCGGCAAGATGTGGCGCCTGGTCGACACCGCCGGCATCCGTCGTCGCGTGCACATGGCGCAGGGCGCGGACTTCTACGCGTCGCTGCGGACCTCTGCCGCTCTGGAAAAGGCGGAGGTCGCTGTCGTCGTGCTCGACGTCTCCGAGTCGATCAGCGAGCAGGACGTGCGCATCATCGACCTGGTGCTGGAGTCGGGCCGTGCGCTCGTGCTCGCGTTCAACAAGTGGGACCGCCTCAACGACGACGACCTCGAGAACGCCGACCGTCGCCGCTACCTCGAGCGCGAGATCGAGCAGGACCTGGCACACGTCGCCTGGGCCCCGCGCGTGAACATCTCCGCGAAGACCGGGCGTCACCTCGACAAGCTCGTTCCCGCCTTGGAGACCGCACTGGAGAACTGGGACCGTCGTATTCCGACGGGCAAGTTCAACGCGTTCCTCGCGGAACTCGTGGCGGAGCACCCGCACCCGCTGCGTGGAGGCAAGCAGCCGCGCATCCTGTTCGGCACCCAGGCATCGACGCGTCCGCCGACGTTCGTGCTGTTCACGACCGGTTTCCTCGACCCCGGGTACCGCCGGTTCATCCAGCGGCGTCTGCGCGAGCTTTACTCGTTCGAGGGCACGCCGATCGTGATCAACATGCGCGTGCGCGAGAAGCGCCAGCGCTGATCTGTTCCGGCGCATGTCGCGCCGTGGTGCCGTCATCCCGATGCTGTGAAAGGCTGAGGGTGTGACTGTCGTACCTCCTGCTTCCGGTGAGCCGCGTCGCCCCGAGGGGCCGAGGAATCCCGGCGATGCCTGGGTGATCTCGGAGTCGGGGGAGAAGTACTGGGGGCGCTTCGGCGCCGCCGGTCTCCTCGCCTACGATCCCGCGCGCGGGATCCTGCTGCAGCACCGCGTCTCCTGGAGCCACTTCGGGGGAACGTGGGGGCTCCCTGGCGGGGCGTTGCACGAGGGGGAGAGCGCGATCGACGGAGCGGTCCGCGAAGCCCAGGAGGAAGCCGGCGTGCCGGACGGTGCTGTGCGCGCCCGGTTCACGAGCGTGCTCGACCTCGGGATCTGGTCGTACACGACCGTCATCGCCGACGTGCAGGTGCCGTTCGAACCCGTGATCAGCGACCCCGAGAGCGTCGCCCTGGAATGGGTGCCGGTGGATGAGGTCGACGCCCGCCCGTTGCACCCGGGTTTCGGGGCGTCATGGCCGGCGCTGCGGGCGCTGCTCGGGACGCGTCCTGCGATCGTGGTGGATGCGGCGAACGTCGTCGGCTCGGTCCCGGACGGCTGGTGGAAGGACCGTGCCGGAGCGGCGGCTCGACTTCGCAGCCGCCTCGAGCGCTTGGCTGTTCCCGCCGAGGAGCTGGAGCTCGGGGGAGATGCGTGGTTCCCCGAGGTCTCGCTGGTGGTCGAGGGACAGGCACGAGGCATCGCCGACGAGGCGGGTCCCGTCAGCCTGGTACGCGCCGAGGCCGAGGGCGACGACGCGGTCGTCGCTGAGATCGAGCGTCGGGTCGCGGGCGCGGAATCCGTCGTCGCCGTCACCAGCGACCGCGGCCTCCGGGAACGGGCCGAGCACGCGGGCGCCGCGCACCTCAGGTCGGCTGGATGGCTGCTCGAATTGCTGGACGCGCAGGGCTGACGTCGAGTCTCTGAGCCGCGGGCCGGTTTCCGTCGGCCCGGAAGCCCGGAGTCACACGAACAGCACGCGTCGAGGTGGCGAATCGGCGTAGTCCCGGCCCAATGGGCTGTGCCAGGTGACGCTGCCGTCTTTCTCCTGCTGAGCGGTCCACCGATGCGCCTCCGGGATGTCCGGGTGCTTGAGCGTGTGGTGATTCCGACAGAAATGCGCGAGATTGTCGAGTGCGGTCGTGCCGCCCTTCGCATGATCGTGGTTGTGGTCGATCTCGCAGCGGTGCACCGGCATCCGGCATCCCGGGAACCGGCAGTGTCGGTCGCGCGCGCGGAGGAAACGCCTCATACCCTCGGTCGGCGTGTAGGTGTCGGTCTCCACGACCATGCCGGAGGGGTCGAGGAACAGGCGGCTCCAGCCGGTGTTGCGGGCTGCGAGCTCGCGCGCGACGTCGGGGTGCAGCGCTCCGTGCCCGTCGAGCTCCGCCGGGTTGTCGTTGACGCCGGTGAGGGTGCTCGCAGCGATCGTCACCTGCACGCGGGCCTGGATGCCGTCGAGGCCGTCTCCGTGTGCGGCGCTCGGATCTGCCGTGAGGAGCAGATCGGCGAAGAGGTCGGCCTGGGTCTGTGCCCACGTACGGGTGTCCGCCGGGAAGTGCTCCACGTCGGGGTCGGTGGTGAAGGTGCTCTCGTCGATGCCACGGATCACGCCGTCATCGAGGAGGCCGAACACCGGATCTTCGAGCGAGATGTCGTCGGGGCTGACGCCCTCGCGCCCGCCGTCGAACCACCAGGACGGAGGAACGACCTCGCGGTCGTCTCGGGCGCGTACGACCGCTCGTGTCATCTGGGTCAGTCGGTCGGAGATGGCGGTGGCGATCCACTCGGGCAGCACGGCAGTGAGCAGCGCGAGCCCGTCGTCGAGCGACTTCACCGTCACGCACCGTTCCTCGGCAGCACGTCGGTGTCTGTCGACGACCGTCTCGCCGACGAGGGCGGCAACGACCTGTCGAGCGTGCGCTTTGGTGCGCGCTGCGGTGTCCTGCTCGGCGACCACCAGCACCGCCGTCTCGAACAGCTCCATGACCGCCGGATCGACCTTGCGGTTGCGGATCGCCTCCGCGACGATGGCGCTGGCCCTGGCGATCTCGCGCACGTGCCCCGCGCTGACGGCGCCGCGCGAGAACGAGGCGCGGGTCGCGGGGAGATGACCGACCAGGGCCTGGGCGTCTGCGAAGGCGAACTCCATGGTCCCCTTCGGGAGATTCCCGGCAGCCGAGAACTCCGCGACCATCGAGCGGTAGATCGCCTCGCGGTGGAACGGGCTCGAGGCGACATCAGCATCGTGGATGGCGATCTGTTCCGTCAGCAGCTCGGCTGCCTCTGCTTCGAGTACGGCGATACGGCGACGGGTGGCGACCCAGGCATCGAGGACTCGACGACGTTCCTCGAAGTCGAGGTCGCGGTCGGGTTCTTTATCGTTCGCCATGCACTTAGTTTAGAACAAAGCTTCGAATGTGAGAAGGTGTGGCCGCGATGCATGCCGAGATATCAGCTCGGGAGATCGTCGTTGCGGCCGCGCAGCCGGTCGATGTCGCGTCGCTCGCGCTTGGTCGGTCGACCCGCTCCGCGGTCGCGCACGCCCAGCGCTGCCTGAGGCTCTCGTTCGGGCGTCCGGTCGTCGTAGGCGAGAGAGGCGATGGGAGCGCCGACGCGCTTGACGAGCAGCTGGCGGACGAAGAGGATCCGATCGAACCCGGCGATCCTGATGCGAACCTCGTCGCCCACCCGAATCTGCTGCGCGGCCTTCACCTTGTCTCCGTTCACGCGTACATGCCCCGCGCGGCATGCCGTCGTCGCCGCCGAGCGCGTCTTGTAGACACGGATCGCCCAGAGCCAGCTGTCGATGCGTGCGGCATCCATCAGGAACTCCTCTTCCTCAGTGCTACGAGAGCGCCGGTGACGATCAGTCCCTGTCCGATCGTGTAGGTGAGCATCACGGCGGGGCTGCTCCAGGGCGGTAGGGAATCGGGGAGGAAGAGTCGGAAAGCGAGGATCGTGTCACTCGCGAGGAAGAAGGCCCCTCCGACGGCGATGACGGGATGGCAGCGCGTGGAGAAGGCGGCGGTCCCCGCGAGCACCAGTCCGTAGAGGGCGACGGCGAGGAGAAGGCCGCCGGTGTGCGGACCGAGCACGGCGATCATGGCGACCCACCAGCCGGCGTACACGAGAGCCCACCAGGGCATGCGCCGGGTCGACAGATGACGTGCGAAGAGCAGGATGAAGGCCACGTGGGCGATGCCGAAGAACAGCAGCATCAGGGGCAGCTCGGGGCCGCCGGGGAAGAAAGTTCCGGCTCCGTCGCCGAGCCAGGAGAAGAACACGGCAGCAAGCAGCAGGATCAGCGCGGAGCGCGGAAGGAGGCGTCGCGCGGAGACCACGACCGGAACAGCCAGCAGCGGCATCAGGAGCAGCTTGGTGGGCGCGGCGAGCGGGCTGTCGATCGCCAGCAGGATGACGTGGAGGAGAGACACGACGATGTAGGGAAGGAACGCCGAGGCGAAGAGCACGCGGCGCCGCTGGAGCTCGTCGTCGTGTCGCGGCGCTGACGGGGCCTGCGACCCGTCCCGCATGGCGCTGCTGTTCACGATTCGACGGTGACCTCGACGACGCTGTCATCGATACCGAGATGCACGGCCGGCCAGTATCCCTCGGGGAAGTGCTCGCCGCAGCCGTCGGTCATGTGCAGGACGACCGTGCCGTCGGCGGCCGCCTCGATGGCTTCGACGACGAGGTCTGCGCTGGCCTCGTCGAGCTCAAGACTCTCCGGTTCTCCGGCGCTGAACTTCGTTACGACGGCGTCTGTGGCGATGCGCCGCACGATGTCGAGTCGCTTCACCGTGTCGCGCAGCCGGGGGAGCAGGGGTTCGACCTCGTCAGTGGCTGTGCCTTCCAGCATCAGTTCGAGCTCGGTGCCGTGCACCGAGATCGTGCCGACGAACCAATCGTGTGTCAGCACCGTCCCATCGGTGAGCTCCGAGCGTGCGCGCGTGAACGTGCCGAGCTCGGGATCGTCGATGGTCGGAGTCTCGTTGCTCATGACTTCACGCTAGCGGCTTCTCATCGGTCGCGATCATCCGACGTGATCGAAGGAGAGCGCCACGAGCGTGCGGCCCGGCTTGAGCTCGACCCGTTCGATGAAGCCGGCCGCGAGGAACGTTCCGAGCGTGCCGTGGAAGAGGTCGTTGGAGCGCTGCTTCTCGCCGCGGGTGTCGACGGGATACCCCTCGATGAGGCGAGCCCCGGATTCTCGGGCGTATTCCACCGCCGCACGCAAGAGCTCGAGGTTGAGCCCTCCGCCACGGTGCTCTCGGCGCACCACGAAGCACGTCACCGCCCAGACCGATTCGTCATCGAACGGCTCGGTGCTCGCCGCCGCGATGATGCGTGTGCGAGCAACCCTGGCTTGGCGCGTGCGGGGGCCGATGCGGATCCAGCCGGCAGCCTCGCCGTCGACGTAGGCGATGATCCCCGGAGACGGTCCCTCATCGATCTCGGCGCGGAACATCTCGGTGCGCTGCGGCGTCGTGGTCGCGTTCCAGTCCTTGTTGCTCAGCACCGGCCAGATGCACTGGCAACTGGCGCCGTCTCCGCCGCCCGTGAGCGCATGCTGCACATCATCCCAGCGTGCCGTCGTCGCCAGCTCGGTCGTGATCGTCGCCATGACGCGACGCTACGCGGGGTATCCGACACTCGCAACGCCTCGGTTCGCGGAGGGGGTGCGGATACGGCTAAGATAGGGGAGTTGCCTGCGCGAGAGTGCAGAACAACGGGCTGTGGCGCAGCTTGGTAGCGCACTTGACTGGGGGTCAAGGGGTCGCAGGTTCAAATCCTGTCAGCCCGACCGAAGAGAAAATACCCGATCAGAAGGTATTTTCGAGAGGTCGTTAGATCGGCGTTCACGCCGGTCTTGTACCCAAGATTGTACCCGCTGAACCCCTTGACTCGACATGGTCAAGGGGTTCAGGCGTCTCTAGATGCTCATCGCGGCCTCCCGAAGGTGCTCGTTCATTCGTGCTGCAGCGTTCTGCAACGCTGTGTTGTCAGTGTGAAGGTACGCACGCGTCGTCTCGACCGATGCGTGCCCGAGGATGTCGCTCACGACGTGGATCGGGATGCCGACGTTTGCGAACCAGGTTGCACCCGCATGCCGAAGGTCGTGACGGCGCAACCCTGGCAACCCCAGCGATGCAACCAGCTCGTCCCAGCCGGTTGCGTCACGCAATGCTGCAGTGGTGATGACACCGCCACGCGGCCCGCGCAACAATGGCAGGTTGCGTGCCCGTTGCATCGTGAGTCTGCGCAACACTGGTTCGAGCGGCTCGATGATCGGCACTCGGCGCGCCCGACGGCCCTTCGGTGGCTTGATGGTCAGGCCACCGGCACCGGGGAAGCACTGCCGTTCGATCGTAACGACCTTGCTTGCCCAGTCGACGTCGCCGACGAGGAGCCCGCCTACTTCCGAACTGCGTGCGGCCAGAAATGCACTGAGCATGACGTGGTCGCCGTAGCTTCGATGGATGTCAGCGCAGGCCGCAGCGATCCGCGCGACATCATCGGGCTTAGGAATCAGCTTCGCGCGCGGAAGCTCCGTGTTTGGGCGATAGCGCCTGTCGGCGCGGTCGCGCACGGGATTCCGAGGGATGAGGTCATCGCGCACCGCTTCGTCGAGCACCCGCGTCAGCGCGGCGATCGTGTTCTTGAGCGTGGAGCGGGAATGGGTCGTCTCCCAACTGTCGATGGCTCGGTCGACGAGCCCCGTCGTGACCTCGCGCAGGCGGATGTGGCCCAGTAGGGGAAGAACCCTGAGCCGGACGCCGGCTCGGTATCCGGCTGCGGTCGACGTCGGATCGACACCGCGAAGGAACCGGTCGCCGATCGCATGCGCGTAGTCACTCAGAGTGATGAACGGATCGATGGTACGGTTCGAACTCGCTCGCATGAGTTCGAAGAACTCTCGAGCGGCGATGTCATCATCGACCGTGACAGAGCGACTTCCGCGTTCCCGCGAAAACGGATCAGTCCAGCGAACCCGGGCGCGGATCCGGGAACCGCGGCGGAGGGTGTCGAGGTGGAGGCGAACGCCGAACGGTGGCAAGGGGGCGTGATGAACCGTCATCCGATCGAGGATCTCGCACTGTCGCTGCGGACCTAACGTTCTCTGTGGGCAGGTAGTTATCTGACTGCGTGACACGTGCAGGCGGCCGAGTACCTGCAACTCAGCGAGGGAGAGAAATCCAGGATCACTGCGAGCCGAGCATTCTTACCAGCCGTCGTGATCATGACCGCATGCTGCCGCCAGCCGCAGTGCGCAACTTCACGGTGTTAGACGGGATCGAACTACTTGGTTGGCTAGTTGCGTGTCTACCTCACCGACTTGACGCGGGAGTTCGGCATGAGGAACTCCCGACCTGAAGCATCGACCAATCGCATGGAAGCGCCCCGTAACCGGTCGTCGTACGGCAGCGGCTCGGGTGTCTTGAGGTGGTACTCGCCGTCATTGGGGCCGAGTTCTTCCCAGCTCGTCATAGTCGCGACATCGCCCACGCTCGATGTGATGTCATCAAGGAGCTCAGGAAGGCTGTGGAGCTTTGCGACAACGCTGGTGTCGTGCCGTGTGCTGGCGCCGGTGCGGCGTAGAAGATCGGCCGCATCCTTGTCGGTGACGACGACGTGACAATAGGGGATGGCAAGGCTGAGTGCGTCGATATCTCGAAGCATGTTCCAAGACCAGCTCCGTCCCTTGTTCCGGAAGAGCAGCGCTTTCATATCCGCGGAAATCCGGGCTGTGGGGACACGTTCCATGAACGCGACGGCATTCGCGCGGCTCGCCATACCGGTTCTGCCACCGGTGATCATCGACAGCGTAAGCCGGTACTCCGCAAAAATGTCGTTGAGCAGATCGGTGTACTCGTGATAGATCTCGCGTGCCATCACAAGGGCGCGTAGCTCGTCCGCATCGGGGCTGCGGTCGGCAAGCTGCTCTGAGAGCCACTGCTCGTACTCGACGCGACTGCCGGGACGGTTCTCGAGGTCGCGAGGGGCGACGTATCCGAGATCAAAGAGACCCGGTAGATCGTCGGGCAAAGGCCCGGTGAACACTGCAGCCTCGGCGTACTCGTTGAGATGTCGCAGGCGCGTCCTGTCGACATCGATCACCTGCCCTTCATCGTTCACGACTTTGAAGAAGGCCTGCACACCGCTGAACGCCCAATGGACGCCAACGCCGAGGACCTTGGGTCGCGGCGGGCGGAATGCGGGGCGTCCGAGCGTCTCGTGAAGCGCAGCAAGGAACTGATGTCGCATGAGCACGGGCTGCGCCCGGATCGTTTGCATGAGCGAGATCGGCGCGACCACATCGGTCAGGTCCTTCCGCTGCCGCCAGTCCAGGATGCGCGCGGTTTCCTCGTAGTGGGTCGCTGACAGCGGAAAGTGGACGCCCTTCGCGGCAGCGGCGCGTACTGCATCCAGAACTCGCTGATCCTCATTGTGCTGGGGGCGTCCGACGTTGGCGCGAGCGAGTCGAATCCATACCCACTGATCGAGGTACACGGCTGGACGTGAGAGCTTCAACCCAACTTTGGACACTACTCGTCACCCTGTTTCGGTGTCGAGGAGTCTCGGTCGAGCTGCAGACGAGTCAGGGACGACAAGGCGACAGCTCGTCGATTCTCAGGGTTGTCTTCGAGTCTCCTGCGGTCGGCTTCTTCAAGCAGCGGGCCTGGGAGCAGGCCTCTGAGGGCATGCAGGACCGCATCCACGCCGAACAAGCGATCGACGATCTGCAGATCCAGATTGCCGAGAGTCCAGGGCGCGCCAGGCACGCCCATGATTCGCTGTCGGGACACGAATCTGGCGACCACATCGAGGCGTGGCCATTTGCCAGGGTCGATGCGTGCCCGCAACCACGACCTTGCTCCGTCAAGATCGATGATCTGCCAATCCCAGATCAGTGACCAGAGCTCCGCAGGGACGTTGAAGATTTCATCCTCGTTGTAGTGGCTGAGCGTCGCTCGCACGGCGGAGCTGTACTGGTGTTTGGCGCTCTCGAAGGCTGTTAGTCGATCCCACGATGGGCGTCTCTCAGCTTCTTGGGCAGCGTGCGAGATGAGATAGGACGCGAGAGAAAGCCCGCCCTCAGTGTGAGCGAGAGTCGTGATGGCAACAGCAGGCTCGTTGGCTGGCAAGAGCAGATAGATCTGCTGCGCGATCCATCGTGACTGAATGTCCGGCGTCAGCATCCCGTCGTCGTCCGGGAGCTCTTTGCGGTGCTTCGCGATCCAGCGCAAGAGTTCGACGCCGCCGGCCCGCTCGTTTTCAAAGGCGTGGAGTATCTTGCTGAGCGCGAGATTTAGGTTACTGACGTCGTCGGCGATCCTGCCCTCGATCAGTGCCAGCTCTGTGCCGTGCTCGCCTGCGCGCAGCTGTCGATATGCGTTGGTCGCGTCGGCGTCGGACACATCCTCCGGAGGGACTCCGAAGGCGAAGTAGCGATCGAAATAGTCGGGATGATGAACACGACCGGCCGTCGGCTGCCGCCTCGAGTGGTCGGGATCTTCCCGAGTCCAGTGAGCCTTGAACCGGGGGAAAAGAAGCCCGACCATGTCGGCCACGCCCTCCATGTGGATGAGGGACACTCGTGCCATCTCTAGCCGGATTCGCCAGTAATCGCGAGATCTCTCCTTGTCGGGCTTGCTGAACAAGTCGGCCGTCTCAATGTTCCTGACTTCGCCGAGTAGCGCCGAACGTTCTCTTGCGAGCAAGTCGTACACCAGCGGCTCCGCGGTACGGAGCCACGTCAGCACGAGGAAGTCCACCACGTCGACTTCGGCATGGACGGCATCGAGAAACGCATCCACCTGGCTGAAGTATCGCTTCACCGCTCGCGGCGTGGCGAGACGGTCGCGAAGATGCCCGAGAAATGCATGCGCGAGGCGCCTTCGGGCCGCACTGTCCAACGCGAAGTCCAGCCGCTGCTGAAGTTCCGACAGCTCCTGCTCGATCCACTTATCGAGCTGCCCCTGCCGGACAGGTGGCAGGTCCAACCGCACTTGGATCATCTTCTCCAGGTAGTCGACGCCGCGTCGGGAGTCGAGGCCGACCAAACCGGTCCTGCTAAGGCTGTCGAGCAGCGTGTCCTCGTCGTAGGCGACGAGATAGTAAACGTGAGGCAGTCGTCCCACCAACCGGATGAGCTTGAGCGTCAGGAGGAGCTCATCGGGTGCAAGGCGATCAAGGTCATCGAGAACCATCAGGACTGGCCGATCGAGGTCACGTAGCGAGTCCTCGAGCTTGGTTCGAGTCTTCGCGAGGCTCTGATCCGGCGAGATGAAGTCGCTGAGCGCCTGCATTGACTTGGAAGCATCGATCCCGCCGAACAGGGTCGCGATCGAGGTGAGTGGAGCGACAGCCCTGCCGAAGGTGGCCAGGGATTGGCGAACCGCATCCACCTTGCTTCCCCGTGACGGGAGAGCAGCACTCAGCTCGCGGAAGAAACCGGCCTGGAGTGTATCGAGGTCCTGGAAGAACCAGGGGTTGAAGTCGGCGATGATCCAGCCGGATGATGCGTGCTCGTTCTTTGCCCTGAGCGAAGACTTGATCATATTGAGCGCGCTGCTCTTGCCGGATCCCCACGGGCCTACGAGCGCAACAACCGAAGACGCCTCGGACGCTGCCACTGCCTTCAGGATCGAAACGGCTGAAGATACGAAGTGGTGCCGTCCAAGGTGGTCAGCGGCGACATCATTGCCTGCCAGCGGGTCGTCGTCGAGATCGCGTGCGGAGAGTTGGGTCACGTTCCTATGTTGTCGGAAGGCACCGACATCTCCGACTGTCGAGAGCGCGACTCTTTCGTCGTTACCGAAACCAAGGCGGTGCGCTCACACGGTGGTCGGGGTTACTGCTCAGACGGTCGATTCGTTTGCCCCGTTTATCTGCTGCCTCAACTCTGGCGACTACGCGTCCTAGCTCGGAGGGGCTGACACAACGTGGAGATGTGTGATCCCGCCCTGGTTTACACAGTCCTCCGCGAGTCGGTACACGTCTTCGTGGAAAGCGTCGGCAGGGCCGGTGGCATTAATGGTCGTTCGGACTGGTGTGTACTTTCGTAGGGGAGTGGAGGTGCCATCGTAGGTCTGACCGCTCCAATCGACGGTCAGGATCTGAAGCGCTTCTCTTCCGCCCCATTCGATACCAACACGCACTTCGTACTCTTCGACAGAACGAACCTCAGCTGTTGCGCGAACCAAGGCACTGAAGTCAGCTACGCAACACTCGATTCCGTGACTTTCGACCTGCCATCCATGGTGGAATCCATCCGTGCTCATTCGATGTCCGCCGACTGCCGCTGCGAGCATGACGGACCCGTCATGATGAATTTCTGCCCAAGCTTCCTTCCAGATCTCTCGTTCACCTGTCGCAGCATTCACGGCGCCCCATCGACGAAGGCCCGGCCGAGGGTTGAGCGCTTCCATGCTCTCGAACGGATGGACTCCGTTCCGAGTCGAGTAGGTCAGGGTGATCGCTTCTGCACGGCTGAAAATGTTGCTCGCCTGTGCGCGGTCAGGGCGTGACGTGAGATCCGGGATGCGTGGATGCGCAATTGCTACTAGCCATGCTCGCTTTTCGCTATCCCGTCCCGCTGCCGCTTCCTCGTAGAGCGAGTCCACGGCATCCGATGTCCGTCGTCGTTCGTCGAAGCGTGCCCGGTACATCGTCTCGATCTGACGCTCCTTCATCCATGTCGTATCGGCATCGTTGCGGATGGGCGCCCCGAACAGGTCGTTCTTGTAGATCAAGTGTGGTCCATCGACGCTTGCAGGCACCTCGACCGCCACAGCACGGACATCCGTCCCCAAGCGATGAATGATCAACCCGAAGATCGGCGGCGAGATGGCGGTGACTGCGGCGCTCCGGTATGCGCGCTCATACCGCTCGGTGAAGTCCCCGGCGTCCTTCCTCCCAGTCGCAGCCTTCTCCACCTCTTCGACCCCGTACACGATCATCCCGCCACCACTGTTCGCCATTGCTGCGATGTCCTTCGGGATGTCCGTCTGCGAGATCCCATTCACCGGGGGGAGCTCTGACTTCCAATCCAGGTCGTCAGTCTCCGCGATGCCGGCGCTGATCGCTGCGTCGAGGATGTCGTCAGTGAACGGGCCCGGCGCCAATCCCAGCGCTCGATGCAGCGGAGTAAAGGTCATGCGCTAAGACTATTGGCCGAGCAGCACAAGGGTCCGAGGGGAGTGGCTTACCAGCGCTTGTAGCGGCTGATCACCTCACGATGCCTTTCAACGACATCGTTAAGCTGATCAGTCCCGCCTAGGAAGTGGGACCACGGTTGCGATCGCGATCGGTCTATCTGCCTTCGGAACGTCGCCTCAACCAGGGGAACCCCGTCGAACCCCCACGCTCGTTCGCCCACATATTCACCGCTGATGGCTCGTAGGAAGATGTTGGGCGTCAGCTGCTCCTGGACCAGACCCAAGCGGTACTCGAAGCCGTGATAGGCCGCCCGGTAGTCGTCAAAGGCGGGATATGTCTCTTTGAAGTACCGCCAGAGATCGGTCACGAACATGTGGCTCGCAGGATAAGTCCATCGAGTCCCCTCCCACCTCGGGAGCGCGTTCACCCAATCATCGCTTGTGAGCCGGTGGTAGTGCAGGAGATGCGCCGCGGGGAACACATGCTCCTCGCCAGGTCGCGGACGCCCCTCCACTTCCGTCGCAAGTCGGATGAGCAGACCTTCGCGGTCTCGCCGCATCGCAGTCATTCCGCAGATGGCAAGCGCGGCAAATGCGGGCAACAGCCGCGCTGGATAGAGAGCGTCATTCCATCCCTGGGAAGGGACAGCCGTTCCGGCATCGACCAGCCGCTGCAGGACATCGACCCAGAGCTGATCGTGCGCCCCTTCGGGATCATGCCATACGCCAGCCTCCAGCAGCGGTGCGAGCTGCTCTATTGATGAGAAGTAACCCTCATAGGTGTCCTGGAGGTCCTGCCACTGCAGCGGGCCATCCGAGTTGATGGGTGAGGCGGCAATGTGTTCGACCACCGTGTCCACCTGACGCATGACGAGGTCGTGCAGATCGATTCGTCTGACGGGGTCCGCGAGATACCGCTTGAGTCGCGCGAGCGCCAGCGCAGCAGACAATGGTGGTGCTGAGAGCCGATCAAGCGCGTCGATATCTCCCGCAAGCTCGGAGAAGAACTCATCTGCGCTCGACGCTGGCATGATGGTGCCCGATCGAGCCGCAAGGAGGCGTTGGGCGTTGTCTCCCTTGCTGCTGCGCGCGTCCCAGTAGAGCGGGTACCGGCGGTTCGGAGTTCGTTCAAGTGCGGAGACGAGGGCCGTATCCCAGTCCGCTGACCAACCTGAGACGATGATCCCGTACTCGTCGAAGACTTGGCTGAGAAGGGCGTTCCACTCCGCTGGGTAGGAGTTGAGTTCGTCAGGGGTATTACGGCTGCCGAGGTCCTTATAGTCGCCGTGGAGTTTGATGATTGTGGCGGGGGAGTGAACAAGTGGTGCCATGCCGTTGACGGCCTCGGGGCGGGCGATCACCTGCGGCGTCACTCCCTGTGCTTCGAGGGCACGCTCCATGAGCCGGTCGAAGTTCGTTGTGATGATGACCCGTACCAGCCCGTTCTTCACCAGCTTGGCCAGCGATTCGTGCGCCTTGGTCGGCTGCTTGAGTCCCTCCTCCCGTTCGTCCTCATCGGGTTCGAAGAAGTCGGCGAGGAGACCTTGACGCGCGGCGGCCGTTGGCGCGAGCTGTTCCAAGAGCGTCGAGTAGCCGAGTTTGCCCTCCGCATTCTCGGCCCACCAGGCTTCGGGGTCACCCCACGCAGTGTCCACCGCTGATGAGTCTCCGCCATCCGCGGCAGCAATCCGCCGCACCAACTCGCGAACGACACCCCAGCCGGTTGGGATGCCGGCAGCTGTCGAAACCCCCGAGCCGAGGAGGACAGCGTACACGCCGGGTTGAGCGTGCATCGATGTCGCCAGCGATACGAGTGGGGATAGCGTGGTTGACATGTGACCTCCAATGCACAGTATGGCAACAAGGTGGGACAACGACTCGAGAAACGCATTGTCAGGAACTGGTGCGCGCCCTTCCGAATGACGGTTCGGGAGGGGGGCGCGGATTCTTGGCATCCGTGACACTCATCTGCGGTGTTCTCTAGTCGTAAGAGATGAAGACCAATTTGACGACTGCTCGCTCACTCAGCCATAGATCGTCGCGCGCGTACGTCAGGCCGTCGATGGTTCGGGGGCAGAGTGGGGACGGACCACGGGCACATCAGCGCCACTGACGGTGCTGTCGCGGCCGACTGCGCGCAAAGAGCGGCCCTTGCCAAGTTCTTTCCGCCGCCACAGTTGTCTTTGGTTGCGCTGCTACAGCGGGCTCGGGGGCAGCGGCGCTCATCGAGTTGGCATCGGGCAGTCAGCAATACTGGGTCAAGCCGCTGAACCGCATCGCAGCCCGGTCATTCAGGTAAACCAGCCTTGAAATCATCGGGGGCGGTCTCGCGCGAGTTTCGAAGGGTCTCTGACACCAGCGCCCGGTATCTGGGGCGTCCGGGTGTCACCAATCTCGAACACTGTCTGGAAGTGTTGGTGCTTGCGACGGATGCTGCTTAGCGAGCTGAGCGAGCTCGTGCGAACATCGGCGCAACGCCTTGTACCCAGCCGGGGACGTCGAGCGCGTCTTGGCCGATGATCTCGATTGGGCTGTTGTTGACGAACCAGTACCACGCTTGGTCTAGCGGTACCCACAGCGGTCGACCGCAGACGTGACCCTTGTACCACTCAGCGCGTCGCTTGAAAGCGGGCGCGGTAGTTGTGAGATCTGCCCAGACCCAGTGAGTGAGGTCGGCGAAGTCGTATAGCAGACCTCGAAACGGGCTCGAATCGTCGACACGCTTCGCACGATGGGTCTTCTCTCCGCGGATGAAGAGAAGCCCGCCGACCTTTTCGCCGGACTCTTGAGCTAGCAGACCATCTTGTGCCAGCAGCTTGTCGTGCGAGCCTGCGGCCAGCCGATTCGTCTCGAATAGGTCGTAGACCGCATCGAGCGCCCAGTTGACCGCCACAGAGACCGCATCGGAGTCGGTCGTGTGTCGGAGGTCGCCGACCAGGCCCGAAGCCCACTCGAGCGAGCGCAGGCGGACGCGGTAGATATCGCCGAGTGGCGTGTCCATGAACTCGACGCTGGCTCGTCTCGGATCGACAGATCGAGTCCTTCGGATCAGGGAACGGAAGATACTGCTGCACTTCATTCACACCCGGTGAGATGATCAGACGAGTGACCTTAGGGAGATGTGTGACGACAGAGTGGCAGTCCGACGGGATCGCGGTGCCTGCCGAGCTTGAACGTGCGCTTGAGACAGACACGCTTGTGCTGTTCTGCGGTGCGGGAATCTCCGCAGCTCCTCCGTCCTCTTTGCCTGGGTTTCAAGGCTTGGTCGAGGCGGTGGCCCGCGAGCTCGGCCGCTCGGACCTGCTCCCCGAAGACCCTGATGCCCCTGTTCAGTTCGATGCCGTCATGGGGGAACTCAACGAGCTCCAACACGATGTGCATGCGCGCGTGAGCGCCCGCCTCAGGGGTACGACACAACCGAACTCGTACCACACGGACCTCATTCAGATCTCCCAGAGCCATGCCCGAACTCCGAGGATCGTCACAACCAACTTCGATTTGCTCTTCGAGCACGGTGCTCAAGAGCTCGGCGTATCCCTCCCCATACACACGGCTCCAGCCTTGCCCCTAGGGAACGACTTCAGCGGCATAGTTCACCTGCACGGAACGATCGACCCTTCAAGCGGTCAACGGATGGTCGTAACGGACGCCGATTTCGGGCAGGCATACATCACAGAGGGCTGGGCTACGCAGTTCCTCACGCGCATGTTCGAGCGATACGTCACGCTCTTCGTCGGCTACAGCGCCGACGACACCGTGATGCGCTACCTCGCACGGGCTTTACCAGCGGACGGAAAGACTCGATTCGCGTTCATGGAGACCGAACAAGCGGACACGATGGCGGCTAGATGGGATCGACTTGGTGCCACCCCCATTGCATATCCCTCTCCGCAAGATGCCCGGCATGCTTCCCTTAAACTCTTCATCGAGAACTGGCGGAAGCGCCTCACCGCCACTCCTGCTGAACGATTCGACCGCGTTCAATCGCTACTTTCAGCTGGGCCAGATAACTCTGACGTGCCAGAACATGAACTTCTCTGGTTGATGGGCGACACGGAGCACGCACGGCACTTTCGAAACGACGCGGACGCAGCAGCCTGGATCCCGCGACTGGACGGACTCAGCGTGCTCGACGAACTCTTCGACGCCTCTGCACCCGATTCCGACCAGAACTACGGGTGGGCGCAATGGGCGGTTGGCTCGTTCCTGACGGACCACGGAGCTGCGCTACTCATGGCAGCGGCTCGACATGGTGGGCGATTAGCAAAAGCGCTTTGGTTCCACGTTTGGTTGCAACTCTATGAGGGCTATCAGCCCATCGAGCAGCACAGACAGTGGCTGCTGCTGCTCGCTGCCGATCAGTCGTCTCGCGACGATGAGCGTTTGTCCGGGCTGCTCCACCAGGTAGCCGAGAAGGATCCTCCGGCCGCAGAAGTCTTGCTACATCACATGCTGATCCCGCGGCTGCAGTTCCGTCCTCACAGAGGCTGGCTTGGTGAACAGGACGCGCTCGACACCGACATGGTTCTCACGTGGCGGCAATCGTCGATCCGCGACGCGTGGCCAACATTGCTGCCAAGCCTCAAGGATCCTGACCATTTGCTCTCGGAGGTACTCGACCTGATACGAGGAGCTGAGTCGACAGACGCCCTTTTCAGCGGGCGTGAACGTCGCCACTCGCTGTCTACTCGTCGCCAGAAAGTGGACGGGGTCGAGGAGTACGGTCGCGACGACCCCTACGTGCTTGTCGTGGATATCGCTCGCGACCTTCTCCGTGAGTTCGTGCGGCGCGAGGGCACCGACAGAGCGCTCCAGCTCCTGAAGAGTTCATCCGAGTTGATCCGTCGTCTCGCAATCGATGCTCTCGCCGAAGCACACAGCGGGGACGCGGACACGATGTTGAGCCTTCTCATTGAACGCGGCCTGATCTTCGACATTCGATACAAACCCGAGGTATTCCGGCTGCTGAAGTCGATGTACCGGCACGCGACGCTGGACGCCAAGGTGGAGCTGTTGGCGCACATCGAGCAAACCGATGCACGCGACAGCGGAAACGACATTCGGGACTACGAGCGCTACAACGTACTGGCGTGGCTCAGTGCAGATCAGGCGGATGAGGATCCGGTGCACGAAGTGTTGAGCGCGGCAGAGGCGGCACACCCCGACTATGGTCCACGGGAGCACCCCGACCTCGACTTCTGGGTCAGCGTTGGGGCGTTCGAGGAGTCCACCTCCGAAGCCGAAGGACTATTCCGCGGCAAATTGGTCGGCGACGTGGCTGCGGTGCTCGCGAACGATTCAGCGCTAGACGATGCATACGACAACGGGCCGATCCTGCGGGAGCTGCGCGATTTTCTCGACCACGAGCCTGGTCACGAGTTGGACCTGCTGGACGAATTCCTCGCTCAGAATCTATCGTCGGCGGCTGCATGGACTGTGGTGCTGCAAAGCGCCGTGCGGTCGGGATCCGCATGGCAGGCGGAGCCCCTCCTGGCGCGGCTCACGCAACTCGCATCAACTATCAACGACATCGCCTATGGAGTCGTATTCTCAATCACGCGACCGTCGAACGAACTCGACAAGCCCCTCGAGAACGCTCTAGAACGATGCCGACTCCTACTGGGCATATGGCGAAACGTCAGCGTCGAGGCATCGGAGGAGCCTCCAACCGATCCATCTGAAGCACACTCCACGGCCCGCGGTGCGCTCGCGTATGCATACGTCGAGACCGCGCTGCGGGCGACCCAGGAGGAGGGACACCCCGTAGTCGACGCCGAGCTGCTGGCGGGCTTCGATGAACTCTTGGTGGCACAGGACATTGAGTCCGCCGATCCCAGTCCGATGATGCTGGCCCGGTACGCCGGACATATTGTCGATATGGCTGAGGAATGGTCTGATCGCAATCTGCAACCATTCCTGGCCTCAATCGACGATTCTCCTCGTTCGCGAAGCCTCTGGGCCGGAGTTCTAGCAGCCAACTACTTCACCCGCTCCCTGATGACGCGCACGCGAGACGCGCTTCGGATCGGATGGCCGGAGATCGCCCGCTCGCTCCCCGGCTCCGTAGAAGCTTTCATCAAGGTCCACGCGGCGCAGTTCGCGTTCTACACGCCGGCAGGCGAGCACACCTGGGCCGACCCGTTCATCGCTTCTGCACCCGTGACCACCCGTGCGCGCTGGATTCGATCAGTCGCCAGGCATCTTGACGGCAACGATCCAGCGTTCCAAGACCTGCTTTTCGAACTCTGGCAACACAGACTCGACAACCAACCACCGCTGCACGGTGCAGAACAGCGTGCGCTCCTGGACTGGCTGATCCTCCCCAACATTGATCTCGACCGCGCCGTAGACCTGTTCACTCGCGGACCCGCTGTGGCATCCGACGAGCGAGGGTTCGACTACTACGGCCTTGACGACTTCCCTCGGGATAACAACACCGCCCTGCTCAAGGTAGGACTGCATCTCCTGGCGGGGCGAACAAGCCTGCCGCCCTTCCTTACCCTTCTCGTAAAGGCCGCCACGGAGGCGAGCGAACAGGACGCCGAACTCGCGAAAGAAGTATGGAATCGGCTACTTAGCCTGGGTTACAAGCCGGCGCGAGAGCGTCTCGGAACCCGCTTCGGTCTGAACGGTCTTGATGGGTCGACTGGTGAAGCGATCGTGGCTGTCGGTGAGTAGACCACGTCGGAGCCGTGAGTCGCAGCCGACCACGATGCATTTTTCAGCGGCATCAGCCAGCGGCCATGACCGCACTAAGGCGACACGACACGACACGCGTTGGCAAGCGGACCGGGGGCGATATGCTTCGCGAGCATGAGCAAGCGACGCAAAGCGGCACTGGTAGTGCATCTAATCTGGGCGGTTGCAGGGATCGCGAGGCCGATCACGAACCGCGATACCTCGACATCTCCAGGCGTCGCGCTCGGATCGTCCCCGCCGCGTTTCGGAACACCCGGATCGGTGGCTACGGTGCTCATTCCAGAACCTGCGCTCTCGCGCTCACCGCCATTACCGGACCACCTGGATGAACGGTGAACTCGGCAGTCCGATTCGCGGCCCTAATTGTCACCGTGATCTCGTGCCTCGAGTCCGGACGATAACGCGGCGGGCTCGAGGAGGCTCGTGGTGTTGTGTTCGGCGAGGCCGGTCTCGGCGAGACGACAGGCGGACCAGGCAAGATCTCCCGCTGATGTCAGCTGCCACGCATAACCTAGACTCATGACCGCGGCCCACGACTCTCGCTGGCAGGATGCTGCGCGCCACCCTGACTTGCAGGTTGCGCTCGCCGAAGATGACACTGGGACGCTTCTTATGGGCAGTCCTCTCCGGGCTATCGCAGATGACGCCGATTTCGACGACGATGTCCGTTACGTTGCAGGTCTCCTTTCTACAGTCGCCTGGTTCACGCCGAACGGAAATGACTGGACCAACCCCTACGGTCCTTTCGCTACGTTCGGCGACCGGCGGAGTCCCATTCCTGCAGACTTCGCGGAGGCGGACTACGCGGTGCTAGCTGAGGTCGCCGAGCTGATCCCCAGCCTCATCCTTCGAAGTCGCGTCCTTGACGTCGTTGCAATCGGTGGTGACCCTGCGCTTCGCCCGACTCGGCATGCTGCGCAGCTGCAGGCGCTGACCGACCACGGGGTGACGAGCGAGGCGATGACCCATGCCGCAGAGCAGTGGGACCGCGGACTTGCTGTCGGCGTCCGCTTCCGCGGCGTTGCGTCGGCGCAGCTCGACGAAATCGAACGCCAACTCGTCGAAGCCGCGACCACATCCTCCGACGGAGGCCTCGCGGTTCGCGCGGCACGGCTGCTCGGCGACCATCGGCTTGGACGCCAGCATGCGGCGACGATCGCGGCACACCTTGCTGAACATGCCGGAGGCATCGAGTCAATCGCCGCTCAGCACACTCTGGAGGTCGCGGCCGAGTGGTATGGCCGTGCGGGCGATTCAGCGGGGGCTGAGGAGGCGACGTACGCAATCGTTCAGCGACTGATTGCTGAGGCCAATGCTTCTGAGGCGTTCCGCGCGTCCATCCACTTGGAGATTGCGCTCAAGATTCTCCGCACGCTGCCTCGCACAGCCCGCGAGCGTCTTGGCGTGGCCGACCTGCCAACCGAACTCGCCCGCCGGATCCGGGAGAGCGGCGCTGCAGCGATCGGTCAGATGAAAGTGTTCACCACAGAGGCTGGCGATCTCGGCGACCATGTCGCTGAGTTGCTTGCCGCAATTCGTAGCGATGACCCAGTGGAGTCCGTCCGGCGTTTCGCCGACATACAGCCCTTCGCAAGTGTGTCGACGGCTCGGACGGACGCGGAGCAGCGCGAGCGGCAGTCCCCCGTCTCATTCTTAGCAGCGCGGCGGACTCTCAGCCCCGACGGACGCACCGTGTACCGCTCGCCTGCGAGTGACGACGCCACGATCTATGGGGAGAAGGCGGCGACCTGGGAAGGGATGATCCGGCACTATCAGCTGCGGGTCAATCTTCTGGGCGGCATCGTGCTGCCGAGGGCTTGGAGACAGCTATCCACCGATCACCGGCTTCACATCGGCGACTTCCAAGCCCTTGCTGCTGGCAGTGCCATTGTGCCGAGCACACATGAGGGGGTCTTTGCGCGTGGGCTCCACTACGGGTACAGCGGGGACTTCGGAGCCGCGGTGCACCTCCTCGTGCCCGCAATCGAAGCGCTCGTTCGACTGCATCTCGCGAACGCCGGGGAGCGCACGAGCGCTATCAGTGCCGACGGCAACGAGAACGAGATCGGCCTCTCCGCGCTCATGGAGAATGAGCGGGTCGTTGATATTTTCGGAGAGGATGTTGCGTTCGAACTTCGTGCACTTCTGTGCGGACCGATCGGCCCTAACCTTCGCAACGAAGTCGCACACGGACTGATCGGCGACACGGTGTTCTCCTCAGGTATCAGCGTCTACCTTTGGTGGCTCACGCTCAAGCTCGTCTTCATGCCTTATTGGAACGCACTGCACGATCCAGAGGCGGCTGAAGCACGCGAGCCGGCCGTTCCGGAACGCGATTCGGATTAGGCTCACCGGGCGAGAGGCCGGTCCGTTCAGTCCGTCTATCTCAGTGCGCGCCGTTGTCGAGAGCCGGGACCAAACCGGGACCAAAGCCATGGAATGCATGCAAGGCATGACATGAAATGACGTCGTTTGAGGCGCAGAGATACCCGGGAAATCAAGGAATCGACCTAAACGGGATACCTGGGGGTCAAGGGGTCGCAGGTTCAAATCCTGTCAGCCCGACCGCAAAGCCCCGGAGAACCGCGATGACTCGAGGATCTCCGGGGCTTTTTTCTGCTCAGAATCAGATCGCGCAGCTCGCCGAGTCCGAGCGCCTCCGCGAGACGCCGTCCGACGGTGCAGATCACCTCGTCCACGCGGTTCGGCCAGGGGCGCGCACACGTGTTCAGGGCATCGGCTGTGCGAGCTTCTCGCGGAACGCCGCCGAGATCGGTGATTCAGCGTCGGCGGCGCTTCGAGCGAATGGTCATCCACTGGGACAGAACGAGGAGCACCATCCCCGCAGCGGTGAACCACAGGCCCGGAGTTCCTATCCCGACGAGGAGCAGCACGACGCAGAGCACTCCCAGCGCGCCACCGATAACCATCAACACGATGTTCACCCGGGTGTCGTCGCGGTCGATGTCGGCCATCCGACCACCCTCGCACCGCGAAGGGCGAATGTCCACGGCCCAGCTCGCCATTGGCGGGCCGACATAAGAGGAGAGCGGCGACGACGGTGACCAGCGGCGCTCGATGGGAGAGCGGCAACGGGCAGAAAGTCCGTACGTACCACTCCCGACAGCGACGGCGCACTGACCTCGGCTAGGTGAGAAGGCCGAGGCGGCGGAATGAGACCGCTGAACAACTCATGCAGATCGTCCGGCCCCCCGAGGGCGGGCCGGACGATCTGACGGTCATCGCGTCTGGACGCGGGACCGCAACAGCACGGGCGGCGTCACGCCGGCCAGTAGTTCTTCTTGATCGTGACCTCTTCGATCTTCGCGGTGCCGCCGACCGACCGCACATGCGCGTAGAGCCGAACCGGACCGACCAGGGTGTACGGCATCACGTACTGCGCGTGGGTGATGCCGTCACTGGAGACGGTCTTCGGGATCTCGACGGTGGGCTGCACGAACGACTGTGCGACGGCACCGGCGGAGTTCAGAGCCTCCGCGACCACGCGGAGCTGGAGGGCGGAAGCGACGCCGGATGCGCGCAGGTTGACGACGACGTCTCCGGTCTCACGCCGTCCGGCGGCGAGTACCGCGAGATAGAACTCGGTTGCCCCGACGCGCACGGGCATCCAGGAGTTCGCAGGGATGACGGTGTTCCACGCGTAGGTGGTGGACTGATGGGTGGGCACGGGATCCTCCGAGGCGGGGGGTTGACTGGGTGAGTTGTCGATGACGTAGTTCTCGAAGTCGACGGTGTTCCTGAATCCGAGCTGGTTCGGTGAGCCGCCGATCCAGAGCGACACGTGGACGTGTGCTCCGTAGCCGGTTTCGCTGTCGAAACCCGACGCTCCCGAGTAGGCGATGACCGTCCCCTGCGTCACGCGCGTGCCCACTCGGACAACACTCGAGTCGAGGTGCAGATAACGGATGTAGTTGCCGTCGTCCCCGCGGAGCGCCAGGTAGCGGCCCGTCGCCGTGGACGTGGTGTCCTTGCGATCGACGATGAGGCCATTCGTCACGGCCATGACGGGCATGCCCCTCGGCACGGAGTAGTCGGTGCCCGGTTCCGCGGAGTTGCGGTTGCGGTGCCCCTGCCAGGAGTCGGAGATCGGCGCGTAGCCACACGGCCGGATGTACGTCCCGGCTGCAGCCGCTCTTTCTCCGGGAGCCACGACGTTCAACCCGAACATCGCGGCGCCACCTGCGACTCCGGAGGCGATCAGGGCCGATCTTCGAGAGAGGAGGGGAGTCGTCGGCGGGCTCGACGACTCCACCGTCGGTTCTGAGCCGCACATCAGCGGTCGCCGCCCTCGTTCTTCCCGTCGATCAACTTCTGGATCTGATCCTCGGGGAGGCGCTCGATCGACGCGGACGACAGCCCGATGTCCGGATTCGACGGAGAACCACCGATCGTGCACTGCGCCTCTCCTTGGAAGCCGGAGGTCTGCGCCGGGACGATCACGAGCCACTCCGGGGTCACGCTGCGGTGCTCGATGCGGCTGGCGGCCGAGTCGAACTGCACGTCGCCGGCGAAACCCGATCGCGTCGAGTCGACGCAGATCTCGACCAGTTGGGTGGCGGTGAAGTCCCCGAAGTCTCCGGAGCTGGAGCTGGGGGTCGAAGTGGGGGCAGGATCCGACGTCATGCTCGGGCTGACGGCGGGAGCGGGGGTGGAGGTGGGGACAGCGCTGGAGGTGGGGGCTGAGCCGGAGGCGCATCCAGCGAGGGCGACTGCTCCGAGAGCCAACGCGGCTCCCAGGGCGAAGCGTTCGAGGCGGGGAGATCTCATGGTCCGAAAGTAGCAGCGGCAGCGAGCGGTGCCGGGTCGCCTCGACGGCCTCAGGCGAATCCGAGTGAAGAATCCCGGGCTCTGATCCTCGTGGTCATGCCTCGATGCACGGACGTCGGGGCAGTAGAAGGGGCTTGCTATGCCCGGACACGGGGTTAGCCTGAACGCGAACACGTCCGAATGGACACATCCGAACGAACTCATCCGAACAAGCAAGGGAGTATCCGCATGGCTCACCGGATCGGCTACCTCATCGGAAGCCTCGCCCATGACTCGATCAACCGCGTCGTCGCGACCGCGCTGGTGAAGCTGGCCCCGCCCAGCCTGGAGATGGTCGAGATCCCGATCCGCGATCTGCCGCTGTACAACCGTGACGACGAGCTCGATCCGGTCGCCGCCGTGACCACGTTCAAGCACGCGGTCGAGCGCGCGGAGGGGCTCCTGATCGTGTCGCCGGAGTACAACCGCTCGATCCCCGGCGCCCTGAAGAACGCGATCGACTGGGGGTCGCGACCGTGGGGCCACAATTCGTTCGCCCGCAAACCCACCGGCATCATCGGAGCCTCCACCGGCGCCATCGGCACCGCGGTGATGCAGTCCTCGATGCGCAGTGTGCTGAGCTTCCTCAACGCCCCTCAGCTGAACGCCCCCGAGGCGTATCTGACCTACCGTCCTGAGATGTTCGGTCCCGACGGCACAGTCGAGGACGCCGACACGAAGAAGTTCCTCGAGCACTACATGGAGGAGTACGCCGCCTTCGTCGAACGCGTGCTCTCCCTCACGGCGCCGGGGCACGTCGGCGACCCGGACTGAGCATCGGGGCAGGAGTCAGCTTCCGGAACGGGCGACCGCCGCCATCACGGCGGACAGACTCGCGGAGAGCACGGATCGTCCTCGGCCGGCCGACCACGAGCTCCCCGTCGGAGTGCGGTGTTCGAGGAGCGTCAGAGCGTCGCTCTCCGCCCCCGATCCGACGCTCGTCTGGTGGAGACCGACGATGTCCACGCGCGCGCCATGGGCGGAGAGAGCCCCAGAGAGAGCCTCGATCGGGCCACCTTCGCGATGCACGGTGGTGTGCTCGTGACCCCCGACGTGGAGTGTGATGCGCGTGCGTGGGTCGCCCTCGCCGTCGGCGGAGTCGTAGGAGACGAGACGGATCCCGGAATCACTGCCCGAAACCGGGCGGAGGTACACCCCTTCGAAGACGTCCCACAGCTCTGCCGCCGTGACCTCAGCTCCGGTCGCGTCCGTGTGCCGCTGCACGTGCCGGGCGAAGTCGATCTGCAGGCGCCGAGGCAGCTCGACCCCGTACTCGCTTTCCAGCAGGTACGCGATACCTCCCTTGCCCGACTGCGAGTTGACGCGGATCACGGCGTCGTAGTCGCGACCGATGTCCGCGGGATCGATCGGCAGATAGGGCACCCGCCACTCGATCTCCCGCTCATCGCGGCCCTCCGCGGCAGCGCGGGCGCGATGCTCGGCGAAGCCCTTCTTGATCGCATCCTGGTGCGTGCCGCTGAACGCCGTGTGCACCAGATCGCCGACGTAGGGGTGGCGAGCGTGCACCTCTATCCGGTTGCAGTGCTCGACGGTGCGGCGGATCTCGTCGATGTCGGAGAAGTCGATCATCGGATCCACGCCCTGGGCGTGGAGGTTCAGTGCGAGCGTCGCGATGTCGACGTTGCCCGTGCGCTCGCCGTTGCCGAAGATGCAGCCCTCCACCCGCTGCGCTCCGGCCAGCACCGCGAGCTCGGCGCAGGCGATCCCCGTGCCCCGGTCGTTGTGGGGATGCACGGAGAGGATCACGGAGTCACGGCGTGCGAGATTCTTGTGCATGTACTCGATCTGATCCGCGTACACGTTCGGGGTGGCGACCTCGACCGTCGCCGGCAGATTGAGGACCACCGGCCGCTCGGAGGTGGCCTGCCACAGCTCGGTCATCGCATCGCAGATGTCGATCACGTAGTCGGGTTCGGTCAGGTTGAACACCTCGGGGGAGAACTCGAAGCGCACGTTCGGCAGATGCCCGGCGAGCTCCCACACGTCGCGGCCGCCGGAGAGGATGAGCTGCTTCAGCTCCTCAGGCGCGTAGCCCAGAACCAGGTTGCGCCACGCGGGGGCTGTCGCCGTGTACATGTGGATCACGACCTGGTTGGCGATGCCGCGGATGGACTCCACCGTCCGCTCGATGAGATCGCGGCGTGCGGGGGTGAACACGACGATCGTCACGTCCTCCGGTGCGATGTCGCTGTCGGCGATCAGCCGCACGAAGTCGTAGTCCGTCTGCGACGCCGACGGGTATCCCACTTCGATCTCCTTGTAGCCCATCCGCACCATCAGCTCGAAGAACCGACGCTTGCGGGCGGGGTCCATCGGCTCGGCGAGAGCCTGGTTGCCGTCGCGCAGATCGACCGGCACCCACAGCGGGGCGGCCGTGAGTCGATGGGTGGGCCAGTCCCGTTCGGTGAGCGGCACCTCGACGCGTGAGTAGACGTCGCGGTAGCGGTGCGAGGGCATCGGCGAGCTCTTCTGCCGATTCCAGGCCGGAGTGCGGTCGAGACCGGCGGTGGGGGAGTCGTGGATGGGCGATGTCGTGGTCATGGTGATGCGGTGTCCTTCTCGGAGAGGGGAGACCGGCACGCTCGACCCCACGGCGGGGTGCCGGTCCGGCTACGCCCCGCCGTGGCGGCGAAGAAGGAGGTGCTCTGACGAGAACATGGCTAGACTGTAGCAGAACTCCTCAGACAAGTAGACGAGAGGCCACGCGAATGGCACAGGTGAGACGGGCGCCGCTGGCGGACCAGGCGGCCGAGCTGCTGTGGCAACGCATCACGACCGGAGAATGGGCCCTGGGGGAGAAGATCCCCGGCGAGACGACGCTCGCCCTGCAGCTCGGCGTCGGCCGATCCACCGTGCGCGAGGCGATCCGGCAGCTCGCCGGGCGCGGTGTGCTGGCTTCGCGACAGGGGGCTGGAGTCTATGTGACCGCGCTCGACGCACCGGAGGACTGGGATGCCGTGCTGCGCAAGGCTGACATCGTCGCGGTGATCGAGGCACGCATCGCGATCGAGACGGAGGCCGCCGCGCTCGCCGCCGTGCGACGCACTCCCGCTGATCTGCGTGGCATCCGCCGTGCTCTCGCCGATCGCGCCATGCACCGCTCCGATATCGAGGCACACGTCGACGTCGACACCGCCTTCCATCGGACGATCGTGGCCGCCGCGCACAACCCGGTGCTCCTCGACCTGTTCGACAGCTTCACCCCGCGGTTGCGCGAAGCCATGATCGAGATGCTCCGCATTCGGCGGTCGTTCGGGGACGACAGCGACCAGGATGCGCACGCCGAACAGGTGGAGGCCATCGCCGGCCACGACGAAGCCGCGGCAGCCGAACGCAGTCGGGCTCATCTCCTCACCCTTCGCGAGGCGCTGTCATGACGTCGGCCGATCGTCTCGACGGCTCCGTCCCCCGCGACGTCCTGGCGCTGAGGGGCGTCGACGTCGTGCGCAACTCGCGGCGGATCCTGACCGGCATCGATCTCACCGTCAGGGAGGGCGAGCACTGGGCCGTCATCGGCCCGAACGGAGCAGGCAAGAGCACGATCCTGAGCATGTGCGGTGCGCAGGCGCACCCGACCAGAGGTTCTGTCCACGTGCTGGGCCAGCAGCTCGGCCGTGTGGAGATCCGACAGCTGCGGGAATCCATCGGTCATGTGAATCCGCGCCATCCGCTGCGCTCGCCGCTGACGGTGCGAGAGGTCGTGCTCACCGGGGCGACGGGGACCACGGAGATCATGAACCGATGGAAGCCCTCCTCGGCGATCCTCGCGCGTGTCGAGCACCTCATGGCGCTGCTGGGTCTCGAGGCGATCGAGGCCGCCACCTGGCCCACCATGTCCCAGGGAGAGCGGGGAAGGGCCCTCATCGCCCGCGCGTTGCTGCCCGACCCCGCGCTCCTGCTCCTCGACGAGCCCTCGACGGGCCTGGACGTCGCGGCGAGGGAGCATTTCCTCGAGACGCTCGATCTGCTGCACAGCACGCAGCCCCGACTCGCCACCGTCCTCGTGACGCATCACCTGGAGGAGCTGCCCCGGTCGACCACGCATGCCGCACTGATCGCGAAGGGCGAGATCGTGGCCAAGGGGCAGGCCGAAGCCGTGCTCACGACACCCCTGGTGACCGCGGCGTTCGAGTACCCCATCAGGATCGAGCGGCGCGCGGAGCGCTGGCAGGCGCTCGCCGGTCGAGTCCTCGTCGGATGAGGTCGGAGCGGCACGTCACCGGAGCACGATGAGCTCGCTGGTGGACCGGGTCATGGATACGTAGCGGTCCACGGCGCCGGTGACCTCCTGTCCGAACTGCTCGGGATGGACCAGCACGACCAGGTCGAACTCCAGGCCCTTCGCGCCCTCGGGCGTCAGCGACCGCACGCGCGCGGTCGGGGTGAAGCCGGGGGCGCCGATCACGCACGCCACCCCGTCCGGATGCGCGTCGATCCAGGCATCCAGCAGGCGCGGGAGCGCGGCGACGACGTCATGGCGCACCGGCATTCCGCTCTCGCGCACCGAGGACGGGACGTTCGCGTCGGGGATCGCCGCGAGGATCTCCGGGGCGGCGGCCTCCATCACCTCCGTCGGTGTCCGGTAGTTCACCCCCAGATGAGAGATCCTGATGTCGCGGAGTCCGACCCGGGTGAGGCGGGCCTCCCAGCTCTCGGTGAACCCATGACGTGCCTGGGCGCGGTCCCCCACGATCGTGAAGCTCCTCGAAGGGCAGCGGGCGATGAGCATCCGCCACTCCGCGTCCGTGAGCTCCTGAGCCTCGTCGACGACGATGTGTCCGAACGGTCCGGACAGCTCGTCGGGTCGGAGGGTGGGCGGAGCATCGACACCGAGCAGCACATTCCGCGCGTCCTGGCCCCGCAGGATCGACATCACCTTCATCTCGCTGTCGTCGTCCTCGATGAGATGGTCGACCACGTGGGAGATCTGCTCCTGGGCGGAAGCGATCACTGCCTGGCGCCGGTGCTCCTCGCGGACGGTGTCGGGGTCGCCGATGCGGCGGTGTGCGGCGTCCAGGAACGGGAGGTCCGACACGGTCCAGGCCGTCGACTCGTCCCGCTGCAGGAGTGTGATCTCCTCCGGTGAGAGCTCCGGCGCACAATGCCGAAGGAACTCGGGCGAGGCCCACAGTCGTGCGACGACCGATGTCGGGGACAGCATCGGCCAGGCGCGCATGAACGTCCCGGTGAGGTCCTCGTCCTGGCGCAGCCACCTCCGCACCATGTGGGGCGGCACATCTTCGTCGTCGACCTGGTCCGTGAGCAGCTCGAGGATCTCCTCCCACACCTCGTCGCGTGCCTCGTTGTGCGAGACGGCAGGGTCGGCGCTCGAGAACAGCTCAGCCCATTCGTCGCGACTCAGCCACAGGTCGGCCCACGGCGATTCCAGACGCATGGCGTGATGCGGCGGGCGCTCGAACCATCTCGCGGCAGCGTCGAGCAGCGACACGGGGTCGAGGGCGCCCTTCAGTCGCGCCACTCGGGCGTCGTGCTCGTCGCTCCGCTCGTCCGAGGCCGATGCTCCCTCCGGCACGAGGTCGCGGATGGTCGCCAGCCGCACGGTGTCCTCACCGAGGCTGGGCAGCACATCCTCGACGTATGCGAGATAGTGCGCATGAGGGCCGATCAGCAGCATGCCGCCCGCACTCTGCGTGAGGCGTGGCTCCGCGTAGAGGAGTTGGGCGGCGCGGTGCAGTGCCACGACGGTCTTGCCCGTGCCCGGGCCACCGTCGACGACGAGAGCTCCCCTGGACGAGGTGCGGATGATCGCATCCTGGTCGGCCTGGATGGTTGCGAGCACGTCGCGCATCCTGGCCGTGCGATGAGATCCGAGGCTGGCGATGAAGGCGGATTGATCATCGAGGGAGGCCGCGCCGTCGAACGCCGCGTCGCTCAGCGCCTCATCCCAGTAGTCGCGGATGCGTCCGTCGGCCCAGCGGTAGCGACGTCGGGAGATCACACCGCGCGGGTGCTCGAGGGTCGCCGCGAAGTACGGCTCAGCCGCGGGCGTCCGCCAGTCGATGAGGAGCCGGGAGCCGTCCGCGTCGGCGAGGCCGGTGCGGCCGATGTACAAGTGTTCGCCGTCGTCGAGGGTCATCCGGCCGAGGCAGATGTCGAGGCCGAACCGATCGAGCACGCGAAGGCGTCCGCTCAGTCGGCGGATCTCCAGGTCGCGGTCCACGGCCGCATCTCCGAGGTCCGCTTCCCGTCGGCGCGCTTGTGTCAGTCGCGAGATCACGTCGGCGCGCTGCTGCTCGAGCGCGTCGGCGATCCTCCGGAGATGCTCGCGGTCATCGGCGATCAGCTCCGGAGCGGCTTTCGCGCGCAGATCATCCGCGAGTCGGAATGGGTCAAGAGGCATGGATCTCCTTCACGCCCGGCGTCATTCGCACGAGCGAGGGTCGATTCTGCCCCAGGGTGGGGGCCTTGCGGCAAGCCCCCACCTCGGCGATATCCTGGAAATGCGGAGGAGGGGTGTTCTTCGCCCGCTAGCCCTCGTACACGGTGCGTCCGGCGATCACGGTCTGCGATACGCGCGTCCCCAGCAGGACCGCCGGATCGCCCGCGAACGGGTCGGTGTCGAGCACCACGAAGTCGGCTGCGTATCCGACCGCGATGCGGCCGCGCCAGGTGCCGTCGCCGATCGATGCCGCGGCGTCCCTGGTGGCGTGCGCGATGGCCCGTTCCAGCGGAAGTGCCTGAGCCGGGTCGACGGCTGGCACCCCCGGAGCCAGCGCCGAGGCGCGTGTCGCGGCGACGTACATGTTCGCGAGCGCCTCGTAGGGGGCGGTCGGTGCATCGGTCGAGAAGGCGAGGAGTGCTCCCGCTTCGTCGTACTCCGACCATGCGAACGCGCGCGCGACGCGATCGTCGCCGATCTGCGCCGCCCAGTTCGCGAAGATCGCGGGGTCGGCGTGCACGGGCTGCATGGATGCCGTCACCCCGAGCCGCGCCATCCGCTCCGCGGTCCCCGGCGCGGCGTATTCGAGGTGCTCGATGCGGTGCCGACGCGGGCGGTCGCCGTTCACCACGATGGCATGCTCGATCGCATCGAGGGCGAGTGCGCTCGCAGCGTCGCCGATCGCATGCATCGCGATCTGGAGTCCCGCCGCATCCGCCGCCGCGACCACCGGCAGCAGCCGTGCGGCTGGCCAGATCGGTTCGGCGTTCGAGCCGTCGGCGTAGGCGGCTCCCATCGCGGCAGTGCACGCGTCGATCGTGCCGTCGAGCACGAGCTTGATCCCGACGACGCGGACCCCCTCCGTCGACGCCGATGCGTGCACCGAGGCCTGAGCGACCTGCGAGAGGTTCGCCGCATCGTCTCCGGTGTTCGGGACGAACCAGTGCGCGGCCATGCGCAGGGGCAGCTCGTCGCGTTCGGCCGCCCTCCCGAGTGCGGCGAGCCCGAGCTCGTCGAAGGCCATGTCGACGGCCCCCGTCACACCGGCGGAGAGGTAGGCGGACACGACCCGTCCGACTGCGGCATCCCGCTGAGCGTCCGTCGTGGAGGCGTCGCGCTGCGCCCACGCGTACTGTTGCGCGGCGGTCTCGTAGAGCATCCCCGTCGGCTCGCCGGACGCGTCGCGGGCGATGCGTCCGCCCAGCGGGTCGGGAGTGTCTCGCGTGATCCCCAGCTCGCGCAGCGCCGCCGTGTTCACCCAGCAGGAGTGGTAGTCGTTGGCATCGAGATAGACGGGGACGTCGGCGACGACGGCATCGATCATCGCCGCGGTCGGCTCCCCGTCGGGGATCGCGTCGAACAGCCAGCCGCGTCCGCGCAGCACTCCCGACGTGGTGCGGCGGGCCTCGCCCAACCGGCGCTGGATCTCCTCGAGCGATGCCGCGTCGGTGAGTCCGACCTGTCCGAGCGCCTCGCCCATCATGAGCAGGTGGGTGTGCGCGTCGGTGAACCCCGGAAGGACGACGCGTCCTCCCAGGTCGACCTCCGCGTCGGCGTGCGGGGCTTCCGCCTCGGAGCCCACGTGGATGAACTCCTCGCCGTCCACGACGACGGCCTCCGCCCAGCGGGACTCGTCTCCCGTGAAGATCCGGGCGTTGCGATAGAGGGTGCGGGTCATGCGGCGGTCTCCTGAGATGTCATGCGTTCCAGACGCGTCGATATGAGGGCGATCGCCCCGGCGGGGACGGCGAGGGCGAAGCTCGCGACGCCGAGGGCGACCGCGAATCCCTGATAGCCGAGAACGCCGACGAGGGCTGCGCCGATGACGGGGGTGAGGGCCGAACCGACGAGGTACACCGCGAGCAGAGGGCCCGACCAGCGGCCGTCCGCATCCAGGGCGGCCGATGTCGACACGAAGTACATGAAGGCGATCGCGTACACCGAGTTCCAGGCGATGAAGATCACGATGAACGTGGTGGGATCGGTCACGAAGCCCTCCACGATCTTGAGCGCGCCGCCGACGACGAGCAGGATCACGAGCGGAACGGCGCGCCCGAGCCGTGCGCCAACGATCATGAGGAGCAGCGAACCGAGCAGTCCGCCGGCCGTCGCGCCGCTCAGCGCGATGCCGAGCCCCTCTGGCGTCAAACCGGCCTGTTCCGCACCCATCACGCCCGCCATGGCCCACAGCGAGTCCTCGCTGGCCGCCCACAGCGCGAACACCAGCAGGAGGCCGAAGCCGGCCACGGTGACGGTCCGTGTGCGGGTGGGGGACGTCCTGACCGTCCCGGTCGGCGGCACCTCGATCGGCATCGCCTCGGCGACGGCTGCTCCCGCCTGCGGGGCGACGACGGGTGCGGCGGGCAGCCAGGCGGTGGCGACGAGGCCGATCAAGGAGAACAGGGCGAGCGCGCCGAACACGTCGATCGGCGCGAGACCGATCAGGGGGATGACGGCGAGCACCACGGTGATGACGCCCCGGTTCGCGAGTCCGTTGAAGCCGGCGACCCGGTCCGGATTGCGGAAGGCGGCGAGCGCTGCGCCCGACGCCGCGACCGCTCCGCCCGCTCCGGCGCCGCCGAGGAGGAGTCCGGGGAGCATGGCGGCGGGTGCGAGTGCGGCGGTCGCGAAGCCCACGATGGCGAGACCGAGCCCCGCACGGGCCACGGTTCGGCGATGCGTGCCGGCGCACAGGGGAGCGATCGCCAGTCCGGTCACGGCGGTGAGCAGGAGTGTCGCGGTCACGAGCCAGCTGGCGGCGAGCACGTCGAGGCCGAGGCCTGTCTGGGCAGCCGTGATCATGTAGGGCGACAGGTTGACGCCCAGGTACCCGGCGATGCCGATGGCGAAGGTCGCGGCTGCTGTCGGGAAGCGGAGAGGGATTCTGGTGCGGAGATCGAGCGTGGTCATGGAGCTCCAAGGGGAGTCGGCACGGCATTGTGCGCGGGAAGGGAGACAGCGGGTGTGCGTCGGATGGGGCACGAGCTCATAAACGAATGGTGTTCGTAAACGAATGGTGTTCATTATTATGCACAGGAGGGGGTTCTTGCGGAACCCCCGAACTCACGACCGGTCCGCCGGAGAAAGCGAGCCCCGATGCCGAGGCCTTCCACACCGCTCCTGTCTCCGGAGATCATCGGCGCCGCGGGCCTCGCCCTCGCGAGGGGCGGCCGACCCTTCGGGGTCAATGCGATCGCCCGCGAGCTCGGCGTACGCCCCTCGTCGCTGTACAACCATGTCGACGGCATGGACGGGATACTCGAACTCATCCGCGGGCAGCTCGTGCAGGGATACCTCGTGCAGTGGGACGGCGAGCCTTGGGACGACTTCGTGCTCGCGGTGCTGCGAACCCAGCGACGGATGTATGCCGACCATCCGCAGCTCGTTCCGTTGCTCGTGGGGAAGACGATCACGCATCCGGCCGTCATCGCCGCATATGACGACCTCGCCTCGGCGCTCGTCGACGGTGGTTTTCCCGAGGACGAGGTGCTCTCGGTGATCGCCGTCATCGATGCCTTCGCGATCGGCTTCGGTCTCGATCTCGCGTCGCCTGACGAGATCTGGCAGCCGGGGGAACCGACCCGCACGCTCGGACGCCTCATCGACGGGGCCGAGCGGGGGAGCGCCCGCTCCGATCGCACCTTCGAGCTCGGCGTCGACCTTCTCCTGGAATCCCTGCGCACACGTCTCGCGCGCTGATCGCCGGAGGTGCACGGGTGCCGCGGCGATGCGAAGGAGGCCGTGGACCGAGTCCCGATGCAGTGGGGTGCAATGGGGAGATTTGCCCTCTCGATGACCCGCCCCAGACGGTGCCGCCGAGAGGGCTCACCGCCCTTCCCGGACGGTAGGGGAGGCGGCGAAGATCTCGCTGCGCTCACGGCCGATTTCCCCAGGTCATCAGCCTCGTAGCCCCCGCTACGAAAGCAGAATATCGCTTAATCGGCTTGTCCGCCATTTGGGGGACAAAGAAATTTTCGAATTCCCGTCGCGGGCACTCGCTGTTGTCTTCCTCGGGTGCTTCTCTAGGGTGGACTCATGGACAGACTGCTCGTGCTCACCGCTCAGGTCGCCATCCCTCACGGCCATCGCATCGACGTGACGGAGCAGGTCGATCCGCTCACAGACGAGCCGGTGGTCCTCGCCATCGTCGACCTCGACACCGGCATCCGCTATCGACGCGAAGAAGACCCGAGTGGTGACTTCTCCCGCTGGATCGGGCGGGTGCTGAGGTGCACGGTCACCATCGGGGGCACAGGAGTCCACACCACTCTGCTCGTCGATCCCCTCGGCCCCGGGTACACCGGTGCCAAGGTGGCTCTCCACGAAGCCGATGCCGCTGCCGATGCCGCCAAGGCCGAAGCGGACCGGTGGGGCGGAGCCGATCGCCCGCCGGCAGAGGAGCCGGAGCGCTTCTGGTGAACCGAACCCGGCTCGCATCGTCACCGGAAGTCTCTGGAGCGATGAGTGAGACCGGTGCGCAGATCCTCGAACCCATCGGCCAGCACATTGACCACGCCCTCGGCCGATCGTTCCAGGATGCCGCGGATGATGAGCGCCGGTGAGTCGCGGGCCACGCGGCGGTAGCGGTTCCAGACCCCGGCAGAGCAGACGACGTTCACCAGCCCGCTCTCGTCCTCGAGGTTCACGAAGGTGATCCCGGAAGCCGTGGCCGGTCGTTGACGATGGGTGACGAGCCCGGCGACCTCGATGCGTCGACCCGCCTCGTGCCTCTGCAGGTCGACCGCTGTCAGTACGCCGCGAGCGCGCAGATCCTCCCGGAAGTGCGTCAGGGGATGGTCGTCGGTCGACACCCCGGTCGCCCACAGGTCGGCGGAGAGCCGCTCGTAGCTGCTCTGATCGGCGAACAGGGGCGGCTGCACCGCGACCGTGGTCCCGGGGAGGAAACGGGAGCGATCCTCGGCGGCGGCTCCCGCCATCCAGATGGCTTCCCGGCGTTCCAGGCCCAGACAGTCGAAGGCCCCGGCGGTGGCGAGTGCCTCCAGCTGGGCGGCCGTGGCATCCGTGCGCCTGACCAGGTCGTTCAGGTCCCGATAGAGACCGTGCGCTGCCCGCTCGGCGACGATCTTCTCGGCCATCGCCATGCCGATCCCACGGATGCCGCCGAGCCCCAGCCGCACAGCGGACCCGCCGTCTCTGCGGTGCGCGGCGGATTCATCCGCGGCTGACCTGTCGAAGCGCAGGACGGGCGGCTGAGGGACGCTCAGGCATGGATCCTGGCCGGTCGGCCCTCTCGGGGTGTCCGAGGAGAGCGGCTCCAGCAGCTCCATCGCACCGGAGAGATGCAGATCGGGGCGGTGCACCTCCACTCCGTGCCGTCGGGCATCCGCGGTCAAGGTCGCGGCGGAGTAGAAGCCCATGGGCTGCGAGCGCAGGAGTCCCGCGAGGAACGCGGCGGGGTAGTGCAGCTTCAACCAGGAGCTGGCATAGACGAGGAGCGCGAACGACAGCGAGTGCGATTCGGCGAAACCGAAGTTGGAGAACGCCTGGATCTGCGCATAGATGCGATCCGCCGCCTCGTCGACGAGCCCGCGCCTCGCCATCCCCGCATACAGCTTGTCCCTGACCTTCTCGATCTTCTCGAGGCCGCGTTTGGAGCCCATGGCCCGGCGCAGCAGATCGGCTTCGTCCGCTGTGCAGTCGCCAACGGCGGTGGCCATCTGGATGAGCTGTTCCTGGAAGATCGGGATGCCCAGCGTGCGCTTCAGGATGTCCTCCAGATCGCTGTGCGGGTAGGGGATGGTGAACTCCACCGGCGGTTCTCCCCGGGACACCCGTTCCCGGTTCTCCTCGTCGACGCGGTCCTTCGCCATCTTGCGCCGGACGAACGGGTGCACGGCCCCGCCCTGGATGGGGCCGGGGCGGATGAGGGCGATCTGGATGGCGAGGTCGTAGAAGCTCCGCGGTTGCAGGCGGGGGAGCAGCCCTATCTGTGCGCGGGATTCCACCTGGAAGACGCCGATCGAGTCCGCGCGGCAGAGCATGTCGTAGACGCCGGCCTCCTCCTTCGGGATCGTCTCGAGGGTCCATTCCTCACCCGTGGTCTCACGGATCAGGTCGAAGCAGTGCTGGAGGGCGGCGAGCATCCCGAGTCCCAGCAGATCGAACTTCACCAACCCCATGAAGGCGGCATCGTCCTTGTCCCACTGGATGACCGTGCGGTTCTCCATGCGGGCGTGCTCCACAGGGACGACCTCTCCGACGGGGCGCGCGGTGAGCACCATGCCTCCGGAGTGGATGCCGAGATGGCGTGGCGCCTTCAGCAGTTCTCCGGCGTAGGCGAGCACGTTCTCGGGGATGTCGTGCCCCTCTGCGGGTTCCAGTCCCGCTCCCCAGCCGTCGACCTGGCGGGACCAGGCATCCTGCTGGCCGGGGGAGTGACCGAGAGCCCTGGCCATGTCGCGCACCGCGTTCTTGGGGCGGTACTGGATGACGTTCGCCACCTGGGCAGCCCGCTCCCTCCCGTACTCCGCGTACACCCACTGGATGATCTCCTCACGGCGGTCGGAGTCGAAGTCGACGTCGATGTCCGGCTCCTCCGTCCGCGTGGTCGCGAGGAACCGCTCGAAGGGCAGACGGTAGAGGATCGGATCGACCGCGGTGATGCCCAGCAGGTAGCAGACCGCGCTCGCCGCAGCCGACCCCCTGCCCTGGCAGAGGATGCCGCGCCCTCGGGCCTCCGCGACGATGCCGTGCACGATCAGGAAGTACCCGGGGAAGTCCTTCTCCTCGATCACATCGAGCTCGCGGGCGATCCGGTGCCGGCCATCGTCGTCCAGCCGTGGATACTTCGACGGCACGGCCTCCCACACCAGATGACGCAGCCAGGTCATCGGAGTGTGCCCCTCCGGAACCCTCTGCTGCGGCAGGGCCGGTCGGGCGAGGCGAAGCGGGAAGGCGGAGGTCGCGGCCAGTTCGAGCCCGTACGAGATCGCCCCGGGGTGCCGCTGGAAGCGCGCCGACATCTCCGCACCGCTGCGCAGATGCGCCCCTCCGTGTGCGGGCAGCCAGCCGTCGAGCTCGTCCATGCTGCGCACCGCACGGACCGCGGCGACGGCCTCGGCGAGCGGCGCCTGCGCCGGCGTGGCGTAGTGCACGTTGTTGGTCGCGACCACCGGCAGCCGCATCCGACGCGCGAGGTCGGCGAGAGCGTCGTTGCGGCGGGTGTCGAGGGGGTCCCCGTGATCGAAGAGCTCGACGGCGACGTTGTCGCTTCCGAACAGGTCGACGAGCGACCGCAGCGGCGTGCCAGCGTCCCCCGCTTCGAGTCCGCGACGCACGGCGCCCTTCCGGCATCCGGTCAGGATCGTCCAGTGCCCGTCCGCGCGTGCCACGAGATCGTCCAGGTCGTAGACCGGGCGCCCCTTCTCGCCTCCCCGCAGCTGCGCGGAGGTGATCGCCCCCGAGAGCCGGTGGTATCCCTCCATGCCCCGCGCGAGGACCAGCAGGTGCTCGCCCGCGGGATCCGCGGAACCCCGTTGCGGCGCCGGCAGGTCGAGCGACAGCTCTGCTCCGAACACCGTCTGCAGAGGGCTCTCCATGAGATCGGCCACCTCGGCGAAGCGCGCAGCCCCGTAGAAGCCGTCGTGGTCGGTGAGGGCGAGAGCGGTCAGGCCGAGTCGCTCGGCCTCGGCGAGGAGGTCTTCGGGGGACGACGCCCCATCGAGGAACGAGTACGACGAATGAGCGTGCAGTTCGGCGTAGGGGACCGCGTCCGCGGGGCGGGGGACGGCGACGGGAGGAGTGCGCTTGCGCCGGCGGCTCACCGGCCCAGGGTCCGTCCGCTGCCCTCGGGGTTCGGCGACCGGGGGGCGCGACTCGTCGCCGCTGAGGGTGCGCTCCAGATCGTTCCAGGACAAGGGCGGATTGTGCCAGCCCATCAGCGGTACCTCCCCTCGGCCCACCAGCGCTCGCCGGTGCAGAACACCAACCACGCACGGTCGTCGTCGTCGACGATCTGGAGCCGGTGTCCCCGCTTCCCGCCCCCTGGCGCCCAGCGTCTTTCGTGCACGGGCCAGGGTCCTGCCCAGGCCTGCACGGCGGATCCGTCGATGCGGGCGGGGTCGTTCGAGAGCGAACCCCGCTCATCGACGCTGATGGTGCTCTCGTCCGCAGCGACCACGCCGATGGGTCTCGGCGGTCGGAAGACCTCGGCCGGCAGGGGGTCGGGAAGGCTCCCCGGCCAGGGTGATCCGGGGTCGCGGGGAGGGACGGTGCGCTCTCCCCAGGGGGTGAGCACCTGGCGATCCGCGAGCCAGCGACCACCGGCGACGGCGGCGGTGACCACACCCTGATGGCCCAGCATCGTCTGCACGCGCGAGACCGCATGGTGCAGACGTTCATCCGTGCCGGAGCCGAAGAGTCCCGGCTGGTGGTGGGCGGCATCGTCCACGGCCGCGGGGACGATGCGCACCGCCACGATGCCACCGAACGCCCGTGCCTCGTCGACCGGCTCCTTCGCGGACTGTGCGGCCAGGGACTCCAGCTGCCAGCGCACCCGGTCGACGAGGTCGGAGGCGTCGAAGCAGGTCGGATGCAGCCAGGACCGGGAGAAGACGGCACCGTTGTCATCGGTCAGATCGATCCGCACCTCCGTGCAGACGAGCGAGGCGTCGCCCAGAGCGAGCATCACCGCGTCCGCCGTCTGACGTACCGCGAAGGCCACCTGGTCCGTTCCCCCCAGCGGGGAGTCGAACTCGATGGCCCGCACCAGCTCCGGATCGGGCGGGCGCGGCGTCAGCGGACGGGAGTCGGCACCGGCGGCGAGGGCGTGCAATCGGGCCCCGTGCTCGCCGAAACGGTCGCGCACATCCAATGCGGCGAGGGATGCGAACTCGCCGAGCGTGCGGACGCCGAGCCGGACGAGGAGTCCGGCGATCTGCTCGTCACGCAGCACCTGGACGGGGTACGGTGCCAGGAACTCTCCGGACGCCCCCGGCGGCACCACCGTGCAGGGCGCGGTGCCGCGAGCCGCGATCTCGGCCGTGAACGGGCCGTCGGCGACACCGACCCGCACCTCGGGGAACCCTGCATCGGCCAGGACGGCGGTGAGGGCTTCGGCGGCTTCCGCCTCTCCGCCGTGATAGCGGGAGATGCCCCTGGCGCGGAGGATCGCGAGTCCCGGTCGCAGCAGCGTGACCCCTGGCGCATGCTTCTCGATCAGGTGCAGCACCGGCAGGAAGGCGCGTTCGTCGCGGTCGGGGTCGTGGGGGAGCACGCGCAACGAGGCGAGGTGACCCTGCGCGATCCTGCGGCGCTGGCCGGTGCGCACACCGTGCTCTCTGGCGGATGCGGTGCAGGCGACGATCGTGTTCGCCTGCACCAGAGCGGTGGGCGGGTGCGGGGGAACGATGCCGAGCGCCGCCCGCATCGGCCAGTCGGGGAACCACAGCACGAGCACACGGAGCGGGTTGTTCATCCGGCTTCCGCCCATCGCAGGAGCTCAGGTGGCGGGGAATCGCTCGACATGGTGGTCTCCGGAACATGCGCGGTCTCCGGAGCGTGCGCGGTCTCCGGAGCGAGCGCGGGCAGTGCGGTGAGCTCGGCTCCGACGGTCTCGACAGCACCGTGTCCTCCCGGCAGCTGCACGCGCACGCTCGACGGGCGAGGGCTGTGCCGTGTCCGGGCGGTCACCGTGACCGTGCAGTCCGAGAGCAATCCCCATCCGGCGCCGAGTCCGTGCCAGTGCGGGTCGTGCAGGCGTATGGTTCCTTCGCTCTGCGGCCAGCGCTCCGCCCCTGGTGTCTCGGTGACGAGGAGTGTGCAACCGCGATCGCGCAGACGAGCGCTCAACCGGGAGACATCGGCGTCTCGGGCGCGTGAGCCGGGGGAGACGACGATCAGGGGCACGACCTCGGCCAGGGCGGATGTCGCAGCGAGCCAGCGATCTCCCGGCGTCGGTACGAGGATCAGGCGGGCGAGGTCGATGCCGAATGCGGCTGCGGCTTCCACGCCGAGGGTCGGCATGCCGACCACGGCGCACCACAGCCCCTTCTGCGACGCGGCGCCGAGCAGCGCGAGGACGAGGCTCGGTGAAGGGGACACGGAGTAGGAGGTGCCGGTCTGCAGCCCCCCTTCCGGAAGGAGTGAGGCGAAAGCAGGGTCGAGGGGCAGCAATGTCTGTTCGCTGCGCCGTCGTTGCATCCGGCTGATCTCGCGACGCAGCCGCAGCACTTCTCCCGCACGGGAGTCACCCGTGGGGGAGAGCGAGGCGATTGCGTCGAGCCCGATCACCTGCATCCTTTCTCGAAGATATATTCTAATATACCAAGTCGTCTGATCGACGATAGTTCGTACATCGGACATCCGCCAGGGGGTTGTCCACAGCCTGTCGAAGAGCGCTCCATCGATCTCCTAACCTGCCGGGATGGACATCCGGCTCACCCTCATAGCGCTCGTGCATGCCGCCTTGATCGGCGTCGGGGGCTGGCTCATCGTGATCGACGCCCGCACTCACCGTCTCCCCGATCGGATCGTGCTGCCGACGCTCGGCGTCCTCCTCATGCTCGTGGCCATCGATGCTCTCGCCGCAGGGCAGTGGGCGTCGTCCGTGCGAGCCGCCCTCGGCCTGGTGGTCCTCGGCGGCTTCTACGCCGTGCTGCGGATGGTCAGCCGCACGGGGATGGGTGGGGGAGATGTGAAGCTCGCCGCCGTCATCGGCCTGGTGCTGGGATGGCACGGCTGGCAGGCGCTGATGATCGGGGCGGCTTCGGCATTCGTGCTGGGCGCGCTATACGCGCTGGTGCTCATCCTGTTGCGCAGAGCCGACGGAGCGACCCGCATCGCCTTCGGGCCGTGGATGATCGCCGGCTCCTTCCTCGGGGTCGCCTTCGGCTGAACCCGCACGCCTCGCCCGCATACCGCGACGACGGGGCTACCCTGAGCACATGGCACTCGCACGACTTCACGGCGGCCCGCTCGACGGGCAGATCATCCCCCTCGGGGACGCGGACGACAAGCTGATCGTCCCCTACAGCGAGACGCAGGTGGTGTACAACCGCCGCGGCGAACCGCAGAACACCGGAGAGGGCGACGGTCCCACCGAGGTCGACTACTGGTTCGAGGAGTCGCTCGAGGACCTCACCCTCGAGGATGACTGAGCCGTCCCGCACGGTCGAGGTCGAGCGCAAGTACGACGTCGACCTCGAGACCCCGTTGCCTCGGTGGGAGAAGATCCCCGGTGTCGAGGCAGTCAGCCCAGGAGAGGTCCGCGCCCTGGACGCCCGGTACTTCGACACGGCTGACGGCACTCTCTCCCGTGCCGGAGTGGCGCTGCGTCGTCGCACCGGCGGCCCCGACGAGGGCTGGCACGTGAAGGGGCCGCGACAGGGAGACGGTCGGCTCGAACTCGGCTGGCCACTGGGAGAGGGCGAGACGCTCCCTCCCGCCGTGGCCGAGACCATCTCCGAGTGGACGACAGCCCCGCTCACCCCGCTCGCCCGGATCGAGAACGACCGCACCGCCTATCTGCTCACCGGCCCGCACGGGGTGGTCGCCGAGTTCGTCGACGACCGGGTGCGGGCGACCGATCTGCGCGAGAACGTGACGCGCGAATGGCGTGAGTGGGAGATGGAACTCGGTCCAGCCGCGCCCTCGGACGAGGCGGGACGCGCCGCGTTCTTCGACGCGGTGGAGCAGGCGGTGGCTGCTGCCGGAGGCACGGAATCGGCGTCGGGGTCGAAGCTCGCCAGAGCGCTCGGCGTCTAGGGCGGACAGCGGTCGGGCGCAACCCCTTCCCCCGAAGCGCTGCGCAGTGCTTGAGTGGCACCATGAGCCGACCGCCTGTGCTTCGATCGCTGCAGACGATCGTCCCCGACACCGTTCTCGTACAGGAGCAGGTGCGTGACGTCTTCGCGCAGCAGCCCGATCTGGGAAGGCTCGCGCAACGGATCGTCACGACTTCGTTCAACGTCTCGGGCATCGACACCCGCCATACGGTGATCGATGAGCTGTCACCCGATTCGGACGTCACCGACCCCGTCTTCTTCGACCGCCGAACGGGCATGCTGCTCGCTCCGGGCACGAAAGCGCGCAACGACTTCTACACCCGTGAGGCCACCGTGCTCTTCGTCGAGGCCGCGCGGCGGGCGATCGACGCCGACCCCGACCTCCGCCCCGCCGATGTGACACACGTCATCACGGTCTCCTGCACCGGGTTCCACGCTCCTGGTCCCGAGTACGAGATCGTGCGTGCGCTCGGGCTCTCCGATGCCGTGCAGCGGTTCCACTTCGGGTTCATGGGCTGCTATGCGTCGATGCCGGCGCTCCGGGCGGCGAGTCAGTTCTGCGTCGCGGACGAGAACGCGGTCGTCCTGGTCGTGAGCGTCGAACTGTGCACCCTTCACCTTCGCACCTCGGAGAACCCCGACACGATCGTCGCGTCTTCACTGTTCGCCGACGGTGCAGCCGCAGGAATCGTCACGGCACGCGACCTTCCCTCCCCGGTTCCCGCATTGCGCCTGGATCGTTTCCACACCGCCATCGCGCCGGAGGGCGAGAAGGACATGGCCTGGACGATCGGAGACACCGGTTTCGAGATGATCCTCTCCACGGCCGTCCCGCAGATCATCGGCGAGACCATCATCGGTGCCCTCCGGCCGCTGTACAGTCCGGAAGAGGAACTCGGGCAGGCCTTCGAGGGAGGCGGCGTGGGGGAGGTCGTGCAGCATTGGGCCATCCATCCGGGCGGACGCAGCATCCTCGACAAGGTGCAGGAGCGGCTGAACCTCAGCGACGCTCAGCTGCACCCGGCCAGGGAGGTGCTGCGGAACAACGGCAACATGTCCAGTGCGACCGTGCTGTTCATCCTGAAGCGGATCCTCGAGGAGGAGGGGGCCCGTGTCGGTGACCGCGTCTCCGCGATGGCGTTCGGGCCGGGGCTGACCGCCGAGAGCGCGATGATGACCGTCGTGGCACCGTCTCGTCCATGACCCGGCCTCTCGCGACGCGGGACGTCGACACCCGGGAGCTGATGGACGACCCGGACGCCGATGCGCGGATGCTGGCGCGGACCTATGGGCGGTTCGGGTTCGTGAACGCTCTGGTCTCGCGCCCCGGCAGCCTCTACCGGCGTGACATCCGGCCACGGGCCGCGCACGCCAGGGAGCAGTCGCGCACCGTGCGCATCCTCGACGTCGGTGCGGGCGGGGGAGACCTCTGCCGGCTGCTCGCCTGGAGGCTGCGTCAGGACGGCTTCGATGCAGAGGTCACCGCGCTCGACGCCGACGTGCGTGCGATCCGCTGGGCATCGGCGCACGATCGCGGCGCTGGCATCCGCTACCGTCGTGCCCTCACGACCGAGCTGGTGGCTGCGGGAGAGATCTACGACGTGGTGCTGTCCAATCACGTGCTGCATCATCTCGACGATGCCGAGCTGCGGACGGTGCTCGACGACTCCGTGCAGCTCGTCGCGCCCGGCGGAATGGTCTCGCACCGTGACATCGCCCGGAGCCGCACCGCTCATGCGCTGTTCTCCGCGGCCACCTGGACGATCTCGAGCACCCTCCTCGCGGACTCGTTCATCCGTGAGGACGGGCTCATCAGCATCCGCCGCTCGTACACGGCGGCCGAGCTCAGGGCGATCGCTCCTCCCGGATGGGTCGTCCGCGGCGGCGTGCCCTCTCGACTGGAGCTGCGGTGGGTGGGAGCGCATGCCCGAACATGACGTCCTGATCGTCGGCGCGGGTCCTGTCGGTCTGCTGCTGGCCTGTCTGTTGGCGCAGGAGGGGCTGCAGGTGACGATCTGCGAGCGGCGGGCGGGGACAGACGACCGGACCAGAGCCATCGGGATCCACCGTCCCGGCCTGGACGCCCTGGATGCGGCGGGGGTCGGCGGCGAGGTGCGGGCGGAGGCGCTGCGACTCACGGGCGGCGAGGTGCGCAGCCGTCGGCGGACTCTGGCGACACTGACCTTCGGCCCCGACCGCCCGGTCCTGGTGCTTCCGCAACCTCACACGGATGCGCTGCTGCGCGCCCGTCTGGGCGCGCTCGCTCCCGACGCTCTGGTCGTCGGCTGCGAGGTGCGCGAGGTGCGCCAGAGCAACGACGAGGTCATCGTCGCGACGGAGACGATCGAAGGATCGCGCGAGGTCACCGCATCCATGGCGGTGGTCTCCGACGGGGTGCGGAGCCGACTGCGCGGTGACCTGGGGATCGGCTGGCGTCCTCGGCCGGGGCGCGGGTCGTACTCGATGCTCGACGTGCACGAAGGGACTCCGGGTGATCGCGCGATCCTGCATTGCGAGCCGGATGGACTCGTCGAATGCTTCCCGCTGCCGGGCGGGCGACGTCGATGGGTGGTGGGGGAGGGAGAGGAGGAGGTCGGTTCCGCGGCGGGCTTCCGCACGGCCGTTCGACGGCGCACCGGTCTCGACGTCGACCTCCCGGTGGGCGCGCGGCCGACGTCGTTCATCGCCGCGCAGCACATGGCCACACGGTTGCATCGGGGGCGGGTCGTGCTCCTGGGCGATGCCGCGCACGAGGTCAGCCCGATCGGAGGGCAGGGGATGAACCTGGGGTGGGCCGACGCCGTGCACCTCGCCGAGCAGCTCGTCCGTGCGCTCCCGACACGGATTCCCGACCTCGCCGCCTACGACCATCGGGTGCGTCGGGCTGCCGCCAGGGCAGGACGGCGCTCGAGGTTCTACATGTCGATGGGCGCCCCGGCACCGGCTGCGGTCGTGCAGGGCAGGGAGCTGGTGATGCGCGCCCTCGGGTCGGCGCCGCTGCGTGGTTGGACGACGGGTCTGCTCACGATGCGCGGTATCTGACGCCGGCTCCGAGATGCAGAAGGCCCGGTCCGCTGTGTGCGGACCGGGCCTTCTGCGGATTCTCGATCAGAAGTTGATCATGTGGCCGGCGAGGCCGTGGAAGCCCTCCTGCAGTGCCTCCGACAGGGTCGGGTGGGTGTGCACGTTGCGAGCCAGCTCGAGGGCCGTGAGGTCCCACTTCTGCGCGAGGGTGAGCTCGGGCAGCAGCTCCGACACGTCGGGGCCGATCATGTGCGCGCCGATGAGCTCCAGGTGCTCGGCGTCGGCGATCAGCTTGACGAAGCCGACCGGCTCGCCGAGGCCGTGCGCCTTGCCGTTGGCCATGAAGGGGAAGGTCGCGACCTTGATCTCGCGCCCTTCGTCCTTCGCCTGCTGCTCGGTGAGTCCGAAGGACGCCACCTGCGGCGAGCAGAAGGTCGCCCGCGGCATCATGCGGTAGTCGCCCAGCGTCATGGTCTCGGCGCCGCCGATGGTCTCGGCCGCGACGACACCCTGTGCCTCCGCGACGTGCGCGAGCTGCAGCTTGGCGGTCACGTCGCCGATCGCGTAGATGCCCTCCACATTGGTGCGCATGTGGTCGTCGATGTCGATCGCGCCGCGATCGGTGAGCTTCACACCGGTCTTGTCGAGACCGAAGCCCTCGATGTTCGGGGCGAAGCCGACCGACATGAGAACCTTGTCGGCCTCGATCGACGACTGCTGCCCGTCCTTGCCGGTGTAGGTGACGGTGACGGACGAGCCGTTGTCGACGACGGTCTCGACCTTGGTCGAGGTGAGGATGTCGACGCCGTAGTTCTTGTACTGCTTCGTGATCTCCTTCGACACATCGGCGTCCTCGTTGGGGAGAGCGCGGTCGAGGAACTCGATGATGGTGACCTTGACGCCGTAGTTCGTCATGACGTAGGCGAACTCCATGCCGATGGCGCCGGCGCCGACGATGACGATCGACTTCGGCAGCTCGCGGCTCATGATCTGCTCTTCGTACGTCACGACGTTGTCGCTGAGCGTGACACCGGGGAGCAGGCGCACCTTGGAGCCGGTGGCGATGATCACGTTGTCGAACGTGACCTCCTCGGTGGTGCCGTCGGACTTCGCGACCGAGATCGCCTTCGGGCCGGTGAAGGTGCCGCGACCGTCGTACTCGGTGACCTTGTTCTTCTTCATCAGGAAGTGGATGCCCTTGACACGACCATCGGCCACCACACGGCTGCGGTCGAACGCCTTGCCGTAGTCGATCGTGAACTCGCCGGAGATCCCGAAGAAGTCCGCCTTGTGGTTCAGGGTGTGCGCGAGCTCCGCGTTCTTCAGGAGCGCTTTGGAGGGGATGCAGCCGACGTTGAGGCAGACACCACCCCAGTACTTCTCCTCGATGATGGCGGTGGAGAGACCGAGCTGCGCGCTGCGAACCGCAGCGACGTATCCGCCAGGACCTGCACCAAGGATGACGACGTCGTAGTGTGGCATGCCTTAAGCCTATCGCTCCGAGGGGGCGTCGGAATCGGTGGCAGCCGCGCCTCGGCGGCGGCTCATGACGATCCAGACGACCACGCCGGCGACCACGAGCACAGCGAGGATGGAGACGATCCAGATCGCCGCCGAGCCACCCGCCTCGTCATCCGCGTTCGCGGTCGGCGTGCTCGTCACCTCGGGGGATGCCGTCTGCTCTGCGGTCGGCGCAGCCGTCGTCGGTGCGGCGCTGGGCTCCTCCGTGGCGGCTCCCTCGTCCCCCACGGTCACGGTGAAGGAGTACTCGCCGGAGGTGGGGTGCCCGTCGCTCGAGACGACCTTCCAGATCACGTGATAGGCGCCGGCCGGTCCCGTGCCCTGCAGGGGCTGCGTGACGATCGCACCGTCGACCGTCGCCGGTCCGTCCGTGATCGGGTTCCCCGCGGGGTCGGTCACGACGACCTCGGTCGCGCCCTCTCCGCCGATCAGCTTCGCGCTGAAGGTGAGGGTCAGCGTGTCGGGGACCGTCTCGACCGACTCGTCGGCTGCCGGTGACGACGAGACGAGCGCGTCGTGCGCCGAGGCCGACAGAGGCGAGAGGAACACGAGGAAGGCGGCGAGCAGGGTCGCGGCGAGGGCGATCGGTGCGGCCGAGCGGCTCAGAGCTTTGGTCTTCACGGGTACAGCCTATGAATCCTCGGTATGGGACGGCTGAGTGTGGATGCGCCCTCCCGCGAGCCCCTCGGCATCCGTTAGTCTGGACAACCAGGAGGGCACAGTGACTGACAGCGACAGCCGACCGGCCGGAGAAGCCGCGATCCACCGTTCCGGTGAGCAGAGACACGACGTGACGCAGACGTTCGGACACGATTCCGATCTGTCGTTCGTGCCGTTCGGTGTGGAGCTCACCGACGTCGAGCAGACGGCCATCGCCGCCCTGCCTGCGGGATCGGCTCTTCTGCTGGTCCGCTCCGGGGCACTCGCCGGGGCACGTTACCTCCTCGACACCGATGTGACGACCGTGGGCCGCCACCCCGAGGCCGACATCTTCTTCGACGATGTGACCGTCTCCCGTCGGCATGCGGAGATCACCCGCACGGGATCGACGTTCGAGATCATCGACCAGCGCTCGCTCAACGGCACCTATGTCAACGGCGAGCGCGTCGACCGCAGCACTCTGGCTGACGGCTCCGAACTCCGCGTCGGCAAGTTCCGTCTGAACTTCTTCGCCTCCCCGCAGGACCGCCAGGCGGCGAACGCCTGATGGCGGCCTCTCCCGCCCGCGAACGCTCTGCGTCCGCGGGCCTGCTGAGTATCGGTCAGGTGCTCGCGAGGCTCACCCCGGAGTTTCCCGACCTGACCTCCAGCAAACTGCGGTTCCTCGAGGTGCAGGGCATCGTCAGTCCTTCTCGCACGGACTCCGGCTATCGGAAGTTCTCGGCGTCCGACATCGAGCGTCTCCGTCTCGGACTCACCCTGCAGCGCGATCACTACCTTCCGTTGAGCGTCATCCGCGAACAGCTCGACGAGGTCGACGCCGGCGGGGACTCGACCCCGCTGCTGCCGCCGCCCTCGATCGCCCCGTCGCCCCGTCGCTATCGTCGAGACGAACTCCTCGCCGCGGCGGGAGCGGGCCCGCAGCTTCTCAACGATGCGATCAGCACAGGGGTCATCACCGCACAGGAGAGCTATCCCGAGGCGACGGTGACACTGCTGCGCGGCCTCGTCGCTCTCGACCGTCACGGCATCGAGCCGCGGCACCTGCGCTCGCTGCGTCAGGGCGCCGAACGCGAGGTCGCCCTCATCGAATCCGCCATGTCCGCGCTGCTGCGTCGGACGGACGCCGCGTCACGGGCGAAGGCCAGCGAGCTCGCCCCAGAGCTGGCCTCGCGCATCGACGAGGTGCGATCGCTCTTCGTCAAGGATGCGCTCTCGCGCGTGCTTTCGTAACGAACTGATTGCGACACACCTTCGCGGCCACACGGATGTGATTGCCGGTGCCCTGGCACTGCTCTACCGTGGAAGAAACCGTTCCAGAGAGGATTTCAGATGAATGCGGATGAGCTCGCAGGCGACCCGCGGTTCGTACCCGAACTCCTCTTCACCGACGGACTCCCGGCCATGGATGACGAGGTCGGCTACCGTGGTGCGGTCGCGGCCCGTGCCGCCGGCATCACCTACCGTCAGCTCGACTACTGGGCGCGCACCGAGCTGGTCGAGCCCACCGTGCGCGGCGCGAACGGCTCCGGCTCGCAGCGTCTCTACGGCTTCCGTGACATCCTCGTCCTCAAGCTGGTGAAGAGCCTCCTCGACACCGGCATCTCGCTGCAGCAGATCCGCACGGCCGTCGAAGAGCTCCGGCGTGCCGGTATCCGCGACCTGGCCGGAACCACGCTCATGAGCGACGGAGCCTCGGTCTACCTGTGCACGTCGAACGACGAGGTCATCGACCTCGTCAGCCGCGGGCAGGGTGTGTTCGGCATCGCCGTCGGCAAGGTGCTCCGCGAGGTGGAGTCGACGCTCGTCTCCTTCGACGCGACTGCCCCCGACCCCGTCGACGAGCTGTCGGCGCGCCGGACCAAGCGCTCGGCCTGACACAGCGCCTCACCCACAGACAGAAAACGGCCGTCCTCCAAGAGGGCGGCCGTCTCGCTGTGCGCGTCGGACGTATCAGCTCTGCTGACCGCTCTCGGGGACGGCGATGCGTCCGGTGCGGATGATGCGGTCGAGCAGCTGGTCGAAGTCGGCGGCGAGCTCCTGAGCGGAGTCGCCCGGCCAGATGTGCAGGGGCTTGGCGGCGCCCTGAGCCTGCTGCAGAGACGTGCGCTCCGGAAGCTGCGGGGAGAGCACGAGAGGGCCGAACATGTCGCGAAGCTCCTTGATGCGGAACTGGTGCTCGATGGATTGCGGACGCACGCGGTTCACCACGATGCCGAGCGGCTGGAGTCGCGGCGAGAGGCCGCGGCGGATCTCCTCGATCGCGCGGAGGGCGCGGTCAGCTGCGGCGACGGAGAAGAGGCCGGGCTCGGTGACGACCATGACGCGGTCACTCGCCGCCCACGCCGTGCGGGTCAGGGCGTTCAGCGACGGTGCGCAGTCGACGAGTACGAGGTCGTACTCGGATTCGACGGATGCGAGAGCCTCTTCCAGCTTCCACACGTCGCGCACGCTCGGGTGCGGGCCGTCGAAATTGATCGCGGAGGGGCTGCCGATGAGGACATCGATCGTCCCGGGGTGCACCTTCGCCCACCCGCTGGACGTGATCGCCTGACGGACGACCTTCTCCTTCGGGTTCGCCAGGACATCGGCGATGTTGAGTCGTCCGGCCACCTGGATGTCCATCCCGGTGGAGACGTCGGACTGCGGGTCGAGGTCGACGACGAGAGTCCGGACCCCTCGGGCGAAAGCCGCTGAGGCCAGCCCGAGTGTCACGGTCGTCTTGCCGACGCCTCCCTTGAGAGAGCTGACGCTGAGTACGTGCACGGAGACAACGTTACCTTCCCCTAGGCTGGGGGAACACTCAGCCCCGCCCCATGCGCATCGAAAAAGCTGCGCATCGAGCTCCCAGAGGTGTGCATGTTCCAGAAGATCCTTGTGGCGAATCGCGGCGAGATCGCGATCCGTGCCTTCCGTGCGGCAGTCGAAGTGGGAGCGCGCACCGTCGCGGTGTTCCCCTACGAAGATCGCGGCTCCGTGCATCGGCTGAAGGCCGATGAGGCCTATGAGATCGGTGAACGCGGTCATCCCGTCCGCGCCTACCTCGATGTCGACGAGATCATCCGGGTCGCGCTGGAGTCGGGCGCCGATGCGATCTACCCCGGGTACGGGTTCCTCTCCGAGAATCCCGAGCTCGCCGAGAAGGCCGCAGCGAACGGCATCGTGTTCATCGGCCCACCCTCGAATGTGCTCGAGATGGCGGGGAACAAGGTCGAGGCGAAGCGGCACGCGGTCGAGGCCGGGGTGCCGGTGCTGCGTTCCACAGAGGCCTCCGACGACGTCGACGCGCTCGTAGCCCAGTCGGCGGAGATCGGATTCCCGCTGTTCGCCAAGGCCGTCGCCGGTGGCGGAGGTCGCGGGATGCGTCGTGTCGAGACGGCCGGTGATCTCGCGCCCGCTCTCGCTGAGGCGATGCGGGAAGCTGCGAGCGCCTTCGGTGACGCCAGGATGTTCCTCGAGCAGGCGGTCGTGCGCCCTCGGCACATCGAGGTGCAGATCCTCGCGGACAAGACGGGTGAGACCGTCCACCTGTTCGAGCGCGACTGCTCGGTGCAGCGGCGCCACCAGAAGGTCGTGGAGATCGCCCCGGCGCCGAACCTCGACGACAGCGTGCGGACGGCGCTGCACGGCTACGCCGTCGCCTTCGCCCGGTCCATCGGCTACGAGAACGCGGGAACCGTCGAGTTCCTACTGGAGACCGCGGGGGAGCGCACGGGCGAGGTCGTCTTCATCGAGATGAATCCGCGCATCCAGGTCGAGCACACGGTCACAGAAGAGGTCACCGACGTCGACCTCGTGCAGAGCCAGATGCGCATCGCCTCCGGCCAGACCCTCGCCGACCTCGGTCTGCAGCAGCAGAATCTCCACCTGCGCGGGGCGGCGCTCCAGTGCCGGATCACGACGGAGGATCCCACTCAGGGTTTCCGTCCCGACACGGGCAAGATCACCACCTACCGCTCGCCCGGAGGCGCCGGCATCCGCCTCGACGGCGGCACGGTTCACCAGGGCGCACAGATCAGCCCCCACTTCGACTCGATGCTGGCGAAGCTCACCTGCCGCGGGCGTGACTTCCCCGCGGCCGTCGCCCGCGCACGTCGAGCGCTCGCGGAGTTCCGCATCCGCGGCGTCTCCACCAACATCCCCTTCCTCCAGGCTCTCCTGGAAGACGACGCCTTCATCGCGGGTGACGTCAGCACGTCCTTCATCGACGAGCGTCCCGAGCTGCTGCGTGGTCGGGTCTCCAAGGACCGCGGCACGAAGCTGCTCAACTGGTTGGTCGACGTCACGGTGAACAAGCCGCACGGTGCGCCCCCCGGCGTCGTCGATCCGGTCGCCAAGCTTCCCTCCGTCGATCTGACGGCCGAGCCGGCTCCGGGCTCTCGCCAGAGGCTTCTCGACCTGGGACCGGAGGGTTTCGCCCGCAGTCTCCGCGCGCAGACGGCACTGGCGATCACCGACACCACCTTCCGCGACGCGCATCAGTCCCTCCTCGCCACGCGCGTGCGCACGAAGGACCTCGTCGCCGCGGCTCCCTACCTCGCACGGCTGACCCCCGGGCTGCTGTCGGTCGAGGCGTGGGGAGGGGCGACCTACGACGTCGCACTGCGCTTCCTCGGCGAAGACCCCTGGGAGAGACTCGACAAGCTCAGGGCCGCCCTCCCGAACGTGGCGATCCAGATGCTGCTGCGCGGGCGCAACACGGTCGGATACACCCCGTACCCCACTGCGGTGACCGAGGCGTTCGTCGCCGAGGCGGCCGCCAGCGGTGTGGACATCTTCCGCATCTTCGACGCCCTCAACGACGTCGAGCAGATGCGTCCGGCGATCGAAGCCGTCCGCAACACCGGGTCCGCTGTCGCCGAGGTCGCCCTCTGCTACACCGGTGACCTGCTCGATCCGGCAGAAGACCTCTACACGCTCGACTACTACCTGGGCCTGGCGGATCAGATCGTCGAGGCGGGCGCGCACATCATCGCCATCAAGGACATGGCGGGTCTGCTGCGTCCGGCAGCGGCGGCCAAGCTGGTGACGGCGCTGCGCGAGCGCTTCGACCTCCCCGTGCATCTGCACACGCACGACACCCCCGGCGGCCAGCTCGCCACACTTCTCGCCGCCAGCGCGGCCGGCGTCGACGCGGTGGACGCCGCTTCGGCGCCCCTCTCGGGGAGCACGAGCCAGCCCTCGCTGTCGTCCCTGGTGGCCGCGCTCGCCCACACGGAGCGCGACAGCGGCATCTCCCTGGACGCGGTCTCCGACCTGGAGCCGTACTGGGAGGCGGTCCGTCGCCAGTACGCGCCCTTCGAGTCGGGACTTCCCGGTCCCACGGGCCGCGTCTACCACCACGAGATCCCCGGGGGTCAGCTCTCCAACCTCCGGCAGCAGGCGAAGGCCCTCGGTCTGGCCGACGACTTCGAACTCATCGAGGACATGTACGCCGCTGCCGACCGCATCCTCGGGCGGGTGCCCAAGGTCACGCCGTCGTCGAAGGTCGTCGGAGACCTCGCGCTCCATCTCGCGGCGGTGAAAGCCGACCCGGCCGACTTCGAGGCCAACCCCGAGAAGTACGACGTGCCGGACTCGGTCGTGGGATTCATGGCGGGCGAACTCGGCGACCTGCCCGGCGGATGGCCCGAGCCGTTCCGCACCAAGGTCCTCGCTGGACGGTCGGTGCGCACCGGGATCACGGCGATCACCGCGGACGACGAGGCAGCGCTCGGCGGCACCAGCTCTGAGCGGAGAGCGCGGCTCAACACCCTGCTGTTCCCTGCGCCCAGCGCGGAGTTCGCCGAGCGCCGTGAACTGTTCGGCGACCTCTCCGTGCTCGACACCAGCGACTACCTCTACGGCCTCGTCGCCGGCCAGGAGCACCAGGTCGAGATCGACCGGGGCGTGCGGCTGTACGTGGGACTCGAAGCCATCGGCGACGCGGACGACAAGGGCATGCGCACAGTCATGACCACCCTCAACGGGCAGCTTCGTCCGGTGTTCGTCCGTGATCGCGCGGTCAAGGTCGATGCGATCGAGGTGGAGAAGGCGGACACCTCGGTTCCCGGCCAGGTCGCCGCACCGTTCTCCGGTGTCGTCACGTTGAAGGCCGAGGTGGGGTCCACCGTGCACGCCGGCGAACCCGTCGCATCCATCGAGGCGATGAAGATGGAGGCGGCCATCACCGCACCCGTCGACGGCGTCATCGAGCGGCACGCCATCGCCGAGACGCAGCAGGTGGACGCCGGAGATCTTTTGGTCGTGATCCGTCCGGCGCACTAATCTTGTGCGGGCGAGGGCCGCGCATCCGTGCGCACCCGAGGCTCGCGCAGGCTTGGAGCGACATCGTGACACCGAAGAACACCACCGACCCCGAGGACGACTCGCTGGGGGTGCTCGACGAAGCCGCGTCTCTCGACACGGCCGGTATCGGCATCCTCGGCGGGACGGCCCAGGTCCGTGTGACCCTGCCCATGAACGAGGACGATGATCTCGCCGACGACGGGGTGATCGACGGCGAGGTCATCGGAGACCTCGTGATCGATCCGGTACCCGCCGTCGAGCAGGAGACCGCGTCCCCGCCGAAGACGAAGCCGAAGACGAAGCCGAACCCGCTGCCCGAGGAGCCCTCGACGGACGCGGCAGCGTCGGCGGACGAGCCCCCCGCAGAGCCCGATGTCGTCACCGGTGTGATCGAGCCGCCCGTGATCGAGCCGATCGTGATCGATGTGACAGCGCTCGACCCGGTTCCGCATGCGGATGCCGTCATCGATGCCGTGATCGTCGATCATGAGGAACCCGGGGACTCGATCGCCGACGAACCCGACGCCGTTCGGGAGCGTGCTGCCGAGGAAGAGGCTGCCGAGGAAGAGACTGCCGAGGAAGAGACTGCCGAGGAAGAGACTGCCGAGGAAGAGGCTGCCGCGCGCTTCCTCGCTCAGGCCCGGGCCGAGACGACGGCATCTGCACCGGCGCCCGCCGTGCGGACACCCGCTGAGAAGGAGACCACCGTGTCCATCCCCGAAGAGAGGCCCGTCGTGGCCCAGCCGGCCCGTCCGGCGGGTCGTACGGACGTGACGCTCACGTCGAAGCGCCTGGATGAGCTGGGCGAATCCTCACGCGAATCCGCTGATCTGCTGACGGCCGATCGACTGCTCGATCCGCATCAGATCACGAAGCCCGAGCCGGAGGGAGCGTGGAGTCATCTGCTGTACGCGGTCTCCGGCCGGCGGATCAACATCGGCGACGGTCGTCGCGCGCGGGAGCGCAAAGCCCTCTCCGCGCGGATCGCGGCGCCGATCGCGGGCGGAGCGCGCTTCGTGCCGGTGCTCTCCCGCAAGGGAGGCGTGGGGAAGACCACGATCACCGCGCTCCTGGGCATGGCCCTGGCCGATGCGCGTGAGGACCGCGTGATCGCGGTCGACGCGAACCCTGACCGTGGCACGCTCGCGGAGCGGATCGTGCGACCGAACCACAGCAAGTCGGTGCGCGACCTCGTCCGGATCCACGACGACGTCAAGGGTTACCACGACATCTCCGCGATCGTTGCGCGCGACGCGACACGCCTCGACGTCCTGGCCTCCGATGCCGACCCGCGCATCGCGGAGGCCTTCAGCGACAGCGACTACCGCGACGTCGCGGATGTCGCCGCTCACTACTACTCGCTCGTCCTCACCGACACGGGGACGGGGATCGTCCACTCGGTGATGTCCGCGACTCTCGACCTGGCGGATCAGATCGTCATCGTCTCGGGGCTCAGCGTGGACGAGGCGAGACTCGCTTCCGAGACGCTCACATGGCTCGAGACCAACGGGTACGCGGAGCAGGCGCGAGAGGCGATCGTCGTCCTCAACCAGTCGACGCCGGGCGCTCCGCTCGTGCGTCTGAACGAACTGCAGGCGCACTTCGCCACGCGGGCCCGGAGTGTCGTCCGCGTGCCCTACGACCCGCAGATCGCCGGGGGCGGAGCGATCGTGTTCGCCAACCTCCTGCCGGAGACTCGGATCGCCGCTCGTGAACTCGCCGCGTTGCTCGTCGAGGGCCTCCGGGCGAAGGCCGCCTGATGGCCGTCCGTGAGATCCGCATCTTCGGCGACCCTGTCCTGCGCACGGTCTGCGCCCCGATCGAGGAGATCGACGACGGAGTGCGCGCCCTCGTCGCAGACCTGGTCGACACCGTCGAGCTCCCGGGGCGCGCAGGCGTGGCTGCGCCTCAGATCGGCGTCGCCCTGCGCGCGTTCAGCTACAACATCGATGGCGACATCGGCTATGTCCTCAACCCCGTGCTGGCCGAGGTCCGCGGCGAGCCCGAGCCGACGGGGGAGGGCTGCCTCTCGGTCCCCGGGCTGTGGCACGACGCGCAGCGCCATCCGTGGGCACGCGTCGAAGGAATCGACCTCGACGGCAACCCGGTGGTCCTCGAAGGTGAGGGGCTCCTCGCCCAGGCTCTGCAGCACGAGACAGATCACCTCGACGGCAAGCTCTTCCTGACCCGCCTCGACCCGGAGACGCGCAAGGTCGCGATGCGGGAGGTGCGGGAGAGCTCCTGGTTCTGATGAGCACACGAAGAAGGGCCCCGCACGTGCGGGGCCCTTCTTCGTGTGCTCAGCGTCAGCCGCCGATGGGGACGTTCGTGGTGGCGACGGGCTCGTCATAGATCGCGGCGATCTCGTCGGCGAAGTCGTTCATGATGATGTTGCGCTTGATCGAGAGCTTGGGCGTCAGGTGACCGGAGGCCTCCGTCCACTCGGAGTCGAGGATCGTGAACTTGCGGATCGACTCCGCGCGGGAGACCCGGCCGTTCGCGGCGTCGACCGCACGCTGTACCTCCGCGCGCACCGCCGCGTTCTTCGACGCATCGGCGAGCGACATCGTGCCGTCGAGTCCGTTGTTCGCGAGCCACGTCGGGAGCATCTCCGGGTCGAGCGTGACCAGGGCTGAGATGAACGGACGCTGGTCGCCGACCACGACGACCTGGCCGATGATCGGATTCGCCCGGATCGGGTCCTCGAGCGCGGCGGGTGCGACGTTCTTGCCGCCGGCGGTGACGATGATCTCCTTCTTGCGACCGGTGATCGTCAGGAATCCCTCGGAGTCGAAGCTGCCGATGTCGCCCGTGTGGAACCAGCCGCCTTCGCTGAAGGCGTCGGCCGTCGCTTCCGGGTTGTTCCAGTACTCCTTGAACACGTTGATGCCCCGGACCTCGATCTCGCCGTCGTCGGCGAGGCGCACACCGACGCCGGGGAGAGCGGGGCCGACGGTGCCGATCTTCGACTTGTCTGCCAGGTTCACCGTCGCGGGGGCCGTCGTCTCCGTCAGGCCGTAGCCCTCGAGGATCACCACGCCGAGGCTGTGGAAGAAGTGTCCGAGTCGTGAACCCAGGGGAGCGGAGCCGGACACCGCGTAGACGACGTTGCCGCCCATGGCCTCACGGAGCTTGCTGTAGACGAGCTTGTTGAACAGCGCGAACTTGAGCTTCATGCCGAACGGGATCGGCTTGCCCTCCTCGAGCAGCTTCGAGTGCTCGACTGCGACGTCGGCGGCGGCGCGGAAGATCTTCCCCTTGCCCCCGGCTTCCGCCTTCTGCTCCGCCGAGTTGTAGACCTTCTCGAAGACGCGCGGTACTGCGAGGAGGAAGGTCGGCTTGAACGATCCGAGTGCAGGCAGGAGCTGGCGCGTGTCGGGCTGGTGCCCCGTGCGCACTCCGGCATGGACATCGAGGATCGAGATGAATCGCGCGAACACGTGCGCGGTGGTGATGAAGAGGAGCGTGGAGGCGCCGGGTGTCTGGACGACTTCGTCCAGGGCCTTCGCCGAATTGCGCGACAGCTCGACGAAGTTGCTGTGAGTGAGGACGCAGCCCTTCGGGCGGCCTGTCGATCCCGAGGTGTAGATCAGCGTCGCGATGTCGGAACCGACCGCGAGGTTTCGTCGGCGCTCGATCTCGGAGTCGCTCACCGACGCGCCCTGGGCCGTCAGGGTGTCGATCGCTCCGAGGTGCAGCTGCCAGACTTCGCGGAGCAGCGGCAGGTCGCCGCGCACCTCGTCGACTCGGGCGAAGTGCTCGGGCGACTCCACGATGAGCGCGATCGCACCGGAGTCCTCGAGGATCCACTGGATCTGCGAGGGGGAGCTGGTCTCGTAGATCGGCACCATCACGGCGCCGGCGTAGAACAACGCGAAGTCGACGAGGGTCCACTCGTACGTGGTGCGGGCGAGGAAGCCGACCTTCTCTCCGGGCTGGATGCCTGCTGCGGCGAAGCCCTTCGCGAGCGCGATAACCGCGGTCTGGAAGTCGGCGGCGGAGATGTCGCGCCACCCGTCTCCCTCCGGGACCGAGAACAACGCCCGATCCGGCGTCGCCTCCACGCGCTTCACCAGGAGGTCGGCGACGTTCGCGTCGGGATCGGCGGGGACGATCGCGGGGACTTCAAACTGGACCACGGCAGCTCCTTCGGTACCGGTCGGGCACGGACTTCCATCGAGTCTAGGGCATGGAACCCAGTCGCTCTCCAGGTGGAACTGGGTCGCGCAGGCAGGAGAGGCTCGGAGACCGCTCGGTCGGAACCCGGGCGCGGCGCTAGACTTCACCACGATGTTCTACTGGCTGATGAAGTACGTGGTGATCGGCCCCGTGGTCAAGGCGGTGTTCCGCCCGTGGATCGTGGGGAGGAACAACGTGCCCGCGAACGGGGCGGCGATCCTGGCGAGCAACCATCTCTCGTTCGCAGACTCCATCTTCCTTCCGCTGGTCATCGACCGATCGATGTCCTTCCTGGCCAAGAGCGACTACTTCACCGGCCGGGGCCTCAAGGGCTGGGCGACGAAGTTCTTCATGAAGGCCACCGGGCAGATCCCCATCGACCGATCAGGTGGCAAGGCCTCCGAGGCGTCACTCAACACGGGGCTCCAGGTGCTGGGCGGTGGCGACCTGCTCGGGATCTACCCCGAGGGCACCCGCAGCCCCGACGGCAAGCTGTATCGGGGCCGGACCGGCATCGCCAGGATGGCGCTCGAGGCGAAGGTCCCCGTCGTGCCGGTGATCATGGTAGACACCGACACGGCGATGCCCATCGGAAGGCGACTGCCCCGCATCGTGCGAGTCGGAATCGTGATCGGGGAGCCGCTCGACTTCTCTCGTTACGCCGGCATGGAGAACGATCGGTACATCCTCCGCTCGGTCACGGACGAGATCATGGTGGCTCTCCAGCGCCTCGGTGAGCAGAAGTACGAAGACGTCTACGCGTCGACGGTCAAGGACCGGATCCCGACCCGCGTCACATAGGCCCGACGCGGATCTCGGTGGTAGCGGCGACCACTAGGCTGGAACGCATGCTCCCGCACCACATCGAAGCCCTTGATGCATGGCGCTCGCTTCCCATCAAGCAGCAGCCGCAGTGGCCCGACGCGGACCGCGTCGCCGACGTCTCCCAGCAGATCTCGACCCTCCCGCCGCTGGTCTTCGCCGGCGAGGTCGACAACCTTCGCGACCGGCTCGCACGCGCCGCATCCGGTCAGGCGTTCCTGCTCCAGGGCGGCGACTGCGCGGAGACCTTCGCCGGAGCGACGGCCGAGCAAATCCGCAACCGCATCAAGACGGTGCTGCAGATGGCGGTGGTGCTCACGTACGGCGCCTCGATGCCCATCGTCAAGATGGGGCGCATGGCAGGCCAGTTCGCGAAGCCGCGTTCGAGCGACTCCGAGACACGTGGCGACGTCACGCTGCCCGCGTACCGCGGCGACATCGTGAACGGTTACGACTTCACCGAGGGCTCCCGCACGGCCGATCCCGGTCGACTGCTGCAGGGCTACCACACGGCGGCATCGACGCTGAACCTGATCCGTGCGTTCACGCAGGGCGGCTTCGCCGATCTCCGCGAGGTGCACTCCTGGAACAAGGGCTTCGCGCAGAACCCGGCCAACCAGCGCTACGAGCGCATGGCGGCGGAGATCGACCGCGCGATCAAGTTCATGGAGGCGGCGGGAGCCGACTTCGACGAACTCAAGCGCGTCGAGTTCTTCACGGGTCACGAGGGTCTGCTGATGGACTACGAGCGTCCGATGACGCGTATCGACTCGCGCACGGATACGCCGTACAACACCTCCGCCCACTTCCTCTGGATCGGAGAGCGCACGCGTGAGCTCGACGGTGCGCACGTGGACTACTTCTCCAAGATCCGCAACCCCATCGGAGTGAAGCTCGGACCGACCACGTCGCCCGACACCGCACTCGCGCTGATCGACAAGCTCGACCCCGAGCGTGAGCCCGGGCGCCTGACTTTCATCACGCGCATGGGGGCGGGCAAGATCCGCGACGCCCTGCCGCCGCTGCTCGAAGCCGTCCGCGACTCCGGCGCCCAGCCGCTGTGGGTCACCGACCCGATGCACGGCAACGGCATCACCACGCCGACCGGCTACAAGACGCGTCGCTTCGACGACGTCGTCGACGAGGTGCGTGGCTTCTTCGAAGCGCATCGCGCGGTCGGCACGTTCCCCGGTGGCATCCACGTCGAACTGACCGGCGACGACGTCACCGAGTGCCTCGGTGGGTCCGAGCAGATCGACGAGGCGGCCCTGGCCACTCGCTACGAGAGCCTGTGCGACCCGCGTCTGAACCACATGCAGTCGCTCGAGCTCGCCTTCCTCGTGGCGGAAGAACTCGAGAAGCGCTGACCTTCCTGCACGGACGAACAAAGAGCCGCCCTCCCCGGAACTGTCCGGGAGGGCGGCTCTTTCGTCGTCCGTTCGAACGTGTACCCGTTCGAACGGACGGGGGATAGCCTCTCAGCCGCTCAGTTGGATCGAGAGGTTCACCGTGCCGCCACGCGGGAGAGACTTGTCCGAGCCCGGATCCTGGCCGGTAACCTTGGCCATCTCGGCGAAACCGGGCAGGTCTCCCCAGGCTGCGTACGTGGACTTGAATCCCTTGTCCGAGAGGATCTTCTTCGCCTCGTTCAGAGTCTTGCCCGAGACGTCGGGCACGGGGAAGAGCTCAGGGCCCTTCGAGACGATGAGCTGCACGCTGTCTCCGGGCCGCCAGTTGCCCTCTTCTGCGCGATCGGCGACACCGATCACCACATCCTTCGACACGCTGTCGCTGAAGACGTACTGCGGGTCGGCGGTGACGGTGAGTCCCTTGTCCGTGAGGGTGGAGGTCGCCTTGTCGACCGACATGCCGGCGACGTCGGGGAACTCGCCGGCCGAGACGAACAGCTCGACGGTATCGTCCTCGAAGATCTCGCACCCGTCGCCGCAGACGTACGACTCGCCGCCCGCCCTGGGAGTGACGGAGGCGTTGATGACGATGCCCGCGTCGGCGTCGGAGAAGAGCAGGAGCGAGGTGTCCGTGACGTTGACGTTGAGGCCGGCCAGGTAGTCGCGCGCATCCTGCTCGGCGCGTCCGTTCAGCGGATCGAGGGTGTGGGACGCCGGTCCTGCGGAGACGATCACGGAGACCGAGGCGCCCTTGTCGAGGCGCGCGCCCTCGGCCGGATCGGTCTCGATCACCGTTCCGGCAGGGATGTCGATGGAGAACTCGTCCTTCTGCGTGGGGACGAACCCGGCTTCGCTCAGGGTCGCTGCGGCTGCGTCGTAGGTGCCGCCGGCGACGGCTGGTACGGCGATGAGCGAACCAGGGCCGGAACCGAACCACCAGCCGACTCCGCCCGCGAGCACCGCGAGCAGCAGGACGAGAGCGAGCAGGAAGGCGCCGCGGGCGCGACGTTTGGATGCGCGTCTGCGCAGGAGCGTCGCGTTGTCCAGCGTCGCAGGGACGGGAGCCGTGGGGTCGGCGATGGGCATGGTGCCCGGCATCACCTTGGTGAGGTCTCCGGAATCGCCGTGGCTGTGCTGCGGGGCGGTGGCTCTGGCCGCGGTCGGGGTGATGCCGAGGTCGCGCTCGATCTCCCGCAGGCGCTCGAGCATCTGCTGGGCATCGTCCGGTCGATCGTCCGGTGACTTCTCGGTGGCCCAGAGCACGAGCTCGTCGAGCTGCTCCGGCACGGAGGGATTGCGCACGCTGGGACGCGGTACCGATTCCGTGGCGTGCTGGAACGCGATCTGCATCGGCTGCTCGCCCTTGTACGGCTGCTCGCCGACCAGCATCTCGTAGAGCATGATGCCGAGGGCATAGATGTCGCTGCGGGCATCGGCGGTGCCGCGCGTGACGAGTTCGGGGGCGAGGTAGGCGATCGTCCCGAGCAGCTGCTGCCCGGTCGCGGTGTTCGCGGTGGTCGCCCGCGCCAATCCGAAGTCACCGATCTTGATGCGGCCGTCTTCCGCGAGGAGGACGTTCTCCGGCTTCACATCGCGATGCACGATCCCCGCACGGTGCGCCGCCGAGAGGCCCGCCAGGATCGCATCCATGATCGTGATGGTCTGCGGGATGGTCAGACGCTTCTGCTCGCGGAGGAGCTCACGCAGCGTGATGCCGGGGAGGTACTCCATCACGAGATAGGCGAGTTCGCCGTCCTGTCCCTGGTCGAACACGTTGACGACATGCGGGTCGGCCAGGCGGGCAGCGGCTCGCGCCTCCTGGATGAAGCGGCTCTGGAAGGCGGAGTCGTCGCTGAGATGCGCGTGCATCACCTTGAGAGCGATGCGACGTTCGAGGCGGAGGTCGGTCGCGACGTAGACCGTCGCCATGCCGCCCCGAGCGATGCGAGCGCGGACGCGGTACCGGCCGTCGACAAGCCGCCCGATGAGGGGGTCGGCCTGCTGATTGGTCGTCACGTCAGAATTCTATGGAGAACTGCCTGAAAGGCAGGGGAGCGGCTCACCCCTCGCGCCTGCGGGTTTTCCCGAATGTCGTCAACCGTGGAGCGCGAGCCAGGCATATGCTTGCGCCTCCCACTGTCCGTACCTCTCGGGATAGGCCGAGATCTGGACCGCCTGAGCAGCGTCCGTGAAGGCCATGTTCTCCCAGCCGGGGATGTCGAGAAGCCCACGCGTCACCTGGCCGTTGGGATCGTTCTGCCCTCCGTAGAACACGCGGGTGCTCCGATCAGCGTCCATGATCTGGGCTGGCGTTCCCCAGCCGGTGCTGGGACGCTGCTGGAAGATGCCGAGTGAGTCGCGGTCGCCCCAGTCGAGGTTTCGCAGACCCGACTCGACCATGCCCGTTGCGAGAGCGATCGCGATCGCCCGGTCGGACACCCCGATCTCGCGGCCGATGCGGATGATCAGCGCGGCGTTCGAAGCCTGCTCCGCCGTCAATGCCGCCGTCTGCTGGCCTCCCGCCGCCGATGGGGCCGCCGCCGGTGTCGCCGCAGGCGCTGCCGCCGGCGATCCCTGGAGGGAGAGTGTCTGTCCCGGGTAGATGATCGATGACGGCCCGAGGCCGTTCGCGGCGTACAGCGCCTGCGTCGTGGTCCCGTACTTCTGCGCGATGCCGAACAGGGTGTCGCCTGCGACGACGGTATGGGACGCGGCAGACGCCGGGGCCGGGGCCGGGGACGGGGCCGGGTTCGGCGCCGCGGCCGCTACGGGGGCGGCAGCAGCCGGCGCGCCGACCGAACCGCTGATGACGAGGTTCTGGCCGGGGAAGATCATCGATGCGCGTGTGAGCCCGTTCGCTGCCAGCACGGCATCGACGGAGGTCCCGTACTTCCGGGCGATGTCGTAGACGGTGTCGCCCGCGACGACCTGATGCGTCGCGGCGGCTGCGGGAGTGGGAGAGGTGGGCGCAGGGGCTGTCGGCGCTGGCGAAGGCGCGAGCGTGAGTGTCTGGCCGGGGTAGATCACTGAGCGCCAGGACAGGCCGTTCCAGGTCAGGACGTCGACCGCGCGCAAACCGAACCGCGAGGCGATCGCCGACACCGTGTCGCCGGGCTGGACGCGGTAGGTCGATGGTGCCGCCTCGCTGGGTGCGACACGTGCGGGAAGAAGGCGAGGCCGCTCGACGGCAGACGTGTCCGTGTGCGCAGTCGCTCCGGCCGGCGCAGCGGTGAGAGCGGTCGCCAGTGCTCCGAGCACCGCTGCAGGCACTCCGATCTGCAGGTGTCGCGTTCGACGCGTGGCGGTCTTCAGAATCAAGGTCTGCCCCCTTTTTCGAGCTTTTCACGCTGACACGGATGTAAACAGAAGTCAACAGAAGTGACGCAAGTGAACGGTGTGACTGGAGTGCCGACATGCGCGGATCATCCGGAGGTGAGATAGTGGGCGACGTGTCTGAGAACGTTGCCGGAACCCCTGCCGCCGTCGAGTGGCTGACGATGCCCGACCTCGTCGAGGTGCTCGACGAACCCCTCGGCCGTGTGCGCCGTCTGATCGATGAGCACTATCTCGTCGGCTCTCGTCGCAACGGAGCATTCGCGGTGCCGTCCGTCTTCATCGTCGACGGGCACCCGCTGAGCTCACTGCGCGGAACCGTGATCGTGCTTCAGGACGCCGGGTTCACCGACGACGAGCTGATCGACTGGCTCCTCGCGGAGGAGGAGAGCCTGGGGCGTTCCCCGATCAACGCGCTGCTGGCCGGGCACAAGAGCTCGGTGCGGCGCTTGGCGCGCACGCTCGCCTGACCCGTCAGGCCGAGCGCACCGTCGCCGCTCGTGCGAGATCACGCAGCTCGCCGACGGCGGCGTTGTCCAGGCGGGCACCTGACAGTGCGCGATCGGCGTCGCGCGCATAGCCGGTGATCATCGCCTCCACCTGATCAACGGCCCCCGATTCACGGATGGTGGCCTGGAGGAACGTCACCTGCTGCGGGGTGAGCTCCGGGTCGCCCAGCATCTCGTCCATCAGGTTCCGTGCGGAGGCGTCGAGCGTCTGTCTGGTGAGAGCGATCAGGACGGTCCGCTTGCCCTCCCGGAGGTCATCCCCGGTCGGCTTGCCCGTGACGGACGGGTCGCCGAACACTCCGAGCACATCGTCGCGCAGCTGGAAGGCCATGCCGACGGGATGTCCGAAGCGGCGCAGGGCCTCCGTCTGATCAGGGTCGGCTCCGGCGAACGCGCCGCCGAGGATCAGGGGCTGCTCGATGCTGTACCTCGCGGACTTGAGGGATGCCACGCGCAGCGCCCGTTCCGCGTGCAGGCTCCCATCGTTCACGCTCCACGCCGACTCTTCGGCGATGTCGAGGAACTGCCCGGTGGTGACATCCCTCCGCATCCTCGCGTACTCGGAGCGCACGGTGCGCGCGTGCGGCTGCCCGTCGAGGGCGGATTCCAGCAGGTCGTCGCTCCAGGCGACGAGGAGATCGCCGAGAAGGATCGCGGATGCGCGGCCGAAGGCGTCTGCGTCTCCCGTCCATCCCGCGGCACGGTGGGAGGCCTCGAGCGCGCGGTGCGCAGCCGGACGACCACGGCGCGTGTCCGAGTTGTCGATCAGGTCATCGTGGACGAGGGCCGCGGACTGGAAGATCTCCAGCGCGGTGCAGATGTCCCACAGGGCGTCGGGTTCTGTCGCATCGCGGCGGTCCCCGAAGGCCGAGACGGCACGCCAACCTGCGTGACAGAAGCGCGCACGCAGGCGTTTGCCGCCGTCGAGGGTGCCGGCGGCCGCGTCGAGGAACGCCACCGCGTCCGGACCGTAGTCCGTCGCTTCGTCCCGCATCCGCGAGAGAAAGCGGTCGAGGTGTGCGGCGACGGCGTCGGGGACGGGGGAGGAGGACGGCACGACTCCCAGCATACGTAAAGCAAGGGGAGGCCGAACTGCTAGCCCCGAACGCCTTCGCGCGCGTAGAATGGAAGGCACGATACCCGAGGGGGACGAAATGCCACTCTCCGAACAGGAGCAGCGTCTGCTCGACGAGATGGAACGCCATCTCCTTCACAATGATGCCGACGTCGTCACCGCGCCGTCCGGTGATCGAGCATTGAGCTACCGAAATCTCGTCTACGGTGCGCTCCTCCTGCTCGCCGGTGTCGGTGGTCTGGTCGCCGGAGTCATCCTCGGCGGTGTCTGGGGAATCGTCGTCGGCGTCGTCGGATTCGCGGCGATGCTCGCCGGAGTCATGGTCGCCGTGACGCCCGTTCGGCGGACGACCGCGACGGCACCACGAGAGCACTCCGCTCCCAAGCGACAGGAATCCGCGTCCTTCATGGATCGGATGAACGATCGATGGGATCGACGCCAAGACGGTCACTGACCTCTCTCAGATCTTCACCACCGAAGCCCGGATGCTCAGCATCCGGGCTTCTGTCGTTAACTCCGGGCGGGGGAGGGCCGGCCGCTGACCCGCGAGATCCCTCCACTTGCCCTCCACCTTCCTCCACCGCGGAATCTCGCGGCTTTTCAGGGTGCCCGCTCAAGCTGACCGCGATAGTCTGCGGATTGGTCGTAGGTAAGTGGAGGAAAGTGGAGTAAAGTGGGGCGCACCTCGAGTTGGCCGGACGCAGAGGGGGTGATGGCCGATGTTGCTGGGTACGCACTCTCCGAAGCTGGACGACAAAGGACGGGTCATCCTTCCTGCGAAGTTCCGCGAAGACCTCGGCGGCGGCATCGTCGTCACCCGAGGGCAGGAACGGTGCCTCTACGTGTTCAGCACGGCCGAGTTCGAGGCGATGCACGAGCGGATCCGGCAGGCGCCGCTCGCCAACAAGCAGGCACGTGACTTCATGCGCCTGTTCCTCTCCGGAGCCAGCGCGGAGATGCCAGACAGCCAGAACCGCATCACCATCCCGGCGCACCTGCGTCAGTACGCAGGTCTGCAGAAGGAACTCATCGTCACCGGAGTCGGCGCCCACGCCGAGATCTGGGACGCCGAGAGCTGGAACGCCTACCTCGCCGCCGGCGAGGAGACCTACTCCGACCTCGAGCAGGAGGTGATTCCGGGACTCTTCTGACCACGGCTGTGATGCCCCGCCGCTCCCGCCCCGACACACTTCCCCGGTGCCGGGTCGAGAAGCGGAGGGGGATCAGAGCCGAAGGTCACCCCGAGAAAGATCATGAACCTCCGAGACATCCACACCCCCGTCCTGCTCGACCGCTGTGTCGAGCTGCTCGCTCCCTCCCTTCACGCGGACGGTGCGGTCCTCGTCGACGCCACGCTCGGCATGGGCGGCCACTCCGAGGCGCTGCTCGAACGCTTCCCGAACATCCGTCTGGTCGGGCTCGACCGCGACACCGATGCACTGCGCATCGCGGGGGAGCGGCTCGCACGCTTTCGCGACCGTGTGACTCTCGTACACACGGTGTACGACGAAATCGGCCTGCACGCCCAGGGCGCGTCCGGCATTCTTTTCGATCTCGGAGTGTCCTCCCTGCAACTCGACGAGGCCGAGCGTGGCTTCGCGTACTCCAAGGACGCTCCGCTCGACATGCGGATGGACCAGACCAAGGGGGTCACCGCCGCCGATGTCATCGCCACGTACAGCGAAGGCAACCTCCGTCGCATCTTCGAGCGGTACGGCGAGGAGAAGCTCGCAGGCCGCTACGCCCGCTTCATCATCGAGGCACGTCAGAAGCAGCCCATCACGCGGTCGGGCGAGCTCGTCGACATCCTGATCGCGGCTACTCCCGCTGCCGCTCAACGAGCGGGTCACCCCGCCAAGCGCGTGTTCCAGGCGTTGCGCATCGAGGTCAACACGGAACTCAACGTGTTGGCCGACGCTATCCCCTCGGCCATGGATGCGCTCAGCGTCGGAGGACGCATCGTCGTGATGTCGTACCAGTCGCTGGAAGACCGCCTCGTGAAGCAGGCGTTCGCCGCCGCGGCGGCGTCGTCCGCACCCGCGGGTCTTCCGGTCGAGCTCCCCGAACACGCCCCGCGGTTCCGCATCCTGACCAAGGGAGCAGAACTCGCCGACGATGATGAGCGCGCGCGCAACCCGCGGGCGATCCCGGTGCGTCTGCGCGCCGCCGAGAAGCTGCGGGAGAGCGCATGAGCCTGAACGCCGTCGTCCGGAAGCCGGTACAGCCGGTCGCGCCGGAGAGGACCCCGCAGCGGAAGCTGCAGCCGGTCACACGTCCCGTCGCCCGCCGCAAGCCCAAGCTCGCCTATGCCCTCATCGCACTGGGGGGAGCACTCGCGATCGGTGCCGCGCAGATCGCGCTCTCGCTCGCGATCACCCAGGACTCGTTCACCCTCGCCAGTCTCTCGTCGCAGCAGCGCGAGCTGAATCTCAAGACGCACGCTCTCCAGGAGGAACTGACCGGAGTCAGCTCCCCGCAGGTGCTCGCGAGCAGCGCGGCCGGCCTCGGAATGGTGGTCGCCGGGTCGCCGTCGTATCTGCGCCTCAGCGATGGAGCCGTCTTCGGTACCGGCGACGGCGCCGATTGGACCTCGACGGTCAACCCCGACGGCGTCGGAGCCGTGAGCAACTCGCTCATCGTGGAACCGCCACCCCCTCCTGCGGAGGAGACGGACGGCGCAGCGACGACCGAGCAGCCGACGCAGGACCTTCCGCCGTCGATCACCGACGGCCTGCCGAGCCCCACGACGCACTGACACCCACGATCGACGGAGAGATCCCATGACGACACGAGCCACCCGCGGACCGCGGCGACGCACAGTCGTCGCCCTCGCCGTCATCCTTGCGGTGCTGTGCGCCTTCGTCGTGCGGCTGGTCGACATCCAGGTGGTCAGCGCCGATGAGCATGTCTCCGACTCTCTCGAGCACATCGGGGCGAGCTCGGCCATCTCCGGGCAGCGCGGATCGATCGTCGACTCCTCCGGCACAGTGCTCGCCTCCAGCGTGATGGTCTACGACGCCCAGCTCAGCCCCCAGGTCATCATGCTCATGGAGGAGAACGACCCCAAGCTGCCGTGGGCCGAGGCCTCCGAGAAGATCGCGGCCATCACCGGGCAGACCGGGGAGGAAGTGCGTGCACTGGTGTCGAACGCCCTCGCGGAGAATCCGAACAGCCAGTACGCACCCCTCAAGAAGGGGCTGAACACCGAGCAGTACATGAAGCTGCGGGACCTGGGAGTCGGCTCCTATCTCGCCCTCAAGGCGCGCGAGACCCGGGTCTACCCGAACGGTGCGGTCGCCGGAAACCTCCTCGGCTACCTCGACAGCTCCGGTGAGGCGCAGGCCGGCGTGGAGCAGCTGGACGACTCCTGCCTCGCGCCCGTCGACGGCGAGGAGAGCTATCGCATCGGCAAGGACGGCGTCGTGATCCCCGGGAGCGAGCGCACGGTCGACGCCGTGAACGGCGGCTCCGTGCAGTTGACCATCAACAGCGACCTCAACTGGTACCTGCAGCAGATGATCGCCGAGGAGGCGCAGACCCAGGGCGCCAAGGGCGGCACGGTCACGGTGGTCGAGGTGAAGACCGGCAAGATCAGGGCGGCGGCCGAGTGGCCCGCGCTGGATCCCAACGATCTCGATGCTTCGACCCCGGCGACGAGGGCCAGCCAGATCTTCCACAAGGACTTCGAACCGGGATCGACGTTCAAGGCGATCACCGCGGCCGCGGCCATCGAGGGCGCCGGCCTCACCCCCTACAGCACCGTGAGTGCGGCCTCCCGCGAGAAGTTCCCGAACGGTGCCGTCGTCAACGACGCATTCACCCACCCCGCCTACAACTACACCCTCGCCGGCGGACTCATCGACTCGTCGAACGTCGCGCTGTCGAAGTTCGGCACCATGGTGAGTCCCGAGGTCCGCTACGACTACCTCGAGCGGTTCGGGGTCGGCGACAAGACGCTCGACTTCCCGTCCGAGGTCGGCGGCATCCTGCACCCCGTCAAGGACTGGGACAGCCAGTCGCTGTACACGACCACGTTCGGTCAGTACTTCACGGTGACGGCTGCCCAGCTCGCCGGCGCCTACCAGGCGATCGCCAACGGTGGAGAGAAGATCGACCTCTCGCTCGTCGAGTCGTGCACGGGATCCGACGGCAAGGTCACCACACCGGCAGACCCGAAGCACGAGCAGATCATCAAGGAGCAGACGGCAGGCGAGCTCACCCGGATGCTGGAGAACGTCGCGGTGCAGGGCGGCAATGCGGAGCGCATCCAGGTGCCGGGCTACCGCGTGACCAGCAAGACGGGTACTGCCCAGGTCTCCGACGGCAACGGCGGATACAAGTCCGGGGTGTACTACACCAGCATGGTGGGGTTCGCGCCGGTCGACGATCCGCAGTACGTCGTCGTGGTCACCCTCGACGAGCCGACTAAGGTTGTATCGTCCGCGGCCACCGCATCCGCCTTCCAGAAGGCGATGACGCAGGTGATGAAAACCTATCGCGTGATGCCGTCCTCTGTCCCGATGGACGAGCTCCTCCCCAAGTTCGGATAGTCGGCGAGAGCCGCGCATGGAGATGACATGATCGCCCTGACGCTCGCTGAGATCGCCGCCGCAGTCGGCGGTGATCTTCGCGTGGTCGCACCAGACACACCCGAGACCGTGGTCGATGGCCTGGTCGACACGGATTCGCGGATGATGGGCCCCGGCTCGCTCTTCGTGGCCAAACCCGGAGCCGAGACCGACGGTCACCGATTCGTCGGATCCGCCGTCGAGGCGGGCGCCGTGCTGGCCATCGTCGAGCATCCCGTCGACGTCGCGGTGAGCCAGATCATCGTCGCGGACGCCGTCACCGCTCTCGGGGCACTCGCCAGAGAGGTCGTCGCGCGAGTCCGTGCCGCGGGTGAGCTCCGCATCGTCGGCATCACGGGGTCCAACGGCAAGACCACCACCAAGAACTTCCTCGCACGCATCCTCGAGGACGAGGGCGAGACGGTCGCGCCCGTGAAGTCGTTCAACAACGAAGTCGGCGCTCCCGTCACCATGCTCCGCGTGACGGAGAGCACGCGGTACCTCGTGAGCGAGTTCGGAGCGGCGGCTCCGGGGAGCATCGCCCACCTCGCCGGCCTCGTGGAGCCCGACGTCGCCGTGGTGCTGATGGTCGGCATGGCGCACGCCGGCGGCTTCGGCGGAATCGAAGCGACGGCGAAGGCCAAGGCCGAACTCGTCGCGGCGGCCCGTGTGCCGGGGACGGCTGTGCTGAACGTCGACGACCCCAGGGTCGCGGCGATGCGGGAGCTCGCGGACTCCCGCGGCCTGCGCACGGTCGGCTTCGGCCAGGGCCCGACAGCCGATGTGCGAGCCCACGACATCGAGGTGTCGGCCTCCGGCACCTCCTGCATCGTCGAGGTCGGCGGGCAGAGTCTGCCCCTGCTGCTCCGGGTCCTCGGGGCTCACCACATCTCCAACGCTCTGGCAGCGATCGCCTCGGCGCTGGTCCTGGGCGTCGCGCCCGTCGATGCCGTGGCGCGTCTCGAGACCGTCGAGATCGCCGAGCGGTGGCGGATGCAGCCCCTGGGCAACGACCGCGTTCGGATCATCAACGACGCCTACAACGCCAGCCCGGATTCCATGGCCGCTGCCTTGCGCACTCTCGCGCAGATCACCGGCCCCGAAGAGCGCACGGTCGCCGTCCTCGGTGCCATGAGCGAGCTCGGCGAGAGCGCGGGGGAGGAGCACGACAGGATCGGGCTGCTCGCCGTGCGTCTGAACATCCAGCGGATCGTGGTCGTCGGCGCCGAGGCGCGACGGCTGTATCTCGCCGCCGTCGGAGAGGGTTCGTGGGACAGCGAGGCTGTGCATCTGCCCGACCAGGACGCGGCGTTCGAGTATCTGCGCACCGAGCTCCGCGACGGCGATCGCGTGCTCGTGAAGTCATCCAACTCCGTGGGCCTCCGGCATCTCGGCGATCGTCTGGGAGAATTGTTCTCGTGAGGTCTCTCATCATGTCGGCGGCGATCTCGCTCGCCTTCACCCTGTTCCTGACCCCCGTCTTCCTCCGGCTCTTCCGGAAGTGGGGCTGGGGGCAGGTGATCCGCACCCCGGAGTCCGTCCACAACCCGAGCCATGAGGCGAAACGCGGAACGCCGACGATGGGCGGCGTCATCTTCATCGTCGGCTCGATGGTCGGCTACTTCACCGGCGTTCTGGTCAGCGGAGAGGTGCCGGCGCTCTCGGCGCTGCTCGTGATCTGGCTGATGGTCGGTTTCGGTGCCGTCGGGTTCATCGACGACTACATGAAGGTGCGCAGCCAGCGCAGTCTCGGGCTGTCGGGCTGGCGCAAGGTGATCGGTCAGCTGCTGGTCATGATCCCCTTCGGCATCGTCGCGCTGAACTTCCCGAACAAATGGGGCCAGACGCCCGCGAGTTCCGCGATCTCGCTGTTCCGCGACATCACCTGGCTCAACCTCTTCGCCTTCGGCGTGATCCTCGGCTGGATCCTCTATCTCGTGTGGATCTCGATCATCGGGGTCGCCACCTCTAACAGCGTGAACCTGACGGACGGTCTCGACGGTCTCGCGGCCGGAGCCGGCGTCATCGTCGTCGGCGCGTACAGCCTGATCGCCTTCTGGCAGTTCAAGCAGCCCTGCATCGGCGGAGACCCCGATGCTCTCGGCGGATGCTACGAGGTGCGCGACCCGTTCAACCTGGCGATCATCGCCGCGTCCTTCGCCGCCAGCCTGATCGGCTTCCTGTGGTGGAACGCCCCGAAGGCGAAGGTCTTCATGGGCGACGTCGGGTCCATGGCGATCGGCGGTGTCATCACCGCGATGGCCATCCTGACGCGGACCGAGCTGCTCCTGCTCGTGATCGCCGGTGTCTTCGTCCTTTCCTCCGGCTCGGTCATCCTGCAGCGCGCATACTTCAAGATCACGCGCGGCAAGCGGCTGTTCCTGATGAGCCCGTTCCATCACCACCTCGAGATGCGTGGCTGGTCCGAAGTCACGATCGTGGTTCGCATGTGGATCATCGCCGGGCTGCTCGCGGTCTCCGCGGTGGGTCTCTTCTACGTCGAATGGCTGACCCGTGTCGACTGATCGGCTCGCGGGCCTCACCAGCTGGAACGCGGACTGGAGCGGCCTGCGGGTCGCCGTCCTCGGTCTCTCCATGACCGGGTTCTCGGTCGCCGACACGCTGGCCGAACTCGGCGCGGACGTGCTCGTGCTGAGCGAGGCCGCCGAAGAGGAGTACGAGCGCCTGCTCCCTGTCATCGGCGCCCGGCTCGAGCTGGGTTCGCTCGCAGAAGTCCCTGCCGTGCTGGGAGAGTTCGCCCCCGAGGTCATCGTCGCCTCGCCGGGGTTCTCGCCGTCGCACCCGGTCATCCGGTGGGCGCAGGATTCGGATATCGCGATCTGGGGAGACGTCGAGCTCGCCTGGCGCGTCCGTGACAAGGTCCTGCGCTCCGACGGCGCTCCGGCGGACTGGGTGCTCATCACGGGCACGAACGGCAAGACCACGACGACGCAGTTGACAGCCACCCTCCTCGTCGAGGGAGGACTGCGTGCGGCTCCGTGCGGCAACATCGGCGTGCCGGTGCTCGACGCGGTACGTGATCCTGCAGGGTTCGACGTTCTCGTGGTCGAACTCTCCAGCCACCAGCTCTGGTACCTGGGGCAGTCGCGGGCCGAGGGTGAGCTCTTCCCCTACGCCTCCGTGTGTCTCAACCTCGCCGACGATCATCTCGTCTGGCACGGGAGTGCTCAGGCCTACCGCGACGCGAAGGCCGTGGTCTACCGCAACACGCGGATCGCGTGCGTCTACAACAAGGCGGACGAGGCCACACGGCAGATGGTCGAGGAGGCGGAGGTCGTCGAAGGCGCCAGGGCGATCGGCTTCGACCTGGGGATCCCCGGTCCGAGCGACCTCGGCGTGGTGGAGGGCCTTCTCGTCGACAGGGCCTTCCTCGACGACAGGTCTCGCAGCGCTCTCGAGCTGACGACCGTCGCCGACCTCGACGCCGCTGGTCTGTCCGCTCCCCACATCGTGCAGAACATCCTCGCGGCGAGCGCTCTGGCGCGGTCGCTCGGTGTCGAGCCCGAGGCCATCCACACGGCCCTGCAGTCCTTCCGCCTCGATCCTCACCGCATCCAGGTGATCGCGCGGCATCGCGGCGTCACGTGGATCGACGACTCCAAGGCCACCAACCCGCATGCAGCCGCGTCATCATTGCGCGCGTACCCGGGAGCCGTATGGGTGCTCGGCGGGGACCTGAAAGGCGTCGACATCTCCGACCTGGTCGCCGACGTCGGGACGACGGCCCGGGCGGCCGTGGTGATCGGCGTCGAGCGCTCTGCCGTGGTCACGGCATTCCGGCGACACGCGCCCGGGGTGCCGGTGTTCGAGGTCGATGCTGGTGACACTGGACAGGTCATGAACCGTGTCGTGGAGATCGCCGCGGGAATCGTCGACGACGAGGGAACAGTCCTGCTGGCCCCGGCGGCGGCTTCCTTCGATCAGTTCTCCGGCTACGCGGAACGGGGCCATCGCTTCGCCGAGGCGGTGCGGGACTGGATCGACCGGGGGAGTGCCGATGACACAGGTATCCCGCCCTCCGCGCTCTGAAGCCGGCGGTCTCGCAGCCAGGGTCTCGCTCGGGCGCCGGTTCACCCCGGTGTCGACCGAGTTCCTGCTGATCGCGTCGACCGCCCTGCTGCTCACCTTGTTCGGCCTCGTGATGGTGTTGTCGGCGACCAGCGCCACTGCCGTGTCCAAGGGCGTCAATCCGCTGGACGGTGTGCTTCGTCAAGGGGTGTTCGCACTCCTCGGCATCCCGCTGATGTTCCTGATCAGCCGCCTGCCGATCGAGTTCCTCAAACGGATGGCGTGGCCGGCGCTCTTCGGCGCCGTGGCCCTGCAGATGCTCGTGTTCACTCCGCTCGGGATCGAAGACGGCGGAAACCGGAACTGGATCCGGATCGCAGGCTTCACCCTCCAGCCGTCCGAGTTCCTCAAGCTCGCTCTCGCCCTGTGGATCGCGGCCGTGCTGCTGCGCAAACGTGCGATGCTCGGCACCTGGCATCACGTCTTCATCCCGGTGATCCCGGTCGGGGCGCTGGCGATCGGCACCGTCCTCGCGGGTAAGGATCTCGGCACGGCGATGGTGCTCGTGCTCATCCTGCTCGGCTGCCTGTTCTTCTCGGGGGTCAAGCTCCGGCTGTTCATCATCCCGCTGATCCTCGGGGTCGTCGCCGTGCTCGCCTATGCGCTGTCCAGCGAAGATCGCATGCGGCGCATCACCGCGACATGCGACAACATGGCGCTCTACTACACCGATTGCTACCAGTCGATCCACGGGATCTGGGGAATGGCGACCGGTGGCATCTTCGGTCTCGGTCTCGGCAACTCCCAGGAGAAGTACGGGTGGCTCCCTGCAGCGGGCAACGACTTCATCTTCGCGATCGTCGGCGAGGAGCTGGGACTGATCGGGTGCATCGTCGTTCTCGCCCTCTTCACGTTCTTCACGATCGGCGCGTTCCACATCATCCGCAAGACCTCCGACCCCTTCATCCGGGTGGCAGCCGGCGGCATCACCGTGTGGATCGTCGGCCAGGCCGTCATGAACGTCGGCGTCGTCATTGGCGTCTTCCCCGTCATGGGCGTCCCGCTCCCGTTCATGTCGCAGGGCGGCACGGCTCTGCTCGCCGTGCTGATCGCGTGCGGAGTGCTGCTCGCATTCGCGCGCACGATTCCTGTGACCGAGAAGCGACCAGCTGAGCGGGGTAGGGTCACCAGGTGACTTCGTATCTCCTCGCCGGCGGTGGCACCGCCGGTCACGTCAATCCCCTGCTCGCGGTCGCCGATGGCCTCCGCGCCCGCGATCCCGAGGCCTCCGTTCTGGTGCTCGGCACCGCCGAGGGGCTCGAATCCCGACTGGTCCCCGCGCGCGGCTACGAGCTCCTGATCGTCGACAAGGTGCCGTTCCCGCGCCGACCGAACACGCAGGCGATGTCATTCCCCGCACGGTTCCGCCGCGCCGTCTCGCAGGTGCGCGCCCATATCCGTCAGCACGGCATCGACGTGGTCGTCGGCTTCGGGGGATACGCTTCCGCTCCTGCCTATGTCGCGGCCCGCCGTGAGCGTGTGCCGTTCGTCGTGCACGAGGCCAACGCCAAGCCGGGGCTGGCGAACGTGCTCGGTGCGCGGCGGGCAGCTGCCGTCGGCGTCGCGTTCGAGGGGACCCCGCTTCGCGGTGGTGAGGTCGTCGGCATGCCTCTGCGCCGGGAGGTCATCGCTCTCGATCGCGCGGCGTCGCGCGCCGAAGCGGCGGACTACTTCGGCGTCGACCCCGAACGGCCCGTGCTCCTGGTCTTCGGCGGCTCGCTGGGCGCACAGCGACTCAACGAGGCGCTCGCTGATTCGTGGCGAGACGTCCTCGCCGCCGGATGGCAGCTGCTGCACGTGACCGGTGAGCGCAGTGATCTGGCAGATCCCGGTGCGGACGGCTACGTGCTGCGCCGCTACGTCGACCACATGGATCTGGCCTTCGCCGTCGCGGATCTGATCGTCTCCCGTTCCGGCGCGGCGACCGTGAGCGAGATCAGCGCGCTCGGAATACCCGCGCTGTACGTCCCGTACTCCGTGGGAAACGGTGAGCAGCGTCTGAACGCCGCCTCGGCCGTCGCTGCCGGAGCTGCCGAGCTGCTCGACGATGCGACCTTCGACGGCGATGCCGTTCGGCGCATCGTGGTGCCGCTGCTGGAAGACCGGGCGCGCATCGCGAGGATGGCTGCCGCCGCTCAGACGGCCGGAACCCGTGCGGGAACCGAGAACGTCATCACCCTCATCGACCGTGCACTCGCGGCCGCCTGACGCGTCCACGAGGCCGAAGAAAAGTAGACTGAAGCGGACATGATCAGACCCGACCTCTCCCTCCCCATTCCCGAGACGATCACCTCCGCGCACTTCATCGGCATCGGTGGATCCGGGATGAGCGGACTCGCCAGGATGTTCCTCGACGCGGGCATCCGTGTGTCCGGCAGCGACCGCGCAGACAGCGACAACCTGCGGGCGCTGGCCGCCGCGGGGGCGACGGTCCACGTCGGTCATGATGCCGCCCACCTCGGCGATGCCGACACGGTCGTGCACACCGGCGCCATCTGGCCGGAGAACCCGGAGTTCGTCACCGCCAAGGAGCGGGGCCTCCATGTCATCCACCGGTCCCAGGCTCTGCACTGGCTGATCGGCACCCGGCGCCTCGTCTCGGTGGCCGGTGCCCACGGCAAGACCACCTCGACGGGCATGATCGTCACGGCGCTGCGCGATCTCGGTGCCGATCCGCACTTCGTCAACGGCGGTGTGATCGAGCAGCTCGGCACGTCCAGCGCCACCGGGAGCGGCGACCTCTTCGTCATCGAGGCGGACGAGTCCGACGGGACCTTCCTCCTGTACGACACGGCTGTGGCGCTCATCACGAACGTCGATCCCGACCACCTCGACCACTACGGCTCCGACGAGGCCTTCCATCAGGCGTTCGTGCAGTTCGCCGACGCCGCGACCGAGGCCGTGGTGATCTCCAGTGACGACGCAGGCGCACTGCGCGTCGGTGCGGGCCTGTCGCACCCGAACGTCCTCACCTTCGGACAGGCGGATGGCGCGGATGTGCGCGTCACCGACATCGTCGCGGCGGGACCGGTCGCTGCCACGTTGACGCACGGCGACGAGCACGCCCGGATGCAGCTCGCCGTCCCCGGCATCCACAACGCGATCAATGCGGCCGGCGCCGTCGCCGTTCTCCGCGCCCTCGGCTATCCGCTCGCCGACGCCGTTCGAGCGGTGGAGGGCTTCGCCGGTACGGTGCGTCGCCTCGAGCAGCACGGCGTCGAGCGTGGAGTCACCGTGTACGACGACTACTCGCACCACCCGACGGAGGTGCGCGCGGCGCTCGAAGCCATGCGCAGCATCGCCGGGTCCGGTCGGATCATCGCGATCCAGCAGCCTCACACCTACTCGCGCACGCAGCACATGTATCAGGAGTTCGCCGACGTCCTGGAGCAGTTCGCCGACCACACCGTGATGCTCGACGTCTACGGGGCCAGGGAAGACCCCGTGCCCGGTGTCACGGGCGAGCTCGTCAGCGGTGCGTTCCGTGACCCGTCGCACGTCCACTACGTCGCGGACTGGCAGCAGGCCGCCGACTACACCGCCTCGGTCGCGCGAGACGGCGATTTCGTCGTCACGCTCGGGTGCGGCAACGTGTACCAGATCATCCCGCAGGTCCTGGACTCTCTGCGCCGGACCGACGAGGAGTAGCCGATGCGCCGGCCCGCACCGCTTCCGACCAGTCCGGAGTCTCCGGACGAGAAGGACGCCGCGCCGGAGGAGAGGTCTCGTCGGCGGCGACGCGATCCCGGAGCGGATCAGGACTCTCCGTCGACTTCAGACACGGCACCCGGCGAGGATCCGGACAACACCGCGGTCGAGGACCCGCAGCCGACGTCGACGATGGATGTCTGGCGCGCGGCACGTGCGCGTCGGAAAGCCCTTCGTGCGGAGATCCGGCGTTTCACGCAGAGGTCGCGGCGGAGGAGGATCGCCTGGTTGAGCGGCATCGGCGCCGCACTGCTGCTGGTCGGGGGCAGTGTCGCCGCAGCGTACAGTCCGCTCTTCGCCGTGCAGAAGATCACCGTGGACGGTGCCACGAGTCTCGATCCCGCCGCGATCGAGGCGGCGCTGGGGGATCAGCTCGGCACTCCACTCGCACTGGTCGACTCCAGCAAGGTGAAGGCCGCGTTGCTGGGCTTCCCCCTCATCGAGACCTATGCCCTCGAAGCGCGCCCGCCGCATGACCTCACCGTGCGGATAGTCGAGCGCACGCCCGTCGGCGTGCTCCGCTCTGACGCCGGCTACACGCTGGTGGACGCGGCCGGCGTGGTCCTTTCGACCACCTCCGATCAGCCGGCTGGGCAGCCCGTGCTCGATGTCGTCGGCGGCGTCGAATCGGCGGCCTTCCGGAGCGCGGGCCTCGTCGTGCGCACTCTTCCCGCGGACGTGCGCGCCGCTCTGACCGGCGTCCGCGCGACGACGGCGGACGACGTGACCCTCACCCTCAACGGTGGGTTGACGGTGGTCTGGGGGAGTGCGGAGGAGTCGGCGCTGAAGGCCGTCGTGCTGTCGAAGACGATGGCGGCGAACCCGGCGGCGGCCTCGATCGACGTGACTTCTCCCGAAGTCGCCGTCGTCGGCTGAGTGCTTTCGCCGGGAATGGGGCGACACGCCCGTGTCTTCGCGCATCCACGGCCGGGCGGCGCTTACCTTCGATCAAAGAGAACGCAATACCGGGAAATACTTTACACCTCTAGTTGAGGTTTAAGGTTCACCCACTTCCAGGCTCGAATAATCGGAGGCCGGCCATGAGCCAGAACCAGAACTACCTCGCCGTGATCAAGGTCGTCGGCGTCGGCGGTGGCGGCGTCAACGCCGTGAACCGCATGATCGATCTCGGCCTCCGCGGAGTCGAGTTCATCGCCGTGAACACCGATGCGCAGGCGCTGCTCATGAGCGACGCCGACGTCAAGCTCGACGTCGGTCGTGAACTCACCCGCGGTCTCGGCGCAGGTGCCGATCCCGAGGTGGGGCGTCGTGCCGCCGAGGACCACGCCGAGGAGATCGAGCAGGCGCTGACCGGCGCCGACATGGTCTTCGTGACGGCGGGCGAGGGTGGCGGTACCGGAACCGGTGGGGCTCCCGTCGTGGCACGCATCGCGAAGTCCATCGGCGCCCTCACCATCGGTGTCGTGACCAAGCCGTTCTCCTTCGAGGGGCGCCGTCGCCAGAGCCAGGCTGAGGCCGGCGTCTCCAAGCTCAAGGAAGAAGTCGACACCCTCATCGTGGTGCCGAACGACCGTCTCCTCGAGATCAGCGACCGCGGTATCTCGATGATCGAGGCGTTCGCCACGGCCGACCAGGTCCTCCTCGCCGGTGTGCAGGGCATCACGGACCTCATCACGACCCCGGGTCTCATCAACCTCGACTTCGCCGACGTCAAGTCCGTGATGCAGGGAGCAGGCTCCGCCCTCATGGGCATCGGCTCCGCTCGCGGTGCAGATCGCGCGATCAAGGCTGCAGAGCTGGCCGTGGAATCCCCGCTCCTCGAAGCGAGCATCGAGGGTGCGCACGGCGTTCTGCTGTCCATCCAGGGTGGTTCCAACCTCGGCATCTTCGAGATCCATGACGCGGCAGACCTCGTCAAGGAAGCCGCTCACCCCGAGGCCAACATCATCTTCGGTACCGTCATCGACGACACGCTCGGCGACGAGGTGCGCGTGACCGTGATCGCAGCAGGCTTCGACGGCGGTGAGCCCTCGCTGCGGCTGGACCCGATGGTCGTCTCCCGGCCCTCGACGACTCCGCTCCCCGAGGTGGCGCTCGATGAGGAGACGGACAGCAAGCCCGAGCCGGTCAAGCCCGAGCCGGTCCAGCAGCGTGTTCCGACCACCAGCATCGAGCCGGCTTTCGCGGACGACGACATCGACATCCCTGAATTCCTGAAGTGATCTCTCCGGTCGACGTCCCGGGGCTCGCGCCTCTGGCTGCGCGGCTGTCGGCGATCGATGACGAGATCGCCGCGGCCGCGAACGCCGTGGGACGGAATCACGACGAGATCACCAGGATCGTGGTGACGAAGTTCCATCCGGCATCGCTGGTGCGCGACCTTCACGAGCTCGGAGTGCGCGACGTCGGCGAGAACCGTCAGCAGGAGCTGTCGGCGAAGGAGAGCGAGCTCACCGAGCTTGACCTGCGATGGCATTTCATCGGCCAGGGCCAGACCAATAAGGCGAGCGCGATCCGACGGAGCGCGGCGGTCGTGCATTCGGTCGATCGCGACCGCTTCGCCGACGCCCTGCACCGCGCGGCCGATGATGACGATCGGCTGGACGTGCTGGTGCAGATCAACCTCACCGATGATCCCGGCCGCGGGGGAGTGGCGCCGGCGCAGGCGGTCGCTCTCGCGGAGCACGTCCTCTCGCTGCCGTCGTTACGCCTGCGCGGCGTGATGGCCGTGGCGCCGCTCGACGAGGAGCCTGCCCCCGCCTTCGCACGATTGCACGGCATCGCGGAGAGCGTCCGAGCGATCGATCCTTCGGCATCGTGGATCTCGGCCGGGATGACGGGGGACTTCGTCGAGGCGATCGCCGCCGGCGCGACACACCTGCGGATCGGTTCCGCAATCACCGGCCCCCGGCCCGAGCGGGGTTAACCTGTGAACAGACCAGCCCGACACGTTCGAACCGGAGGACACGATGGGTAACCCACTGAAGAAGACCATGGTGTATCTCGGCCTCGCCGATGAGGAAGAGGTCTACGAAGAAGAAGCGCAGGCGCCAGCCCGCGCTCACCGCGAACGTGATCGTGACCGCGAGGAGCCGGCACCGGCCCCCGTCACACCGCTTCGCCGCCCCGTCGCCGTCCGCCAGCCGTCTGCAGGAGCCGTGAACGAGATCCTCACCGTCCACCCGAAGCAGTACCGCGACGCCCAGCTGATCGCGGAGAGCTTCCGCGAGGGTGTCCCGGTCATCATCAACCTCTCGCAGATGAGCGATGCCGATGCGCGTCGCCTCATCGACTTCGCGAGCGGGCTCTCGCTCGGCCTCTACGGCCGGATCGAGCGCGTGACCTCGAAGGTGTTCCTGCTCTCGCCGGAGAACATCGCGGTCTCGGGTCACGGGGGCATCGCACACGCAGACGCCGAGTCTGCGAGCTTCGACCAGTCCTAGCCCGTGCAGCTGGTCTCGGTCCTCGCGAGCATCGTTCATCTGGTGCTCCTCCTTTACGTCATCGTGCTCTTCGCGCGGCTGATCCTGGACTACATCCCGATGTTCAATCGGGAGTGGCGACCCAAGGGTTTCGGGCTCGTCGCCGCTGAGGCGGTCTACACGCTCACCGATCCGCCCATCCGGTTCTTCCGACGGATCATCCCGCCGTTGCGGATCGGTTCGCTGTCGCTCGACTTCGGGTTCGCGCTCACACTGCTGATCGTTCTGATTCTGATGAACATCGTCCGACTGTTCGTCCGCTGAATCACCGGCGTGTCCTGTGTTCCGGCTGCGGCGACTTCCCACTCTCTGAGTGTCGTGACATCGCGGCACCGATGCGCGGGGGCTATGCTGGCACCCAGGTGCGCGCCCCGGGTTCGCGCCACATCACGACCACGCCATACATCGATACTGGCAATCGAACTCATCGAAAGAGGAGCCACCCATGGCACTTACCCCGGATGACGTCGTCACCAAGCAGTTCCAGCACGTCCGCTTCAAGGACGGCTTCGACCCGGACGAGGTGGACGACTTCCTCGACGAGATCGTCATCGAGTGGCGCAAGGCTCTCGAGGAGAACGTCGAGCTGAAGGCCAAGCTGGCCGCGTACGAGTCCGGTGCTGCCCCTGAGGCCGCCGCTCCCGCTGCCGAGGCCCCCGCCGCCGCTCCTGTCGTCGAGGCTCCGGCAGAGCCGGCTCCGACCGGATCCGCGACCGCCACCGCCGGCATCATCGAGCTCGCGCAGCGTCTGCACGACGAGCACGTGGCCGAGGGTGAGGCCAAGCGCAACCAGCTCATCACCGAGGCTGAGACCGAGGTCGCGCGCATCCGCACCGAGGCCGAGGCCAAGCAGCGCGAAGAGACCGCACGTCTCGAGCGCGAGCGCAACACGCTCGAGGCTCGGATCACGGAGCTCCGCAACTTCGAGCGCGACTACCGCTCGCAGCTGCGCGGCTACATCGAGGGCCAGCTCCGCGAGCTCGACGAGAAGTCGACCTCCACGGACTCGACCCCCGTCTCCGCGATCGGTCTGTAAGGCGCCCTCTTGTCAGGACGCCGTCCCCTTCCTCGGTCGGCGGCCGGCGCGATCGTTGCGATTCTCGCAGCGCTCGTGCTGGCCGCCGATCAGTTTGTGAAGTACCTCACGATCGAGAACCTGCCCTATCAGGAGCCGGTTCCCGTGCTCGGCGAGTTCCTTCAGCTGTACTACGTGCGCAATCCCGGAGCTGCCTTCTCGCTCGGGTCCGAAGTCACGTGGATCTTCACGATCGCCCTCGCGGTCGTGGCAGGCGTGATCGTCTGGAAGGCATTCGGTCTCAAGTCCCGGCTGTGGGCTGTCGTCCTCGGTTGCCTTCTCGGCGGAGTGCTCGGTAATCTCAGCGACCGTCTGTTCCGTGAGCCCGGTTTCCCGGTAGGACATGTCGTCGACATGATCTCGATGCCGTGGATGATGCCGGCGATCTTCAACGTCGCCGACGTCTTCATCGTGACGGGGATGATCTCCGTGGCGCTGCTCGTTGTCGTCGGCTTGCGCTTCGACGGTACGCGGGAGCGCGATCACCAGCTGGTGCAGACCGAGGCCGAGGCCGAGGCTGCAGCGGCCATGGAGGCGACCGACACCGATGGCGACATGGTCGACGCAGCCGATGCGGCCGACGCGGCACCACGGCGAAAGGTCGACGACACGCCTTCGGAGGGCGCGGCACCCGCAGCGGAGGGACGTTGACCGTGGAGTCGCGGTCACTGCCGGTACCCGACGGCCTCGACGGCACGCGTGTCGATGCGGCCCTGGCGAAACTGATGGGTTTCTCCCGCACCTTCGCTGCCGACGTCGCCGCCGCGGGAGGAGTGCGCCTTGACGGCGTCACGCTCGACAAGTCCGATCGCTTGCGAGGGGGCGGCTGGCTCGACATCGAATGGCAGCCGAAGGAGGCGCCGAAGATCGTCCCGATCGCGGTGCCGGAGCTCGGCATCGTCTACGACGATGACGACATCGTCGTCGTCGACAAGCCGACGGGCGTCGCAGCCCATCCTTCCCTCGGCTGGGAGGGGCCCACAGTCGTCGGTGCCCTCGCCGCAGCGGGCTTCCGTGTCTCGACCAGTGGCGCGCCAGAGCGTCAGGGCGTGGTGCACCGGCTGGACGTGGGCACGAGCGGCCTCCTGGTCGTCGCGAAGTCGGAGCACGCCTACACGGTGCTGAAGCAGGCGTTCAAGGACCGCACGGTCGAGAAGATCTATCACGCCGTCGTCCAGGGGCACCCAGATCCGCTCGCCGGTACGATCGACGCCCCGATCGGGCGCCATCCCAATCACTCCTGGAAGTTCGCCGTCGTCCCGGATGGGAAGCCGTCCGTCACGCACTATGAGACCCTCGAGGCCTTTCCCGGCGCATCGCTGCTCGAGATCCACCTCGAGACCGGCCGCACGCATCAGATCCGCGTGCACATGGCTGCGCACCGACACCCGTGCGTCGGCGACCCGCTGTACGGTGCCGACCCGACGCTCTCGGCGCGGCTGGGGCTCACCCGCCAGTGGTTGCATGCGCATCAGCTCGCCTTCGCGCATCCGACGACGGGTGATTGGGTGCAGTTCGAGTCTCCCTACCCTGCGGATTTCGAGCACGCTCTGGATGTGCTGCGCGGGGAATGATCCCCGTGTCTCGCCGACGTGTGTCCGTGACGTGCGTGACACTGGGCGCATGACCATCGAGGTTCATCCCGCCACAGATTTCGACGACGTCGCGACACTCGTCGGGCCGAGGAAGCCGACGTCGAACGTGTGCTTCTGCCTGAGCTATCGAATCGGGAGCAAGGAGAATGTTGCGCTGAAGGGGCAAGCTCGTGCCGATCGCGTGCGTGAACTCTGCCATCAGGATCCTCCACCCGGAGTGATCGCATACCTCGACCGGGAACCGGTCGGGTGGGCCGCCCTCCAGCCGCGTCGGGAGACGAGCTTCGCCCGAAACCGGCTGATCCCGCACGTCGACGATCTCGACGTCTGGTCGCTGTGGTGCTTCCGGGTTCGGCCCGGGTACCGGAAGCAGGGGGTAACGCACGCGCTCCTCGAGGGCGCGGTCGCCTACGCGAGAGAGCGCGGGGCTCCGGCGATCGAGGGCTACCCCGTCGACAACGGCGACGAGAAGGTGAACCTGACGATGGCATACGTCGGTACTCGGTCGCTGTTCGAGAGCGCGGGGTTCGAGAGGGCCGCCGACACCCGGTCCGTGCTCGACGGGTTCCCCCGAGTCCTGATGCGGCTCGAGCTCGGAGCATCGTCGACGCCGTCGAAGAAACCGTGAACCGCTCTGCGGCGCACGGCCAATACATAGCGTGACCACAGACAGCGAGATCATCCAGCGATCTCTTCAGCAGCCGGCGGCGTTTGCCGAGCTCTTCGACAGACACGCGCGCGCCATCAACGCATTCGCCACGTATCGCATCGGTCGGCATGGGGCGGAGGACGTCCTGAGCGAGACGTTCCTCGTCGCATTCCGCCGCCGAGCCGATTTCGACACGGACGTCGAGTCGGCGGCGCCGTGGCTCCTCGGGATAGCCTCGCGCCTGATCCGCCGCCACCGTGCGCTCGAAGCGAAGCACTGGAGGTCTTTCGCAGCGTCCATCTCTCAGCAGGAGCATTCTTCGCTCGGAGGCCTGGACGACGCGATGTCTCGGGTCGACGCCGAGCGCGAAGTCCAATCCCTGAGAACGCGGATCGCGGCCCTCGCCCCGAAGGACAGGGAGACGCTCCTGCTCTACGCGTGGGAGGGGCTGACGTACGAGGAGATCGCCGTCGCACTCGCCGTACCGGTGGGAACGGTGCGATCGCGCCTGAACAGGGTCCGCACACGGCTGGACTCCACCCGAAGGATCCAGGCATTCGAGCAGCAGCAGAAGGGGGAGACCCTTGGACATGTTTGAGAAGGCCCAGCAGACCAGGCCCGACATCGAGGGCGCTGAGGAGAACATCGCGGCCGCGCGAGCTGTTCTCCTGACCGAGATCGAGGGTGAGCGCAGGCCGGTACGTGCTCGAGGAGCACGGAGGTCGTGGCTGATAGCCGCAGGCTCGCTCGGCGCGGTGGCTGCGGTCACCACCGGGGTGCTCGTGATGAGCGGTATCGCCGCGCCGGCCCCCGCGCCCACGGTGGAAGCGGTGCCGACACGTGCGCCGGGTCCGGTGCTCGTGCCGAGCCCGGCGCCGACCCCCACAGCCACCCCGATGACAGGGCCTGAGGCGCTCCTGGGAGCTGCGAACTCAGCCGCGGGATTCACGCCGCCCCAGCTTGCCCCCGGACAGTATCAGCGCCGTGCATGGACGACGGAGTCGTTGGGTGTGTTCGATGCCGATCTGGGTGTCGCAGGGCAACCCGGCTACAGCGTCTCGCGAGCGGCGGCGTCGAGTGGGTGGGTGATCAGTCGCAGTGGCGCCGACTACGCTCCTGCAGATCTGCACTCGCAGTGGTACGGAGAATGGGGGGCTCCGGTGGCGGGCAGCGTCTACGGCGACCAGACGGAGGGGCATGCGGGACAGAGCGCGGCGATGCAGGGCTACGGGCCGGCCGTCTCGTTGTTCGCCTCGGCCGCCCCCCGGTTGTCCGAGGGCGGGATCGAAGACGTCCTGTGGTTCTTCGATTCGATGCCACGTGACCCCGACGCCATGATCGGGTGGATCCACGACTACCTGGGTTCGGACGAGCAGGGATGGGCCGACGGAAAGGTCGGGTGGCTGATCATCGGACTGCTCTCGCACAACGTCGGGGACCCGGAGCTGCGAGCGTCGATGTACCGCGCACTCAGTTTGCTCCCCGGGTCGACGGTGGGTGCCGAGCTGAACGGCGAACGGGTGGTCACGTTCGACTCGCAGCTCGGCTCGTCTGAGACTGCGGAGACATCGTTGAGGCGCTACACGGTGACGATCGAGATGGCGACGGGCCTCGTGACCGAGATCACTGACACCAGTTCGGTCGGCGAAGGGGTGATCCCGAGTGACGTTCCGGACGTCCGGATGACCTTCGAGACGAGTGTGGTCGACACGCTTCCGTGACGAGTTTCGACAGAGCCCCGGCACCGACCTCCGGTGTCGGGGCCCCGCCGTAGACTCGAAGGCATGGCATCCGACTCCTTCGTCCACCTGCACGTGCACAGCGAGTACTCGATGCTCGACGGTGCGGCGAAGATCAATGCGATGACCCAGGCGGCTGCCGAATACGGGATGCCCGCGATCGCCGTCACCGATCACGGCAACACCTTCGCGGCCTTCGAGTTCTACAACGCCGCCCGAAACGCCGGCATCAAGCCCATCATCGGGCTCGAGGCGTACATGACCCCCGGCACCCACCGCAGCGACAAGACTCGTGTGCAGTGGGGCTCGCCCGACCAGAAGAGCGATGACGTCTCGGGTTCCGGCGCGTACACCCACATGACGATGTGGAGCCAGAGCACCGAGGGCATGCACAATCTCTTCCGCATCAGCTCGCGATCGAGCATGGAGGGGTACTACTTCAAGCCGCGTATGGACCGCGAGCTGCTCCAGACCTACGGCAAGGGACTCATCGCCACGACAGGCTGCCCTTCGGGGGAGATCCAGACACGTCTGCGACTGGGGCAGTACGACGCAGCACGCGCGGCAGCAGCCGAGTTCCAGGACATCTTCGGCAAGGAGAACTACTTCGCCGAGATCATGGACCACGGTCTGTCGATCGAGCGGCGCGTCATGACAGATCTGCTCCGGCTGTCGAAGGACCTGAACATCCCCCTGGTCGCCACGAACGACTCGCACTACACGCACCAGCACGAGGCCGATGCGCACGAGGCTCTCCTGTGCGTGCAGTCGGGTTCGACGATGGACGACCCGAATCGGTTCAAGTTCGACGGCGACGGCTACTACATCAAGACAGCGGCCGAGATGCGGCAGCTCTTCCGAGACCACCCGGAAGCATGTGACAACACGCTGCTGATCGCCGAGCGATGCGAGGTGGAGTTCAACACCTCGGCGAACTACATGCCGCGATTCCCGGTGCCGGACGGCGAGACCGAGGACAGCTGGCTCATCAAAGAGGTCGAGGCCGGGCTCCACTACCGCTATCCGGGTGGCATTCCCGACAAGGTGCGCAAGCAGGCCGAGTACGAGACCGGCATCATCCTGCAGATGGGGTTCCCCGGATACTTCCTGGTCGTCGCCGACTTCATCAACTGGGCGAAGGACAACGGCATCCGGGTCGGTCCTGGCCGTGGCTCCGGTGCCGGATCGATGGTCGCGTACGCGATGAGGATCACCGACCTCGATCCGCTCGAGCACGGACTGATCTTCGAGCGATTCCTCAACCCCGACCGTGTGTCGATGCCCGACTTCGACGTCGACTTCGATGACCGGCGCCGTGGCGAGGTCATCGACTACGTCACGGAGAAGTACGGCTCCGAGCGCGTCGCGCAGATCGTCACGTACGGCACCATCAAGTCCAAGCAGGCGCTGAAGGACGCCGGGCGCGTGCTCGGGTTCCCGTTCAGCATGGGAGAGCGTCTCACCAAGGCGATGCCGCCGCCCGTGATGGGCAAGGACATGCCCCTGGACGGCATGTTCGACTCGGCGCACCCGCGGTACAAGGAGGCGAGCGAGTTCCGCACGCTGATCGAGACCGATCCGGAGGCGAAGACCGTCTTCGACCGTGCGCTGGGTCTCGAGGGGCTGAAGCGCCAGTGGGGTGTGCACGCCGCCGGTGTGATCATGTCATCCGACCCGCTGCTCGACATCATCCCGATCATGCGTCGTGAGCAGGACGGCCAGATCGTCACGCAGTTCGACTACCCGTCGTGCGAGTCGCTCGGTCTGATCAAGATGGACTTCCTGGGGCTCCGCAACCTCACGATCATCTCCGACGCGCTCGACAACATCCGTACCAACCGCGGTGAGGAGCTCGACCTCGAGCACCTCGGCCTCGACGACCCCGGCGTGTATCAGCTGCTCGCCCGCGGAGACACCCTCGGCGTGTTCCAGCTCGACAGCCCGCCTCTGCGTTCCTTGATGCGGCTGATGAAGCCCGACAACTTCGGCGACATCTCGGCACTCATCGCCCTGTACCGTCCGGGGCCCATGGGTGCCAACTCGCACACGAACTACGCCCTGCGCAAGAACGGCCTGCAGGAGATCACTCCGATCCATCCTGAATTGGAAGCGCCTCTCGCCGAGATCCTGCAGGAGTCCTACGGACTCATCATCTACCAGGAGCAGGTCATGGCCATCGCTCAGGCGGTCGCCGGCTTCAGCCTCGGACAGGCAGACATCCTCCGTCGCGCCATGGGCAAGAAGAAGAAGTCCGAGCTCGACAAGCAGTACGAGGGTTTCGCCGGCGGTATGAAGGAACGCGGCTTCGGCGAGGCGGCGATCAAGGCCCTGTGGGACATCCTGCTGCCCTTCTCGGACTACGCCTTCAACAAGGCGCACTCCGCCGCGTACGGCCTGGTGTCGTACTGGACCGCGTACCTCAAGGCGCACTATCCCGCCGAGTACATGGCGGCGCTGCTCACCAGCGTCGGCGACTCGAAGGACAAGATGGCGCTGTACCTGAACGAGTGCCGTCGCATGGGCATCAAGGTGCTCCCGCCCGACGTCTCCGACTCGATCAACTTCTTCGCCGCCGTGGGCGACGACATCCGCTTCGGCCTCGGAGCCGTGCGCAACGTCGGCAGCAACGTCGTCGAAGGCATCGTCCAGGCCCGCAAGGACGAGCGCTTCACCTCGTTCCATCACTTCCTCGAGAAGGTTCCTCTGCACGTCTCGAACAAGCGCACCGTCGAGTCCCTGATCAAGGCGGGCGCGTTCGACTCCATGGGAGACACTCGTCGCGCGCTGTACGAGGTGCACGAAGATGCGGTCGAGGCGGCGGTCGACCGCAAGCGCAACGAGGCCCAGGGGGCGATCGGCTTCGACTTCGACAGCCTGTACGACGGGACCGAAGAGGTCGCGCCGGCGAAGGTCCCGGCCAGACCCGAGTGGGTCAAGAAGGACAAGCTCGCGTTCGAGCGGGAGATGCTCGGGCTCTACGTGTCGGACCACCCTCTCGCCGGACTCGAGGTACCGCTCGCGAAGCATGCGTCGATCTCGATCAACGATCTGAACAACTCCGAAGACCTGCAGGACGGCGACCAGGTGACGGTGGCCGGACTCGTGACCAGCGTGCAGCACCGCGTGGCCAAGGCGAGCGGAAACCCGTACGGCATGATCACCGTAGAGGACTTCAACGGTGAGGTCACCGTGATGTTCATGGGAAAGACGTACACCGAGTTCCAGCACACGCTGCAGCAGGACGCGATCCTCGCCGTGCGCGGGCGCGTGTCCAGGCGCGACGACGGGCTCAACCTGCACGCGCAGTCGGCGTTCGCTCCCGACGTGGGCTCTTTCGACGCCGCCGGCCCGCTGGCACTCGTCCTCGCCGAGCAGCGAGCGACCGAGCGGGTGATGACGGAACTCGCGGAGGTGCTCCGGCGCCACAACGGAGACACCGAGGTGGTGCTCCGCGTGCACCGGGGCGGCACGGCGAAGGTCTTCGAGGTGCCGATGCCCGTCAAGGTGTCCGCGGATCTGTTCGGTGACCTCAAGTCGCTGCTCGGGCCCACCTGTCTGGGGTGAGCGGGGTAGGATCGTGAGCCGTCGGCAGCACGACGAAACCACCCGTCGAGCCCCGTGACGAAAGGACCACGCATGAGCACGGATCTCCCCGAAACGGATCCTGAGGACGAGGTCTTCAGCGACGACGACGGTGTCCTCTACGACGAAGAGGTCACGCCGGAGTTCGGAATCCTCGGGTTCACGCTGCGCGAGCTACTGATCGTGGGCGTGTGGCTGCTTTCGTTCGTGTTCTCGTTCTTCCCGCTCATCGGCGACCTCTCGCTCTGGGGCGTCGGAATCCAGTGGGTGCTTCCGATCGCGCTGCCCACCGTCGCCGTGTTCCTTCTGGTGCTCCGCCGATTCTCGCCCGACGGCATCCGCCGGGTCGGCTCACTCGGCATCGATCAGTTCGCCTCTGTCGCGTTCTCCGTGTCCGCCGTGGTCTGGATCGGCAGTCTGTGGCTCGCGATCTCCGCGCTCGTCTCCGGCGGCGTCTGGACCCTCCCATGGAACGGAGTCGCCCTGGTCGTCACCTCTGTGGCGCTCGTCGTCCTCACGGTGTTCGCCCCGATCATCCCGGGGCTCAAGGAAGACTTCCACGGGCGTCTCGTGACGCTCGCGCACCGCAACGCGAACCCCGTTCGTCCCGTGATCGCGCGACCACGTCCCGAGCCCGCGACCAGTGACACGGTCGAAGAGCCGTCGCGCGTACCTGCGACCTCCGACGAGCTCGACGTGTCTGAAGAGGTCGAGACGCAGACCGACGTCATCGTCGACAGCTCGGCTCTTCCTCTCGTCATCGACCGCGATGTCGAGCTGTCGGGCCACCAGGCCACGGACGAGATCGCTCGCTTCGACCTCGCCGAGCAGGTGCCGCTCACCGCGCACGCGTCCGGTGGCGGGATCGGCACCACGCCGGAGGAGTCCGACGACGATTACGTCCCCTCGTACTCACGTCGCTCCCGCAGCCAGGAGCCGGAGATCGTCTCCGATACCGGGAGCATCGAATCGCTGCTCGAGACAGCGGCGACGTATGAGACGAGCACGGCCGCGGAAGAGCCGGAGCCGCTGATCCTGGAAGGTGTCACGGACGCCGACCTCGAGGCGACGAATCCCCGAGCGACGGCGCCCGCAGCCCAGCCGTTCTGGATCCTCGCGCCGTCCGAGCGCGACGTCCATGACGAGCGCGGAGAGCCTCTCTTCCGCATCGGCCCGAGCGCGTGGGCTCTCGTGATCGAGGACCGTGGGGGTGCGTTCGTCGTCCGACATGATGACGGACGGATCGGCTACCTCCACGACATCTCCGACATCACGAAGGGTTGACAATGCGCACGATCGATCTGCGAGGGCGTGAGCTCTCGCCCGCCGGCATGCTCGCCGCAGTCCCCAGAGCCACGCAGGCCAGAGCCGAAGCGCTGGACACCGCAGCGCGCATCGTCGACGACGTGCGCGAGCGCGGTGAGACTGCTCTTCGCGAGCAGGCCGAACGATTCGACGGGGTCACCGAGCACGACGTGCGCGTGCCTGCCGATCACCTCGTCACGGCGTTGGAAGAGCTCGCGCCTGAGGTGCGGAGTGCTCTCGAGGAGGCGATCCGCCGAGTGCGCCTCGCGTCGGCAGCCCAGGTTCCCGCGACGCAGGTGACGCGCATCGGGGAGGGGGCCGTCATCACGCAACGCTGGCAGCCGGTGCACCGCGTGGGGGTCTACATCCCCGGGGGTAAAGCCGTGTATCCGTCGAGCGTGATCATGAACGTCGTGCCGGCACAGATCGCCGGCGTCCAGGAGATCGCCCTGGCATCGCCGCCGCAGTCGGACCAGGGCGGACGTATCCACCCGACGATCCTCGCGGCGGCCGCGCTGCTGGGTGTGACCGAGGTCTACGCGATGGGCGGCGCGGGCGCGATCGGCGCGCTGGCCCACGGAGTGCCTTCGCTCGACCTCGATCCTGTCGACGTCGTGTCGGGTCCAGGGAACAACTACGTCGCGTCCGCCAAGCGCGCCGTCGCCGGCGTCGTCGGAACGGACTCGGAAGCCGGAGCCACGGAGATCCTCGTCGTCGCCGACGCCCACGCGGATCCTCGGCTCATCGCCGCAGACCTCGTCAGCCAGGCGGAGCACGACGAACAGGCATCAGCGGTGCTGGTGACGGACGCGGCGGATCTGGCCGAGAAGGTGGCCGCCGAAGTGGAGCGCATCGCCGCCGGCACACGCCACAGCGAACGTGTCGCGGCCGCGCTGTCGGGGCCGCAGTCCGCGATCGTCCTCGTCGACGATCGCGACATGGCCACCGCCTTCAGCAACGCCTATGCGCCGGAACACCTCGAACTCCACCTCGTCGACGCCGAGGAGGCTGCCGCGGACTTCACCAGCGCCGGGGCCGTGTTCGTCGGCGACCAGACGCCCGTCAGCCTCGGGGACTACATGGCAGGCAGCAATCACGTCCTGCCGACCGGAGGCCAGGCGCGCTATGCACCGGGCCTCGGGTCGTACACCTTCCTCCGCCCGCAGCAGGTGATCTCCTACGACAGAGATGCGCTGGCGGCTGTGCGGGCTGGAGTCGTCGCCCTCGCCGAAACCGAGGTGCTTCCTGCCCACGGCGAAGCGATCGAGGCGCGCTTCACCGCGTAGGATCGGTCAGATGCACTGCCCCTTCTGCCGACACCCCGATTCCCGCGTCATCGATTCGCGCACCAGCGACGACGGACTCTCGATCAGGCGTCGTCGACAGTGCCCGGAGTGCGGTGGCCGATTCACCACGACGGAGACCGCGAGCCTCAACGTGATCAAGCGTTCCGGGGTGATGGAGCCGTTCAGTCGGGAGAAGGTCATCACGGGCGTGCGCAAGGCCTGCCAGGGGCGTCCGGTCACCGAGGGCGACCTCGCGGTGCTCGCTCAACGCGTGGAAGAGGCCGTGCGGCAGACCGGCGTCTCGCAGCTCGACACGAACGAGATCGGTCTGGCCATCCTCGGACCGTTGCGCGAGCTCGACGAGGTCGCGTTCCTGCGGTTCGCCAGCGTCTATCAGGCGTTCGATTCGCTCGAAGACTTCGAGGCCGCCATCACCGACCTGCGCGCCGACCACACGAAGCGGGAGTCCGCGGAGCGGTAATCTGGCAGGGATGTATCCGCTGCTCTTCCGCGCTGTCCTGTCGCGCTTCGACCCCGAGTTCGCCCACCACGCCGGCATGGCGGTGATCCGTGTGCTCGGTGCACCTCCGTTCTCCTGGGCCACGCGGGCTCTCACCCGACCAGATCCGTCGCTTCAGGTCGAAGCCCTCGGTCTCACTTTCCCCTCACCGTTCGGTGTCGCTGCGGGGTTCGACAAGAACGCGGTGGGCGTGCGGGGACTCGCCGCACTGGGGTTCGGGCACGTGGAAGTGGGCACCGTGACGGCGATCCCTCAGGAGGGGAACCCCAAGCCGCGGCTGTTCCGTCTCGTCGAAGACCGAGCCGTGATCAATCGGATGGGCTTCAACAACGCGGGAGCGGATGCGGCCGCTCGTCGGCTCGCGCGGCTGCGGCGCGGCGCGCCCGACACGATCATCGGCGTCAACATCGGCAAGAGCCGTGTGGTCGACGTCGAAGATGCGACCGGCGACTACGTGGCTTCGGCGATGCGCCTCGCTCCGCTCGCCGATTACCTGGCTGTCAACGTGTCGTCACCGAACACGCCGGGACTGCGTGGCCTGCAGGCTGTCGAGACGCTCGCTCCCCTTCTTCGCGCCGTCAGGGAAGCCTCAGGCAGCACGCCCCTTCTCGTGAAGATCGCGCCCGACCTCCCGGATGACGAGATCACGGCGATCGCTCAGCTGGCCGTCGCCGAGGGACTGGCGGGGATCATCGCCCACAACACGACGATCAGCCGAGACGGGCTGCGAACGGACGCGGCGACCGTCGAGGCTGCGGGAGCGGGTGGACTCTCCGGGGCGCCGCTGAAGAAGCGGTCCCTCGAAGTGCTGCGCATCGTGCGCGACGCCGTTCCCGCAGATTTCTGCGTCATAGCCGTCGGGGGAGTGGAGACCGCCTCCGACGTGCAGGAGCGCCTCGACGCAGGTGCCACGCTCGTGCAGGGCTACACCGCGTTCCTGTACCGCGGCCCGTTCTGGGGTCGCGAGATCAACAGGGGACTGCTCAGGCGGGGTACTGACCGCGCTTGACCTGCGGCTTGGGCAGACGCATGAAGCGCATCTGCAGCGCGCGCATCGCCGCGTACCAGCCGAGGCCGCGCTCGAGTCGGTCCTTGCCGAACTTCGCGGCCGCCTTGCGCTTGACCCGCATGCCCAGCAGGATCATGCCGCCGATCGCGATCACGAGGTAGCCCATCATCACGATGTAGGCGTAGAAGGAGATGGCCGTGTTCGCCGGCACCAGCGAGGCGAGGATGACCAGCACCATGACACCCATCACGAACTCGGCCGGGTGCCACCCCGCGTCGACGTAGTCGCGGACCCAGCGGCGCTGCGGGCCCTTGTCGCGAACCGGGAGGTACTTCTCCTCACCGGCTGCCATGCCTGCCTGTGCGCGGGCGCGGCGCTCATTGAGCTCCGCCTTCGCCGCCGCCTTCGCCTCTTTGGTGTTGGCGACGAGGGGCCGACGACGAGCTGCCTCCTGCTCCGCACGGCTCGGCGTCGCGCGCCCCTTGCCGACGGAGGTCGTCTCGGGTGCGTCGTCGTTCGTGGAAGGGGAGGTAGGGGTAGTGGACACGGAGTTCCTCGGTTCGCCGGTGGGGGATCACCTTAAGATTACTCGCATGACCTCTCCTGTTCCTCCCCGTGAGTCCGACGCCGCCGTCCTCGAGGCCGTGGCGACCGGGATCCCCTCTGCGCTGTCGGATCTCGGCCACCTCGTGCGCATCCCGGGCATGGCCTGGCCGGCGTTCGATCAGACGCAGCTGGAACGCAGCGCGGAGGCCGTCGCCGCGCTCGCATCCGACACCGGTGTGTTCGACGAGGTGCGCGTGCTCCGCGCCGCGATCCCCGGGACGGACGAGCAGGGGCAGCCGGCCGTGCTCGCCACGCGTGCCGCGCGCAACGGCAAGCCGACGATCCTCCTCTACGCCCACCACGACGTGCAGCCTCCGGGGGACGACGCCGTGTGGGAGACCCCGCCGTTCGAGCCGACGGTGCGCGACGGGCGTCTCTACGGACGTGGGGCAGCGGACGACAAGGCCGGCATCATGTCGCACATCGCCTCGATCCGTGCCGTCAGCGAGGTGCTGGGCGATGACCTCGACCTGGGCATCGCGATGTTCATCGAGGGGGAGGAGGAGTACGGCTCCCGGTCGTTCGCGCAGTTCCTCTCCGACAACAAAGACGCTCTCCGCGCGGACGCGATCGTCGTGGCCGACTCCGGGAACTGGGACTCCGTGACCCCGGGGCTCACGGTCTCGCTCCGGGGCAACGCGCGCTTCACGATGCGTGTGCGCACCCTCGACCACGCTTCGCACTCCGGTATGTTCGGCGGAGCCGTGCCCGATGCGATGATGGCGACCGTCACCCTGCTCTCCACACTGTGGAACGCCGACGGCTCGGTCGCGGTCGAGGGGATGACCGAGCGGGATGCTCCCACTCCTGAATACACCGAGGCGACGCTCCGCGACGAGGCGGGTCTGCTGCCCGGCACCACGCCGATCGGCGGCGGCACCATCCTCAGCCGGATCTGGAACAAGCCCTCGGTGACGGTCATCGGGATCGATGCCACCAGTGTGGCGGCGGCTTCCAACACCCTGCTCCCCGAGGTGACGGTGGTCATCAGCGCGCGGGTGGCACCGGGCCAGACCGGCAGGGAGGCCTACGACGCACTCGAGAGTCATCTCCGCGCGCACGCGCCGTTCGGAGCAGAACTCGCCTTCTCGGACATCGACCTCGGTGACGGCTTCCTCGTCGACACGAGCGGCTGGGCTGTCGCCCTCACCCGCGACGCCATGCGCGACGGCTACGGGGTCGCTCCGGTCGACCTCGGGGTGGGCGGGTCGATCCCGTTCATCGCGGACCTCGTGCGGGAGTTCCCCGACGCGCAGATCCTGGTCACCGGTGTCGAGGACCCGCACTCGCGGGCGCACAGTCCGAACGAGTCGCTGCATCTCGACACCTTCCGCCATGCGATCGCGACCGAAGCGCTGCTGCTCGCCCGCATGAATGAGGAAGAACGCGGAGCCGTCTGAGATCAGCGGCGGTAGAATCGTCCGAGAAGCCGTGCACCCGCGGCCCGTCACAAGGAGCGACATGAGCGACACCACACTCTCCCCAGAGACCACCCGCGCACACGGCGTCACCCTGACCGACGCTGCCGCCACCAAGGTGAAGAACCTCCTGGAGCAGGAGGGCCGCGACGATCTGCGGCTGCGCGTTGCCGTGCAGCCGGGCGGATGCTCGGGCCTGATCTACCAGCTGTACTTCGACGAGCGCTACCTCGAGGGTGACGAGACCGTCGACTTCGACGGCGTGGAGGTCATCATCGACAACATGAGCGTCCCGTACCTCGACGGTGCGGCGATCGACTTCAAGGACACGATCTCCGAGCAGGGCTTCACGATCGACAACCCCAACGCGGCGGGAAGCTGCGCCTGCGGCGACAGCTTCCACTGATCCCGCTCCGTGCATACGGCCGCCGTCACCGCTGGTGACGGCGGCCGTTCTGGTTTCACTACCTGCGTGGATGGCATGAATCAGGTGTGAGGTTGCCCTAGACTTGGGTGTGCTCTGTTCGCGATCTGAAAGGTGCATCGTGCCCTCGAAACGCAGCCTTCGTTGGGCCGCCCTCCCTGTGGGAGTTGCGGCAGCCTTGGCCCTGGCGGGATGCTCTCCCACCGAGCTGAACGGCTTTCTTCCGGGCTTCGTGGAGGGTGGTCCCGCAGCCACCAACCAGACCGAGCGCGTCTCGTCGCTCTGGGTCAACTCCTGGATCGTGCTCCTCGCGGTCGGCATCATCACCTGGGGCCTGATGGCCTGGGCTGCGATCGCCTACCGCCGCCGCAAGGGCCAGACCGGCCTCCCGGTGCAGATGCGCTACAACATGCCGATCGAGATCTTCTACACGATCGTGCCGCTCATCCTCGTGCTGGGCATGTTCTTCTTCACGGCTCGCGACCAGTCCGAGATCGAGGCGAAGTGGGACGACCCCGACGTCGAGATCACCGCGATCGCGAAGCAGTGGGCGTGGGACTTCCAGTACGACGGCGAGGAGGAGGACAACTCCGACGCCGTCTGGACGATGGGTGTCCAGGCGCAGCCCGACAAGGACGGCAACATCGACCAGGCGCAGCTGCCGACCCTGGTGCTGCCCGTCGACAAGAAGGTCACGATCAACCTTCAGTCGCGCGACGTCATCCACTCCTTCTGGATCATCGACTTCCTGTACAAGAAGGACATGTTCATCGGGAAGGACAACTCCTGGTCGTTCATCCCGACTCGAGAGGGCGAGTACGCCGGTAAGTGCGCCGAGCTCTGCGGTGAATACCACTCCATGATGCTCTTCAACGTGAAGGTGGTCTCCCAGAGCGAGTACGACGCCTACGTGGCATCGCTCGAGGAGAAGGGCAACACCGGCGACATCACCGGTGCGTACGACCGTCTCGCGAACCTACCGGGGACCACCCCGAAGACCGACACCGAGGAAGGAGGGGAGTAAGCCATGTCGACCACAGAAGCTCCCCGTACCGACGAGTCCCCCCGCTCGCGTCCCAGCACTCTGCCCGCACGTCAGGCCGCTCTCATGAGCTCCTCGCGCGTCGAGCAGAAGGGCAACATCGTCGTCAAGTGGATCACCTCCACCGACCACAAGACGATCGGGTACATGTACCTGATCGCGTCGGTGATGTTCTTCCTCCTCGGCGGTGTGATGGCTCTCGTCATCCGCGCGGAGCTGTTCGCGCCGGGCATGCAGATCATCCCGACGAAGGAGCAGTACAACCAGCTCTTCACGATGCACGGCACGATCATGCTGCTGATGTTCGCGACGCCGCTGTTCGCCGGGTTCGCCAACGCCATCCTGCCGCTGCAGATCGGTGCTCCGGACGTCGCCTTCCCGCGTCTGAACGCCTTCGCCTTCTGGCTCTTCCTCTTCGGCTCCACGATCGCCGTCGCCGGCTTCCTCACCCCGCAGGGCGCGGCCTCCTTCGGATGGTTCGCATATCAGCCGCTGGCGGGAGCGTCGTTCTCCCCGGGTGCAGGTGGAAACCTCTGGATGGTCGGTCTCGGCATCTCCGGTTTCGGTACCATCCTCGGAGCCGTCAACTTCATCACCACGATCATCACGATGCGTGCGCCCGGTATGACCATGTGGCGCATGCCGATCTTCTCGTGGAACACGCTCATCACGAGCCTGCTGATCCTGATGGCGTTCCCGGTGCTGGCCGCGGCCATCTTCGCTGCTGCTGCAGACCGTATCCTCGGTGCGCACATCTACGACCCGGCCAACGGCGGAGTGCTGCTCTGGCAGCACCTGTTCTGGTTCTTCGGACACCCTGAGGTCTACATCATCGCGCTGCCGTTCTTCGGCATCGTCTCCGAGATCTTCCCGGTCTTCAGCCGCAAGCCGATCTTCGGATACAAGACCCTGGTCTACGCGACGATCGCCATCGCGGCGCTGTCCGTCGCCGTGTGGGCTCACCACATGTACGTGACGGGCTCGGTCCTGCTGCCGTTCTTCGCTCTGATGACCATGCTCATCGCTGTGCCGACGGGTGTGAAGATCTTCAACTGGATCGGCACCCTCTGGCGAGGCTCGGTGACCTTCGAGACGCCGATGGTCTTCGCCCTCGGCTTCCTCGTCTCGTTCGTCTTCGGTGGTCTGACCGGTGTCATCCTCGCGGCTCCGCCGCTGGACTTCGCCCTGTCCGACTCGTACTTCGTCGTCGCCCACTTCCACTACGTGGTGTTCGGAACCGTGGTGTTCGCCATGTTCGCCGGCTTCTACTTCTGGTGGCCCAAGTGGACAGGGCGCATGCTGAACGAGCGTCTCGGCTACGTGCACTTCTGGCTGCTGTTCATCGGCTTCCACATGACGTTCCTCATCCAGCACTGGCTGGGTGTCGACGGCATGGTGCGTCGTTACGCCGACTACTCGGAGGCCGACGGCTGGACCTGGCAGAACCAGGTGTCGACGGTCGGTGCCATCATCCTCGGTGCTTCGATGCTGCCGTTCTTCCTGAACGTCTGGATCACGGCACGCAAGGCTCCGAAGGTCACGGTCAACGACCCGTGGGGCTACGGCGGATCGCTCGAGTGGGCGACGTCCTGCCCGCCGCCGCGCCACAACTTCACGTCGATCCCGCGCATTCGCAGCGAGCGTCCTGCGTTCGACCTGAATCACCCGGAAGCTGCGGAGTTCGCCACGACGGCTCCCGGCGAGCGAGAGGCCCACTAACTCATGCGCGACAACGTCATTCTCTGGTGGATTCTGACGGCGTTCTTCGCCCTCGTCGGAGTCGTCTACACCGGCTGGCACATCCTCGCCACGCCTAACGACGACTTCGCCATGCGGGTCGAGTGGGTCGGCACGGTCGCCCTGTTCTTCGCCGCTTTCATGGCCGCGATGATCGCGTTCTACCTCGACCGCACTCACAAGGCGCAGCGCGGCGAGCTGCCTGAGGACATCCTGACGTCGGACATCGACGACGGTGACCCCGAGCTCGGCGAGTTCAGCCCGTGGTCTTGGTGGCCCATCGTCCTCGCCGCATCCGCCGGTGTCTTCGTGGTGGGCCTGGCAGTCGGCCACTTCCTCCTCCCGATCGGGCTGGCGATCTTCGTCGTCGCGATCGTCGGTTGGGTGTACGAGTACTACCGCGGCAACTTCGCCCGCTGATACCGCGTATCGGAAAGAAGGCCCCCGGATCCGTCCGGGGGCCTTCTTCCTGTGTTGCGACAGCCGCGTTCAGGCGCGGGTGCGGATCCGAGCGATCCCGGTGAGCGGATCCACTGGGCGATGATGCACGCCATCGGCGTCCTCCACCGCGTACCCTTCCCTGACCCAGTATTCGAAGCCGCCGATCATCTCGCGCACCCGGTAGCCGAGGCGCGCGAACTCGAGCGCACCCTTCGCACCTGCATTGCACCCAGGGCTCCAGCAGTACACCACGACGTCGGCGTCCGCAGGGATCTCCCTCGGGGCGCGGGAGGCGATTTCGCTGTAATGCATGTGCACGGCGCCGGCGACGCGCCCCTGAGCCCATGCCTCGTCCGATCGGACGTCGACCACCACCAGGTTCTCACCGGCTTTGAAGGCGGCATGGACGTCGCTGGAGTCGGTCTCGTAGGTCAGCTTGGCCTCATAGAAGTCGGTGCGATCGATCATCCACTCAGCCTAGGGAGCCGATGCGAGACGTTGACAGCGGAATCCCGTCTCGTGACGTGCGAATGCGGTCATCCTGCGCACGAATCGCAGGACGCCTGTTCCGCTCCCACGGCTCAGAGCGAGGCAGTCATCTGCACGCGCGGACCGTACTCGAAGAGACCGAGCTCGGATTCGACCTTCACGAGCTTCCGGAGCAGCGGAGTGTCCGGTTCGCTCGCGACGAAACCACAGGAGCTGTAGAAAGGGGCATTCCAGGGCACGTCCACATACGTGCGGAGCGTGATCTGTTCGTACCCGCGGTTCCGAGTCTCCGTGAGAGCAGCCTCGACGAGTCGGCGACCGATTCCTCGGCGCCCGTATGACGGGAGCACGGAAAGCTGTTCGAGATGCGCATGGCCAGCGATCTCCAGCACGTGTGCGAAACCGACGACTGTGGGCGCGCCTGCGGCGTCCGTGTACTCCGCGACCACCACGAACCCCGGCGACGAAGACCGTTCGGCCGCCGGTGTCGGGGGAGGCCAGTCGACAGCACCGAAGCGGTCGACGAGCAGCGCATCCGCGGCGATCTCGATGCGTTCGGTGGCGGCGTCGTCGTCAGGGGTGGCCGGACGGATGACGATCTCCATGATCAGGCAGCCAGGATCAGTCCGCCGAGGTCAGTCGGCCACGGCGGCGATGGCTTCGATCTCCACGAGCTGGTGGTCGTATCCGAGCACCGTGACACCGAGGAGGGTGCTGGGGACGTCGTGCGCGCCGAAAGCGGCGTGGACCACATCCCAGGCGGTGACGAGGTCGGCCTGGGACGAGGAGGCCACCAGTACCCGCGTGCTGATGACATCGGTGAGGGAGGCACCGGCGACGTCGAGCGCTTCCTCGAGTGTCTCCACACACTTGGCTGCTTGTGCCGCGTAGTCGCCAGGCGCGGCGGTCGAGCCGTCGTCGTTGAGCGGACATGCTCCGGCGAGGAAGATGAGGCGTGATCCGGACGGAGCTGTCGCGGCGTAGGCATAGGGAGCATGGGCGAGGGAAGTGGCACGGATCAGCTGCACGGCAGAAGACATGGTTCGATCCTCTCATCCCGTCGACAACGATGAAGGCCCCGCCCGGAGGGGCGAGGCCTTCATCTGTGGGGGAGAGGCGACTACTCGCCATCCTCCGACTTCTTCCGAGGCTTCTTCACCGGCTCGGTCGCGATGACCGTGCTGGGGGTGTTCGGCGTCTCGTCGACGTGCGTCTCATCGACTGTGAGCGGGGCGTCGGGGAATCCTGCACGCTCATGCGCACCCTGGATCTCTGCAGCCTCGGTCTCGTCGTTCTGAGCCGTGACGTGGTGCTGGTGAGCATCCGCGGCCTCGACCTCCGCCTGGGTGAGCGGCGCCAGACGGTCCTCGAAGAACCAGCGCGAGATCGAGGAGCGAAGGTTCTCCGTCCACGGGATGCGCCCCTTCGCGTTCGGACGCACCACGAGCGGCTCGTAGGTGTCGACGTCGATGAGCTTCCAGCGGTCGTACTTGTCGACGGGCTGGTGCACCTCGATGAACTCGCCGCCGGGGAGGCGGACGATGCGGCCCGACTCGTAACCGTGCAGGACGATCTCGCGGTCCTTCTTCTGCAGCGCGATGCAGATGCGCTTGGTGACGAAGTAGCCGAGGATCGGTCCGAGGAACAGCAGCGCCTGCAGCGTGTGGATCACGCCTTCCATCGTGAGCATGAAGTGCGTCGCGATGAGGTCGGACGATGCAGCGGCCCACAACACGGCGTAGAAGATCACGCCGGCCACGCCGATCGCGGTACGGGTCGCGGCGTTGCGCGGACGCTGAGCGATGTGGTGCTCGCGCTTGTCGCCCGTCACCCACGCCTCGATGAAGGGGTAGATCGCCACGGCAACGATGAACAGACCGAGGACCAGAACCGGCGCGATGATTCCGAAGGACCAGGTGTGGTTCAGGAAGACGATGTCCCAGTTCGACGGAGCGAGACGCAGGGCGCCATCCGCGAAGCCGATGTACCAGTCCGGCTGCGTGCCGGCGGAGACGGGGGAGGGGTCGTACGGGCCGTAGTTCCAGATCGGGTTGATCTGGAAGAAGGTCGCGATCAGCACGATGGTGCCGAAGACGATGAACAGGTAGCCGCCCATCTTGGACATGTAGACCGGCATCATCGGGTAGCCCACGACATTGTCGTTCGTACGGCCGGGACCGGCGAACTGCGTGTGCTTGTTGATGATCATGAGCATCAGGTGCACGACGATCAGCGCGATGACGAGCATCGGCAGCAGCAGGATGTGCAGCGTGTAGAGACGCCCCACGATGTCGGTGCCGGGGAACTCGCCGCCGAAGAGGAGGAACGAGGTCCAGGTTCCGATCAGGGGGAGACCCTTGATCATGCCGTCGATGATGCGGAGACCGTTACCCGAGAGCAGGTCGTCGGGGAGCGAGTAGCCGGTGAAGCCCTCGGCCATCGCGAGGATGAAGAGGATGAAACCGATCACCCAGTTCAGCTCGCGCGGCTTGCGGAACGCACCGGTGAAGAACACGCGGAGCATGTGCACGCCGATGCCGGCGATGAACACCAGAGCCGCCCAGTGGTGGATCTGGCGGACCAGAAGGCCACCGCGCAGGTCGAAGGAGATGTGCAGAGACGACTCGAGGGCCGCGGACATCTCGATTCCACGCATCGGCGCGTAGGCGCCGGTGTAGTGGGTCTCGACCATCGATGCCTGGAAGAAGAACGTCAGGAAGGTTCCGGAGAGGAACACGACGACGAAGCTCCACAGGGCGATCTCGCCGAGCATGAACGACCAGTGGTCGGGGAAGATCTTGCGTCCCAGCTCCTTGACGAAGCCGGAGAGGCTGGTGCGCTCATCGATGTAGTTCGACGCGGCACCGACGAAGCGACCGCCGAGGGGCGCCTTGGTGTCCTTGTCCTCTTTGGACAGCGTTGCGGTGCTCAATGGCGCTCCCAGAAGCTCGGGCCGACGGGTTCCGTGAAGTCGCTGCGTGCGACCAGGTAGCCCTCGTCATCGACGGTGATGGGCAGCTGCGGCAGCGGACGTGCCGCCGGGCCGAAGATGACCTTTGCGTGGTCCGTGACGTCGAACTGCGACTGGTGGCACGGGCACAGCAGGTGATGTGTCTGCTGCTCGTACAGTGCCACAGGGCAACCGACGTGCGTGCAGACCTTGGAGTAGGCGACGATGCCGTCGTACGACCAGTCCTTGCGGTCCTCAGCCTCGATCAGCTGCTCGGGACGCAGGCGCATCATCAGCACGATGGCCTTGGCCTTCTCCTCGAGGTAGCCATCGCTGTGGCTGAGGGTGGCGAGCTCTTCCGGGATCACGTGGAACGCGGAGCCGAGCGTGACGTCGGCAGCGCGGATCGGTGTGCCGTCGGGGTCGCGCACCAGGCGTGCTCCCTCTTCCCACATGGTGTGCTTGAGAAGCACGACCGGGTCGCCCGCAGTGGGGTCATCCGGTGTGGAGTGCGGAGCCAGTCCGCGGAAGAGCGTCACACCGGGAATGATCGAGGCGACGAGGGCCGCGAACAGCGAGTTTCGGATCACGGTGCGGCGTCCGAAGCCGGACTCCTCGTTCGCGTCGGAGAAGGCCTGGATGGCCGCCTCGCGCGTGGAGTCCTTGCCGCGGGTCGGGTGGCGGTGCTCGATGAACTCCTTGTCGGACATGAGCGCCTTGGACCAGTGGATCGCACCGATGCCGAGGGCCAGCAGCGCGAGAGCGATGCCGAGACCGATGAAGAGGTTGTTCTGACGGATGTCGATGAGCGCGCCGCTCTCGATCGGGAACAGCATGTAGGCGGCGACCGCCCAGATGCTCCCGGCGAGCGAGAGGTAGAACAGCGTGTAGACAGTGCGGACAGCGGCCTTCTCTGCGCGCGGGTCCTTATCGGTCATCCGCTCGCGGTGCGGCGGAAGCCCGGGGTTCTGCACGGGATCGCTGACTGCGACACCCAGCCCTGGAGAGGGCTGGTAGGCCCTGTCAAGAGCCTGCGAGTCGTCGTCGTGTGCCATGGTGCTCCTCGTACGTTCCTCTTCGATGATTAAGCGTCAGTTGGACTTCGCCGTGATCCACACGGTGACGGCGACGAGCGCGCCGATACCGAAGATCCACACGAACAGGCCCTCGGAGACCGGTCCGAGCGAGCCGAGCGAGAATCCACCGATCTGCACGGACTGCTGCTGGAAGAGCAGTGCCGAGATGATGTCGCGCTTGTCCTCGTCGGACAGGTTCATGTCGCCGAAGACCGGCATGTTCTGCGGGCCGGTGACCATGGCCGCGTACATGTGCAGTGCACTGGTCTCGCCGAGACCGGGAGCGTACTTGCCCTCGGTGAGCGCTCCACCGGCTGCGGCCACGTTGTGGCACATCGCGCAGTTGACGCGGAAGAGCTCCGCACCGTTGGAGACATCGCCCTTGCCGTCGAGGATGTGGTCCGACGGGAACGTCGGGCCAGGAGCCTCGGACTGGACGAAGGCGGCCATGGCGAGGATCTGGTCCTCAGTGAACTGCGGTGCCTTCTGCGGAGCCTGCGGGCCCTGCATCTGCAGCGGCATGCGGCCGGTCGACAGCTGGAATTCGGTGGCCAGCTCACCCACGCCGTACAGGCTGGGGCCGTTGGCGGTTCCCTGCAGGTCGAGACCGTGGCAGGTGGCGCAGTTGGCGGTGAACAGCTTCTTGCCGTCTTCCACCGTCAGCTGCGAGGTCGCAGCCGACTGGGTGTCGGTCGCGGCGAACGCTGCGGACGCGCCGGCGTACACGGCGCCGGTGATCATGAGGCCTGCTCCGATGAGCGCGGCCGCCGCCAAAGGGCTGCGACGACCGCTGGAACGGCGCTTCTTCTCTCGTGCCATCTCGGGGATCAGCTCCGCTCTTATTTCAGGAAGTAGATAACGAGGAACAGCACGATCCAGACGACGTCGACGAAGTGCCAGTAGTAGGACACCACGATCGAGGAGGTCGCCTCCTTGTGCCGGAAGTTCTTGACCGCGTAGGCGCGGCCGATGACGAGCAGGAACGCGACCAGGCCACCCGTGACGTGCAGGGCGTGGAAGCCCGTGGTCAGGTAGAACGCGGAGGCGTACGAGTCGGCGTTGATCGGCATGCCTTCAGCCACCAGCTGCGCGTACTCCCAGACCTGGCCGGAGACGAAGATGGCGCCGAGGGCGAAGGTGAGGAAGAACCACTCGACCATTCCCCAGCCGAACAGGCGACGGCGGCCGGCGCCGTTCTTCTGTCCCTTGCCGATCTTGTAGGGCTGCAGGTCTTCTGCCGCGAACACGCCCATCTGGCACGTGAACGAGGAGAGCACCAGGATCGCAGTGTTCACTGCGGCGAACGGGACGTTCAGCAGCTCGGTCCGGTCCGCCCACAGCTCCGGAGAGGTGCTGCGGAGGGTGAAGTAGATCGCGAAGAGTCCCGCGAAGAACATCACCTCGCTGCCGAGCCACACAATGGTGCCGACAGCTACCGGGTTGGGCCGCTTAATCGTTCTCGCCGCCGGGGCATACGTCGCTGAGGTCGTCACCCCTCCATTATGGCCGATCCGCGGGCGTGATTCTTGCACCTGCGGGCCCAGGATTGCCTGAGTTCGACTTAGGGGACCCTAAGAAAACACTGCGAATAGCCGGTGAATCCGCGGGAAACAAGGGGTGGGCGCTGATCGCACGTCCGCCCGGAAGCATCTGCATGTTTTCTCCGCGCCGATAGGATCGCACACATGGCTGATTCCCTGACCTGGTCCGACGTGCTCACCTCCCTGTTGGAGCGCCGCGATCTCAGTGTGTGGGAGTCGACGTGGGCGATGCGCCAGATCATGCAGGGGAGCGTCACCGAGGCTCAGCTCGCCGGCTTCCTGGTCGCGCTTCGGGCGAAGGGGGAGACGATCGACGAGATCGTCGGCTTCCGTGACGCGATCCTCGAGGCCGCGGTGCCTCTTCCCGTCTCTCCTGACGTGCTGGACATCGTCGGCACCGGCGGCGACCGCGTCGGCACGGTGAATGTCTCGACGACCGCGGCGATCATCATCGGCGCCACCGGAGTCCCGGTGGTCAAGCACGGCAACCGTGCCGCGAGCTCCGCGTCCGGTTCCTCCGACGTGCTCGGAGCCCTCGGTCTCGAGCTGTCGCTCGATCCGTCGTCGGTCTCCTCCATCCTCGATCGCACCGGGATCACGTTCGCCTGGGCGGGTGCCTTCCACCCCGGGTTCAGGCACGCCGGTTCGGTCCGCGCCGAGCTCGGCGTTCCCACGGTCTTCAACATGCTCGGACCGCTCTGCAACCCTGCCCGCGCGGAGGCCAATGCGGTGGGCGTCGCCCAGATCGAGCGGGTTCCCCTCATCACCGGTGTGTTCCGAACGCGTGGCGCGACGGCGCTCGTCTTCCGAGGGGATGACGGGCTCGACGAGCTGACCACCACGGGGCACAGCCGAATCTGGGAGGTCACGCGCGGAGACATCCACGAGCACGATCTCGACCCGCGCGATCTTGGCATCCCGATCGCCGACCTCGCCGACCTGATCGGAGGGCCACCGCAGCACAATGCAGAGGTGCTCAGGCGAACCCTCGCGGGCGAGACGGGCGCGGTGCGGGACATCGTGCTCCTCAACGCCGCCGCGGGCATCGTCGCCTTCGAGCTTTCCCAGGACGCCACACAGGTGCAGCGACCGATCCTCGAACGCCTTCGTGAGGGATACGACAAGGCAGCGGCTGCGGTGGACGATGGCCGCGCGCTGGCCAAGCTCGACCAGTGGATCTCGGTGAGTCGCGAGCTGGCTGCACCGAAGGAGTGACCGTGGATCCCGTCGACGCGCTGCTGGAGATCGCCTCTCTGCTCGAGCGCGAGCGGGCCTCCCGGTATCGAGCGAAGGCGTTCCGGCAGGCGGCGGCGACGCTGCAGGACCTTCCTGAGGACGTCCGCGCCGACCCCACGCGGCTGCGGGCGGCGAAGGGGATCGGGGAGTCGACGTTCGCGGTGATCCGTCAGGCTCAGGCCGGCGAGGTGCCGGAGTACCTGGTCGAACTGCGCGGCGATGTCGAGCCGGAGCGGGTATCCGTGCTCCGATCGAAGCTGCGCGGCGATCTCCATGCGCACACGGATTGGTCCGACGGCACCACGCCCATTCCGGTGATGGCCGCAGCGGCGCGTGCGCTGGGGCACGAGTATCAGGCGATCACCGATCACTCGCCGCGCCTTCGAGTGGCACGAGGGCTTTCCGCCGAACGGCTGCGGGAGCAGATTCCCTTGGTGCGCAACGAGTCCGGTGAGGGCTTCACGTTACTGGCCGGGATCGAGGTCGACATCCTCGAGGACGGCACGCTGGACCAGGAGGACTCGTTGCTCGGCGAGCTCGACATCGTCGTCGCGTCCGTGCATTCCCAACTGCGCATGGACGCACGACCGATGACCGCGCGGATGATCGCCGCGGTGTCGCATCCGCGGGTGAACGTGCTCGGCCACTGCACCGGGCGGTTGGTGCAAGGAGAGCGGGGGACCCGCCCGCAGTCGGTGTTCGATGCGGCTGCGGTCTTCGCCGCGTGCGCCGAGAACGGCGTCGCCGTCGAGATCAACTCCCGCCCCGAGCGGCAGGATCCGCCGGACGAACTGATCGCCATCGCCCTCGAGGCGGGATGCCTGTTCTCCATCGACTCGGATGCGCACGCACCAGGTCAGCTCTCCCTGCTCGATCACGGCGCCGAACGCGCAGAGCGTGCAGGCGTTCCCGCCTCGCGGATCGTCACGACGTGGGGGCTTTCCCGACTCCTCGCCTGGGCCGAGTAGACGCAGCGGCCTCGGGAACGATCAGGACGCGAGGGCGGCCTTCGACACAGCGGCGACCGCGCGCGTCATGGAGCCGCCGAGATTCCACTTCTCGGCAAGGGCGTTCGCCGCGTCGACCTCTGAGGAGTCGAGTACGTGGAGGGGAATGTCCGGCGCAGTGATGGGGAGCGACCTGGCCACCGCGACCACCGTCGGAGCCACGTCGAGGTAGGCGGTCGCTGCGAGGATCTTCGCGCGTACCCCTGCGCTCATGCCTTCTCCTGCTTCCGCAGCAGCGCGGATGCCCTCGAGGTCGGCGTGCGCCTGCAGCAGCGTCGCCGCGGTCTTGTCCCCGACACCGGGGACGCCGGGGAGGCCGTCGGAGGAATCGCCGCGCATCGTGGCGAAGTCGGCGTACTGGGAGGGGAGTACCCCGTACTTCGCGACGACCGTCGCGTCAGTCACGACCTCGAGATTGCTCATGCCGCGCGCGGTGTAGATCACACGCACATCGCGGGCGTCGTCGACGAGCTGGAAGAGGTCACGGTCGCCCGTGACGATGTCGACCGGCATCGTGGCGTCGGTGGCCAAGGTGCCGATGACGTCGTCGGCCTCATGGTCGGCGACACCGATGATGGGGATGCCGATCGCAGCGAGCGTCTCGCGGATGAGGGGGATCTGCGCCTCGAGCGGGTCGGGTACCTCTTCGACATCGGGCCCATTCGCAATGACCTCGACGACGCGGTGCGTCTTGTAGCTCGGGATGAGGTCGACACGCCACTGCGGGCGCCAGTCGTCGTCCCAGCAGGCGATGACATGCGTGGGCTCGTACAGCGTGACGAGCTTGGCGACGATGTCGAGCAGACCCCGTGCCGCGTTGATCGGAGAACCGTCCGGTGCGGTCACCTTGTCGGGGACGCCGTAGAACGCACGGAAGTAGAGGCTGGCGGTGTCGAGCAGCATGAGGCGATCGGTCACGAGCACAGTCTGACACGGGTCTCCGACCCGGCACTGGCCCCTGCGTCGGCGGCGTGGCCCACCAGCCGTGAGATGAGACGATCCTGGATGTCGTGACACACAGGAGTATGAATGCTCTCCCTCGAACGCTGTCCGCTGTGATCCTGGGCGGGGTGGTGCTCTCCGGAGTCCTGGTCGGCTGCGCGACATCAGCGGGCACGTCCCCGGCACCGGAGTCGACATCCGACCCCGACGTGTCCGATGCCTCGTATGCGCCGCGGGCGGCGTGGCTCGATGCGACCTCGTTCGTGCTGAAGACGTGGGGCGACGCATGCGCACCGCAGATCGGTGACCTCGTGGCGGGGGAGCAGTCGCTGGAGATCGTGCTCGTCGACAGCGCGGACCAGGTGTGTGCCGCTGTGCAGACGGCGCACGGCCTGTACCTCGGCCTTCCTGCCGGGTTCGACTCCTCCCGCCCTGTCGATCTGACGGTGACCGAGCCCGGGGGAGAGAAGACCGAGCTCACCCTGCCGGCGCTCGCAGCGGGCGAGATCATCCCGGCCGATCGGATGTCGCCGCAGACCTCCGCGGCGGCGTGGATCGATGCGCACGAGCTCGCGATCCTCACATGGGGCTCTTCCACCTGCGTGCCGGCATCGGGAACGCTGGAAACCGTGAGTGCGAACGAAGGGACCATCCGACTGGAGCCGAGTGCGAACGAGGTGTGCACGATGGACCTGGTCCCGCAGATCACCTTCGTACCTGCCGAAGGCATCGAGGACGACGCCGACCTCACCCTCGAGGGCTTCGTCGACGCCGACGGTGCTGCGGCGGTCGTGACCGCCGTGCGATAACTCGTCTGCTCGTCCGGCTCAGCACCCCGGTGCTGTCGGTCTCTGCTCGCAGGTGTGGGCCACGAGGGCCGTGTGCGCCTCGAAGATGCGTATCTCCCGAGCGGGACCGGGAATCGTGAGCTGTCCGGCCACCGGGAACCAGCCCCCGCCCAGATCGACCTCTGCGGTGTAGCGCACGGTGACGTGAGCCCGGTACGTGCCGCGCTCGTCATAGGTGTGGCTCGTCGTGGTGGGCGTGAACGGTGCCTGGCCGAGTGCTGACCAGGTCTGTCCGCCTGTGCTCGAGGTCGCGGACGTGCCGTCGCCATGCACGAATTCATAGCTGACAGGACTGAACCGCACGGTGAGATCCGTGCCGAAGAGCGATCCCGAGCGGGTGTGCACCGCGGCCGCGGCGACGAAGTTCGTGGGCATGCCGGCTACGCCGAGGTTGTCGGGCTCGCCCACATTCGCCACGGGATCGGGGGCGAACTGCGCGAGATCGTCGATGGTGATGGCCGGGGCGGCTGTGGCGTCCGGCGCGGGGTCGGTCGGAGGCTCCTCATCGGACACCGCGCGGAAGCACCCGCGAGAACTGTTCCAGTCATCGAGGCATGAGTCGAAGTCGAATTCGTGCACGGGGAATCGGGGGCCGGAGGCGGAGGGTGGGGAGTCTTCTCGGGGGGAGTTACGGTCGGGTGCGTCGGAAGAGGGTTGGGTCTGGGTGCCCGAGATCACCACCGTTCCTGCGTTAGTCGACACCCAGGCCCCATCAAATCCGGCTTGAGGAGGGGGTGTGTCTTGGGGCCCGAGCACAACGACTGCAGCTCCGAACAGGAGTAACCAGGCACGTGGCCGGGAGATCACCCGCATTGGAGGTTCTCTGTTTGAGTGGTCGAGGAAACAGCGAGTTTGGTATCCGTATCGGCTATGACGAACACGATTTCGATCGCCTGACGCGGCGGTCGATCCGCCGGGACCGCGGAGGTGCCGTCCGCGTAAGACAACTGCACCTCTGACACGTCGAGACAAGTGCGAGCTGTGACAGTGGCGTCCGCGTAGTCAATCGGAGTAAAGGTATCGAAAGTGGAGGAGCCGCTCCGAGTGATTCCTGCGGCATAAAACTGGCTGTAGTTCTCACGGGCGGACGCGAGCGCTTCGCCCGCGAGCCAGCCAAAGACTTCTGCAAACGAAGCTGGGTCGGTGAGATCGGCGCTGTTCGTCGCCTCCGCATACTCGGTGAAGGTCTCCTCTGCGGCGGCGAAGGCTTCTTCTTCCGAGGCGAACGCTGCGGTCGGAGTGGGCGTCGGAGCTGGCGTCGGCGTGCAGCCCGGCGAGGATCACGACGCCGAGGGCCATCGCGAGCGCGCCGAAGCGGCGGGATATGACGGGAGCGGGGGTCGGCGAGATCACCCCGCCACGGTAGTCGGGAGCGCCACGGGCGCGCGGGAGTTATCCACAGTCGGTCGGTCCGCCGAATCCGACTCCTGCTGTATGAGAACTTCTGATAGCCTTAACCGTCACTCGTGGCGTGCATGCGCATGCCCTCGTGGCGAGAAAACCAAAATCCAACTGCTGTGAAGCATGCTGTCGGCCGTGCGCGGTCTTTGCCTCTCAGCCCGAGTCTCCATTCAACAAGGACAACCCACTACATGACTACCGCAACGACCGCCCCGGCCACCAAGCAGGTCGCCATCAACGACATCGGATCTGCTGAGGACTTCCTGGCCGCGGTCGAGAAGACCCTGAAGTTCTTCAACGACGGCGACATCATCGAAGGCACGATCGTCAAGATCGACCGCGATGAGGTCCTCCTCGATGTCGGCTACAAGACCGAGGGTGTCATCCCCTCGCGCGAGCTCTCGATCAAGCACGACGTCGACCCCAACGAGGTCGTCGCTGTCGGCGATCTGGTCGAGGCCCTCGTTCTCCAGAAGGAGGACAAGGAAGGCCGTCTGATCCTCTCCAAGAAGCGCGCGCAGTACGAGCGTGCCTGGGGAGACGTCGAGAAGATCAAGGAGAACGACGGCGTCGTCACCGGTACGGTCATCGAGGTCGTCAAGGGTGGACTCATCGTCGACATCGGCCTCCGTGGCTTCCTGCCGGCCTCGCTCATCGAGCTGCGCCGCGTCCGCGATCTCACGCCGTACCTCGGCCAGGAGATCGAGGCCAAGATCCTCGAGCTCGACAAGAACCGCAACAACGTCGTCCTGAGCCGCCGCGCGCTGCTCGAGCAGACGCAGTCGGAGTCGCGCACCACGTTCCTGAACAACCTGCACAAGGGTCAGGTCCGCAAGGGTGTCGTCTCGTCGATCGTCAACTTCGGTGCGTTCGTCGACCTGGGCGGCGTGGACGGCCTCGTGCACGTCTCCGAGCTTTCCTGGAAGCACATCGAGCACGCCTCCGAGGTCGTCGAGGTCGGCCAGGAGGTCACCGTCGAGATCCTCGAGGTCGACCTGGACCGCGAGCGCGTCTCCCTGTCGCTGAAGGCGACGCAGGAGGACCCGTGGCAGGTCTTCGCCCGTACCCACGCGATCGGTCAGGTCACGCCGGGTAAGGTCACCAAGCTCGTTCCGTTCGGTGCGTTCGTCCGCGTCGCAGACGGCATCGAGGGCCTCGTCCACATCTCCGAGCTCTCCAGCAAGCACGTCGAGCTGGCCGAGCAGGTCGTTTCCGTCGGCGAAGAGGTCTTCGTCAAGGTCATCGACATCGACCTCGAGCGTCGTCGCATCTCGCTGTCGCTGAAGCAGGCCAACGAGTCGGTCGACCCCAACGGCACCGAGTTCGACCCGGCCCTGTACGGCATGCTCGCCGAGTACGACGAGAACGGCGAGTACAAGTACCCGGAGGGCTTCGACGCCGAGACCGGTGCGTGGAAGGAAGGCTTCGACGCCCAGCGCGAGGCATGGGAGCAGGAGTACGCTGCAGCCCAGGCTCGCTGGGAGGCGCACAAGGCTCAGGTCGTCAAGGCGGCCGAGGCCGAGGCTGCAGCCGGCGAAGACTTCGGCGGCCAGTCCTTCACGAGCGAGGCTGCCGGCGCCGGCACCCTCGCGGATGACGAGGCTCTCGCGGCTCTGCGCGAGAAGCTCTCGGGCGGCAACGCTTAAGCAGCATTCTGAAACGGGTCGTCACCTCGCCTTCGGGCGGGCGTGGCGGCCCGTTTCGCATGTCCGGATCACGGCTGCCCTCCCGTGACGCAACATTACGACCGCATTCGTAACAGACCACCTGCTCGGCCAGCATGGGCATATGACCACCCTGCTGCCGGCGCCGCATACGACCGATGCCTCTGCAGCGGCAGGTGCAGCGCAGGACGTGCGGCTCGAACACGTTGAACGGTCCTTCCCGCTCGCGCGGGGACGCCGCGACGTCTTGCGAGGCGTGGACCTCGAGGTCTCCGCCGGAGAGATCGTCGCCGTCGTCGGGCCTTCCGGCTGTGGAAAGTCGACGCTCCTCCGTCTGGTCGGCGGTCTGGACTCCCCGACGCGGGGTGCCATCCGCCTCGAGGACACACCCGTCGCGGCGGTCGACGAGCGCACCGCCGTCGCCTTCCAGGAGCCCCGACTGCTCCCGTGGCGGACGATCGCGCAGAACGTCGAACTGGGCCTGCCGCGGGGCACCGCTCGCCGCGCCGGCCGCGAACGCGTGCGAGAACTCCTGCACCTGGTCGGCCTCGACGATGCCGCAGATCAGCGACCGCGAGAGGTGTCCGGCGGGATGGCGCAGCGCGCATCCCTCGCCAGAGCTCTCGCCAGGAACCCCGGTGTCCTGCTGCTCGATGAGCCCTTCGGGGCGCTCGACGCGCTCACGCGCCTGCGCATGCACGATCTGCTGCTGAAGATCCACGCCGCAGAGCCGACCACCGTGCTCCTCGTCACGCACGATGTCGAGGAAGCGCTCTACCTCGCTGATCGCGTCCTGCTTCTTCGCACGTTGAGCGCGACCCAGCCTGACGAGTCATCCATCGCCCGCACGATCACCGTGCCAGGCGCCCGCCCCCGTGACCGCGCCGATCGTGGTCTCGCAGACCTGCGCGCCGAGCTCCTCGAGGGCCTCGGCGTCGACACCCACCACCGCACCGCCGAGGAGACCCGATGAGCATCACCACCCGCCGATTCATCCCTGCGATCGCTATCGCGGGGACGATGATGCTCGTCGCCACCGGCTGCGTCGCCGGAGAGAACGCTGCTGCGACCGACGCGAAGCCCACATCCGGAACGAGCGAATGGTCGTCCGACACCCTGTCGATCGACTTCGCGACCTACAACCCGCTGAGCCTCGTGATCCGCGACCAGGGCATCCTGGAGGACATCCTCGGAGATGACGTCACCGTGGAGTGGGTGCAGTCCGCCGGCTCCAACAAGGCGAACGAACTGCTGCGCTCCGGCTCGGTCGACGTCGGCTCAACGGCCGGCTCCGCAGCGCTCCTGGCCCGAGCGAACGGCTCGCCCATCCAGGTCATCGACATCTTCTCGCAGCCCGAATGGGCGGCGATCGTCGTGGGAGCAGACAGCGACATCACGTCGATCGAAGACCTCAAGGGCAAGTCCGTCGCCGCGACCAAGGGGACCGACCCCTACTTCTTCCTGCTCCAGGCGCTCGAAGAGGGGGGCCTGTCGCTGTCGGACGTCGAGGTGCAGAACCTCCAGCACGCGGACGGTCGCGCCGCCCTCGACGGCGGTTCGGTCGAGGCATGGTCCGGTCTCGACCCGATCATGGCAGCCGCCGAGGCGGAGTCGGGTGACAAGCTCATCTACCGCAACGTCGACTTCAACACGTACGGGTTCCTGAACGCGACCGAGGACTTCATCACGAACCACCCCGACCTCGCGCAAGCGGTCGTGGACGCGTACGAGAAGGCACGAGAGTGGGCGCTGGCGAACCCTGACAAGACGGCAGAGCTCCTCGCCGAGGTGGCAAGCATCGACATCGGGGTCGCCACCACCGTGATCCAGGAGCGTTCGAACCTCGACGTGAGCGGTATCCCGGGTGACGATCAGATCGGCGTCCTGGAGAAGATCGCGCCGGTGCTCGTCGAGTCCGGCGACGTGCAGGGCGGCAAGGACTCGGTGGACAAGGCGCTGTCCTCGATCGTGAACGCGACGTTCGCCGAGAAGGCGGTCGGCGGCGAGTGAGCGAACTCGACCAGCGCGTGCTCGTGCCCGCGGACTCGCGGGACGCGCTCGACTTCGCCAAGGGCGAGCTCCGACGCCCGGGCCGCGGCGCGAGACGATCCTGGGATCGTCCTGTCGTGCGGATCGCTGCAGGGCTGCTGCTCCCGGCGATCATCCTGATCGTCTGGCAGGTGGTGACGACGAACGGACTCGTCCCGCCCTACCGTCTGCCCACACCCCTCTCGGTCCTCCAGGCAGGCATCGAGCTGGCCGAGACCGGGCAGCTCTGGACGCACATCGCCATCTCGGTGCAGCGCGTGCTGCTCGGATTCGCGATCGGCTCCGTGATCGGACTCGCTGCGGCCGGTGTGGTGGGCCTGTCACGGCTCGGGGACGTGCTGCTGAGCCCGACGCTCGCCGCCGTGCGGGCCGTGCCCTCGCTGGCCTGGGTGCCGCTGCTCATCCTCTGGATGCAGATCGGTGAGGAGTCGAAGGTCACGCTGATCGCGATCGGAGCCTTCTTCCCCGTCTACACGACCGTCGCCTCGGCGCTCCGACACGTGGATCCGCAGCTCGTGGAGGCAGGGCGCTCGTTCAGCCTGCGCGGATGGTCGCTGTTCCGTATCGTGCAACTGCCCGCGGTCGTACCGTCCGTCGTCTCCGGGCTCCGCCTCGCGCTCGCACAGGCGTGGTTGTTCCTGGTGGCCGCAGAACTCATCGCTTCCTCGATGGGACTCGGCTTCCTGCTGACCGACTCCCAGAACAGTGGCCGTGTCGATCGCATCCTACTCTCGATCGTGCTGCTGGCACTGCTCGGTACCGTGACCAACGGCGTCCTCGCCCTGGCCGAGAAATACCTGCTGCGACGGTGGGTATGAGCGTGACCGAGGCACGACTGCAGGAGACGCGAGTCTACGAGCCGTCGAACGACTTCCTGGAGGCGAACGTCTCCGGTGAGGCCTATGCGCGCGCGGCAGCGGATCCCATCGCGTTCTGGGAGGACGCCGGTCGACGCCTCGACTGGGCGAAGCCGTGGGACACCGCGCACGAGTGGGAGCCTCCGATCGGAGATGCGGTTCCTGCCGCGCGCTGGTTCGTCGGAGGCCGGCTCAACGTGGCCGCCAACTGCGTCGACCGGCACGTAGATGCCGGTCGGGGAGCCAAGGTGGCACTGTACTTCGAAGGGGAGCCGGGCGACCGCATCGCGGTCACGTACTCTGATCTGCAACAGCGGGTCGCACGCGCCGCGAATGCTCTCGTGGCGCTCGGCATCGAGCCGGGTGATCGCGTGGTGATCTACCTGCCCGTGCTCGTGGAGACGATCGTCATCACGCTCGCCTGTGCCCGGATCGGAGCCGTGCACTCCCTGGTGTTCGGGGGATTCTCCGCAGAGGCCGTGCGCTTCCGCCTCGAGGACACCGGAGCGAAGCTGCTGGTGACGAGCGACGGACAGTTCCGACGCGGCACCGCGACCGAGGTGAAGTCGACGGCCGATGCGGCGGCGGCGGACCTTCCCGAGCTCGAGCATGTGCTCGTGCTCCGGCGCACGGGCCAGGAGGTGCCGTGGACCGACGGTCGGGACGTGTGGTGGCACGAGGTTGTCGACACGGCATCTCCGACGCACGACGCCCCGGCGTTCGATGCCGAGCATCCCCTCTTCATCATCTACACGTCCGGCACCACCGGGAAGCCGAAGGGGCTCGTCCACACGTCGGGCGGATACCTCACGCAGGCGAGCTGGGCGCACTGGGCGCATTTCGACGCGAAGCCCGACGACGTGCATTGGTGCACGGCCGATCTGGCCTGGGTGACCGCGCACACCTATGAGATCTACGGTCCGCTGTCGAACGGGCTGACCCAGGTCATCTACGAAGGCACGCCTGATTCGCCGCACCGGGAGCGACACCTCGAGATCATCGAGCGCTACGGCGTGACCGTCTACTACACGGCGCCCACGTTGATCCGTACCTTCATGACCTGGTTCGGCGCCGATCTCCCTGGAGGACATGACCTCTCGACGCTCCGTCTGCTCGGCACCGTGGGCGAGGCGATCAACCCCGAGGCCTGGGTATGGTTCCGGAAGAACTTCGGCCGCGATGCGTTGCCGGTGATCGACACCTGGTGGCAGTCCGAGACCGGTGCCGCGATGATCGCCCCGCTGCCTGGCGTCACGCGCCTCAAGCCGGGCTCGGCCTCGGTGCCGTTGCCGGGGATCGATGCCGCGGTGGTCGATGCCGAGGGACGTCAGGTCGAACCGGGACGTTCGGGGACGCTCGTCGTGCGCCGACCCTGGCCGGGCATGGCCCGCACCGTCTGGGGTGATCCGGAGCGCTATCGCGACTCGTACTGGTCGGCCTATGCCGGTCGGGGCGAGTTCGGCGGCTTCTACGTCGCCGGCGACGGGGCGACCGTCGACACCGACGGGTACATCTGGATCCTCGGGCGACTCGATGACGTCGTCAACGTCTCGGGTCACCGACTCTCCACCATCGAGATCGAGTCGGCCCTCGTCGCTCACGACACCGTCGGCGAGGCCGGTTCCGCCGGGGTCTCGGATCCCGTCACCGGTCAGGCCGTCGTCGCGTTCGTGACGGCTTCGGGGCGGGCCGAGGTGACGCCGGCCGACCTCCGCGCCCAGGTCGCCCGGTCGATCGGTCCCGTCGCCAAACCGAAGCACGTCGTCGTGGTCCCCGACCTGCCCAAGACCCGGTCGGGCAAGATCATGCGCAGGCTCCTGGCACAGCTGTGGGAGGCCGAGCAGGCTCGCAGGGAGGGTCGCGAGGCCCAGCCGCTCGGCGACACGACGTCGTTGCAGAACCCCTGGGCCGTCGCGGACATCGCCGACGTGCTCTCCACAGCGGAACTCCGCTCTTGAACTCCGCCCCTGAACTCCGCTCCTGAATCGAGGACATCATGACCGAAGAGCACCGCTTCGGATTTCGCACCAGAGCCCTGCACGCGGGGGGAACGCCGGATGCCGCAACCGGAGCCAGAGCGGTACCGATCTACCAGACCACCTCGTTCGTCTTCGACGATGCCGCGGATGCCGGCAACCTGTTCGCCCTGCAGAAGTACGGCAACATCTATTCGCGTATCGGAAACCCCACGGTCGCGGCTCTCGAAGAGCGACTCGCATCCCTGGAAGGCGGAATCGGCGCCGTCGCGACGGCTTCCGGCATGAGCGCGGAGTTCATCACGTTCGCGGCCCTGGTCGGTGCTGGCGACCATGTCGTCGCCGCCGCCCAGCTCTACGGCGGCACGGTCACGCAGCTCGACGTCACGTTGCGTCGCTTCGGGGTCGAGACCACGTTCGTCGCCTCGACCGATCCCGAGGATTTCGCCGCCGCGATCCGTCCGGAGACGAAGGTGGTCTATGTCGAGATGATCGGCAATCCCTCGGGCGAGATCGCCGACATCGAAGGGCTCGCCGAGATCGCCCACGCGGCCGGTGTCCCGCTCGTGGTCGACGCGACGCTCGCCACGCCTTATCTCGCTCGCCCGCTCGAGCATGGCGCCGATATCGTCATCCACTCCGTGACGAAGTTCCTCGGAGGGCACGGGACCACCCTCGGCGGCGTCGTCATCGAGAAGGGCGCTTTCGACTGGGGCAACGGCAAGTTCCCCCAGATGACCGAACCCGTCGAGTCGTACGGCGGCATCAAGTGGTGGGACAACTTCGGCGAGTACGGCTTCCTCACCAAGCTCCGTTCCGAGCAACTGCGTGACATCGGCCCCGCGCTCAGCCCGCAGTCGGCGTTCAACCTCCTCCAGGGGATCGAGACGCTTCCGCAGCGCATAGACGCCCACCTCGCGAACGCCCGGGTCGTCGCGGACTGGCTCGCCTCGGACCCTCGTGTGGCCTACGTCACGTGGGCCGGGCTCGAAGGACACCCGCACCACGCACGCGCAGCCAAGTACCTGCCTCTCGGTCCCGGCTCGGTCTTCACGTTCGGCGTCGCGGCGCCGGACGGTCGCGCGGCGGGGGAGACCCTGATCGAGAACCTGCAACTGGCCTCGCACCTCGCGAACATCGGCGACGCGCGCACCCTCGTGATCCATCCGGCCTCGACGACGCACCGGCAGCTCACCGAGGATCAGCTGGTCGCCGCGGGTGTGCGCCCTGACCTCATCCGCATCTCGGTCGGTCTGGAAGACTCCGACGACATCATCTGGGACCTCGACCAGGCCCTCACCACGGCGACGGGAGCGAACCGATGAGCACCATGAGCACGGGCGATGCCTGCGCGCTGCCTGCCGTGACGGATGCAGCGGCGTGTGCGCTGCCCGGTGCGACACCCGTCGCGGTCGCTGTGTCGGGGCGGACCTGGAGCGGACCGACCCAGCAGGAGCGCTTCGGCCTTCTGCGACGCGCGAAGTCGATCGCGATCGTCGGGGCATCGAACAATCCCGCCCGCGCGTCCTACTTCGTGGCGACGTACCTGCTCTCCAGCACGAACTACGACGTGTACCTGGTGAACCCGCGGGAGACCGAGATCCTCGGGCAGCCCGTCTACGCGACCCTGAGCGACCTGCCCGTCGTGCCCGACATCGTCGACGTGTTCCGACGCCACGACGACCTTCCCGGCGTGGCGCAGGAGGCCATCGAGGCGGGCGCGCAGACGTTGTGGCTGCAGCTCGGCTCATGGAACGAGGATGCCGCGGCGATCGCCGAGGGCGCGGGGCTGTCCGTGGTGATGGACCGCTGCATCAAGATCGAGCACGCGCGGTTCCATGGCGGACTCCACCTGGCCGGCTTCGATACCGGTGTGATCAGCTCCCGCCGCCAGCTGCGCGCGAGATGAGTCGCGTCGGGGGCGAAGCCTAGACTGACCGCATGCCTCTCATCGCACTCACCGGCGGTATCGCCTCCGGGAAGTCGACCATCGCCCGCCGCCTGGCCGAGCACGGTGCCGTCATCGTCGACGCCGATCAGATCGTGCGCGACGTGCAGGCTCCCGGTTCGCCGGTGCTCGTCAGAATCGCCGAGACCTTCGGCGACGATGTCATCTCCCCGGACGGCTCACTCGACAGGGCGGCGCTCGGTGCGAAGGTGTTCGGCGATGCCGCTCTCCTCGCGCAGCTCAACGCGATCGTCCACCCCGCGGTCCGTGAGGAATCCCAGCGACGCTTCGATGCGGCCCTCCGCGGCGACGCGGATGCCGTGGTCGTCTACGACGTGCCGCTCCTGGTCGAGGCGAGGGTGGACGATCCGTGGGATCTCATCGTCGTCGCGCATGCGCCGGCTGATGTGCGCCGCGAGCGGCTCGTCGAGCTGCGCGGCATGAGTGAGCGCGCAGCTCAGGAGCGTATCGACGCCCAGGTATCCGACGACCGTCGTCTCGCGATCGCCGACGTCGTGATCGATACGTCGGGCACTGTGGAGAGCACGATCGAGCAGGCCGACGCCCTCTGGCACCGGATCAGCTCGCGGTGACGTTCGCGGGTCACGCCCCGGGATCACGCGAGTACCGCCGGCTCCTCGTCGGTCTGTTCTTCGCCGGGGTCGCGACATTCGCCCAGCTGTACTCGGCCCAGGCCGTGCTGCCGCAGATCTCGACCGAGCTCTCGGTCACGCCGGCGACGGCTGCGCTGAGTGTGTCGGCCGCCACACTCGGCCTGGCGCTGGCCGTCATCCCCTGGTCGATGGTGGCCGATCGCATCGGCCGCGTGCCGGCCATGGCCACCGGGGTGCTCACAGCCACGGGACTGGGCCTCGTCGCTCCGCTGAGCGGGGAGATCGCCGTGCTGCTGGTCCTGCGATTCGCGGAGGGGATGGCGCTGGGGGCTGTACCCGCAGTGGCACTGGCCTACCTCAGCGAAGAGGTCGAAGTACGTCACGCCGCCACTGCCGCAGGGAGCTACATCGCCGGGACCACGGTCGGTGGACTGCTCGGGCGCATCGTCTCGGGGATCATCGGGGAAGTGGGAGGCTGGCGGACCGGCATCCTCTCTGTCGCGGTCATGTGCGCGCTCGCCGCCGTGCTGTTCCTCTGGCTCACGCCCCGCGCCAGAGGATTCGTCCCCGGTCGTCTGCGCGTCGATCGAGGGCCGGGCATCCTGGCGAAGCTGCGTGCGCCGTTGCGCTCACCGCTGCAGTGGGCCCTGTACGCGCAGGGATTCCTGCTGATGGGTGCCTTCGTCGCGGTGTACAACTATCTCGGGTTCCATCTCTCGGCCGCACCGTTCCTCCTTCCCGCCTGGCTGGTCACCCTGCTGTTCCTGGCATACCTGGCTGGCACGGTGTCCTCGCCATGGGCCGGGGCGCTCGCCTCGCGGGCTGGGCGATTCCCGGTCCTGCTCGCCTCGATCGGAGTGATGGCCGTAGGGGCCGCACTGCTGCTGCTTCCGATGGCCGGCTTCGTCCTGGCAGGGCTCGTGCTGTTCACCGCGGGGTTCTTCGGCGCCCACGCCATCGCCTCGGGGTGGACGCCCGTCGCGGCCGACCCCGCCAGCAGGGCGCAGGCATCCTCGCTGTACTACTTCGCCTACTACGCCGGGTCGAGCGTGTTCGGGTGGCTGCTCGGTCTCGTGTTCGGTGCGACGACCTGGGGCTGGTTCGTCGCCGTCATCGTCGCGATGTGCGGTGCTGCCGCGCTCGCGGCGGTCGCCGCTCTCCGCGGCGCGGAGAGCGGCCGGCCCGCCCTCTGAGAGGATCTCATCATGCAGCTGCAGCTCCTGGAAGCGTACGACCGTCAGCTCCGCAGAGATCCTGAGATCGCGGGGGCGTCGAGCGCAGCGGCGCACGGACCGCTCCTCATGGCGACGTTCCCCGGCGGACGCGGCTTCGTCACGTATGCCCAGCTCGGCGACGTGGAGGCGGACGACGTCGCGCTGTTGGTCGGCGCGGCGGTCGACCACTTCGGGGGGCGTCCGGAGGTGAGGTCGGTCGAGTGGAAGACCCGCGCTCACGATCGTGCTCCCGGCCTGCACGACGCTCTTGTCGCTCGCGACTTCGTGCCGGAGGAGCCGGAGTCCATCATGATCGGTGAGGCCGCTCCGCTCGCGCGGCACGTCGACGTTCCTGAGCGCGTCACGATCAGGCGGAGCCGCAGTGGTGCCGACGTGTTCGCGGCGGGTGAGATGCAGGGTCGCGTCTTCGATGACCCCGACTGGCGTTCGAGATCGGAGGAGCTCGTCGTGCACCTGCGCGAAGACCCTTCTGCCGAGCTGTGGATCGCTGTCGTGGACGACGTGGTGATCAGCGCCGGGAGGCTCGAGCCGGTGGCCGGCACCGAGTTCGCCGGTCTCTGGGGCGGTGCGACGGTCCCGGAGTGGCGAGGCCGCGGCATCTACCGCGCTCTCACGGCGGAGCGGGCGCGGTCGGCTCTCGCGCGCGGGGTCCGCTACCTCCACTCCGATTCCACCGAGTTCTCGCGCCCGATCCTGGAGCGGTCGGGACTGGTGAAGGTGTCGACGACGACGCCGTACGTGTGGGCTCCCGTGCGAGGCTGATCCTGCGCGACGGCCTCGATGTCGGAGGGGCGGCATACGCTGGAGGTATGCAACCCACGCGCAGTGTCCGCCCCTTCGAGGTCATCAGCGAGTATGAGCCGGCCGGAGACCAGCCGAAGGCCATCGCCGATCTGGCGGCGCGCATCAATGCCGGTGAGACGGACGTGGTGCTGCTCGGGGCGACGGGTACGGGAAAGTCCGCGACGACGGCCTGGCTGGTTGAGCAGGTCCAGCGCCCCACCCTCGTGCTGGCCCACAACAAGACCCTGGCCGCCCAGCTCGCGAACGAGTTCCGCGAGCTCATGCCCAACAACGCTGTCGAGTACTTCGTCTCGTACTACGACTACTACCAGCCGGAGGCATACGTACCGCAGACCGACACCTTCATCGAGAAGGACTCGTCGATCAACTCCGAAGTCGAGCGACTGCGGCATTCGACGACCAACTCGCTGTTGAGCCGACGCGATGTCATCGTGGTCTCCACCGTGTCCTGCATCTACGGACTCGGGGCGCCGGAAGAGTACCTGCGGGCCATGGTCGCCCTCCAGGTGGGGGAGCGCTATGACCGCGATGCGCTCATCCGTCAGTTCATCGCCATGCAGTACAACCGCAACGATGTCGACTTCTCGCGGGGCAACTTCCGTGTGCGCGGAGACACCATCGAGATCATCCCCGTCTACGAAGAGCACGCCATCCGCATCGAGCTGTTCGGCGACGAGATCGAGGCGCTGTACTCGCTGCATCCCCTGACCGGTGAGGTCATCGAGAAGCTCGACGCCGTGCCGATCTTCCCGGCATCGCACTATGTGGCCGGTACCGACGTTATCCAGCGCTCCATCGGCACGATCGAGCACGAGTTGGAAGAGCGCCTCGCCGAGTTCGAACGTCAGGGCAAGCTCCTCGAGGCGCAGCGTCTGCGCATGCGCACGACCTTCGACCTCGAGATGCTCCAGCAGCTGGGCTTCTGCTCCGGCATCGAGAACTACTCGCGTCACATGGACGGTCGCATGCCGGGTGAGCCTCCGCACACGCTGCTGGACTTCTTCCCCGACGACTTCCTGCTCGTGATCGACGAGTCGCACGTGACCGTGCCGCAGATCGGCGCGATGTACGAGGGCGATGCTTCTCGCAAGCGCACGCTGGTCGACCACGGGTTCCGTCTTCCGAGCGCGATGGACAACCGTCCGCTGCGCTGGGACGAGTTCAAGAACCGCATCGGACAGACGGTGTACCTCTCGGCCACTCCCGGAAAGTACGAGATGGGGATCGCCGACGGCGTCGTCGAGCAGATCATCCGCCCGACCGGCCTCGTCGACCCGGAGATCGTGGTGAAACCGTCGAAGGGGCAGATCGACGACCTGCTCGAGGAGATCCGCGTGCGGGTCGAGCGTGACGAGCGTGTGCTCGTCACGACGCTCACCAAGAAGATGGCCGAAGAGCTCACCGACTTCCTCGGCGAGCACGGTGTGCGTGTCCGCTACCTGCATTCCGACGTCGACACGCTGCGCCGCGTCGAGCTGCTGAGCGAGCTGCGCGCTGGCGTGTACGACGTTCTCGTGGGTATCAACCTGCTGCGTGAGGGCCTCGACCTCCCAGAGGTCTCCCTTGTGGCGATTCTCGACGCCGACAAGGAGGGGTTCCTGCGCTCGGGCACGTCTCTGATCCAGACCATCGGCCGTGCGGCACGAAACGTGTCCGGTGAAGTGCACATGTATGCCGACAAGATGACCGACTCCATGACGAAGGCGATCGAGGAGACCGACCGACGTCGGGAGAAGCAAGTCGCGTACAACAAGGAGAACGGCATCGACCCGCAGCCGCTCCGCAAGCGCATCGCCGACATCACCGAGGTGCTGGCACGTGAAGGCGCCGACACGGCGGAGATGCTCTCGGGTCGTGGCCGCGCGACGGGCAAGGGCAAATCGCCGACGCCCAACCTGCGCCGTACCGGGATCGCCGCCGAGGGCGCGCAGCAACTCGAGGCCACCATCCAGGATCTGTCCGACCAGATGCTCGCGGCTGCCGCGGAGCTCAAGTTCGAGCTGGCCGGGCGCCTGCGCGATGAGGTGCAGGATCTCAAGAAGGAACTCCGCGCCATGGAGCGCGCCGGACACGCGTAAGCGGGGATGAACGATGGACGCTGCGGGGAACGAGCTGGCGGATCGTGTGCGCGCCTTGCTCGGAACGGACACCGAGATCGAAGAGCGGCGCATGTTCGGTACGAGAGCGTTCCTGGACGACGGGCACATCCTGGTGGGCGCGCGGCCCGGGGGAGTGCTGCTGGTCCGTGTGACGGATGAAGACGGCGCCGCACTGCTCACCGAGCCAGGTGCGGCACGTGCGGTGATGGGGGCGCGCACCATGAGTTCGGGGTGGCTCGACGTTTCGCAGGCGGCGATCGAGGACGACACAGCGCTCATGTTCTGGCTCGATGTCGCTCGAGAGTCCGCCGTTTCGAGGGCGGAGAACTCGGAGCAGGGCTGACACGGAGCCCCGTGCTCTCAACGACCGCGTGCCAGGGCGCGGGGCGGCCGCTCGCTCTAGGGGCAGTGCACCAGCGTCTTGGGCCCGGAGCGGTCGATCTCGTGCTGCGTCATCGGAGCCCCGCAGAGAGGGCAGGCGCGTTCGGCCCGCTCGGCCGCGCTGGGCGGGGGCGTCTTCTCGTACGGGCCGACGGAGGCGGGTCCTGCGAACCGGATGAGGTTCGTGTTCACCCAGGAGTACAGTCCTCCTGCTTCGCGGATGCGAGTGCGGAGGGGCGGGCGGTCGGAGTCCTGTGCCATGTTGATTAGTGTACTAACTATTAGTGCAGATGTATAGTCTCCCTTGTGACCCCCACCGACGACCTGCTCCGGCTCGAGAACCAGCTCTGCTTCGCCCTGGTGACAGCGGCGCGCAACGTCGTCGCCCTGTATCGACCGATCCTCGAGCCCCTCGGCCTGACGCACCCGCAGTACCTCGTGATGCTGGCGCTCTGGGAACGAGCTCCTCGCACGCTGAACGACCTGGCCGTAGACCTGGCCATGGAGCCCGCCACCGCGTCCCCGCTCGTGAAGAGGCTCGAGGCCGACGGGCTGGTCGCGCGCCAGCGAAGCACCGAGGACGAGCGGCGACTCGAGATCACTCTGACGGCGGCGGGCGCTGCGCTGCGCGAGCGCGCGGTGGAAGTCCCGCACCAGGTGATGGCCGCGGTCGGCATGGGGATCGACGAGATCGCGGCGCTCCGCGACGGTCTCGGCCCGTTCGCCGGGCGCCGTCCTGACCTCGGCTGACCTGCCGGTGGCGTCTGACGCTGCCGGAGGTGATGGCGGGCTGGGGGAGGCGCAGCCCCTAGGGTGGGGGCATGCCCCGCTCCGAGCCCTCGGTCCCGGTGCTTGAGCCTGCCAGGTCGAATCGCCCACGAATACTGCTGCTTCCGCTCATCGCGATCGCCGGCTTCTTCGCGACGATCATGTTCGCTGCAGCGGCGCAGGGGCTCCCGCAGTTCGGGGGATGGCTCGCCGATGCCGAGCCACGGGCCGGCGAGGGCACGGGGCCGACGGCGCCGGCGGAGACCGCACCCCCGCCGATGGATCCACCGGAGGACTCTCCGCTGCTCGCGATCATCGGATACGTCCTCGCCGCGCTCGTCCTCGCCGCCGTGCTCGCGATGGTGTTCTTCGGCGCCCGCCTCCTGATCCGCTACCTCGTCGGCCTCTGGCGCGACCGTCCTCTCTCGCGCCGAGCGACGTCGGGATTCGATGCACACGTCGTCGCAGCGCCTGCGGTCGGGGTCGACCCGGACGAGGCGACGATCCGGCGCGGCATCGCGGAGGCGCTGCGGACGGTCGATGACCGGTCCCGACCCGGCGACAGCATCGTGGCGGCGTGGGTGGGACTGGAGGAATCCGCAGCGGACGCCGGTGCGGGGCGCGGTGTCAACGAGACACCGTCAGAGTTCACCGTGCGCATCATCGGCAGGCGCGCCGGGATCACCGACGACGTCGTCACCCTGCTGGGCCTCTACGAACGCGTCCGCTTCGGCGGTCACGATGCCGACGAAGACGATCGTGCCCGAGCTGCCGAGTGTCTTCGCGGCATCCAGGAGGGGTGGCGATGAAGAGACGCGTCCTCGTCGTGAGCGTCGGTGTCGTCGGCGCTGCGGGCGTGCTCCTCCTGCTCGGACAGCTGGGATTCCCCGAACCGTTCGTGCTCGCCTGGATGATCCTCGCCCTTGCAGTGGTCTTCGCCTGCCGTCAGGAGTTCATCGAGGTCGGTCCCGAGTGGCCTCCGGAAGAGCCGAGCCGCAGTTCGCACGGCTCCGAGGTCTCCCGCATGGCATGGGCGATCAACACCCGCACGGGGGTCGCCGGACACGTGGTCGTGCGTCGCGTGCAGGCGGTGCTGCGAAGACGCCTCGCGCTGCACGGTCTCGACCTCGACGACCCCGCACAGCACGCACGCATCGACGCACTCCTCGGCGAGGGGGTGCGCGCCGCCCTTCACCGTCGCGAGGTGCAGCGCACCGACATCGAGATGGTGCTCGATGCGATCGACCGAATCCCGAACGACATGGAGGAGCCCGGATGACCAGCCAGGAGACCACGCAGATCGCCGAGACCGGGCGCCGGGTGCTCGACAGCGTCCGTGGAGCCGTCGTCGGGATGGACGAGCCTCTCACGATCGCCCTCGCCGCGATCCTCGCTGGCGGCCATGTGCTGTTCGAAGACGTGCCCGGCCTCGGGAAGACGCTCGCCGCGCGGAGCCTGGCCTCGGCGCTCGGCCTCGACTTCCGACGTCTGCAGTGCACCCCGGACATGCTTCCCGGGGATGTCACGGGCTCTTACGTCTACGCACCGGCGACCGGCGAGTTCGTGTTCCGGCCTGGGCCGATCTTCACCGGATTGCTCCTTGCCGACGAGGTGAACCGCACGACGCCCAAGACACAATCGGCGATGCTGGAGGCGATGGCGGAGCATCAGGTGACGGTCGAGGGCAACAGCTTCGCCCTGCCTCGTCCCTTCCACGTGATCGCCACGTCGAATCCCATCGAGTACGAGGGAACGTACGCACTTCCCGAGGCGCAGCTCGACCGCTTCATGGTGCGGCTCGCGGTCGGTTACCCCGTGCCGGAGGATGAGACCCGCATCATCCTCGACCGCGTGCGACGGCAGAGCCAGGATGCCTCCGTCGAGCCCGTCGTCGACGGCGCAGGGCTCCTCGCGATCCAGGCGGCGGTCGAACGGATCCACGTCGATGCCGATGTCGCGAGGTATTGCGTCGAGCTGACGAGGGCCACCCGGGACGCGGCGCACGTCGCCGTCGGTGCCTCTCCTCGGGGTTCACAGGCTCTCGTCCTGCTCGGCCGGGCGCTCGCCGCCCTGGATGATCGCGACTACGTCCGACCGGACGACATCAAGCGCATCGCGGGGTCCGTCCTCGCTCACCGACTCACCCTGACGCCGCAGGCCTGGGCCCAGGGTGTGGATCCTCGTTCGGTCGTCGCGACGGTGGTCGAGGGGACTCCGGTCCCACCGACAGTGGCTGCGCTGCGGTGACCGAGTCGGTCCGCATCGCGGCGCGCTCGCGCGTGCGCTGGAATCGGACGCCTGTGATCGCGATAGGACTCGCGGGTTCCGCGATCGTCGCAGCTGTCGGCCTCGTGTTCTCTCGGCCCGACGTGGTCGGTATCGGTCTCCCTCTCGCACTGGCGACAGTGTGGGCGCTGCTGCGCCGTCCCCGCGACGGCGTGCTGTCGATCGAGTTGCGGGCACGACCAGAGGGGGCGGCCCCTTCGTCGGATGTGGTGGGGGCGGTGGACGCCGACCTCGATACCGGCTGGCTCCAGGTCACGGTCGATCAGGAGGAACGTCGGTCCGGGGTCGCCGACGTGTTGCCAGGGCGCTCCGTCCTCGCATCGCGCAACCGTCTGCAGCACTCGGGTCCTGTCGAGCTCGTCGGCGTGACGGCCCGCGGGGCGGCTCTCGACGGCGCCTGGGTTTCGGAGGTCGCACCTCGCGTCGCACTGGAGTGGCACACGCCCCCGAGGCAGGTACACATCGGGCAGTTGCCGGTCGCGCCACGTCTCACGGGCCTGCACGGGGCCCACGAGGGATCTCGGCCCGGCCAGGGCGGCGATTTCCGCGACATCCATCCGTTCGCCCCCGGTGACGAGCTGCGCCGTGTCGACTGGCGGGCGACCGCGCGCGCCGCCCGTAGACCCGGCGACCTGCTCGTGCGACGCACAGCCGCCCTCAGCGACTCGTCGGTGGTGATCGCGATCGACACCGCGGAGGACCTGGGAGCGGTCGTCGCCTCCTGGGGAACGGACGACGCCGACCGGTCGGGCGTCACCTCGCTGGATCACGCCCGTGAAGCCGCGCTGTCGATCGCGACCGCTGCGATCGGTGTCGGCGACCGGGTGTCGTACCACGCGCTGTCGCACGGTGGCCGCAGCCTTCCCTCCGGCGGCGGCCCGCGTCACCTCGCCCGCCTTCGCGACGTGATCGCGGCGACGGGCCAGAGTGCGGACGACTCCCGGTATCGTCGGTCTCCGGTCGTGCCGCCGGGATCCATCATCTTCGTGCTCTCCACGTTCTTCGACGGTGCCGCCGCTCAGCTGGTCACTCGCTGGCGGGCGTCAGGCCATGCCGTGGTCGCCGTCGACGTCCTCCCCGCACCGGAGGGAAGCAGACTCACCCGCGAACAGCGCATCGCGTTGCGCACCCTGCTGGCGGAGCGCTCCGACATCCTCGTCGAACTCCGGCACGCCGGCGTCGAGGTCGTCAGATGGAAGGAATCCGATGTCGACGTCGCGCTGCGGCTCGCTGCTCTTCGCCAGCAGCGGATGCGGATGGGACGGCTATGAGGCGCCGGCTCCGATCGTTCCGGGTGCGGGCGGCCGTTCCAGGGATCGTCGTCCGACTGCTGGTGGTGGGTATCGCGTGGGGAGGGGCGCTCGTGCTCGTCCCCTTTCCGCTTTGGCAGGGCGTGGCCGTGATCGCCTCAGTGCTCGCCGTCGTGCTCCCGCGGTCCCTGGCCGCCTGGCTGGCAGCCGCATGCCTCGTGTTCGGCGTCCTCCTGACGGACCCGGATCCAGGGCGCAGCGCCCTGGCCGTCCTGCTCGTGCACGCGATCCATGTGCTCGCATCGTTGAGTCTCGTGATCCCGATCTCCTCGCGTGTCGCGCTTCCCGTTCTGGGTCCGAGCCTTGCGCGACTCCTCGTCATCCAGCTGCTGGCGCAGCCCCTCGTGTTCGCCGTGTGGTTGCTTGCGCCTTCGGATGTCGTGCACGGGCTCACCCCGCTCGCACCGCTGGCCGCCGCGGCGCTCGCCGGCGGCGTCCTGCTGGCCCTGCACGCCGCCCGGAGAGCGGACGCTCACCCCCGAGAGTCCGAAGGGGCGGAGGGGGAGAGCATCGCGGTGCGGCACGACGGAGCCAATGTCCGTGGCCCCTCGTAGACTTGTCCGGTGCCCATCGTCCCCGTTGCCTCCCCCGGAAAACTCAGTGTCCGCGGTGCCCGCGTCCACAATCTCAAGAACGTCGACATCGACATTCCCCGCGACTCGCTCGTCGTGTTCACCGGCCTGTCCGGATCGGGAAAGTCCAGCCTCGCGTTCGACACGATCTTCGCCGAGGGGCAGCGCCGCTACGTCGAATCGCTGAGCGCGTACGCGCGCCAGTTCCTCGGTCAGGTCGATCGGCCCGACGTCGATTTCATCGAAGGGCTGAGCCCGGCCGTCTCGATCGACCAGAAGTCGACCAACCGCAACCCGCGGTCGACGGTCGGCACGATCACCGAGATCTACGACTACATGCGATTGCTCTGGGCGCGCATCGGCATCCCGCACTGCCCCGAGTGCGGCGAGCGGATCCAGCGTCAGACGGTGCAGCAGATCGCGGATCAGCTCATGGAGCTCCCCGAGCGCACGCGGTATCAGGTGGTCGCGCCGATCGTCTCTCAGAAGAAGGGCGAGTTCGTCGACCTGTTCCGTGAACTCGGCGCGAAGGGATATTCACGCGCGATCGTCGACGGCGACCTCATCCAGTTGGCCGAGCCTCCCACTCTGAAGAAGAGCTACAAGCACGACATCGCCGTGGTGGTCGACCGCCTGGTCGCATCCGACGACATCCTGGGACGAGTGACCGACTCGGTCGAGACCGCTCTGGGACTCGCCGGCGGTGTGGTGCAGATCAACTACGTCGATGGCGAGGGCGACGACGCGTGGCAGACCTTCTCCGAGAAGCTCGCCTGTCCGAACGGCCACGCCCTCACGCTCACCGAGATCGAGCCGCGCACGTTCTCGTTCAACGCGCCGTTCGGAGCCTGCCCCGCATGCTCCGGCCTCGGCACGCGCATGTCCGTCGACGTCGACCTGATGCTCGGTGACGAAGACCTCTCGATCCGCGAGGGCGTCATCATCCCGTGGACCACGCAGGGCAAGGGGCTGTTCCAGTACTACGAGCGGCTGCTCGAAGGACTGTCGAACGACCTCGACTTCTCGTTGGACACTCCGTGGCGTGAACTGCATTCCGACGTGCAGAACGCTGTGCTGCGTGGCGAGAACTACAAGGTCTCCGTGAAATGGAAGAACCGCTACGGTCGCGAGATGCGCTACACCTCGGGTTTCGAGGGTGTGGTGCCGTACATCGAGCGCCAGTACCTGCAGGCCGAGTCGGACAACCAGCGCAACCGCTGGGGGGAGTACCTCCGCGAGGTGCCGTGCCCCGTGTGCGACGGCGACAGGCTCAAGCCCGAGGTCCTCGCGGTGCAGGTGCACGGACACTCGATCGCCGAGGTCTCGCACCTGAGCCTGGCCGACGCGCGTGCCTTCATGGAGACGCTCACGCTCACCGAGCGTGAAGCCAAGATCGCGGCTCAGGTGCTGCGTGAGATCCGCCTGCGTCTCGATTTCCTGCTGCAGGTGGGACTGTCCTACCTCAACCTCAGCCGCTCGGCGGGCTCGCTGTCCGGTGGTGAGGCGCAGCGCATCCGTCTCGCGACGCAGATCGGCTCCGGACTGACCGGGGTCCTCTACGTGCTGGACGAGCCGTCGATCGGTCTGCATCAGCGCGACAATCGCCGTCTGATCGAGACGCTGCTCACGCTGCGCGACCTCGGCAACACGCTGATCGTGGTGGAGCACGACGAAGAGACGATCGAAGCAGCGGACTGGGTCGTCGACATCGGCCCTGGTGCCGGCGTCAACGGCGGCGCGGTGGTCCACTCGGGGCCGTACTCCGCGCTGCTCGCCGACACCGAGTCCATGACCGGGGAGTACCTGTCCGGCCGCCGCGAGATCCCGATGCCGAAGAAGCGCAGGAAGATCGACAAGAAGCGGATGCTGAGCGTCGTGGGCGCTCGGGCGAACAACCTCCGCAACGTCACCGCAGACTTCCCGCTCGGCGTCCTCACCGCAGTCACCGGGGTCAGTGGCTCCGGGAAGTCGTCTCTCGTCAACGACATCCTTTACCAGGTGCTGGCGTCGCGACTGAACGGTGCGAGAACCGTCCCAGGCAAGCACACCCGGGTCACCGGACTCGACAACCTCGACAAGGTGGTGCACGTCGACCAGGCGCCGATCGGTCGCACCCCGAGGTCGAACCCTGCTACGTACACGGGCGTGTTCGATCGCATCCGCACCCTGTTCAGCGAGACTCCCGAAGCGAAGGTCCGCGGCTATCAGCCCGGCCGATTCAGCTTCAACGTCAAGGGCGGCCGCTGCGAGGCCTGCTCGGGCGACGGCACCATCAAGATCGAGATGAACTTCCTGCCCGACGTGTACGTCGACTGCGAGGTCTGCCACGGGAAGCGCTACAACCGCGACACGCTCGCCGTGCACTACAAGGGCAAGAACATCGCCGAGGTGCTCGAGATGCCGATCGAGGAGGCAGCTGAGTTCTTCGAGCCGATCCAGGCGATCCACCGCTACATGAAGACGCTCGTCGACGTCGGGCTCGGGTACGTGCGACTCGGCCAGTCGGCGACGACCCTGTCCGGGGGAGAGGCGCAGCGCGTCAAGCTCGCGACCGAGCTCCAGCGACGCAGCAACGGACGCAGCATCTACGTGCTCGACGAGCCGACGACGGGTCTGCACTTCGAAGACGTCCGCAAGCTCCTCGAGGTGCTCAACGGACTGGTCGACAAGGGCAACACCGTCATCGTTATCGAGCACAACCTCGACGTGATCAAGTCGGCGGACTGGGTGATCGATCTCGGCCCTGAGGGCGGTTCGGGCGGCGGACAGATCGTCGCCACGGGCACCCCGGAACAGATCGCGCGCGTCGAGGAGAGCCACACCGGTCTCTTCCTCGCCGAGATCCTGGGTGAGGGGCGCTCCGCGCGGAAGGCCAGCTGATGGCCGACGTGTTGCCGTACAAGCCGCGGGCGGGGGAGATACCCACCGACCCCGGCGTGTACCGGTTCCGCGACTCTGCCGGTCGCGTGCTCTACGTGGGGAAGGCGAAGAACCTCCGCCAGCGGCTGTCGAACTACTTCGCGCCGCTGCGGACCCTTCACGAGCGGACCCGTCGCATGGTCACGACGGCGTCTTCCGTCGAGTGGACCGTGGTCCCGACCGATGTCGACTCGTTGCAGCTCGAGTACATGTGGATCAAGGAGTTCGATCCGCCCTTCAATGTGCGGTACAAGGACGACAAGTCGTACCCCTTCATGGCTGTCACGCTCGCGGACGAAGCACCGCGTGTGATCGTCACGCGCAACCGGAAGATCCCCGGCGCTCGCTACTTCGGCCCTTTCCCGAAGGTGTGGGCCGTGCACGAGACGATCGACCTGATGATCAAGGCGTTCCCGATCCGCACCTGCAGCGACTCGAGCTACCGTCGCGCCATGCAGACGGGCAGGCCGTGCTTCCCCGGCCAGATCGGCAAGTGCGGTGGTCCGTGCTCGATGACGGTGAGCATCGAGGAGCACCGCGCCATGGTCGACGACTTCGTCGCCTTCATGGCCGGTGGTGATGAGCGCTTCACGCGCGAGCTCACGAAGCGGATGCTGGCCGCGTCGGCGGCGATGGACTACGAGGCAGCAGCCAAGTACCGGGACAAGCTCTCGGCCATCGAAGCCGTGCTGGGCAAGAGTGCGCTCGTGCTCCCCAGCGATGAGGACGCCGACCTGTTCGGCATCGCCGAGGATGAGCTGGCGGCGGCGGTGCAGCACTTCGTGATCCGCGGCGGCAGGGTCCGTGGTGTGCGCGCTCTGACGATCGAGAAGGAGATCGACATCTCCAGCGGCGAACTGGTCGAGCAGGTTCTCCAGCAGGCCTACGGCGAAGCGCAGGACGTGCCGCGCCGCATCCTGGTGCCCACGCTGCCCGACGACGCCGCGGAGCTCGAACTGTGGCTGCGTGAGCGGCGCGGCAAGAAGGTCGAGATCGCGGTGGCGCAACGCGGCCAACGCGCAGATCTCATGCGCACGGCGACCTTGAACGCGCAGCAGGCGTTGATCCGTCACAAGACGCGGCGTACGACGGACTACGTCGCCCGCACGCAGGCGCTCACCGACCTGCAGGAGGCGCTCGGAATGGACGAAGCGCCGCTGCGGATCGAGTGCTTCGACATCTCGCACCTCGGCGGCACGAATGTCGTCGCCTCGATGGTGGTGTTCGAGGACGGCCTTCCCCGCAAAGACCAGTACCGCTCGTTCAACATCGCCGAGACCACGGACGACACCGACTCGATGTATCAGGTGCTCCGTCGTCGCTTGGCCTACCTCGACCGCCCCGAAGAGCCGGAGATGGTCGACCCGACGACAGACGAGGTCGTCGGGGAAGACGTCGGAGAGGCCACAGCACGCCGGAAGCCCCGCTTCGCGTATCCACCGCAGCTGCTCCTGGTCGACGGCGGACAGCCTCAGGTCGAAGCGGCGGCCAGGGCACTCCGTGACGCGGGACACACCGAGATCGCGGTGTGCGGCATAGCCAAGCGACTCGAAGAAGTCTGGCTTCCCGGCGAGGACTTCCCGGTGATCCTTCCGCGCACGAGCGAGGCCCTCTACCTGTTGCAGCGGCTTCGCGACGAAGCACACCGGTTTGCTATCACGCATCAGCGCAGGAAGCGGCGGAACGACATCGGCTCCGTCCTCGCCGAGGTTCCGGGGCTCGGTGCCGCGCGCATCAAGGTGCTGCTCAAGCACTTCGGCTCGGTCACCGCGCTTCGCGCGGCAGAACCGGGGCAGATCGAAGAGGTCCAGGGGATCGGACCCGTGCTCGCCCAGAACATCCACACGCACCTCTCCACTCGCTAGGCTGGAAGCCGAGGGGGAGAGGGAGCACTGAGCGATGTCTGACGGGGAAAAGGGCGAGTTCCTCATCGTCACGGGAATGTCCGGCGCAGGTCGGACGACGGTGGCGAACGCACTCGAGGACCTCGGCTGGTACGTGGTCGACAATCTGCCCCCGCAGATCCTGCGCCCTCTGCTCGATCTGACCGACATGGGTGGCACGGCGCTGCCCAAGGTCGCCGCCGTCGTGGACGTCCGTGGACGCAACCTCTTTGACGACTTCCCCGGTGTGGCGCGTGCGCTGCGTTCCCGTGGTTCCGTCCGCGTGCTATTCCTCGACGCGTCGGACGACGTGCTGGTGCGTCGATTCGAGTCCGTGCGCAGACCGCATCCGTTGCAGGGGGAGGGGACTCTGCTCGACGGCATCCGCACCGAGCGTGAGCGCCTCGCTCCGATCCGCGAAGGCGCGGACCTGGTGATCGACACCTCGATGCTCAACATCCACCAGCTCGCCACGCACGTCTCCGACATCTTCTCGGCGGAGGGCGAGGCGCGGCATCGCGTCACGTTGCTGAGCTTCGGATTCAAGTACGGGCTTCCGACCGACGTCGACATCGTGGCAGACATGCGATTCCTGCCGAACCCGTTCTGGAACGAGGAGCTGCGCGGTCAGACAGGACAGGACGAGCCCGTGCGCGAGTACGTCCTCTCCCGCGAAGGCGCGATGGAGTTCCTGGACTCCTATTCGAAGGCGCTGGTGCCCGTGCTGGAGGGATACCAGCGCGAGAACAAGAGCCACTCGACGATCGCGATCGGCTGCACCGGCGGGAAGCACCGTTCCGTGGCGATGTCGGAAGAGCTGGCGCGCCGCCTCGCTGCGATCCCCGGAGTGGCCGTGAACGTCCGTCACCGGGATCTGGGCCGAGAGTAGCGGGCCGTCCGGCCGAGTAAGCTGGACGTTTGCGTCGCGATCCGGCGCGTGAACGTGAAGGAGTGTCGTGGCACTAACCACCGACGTCAAGGCCGAGCTGGTCAGCATCCGCAACGCACCCCCGACGGTGCGAGTCGCGGAAGTGACCGCCATCCTCCGGTTCGCCGGTGGTCTGCATTCGATCGCCGGCCGCGTGGCCGTGGAGGCCGAGGTGGATGCCGAGACTCTCGCACGACGCGTCGCCCGCGACCTCGCCGAGATCTACGGCGTGCGCCCGGAGATCGCCCAGGTGCAGTCGAGCACCGCGAACGACGGTGCACGCTGGGCTGTGCGCGTCATCGCGCAGGGCGAGACCCTGGCCCGTCAGACGGGTCTGCTCGATCAGCGTCGACGGCCCGTCCGTGGGCTTCCCAACCGGCTCACCACCGGTTCCCGGGCCGAGGTAGCAGGCTTGTGGCGCGGCGCGTTCCTCGCGGCCGGAAGCCTGAGCGAGCCAGGACGCTCCGCCATGCTCGAGGTCGTCTGCCCGTCCTCGGAGGCGGCCATGGCTCTCGTCGGCGCCGCGCATCGACTCGGAGTGGCTGCGAAGGCTCGTGAGGTGCGCGGTATGCCGCGCGTGGTCGTGCGCGAAGGCGAGGCCATCCGCACCATCCTGAACGAGATGGGAGCGCAGAAGACCGCGATCGCCTGGGAGGAGCTTCGCCAGCGCCGCGAGGTGCGAGCCGGCGTCAACCGCCTGGTGAACTTCGACGACGCGAATCTGCGCCGATCCGCGCAGGCCGCCGTGGCCGCGTGCGCGCGTGTCGAGCGTGCCCTCGAGATCCTGGCCGACGAGGTCCCCGATCATCTGAAGGTGGCCGGAGAGCTCCGCCTCGCCCACCGTGACGCCAGCCTGGACGAGCTGGGGCATCATGCCGACCCACCACTGACGAAGGACGCCGTCGCCGGCCGCATCCGCCGCCTGCTGGCGATGGCCGACAAGCGCGCGCAGCAGGAGGGCATTCCCGGAACGGAAGCCGCGGTCCCGGTCGGACTCGACGTCTGATCCGCATCCTCGACCAAGGCCCGTCGTCCGGCATCCGGACGGCGGGTCTTCGTCATACGGCGGAAGGATCGGGACCGCAGCCGCGTTGTCGTCAGTAGGATGAATCACGTCCGCTCTACGCCGCACATCGGCGGCGCGGAGGATCGGCAAGCGCCGCGGCGCGGCGCGGATTGGATGAAAGCGATATGGCGACCTACACGCTCCCCGACCTTCCCTACGACTTCGCAGCCCTCGAGCCGCACATCAGCGGCAAGATCATGGAGCTGCACCATGACAAGCACCACGCGACCTACGTCGCCGGCGCGAACACCGCTCTCGAGCAGCTCGCCGAGGCTCGCGAGAGCGGCAACCTCGCGAACGTGAACAAGCTCGAGAAGGACCTCGCCTTCAACCTCGGCGGTCACGTCAACCACTCGATCTTCTGGACCAACCTCTCGCCGAACGGCGGAGGACAGCCCGAGGGCGAGCTGAAGGCCGCGATCGACGAGTACTTCGGCTCGTTCGAGAAGTTCCAGGCGCACTTCACCGCCGCAGCCACCGGCATCCAGGGCTCCGGCTGGGCGGTGCTCAGCTGGGACTCGATCGGTTCGCGCCTCATCATCCAGCAGCTCTTCGACCAGCAGTCGAACACGGCACAGGGCACCATCCCGCTGTTCCAGCTCGACATGTGGGAGCACGCCTTCTACCTCGACTACCTCAACGTGAAGGCCGACTACGTCAAGGCCGCGTGGAACATCGCGAACTGGGAGAACGTCGCCCAGCGTCTCGAGGTCGCCCGTCAGCAGACGAACGGCCTGCTGGTACTGTCGTAATCGGGTCGCGTCCCGACGGGCCACGGCTCGTCGGGACGCCCTCTCAGCCAAAAAACCCCGCACCTCACGCTCGCTGGAAAGCCGCGTGCGATGCACGAGAAACAGGGAGACCTGAGTGTCTGTCAAGATCGGTATCAACGGCTTCGGCCGCATCGGACGCAACTACTTCCGCGCGGCTCTCGCGCAGGGAGCAGACCTTGAGATCGTCGCCGTCAACGACCTCACCGACAACAAGACCCTGGCGCACCTGCTGAAGTACGACTCGGTGGGCGGCGTCCTCGACGCCGAGATCAGCTACGACGACGAGAGCATCACCGTCAACGGCAAGACCATCAAGGCATTCGCCGAGCGCGACCCCGCAGGCCTCCCGTGGGGCGAGCTGGGCGTCGACATCGTGATCGAGTCGACCGGCTTCTTCACCAAGGCCGAGCTCGCCAAGAAGCACATCGAGGCCGGCGCGAAGAAGGTCCTCATCTCGGCACCCGGCACGGGCGTCGACGGCACGTTCGTCATGGGCGTGAACGAGGACACGTACAACCCGGAGACCGACCACATCATCTCCAACGCGTCCTGCACCACGAACTGCCTCGCGCCGCTGGCTCAGGTCTTCAACGACGCGTTCGGCATCGACCGCGGATTCATGATGACCGCGCACGCGTACACCGCCGACCAGAACCTGCAGGACGGCCCGCACAGCGACCTCCGTCGTGCCCGTGCCGCCGCGATCAACATCACCCCGGCCTCGACCGGTGCGGCCAAGGCCATCGGCGAGGTGCTCCCGGAGCTCCAGGGCAAGCTGAGCGGCTCCTCGTACCGCGTTCCGGTTCCCACCGGATCGATCGTCGACCTCACCCTCATCACCGACCGCGAGAACCTGACGGTCGACGAGGTCAACGAGGCCTACAAGAAGGCCGCTGCCGAGGGTCGCCTCGCCGGCTACCTGCAGTACAACGAGGACCCGATCGTCTCGAGCGACATCGTGCACAACCCGCACTCGTCGATCTTCGACTCGACGCTGACCAACGTCAGCGGCAACCTGATCAAGGTCTCCAGCTGGTACGACAACGAGTGGGGCTACTCCAACCGTCTCGTCGACCTGACCGAGTACGTGGCCGAGCGCCTCTAAGCTCAGACACATGACTCTGCGCACCCTGGACACCCTGGGGTCGCTCGAGGGCAAGCGCGTCATCGTCCGTTGTGATCTCAACGTCCCCCTGCGGGATGGGATCATCACGGACGATGGCCGTGTCCGCGCCTCGTTGCCGACCCTCAACGCACTCATCAACGCGGGCGCCCGTGTTGTCGTGTGCTCGCACCTCGGCCGGCCCGACGGTGCGCCCGACCCGCAGTACAGCCTCGAGCCGGTGGCTCAGCGGCTGTCCGAGCTGCTCGGTGCCCCGGTCGCGTTCGCGCGCGACACGGTCGGCGAATCCGCCAAGGAGGCCGTCGCATCGCTCGAGGACGGCGGGGTCGTCGTGATCGAGAACCTGCGGTTCAACCCGGGGGAGACCTCGAAGGACGATGCGACCCGATCCGCTTTCGCAGCCGAGCTCGCAGAACTCGGCGACGTGCTCGTCTCCGACGGGTTCGGCGTCGTGCACCGCAAGCAGGCCAGCGTCTATGAGCTCGCCGAGCTGCTCCCGTCGGCGGCCGGTCTGCTGATCGCCGCGGAGCTCGACGTGCTGGACCGCCTGACCGAGAACCCCGAGCGCCCCTATGCGGTCGTGCTCGGCGGCTCGAAGGTCAGCGACAAGCTCGGCGTCATCTCGCACCTGCTCCCGCGCGTGGACAAGATCCTGGTGGGTGGCGGAATGCTCTTCACCTTCCTCAAGGCCCAGGGGCACGCCGTCGCCTCGAGCCTTCTGGAAGAGGATCAGCTCGACACGGTGCGCGGGTACATCGCGGAAGCGGCGGAACGCGGCGTGGAGCTCGTGCTCCCCACGGACGTCGTCGTGGCCGCGTCCTTCGGCGCCGACGCCGCGCACGAAGTCGCCGCGGCCGACGCGATCGAGTCGACGCCGTTCGGTGCCTCCGGCATCGGGCTCGACATCGGTCCGGAGACGGCGGCACGTTTCGCCGAGGTCATCCGCGAGTCGAAGACCGTGTTCTGGAACGGCCCCATGGGGGTGTTCGAGTTCCCCGCCTTCGCAGCGGGCACCAAGACCGTCGCGCAAGCGCTCACCGAGGTCGACGGCCTCAGCGTCGTCGGCGGGGGAGACTCCGCTGCAGCCGTGCGTCAGCTCGGCTTCAGTGACGACCAGTTCGGTCACATCTCGACCGGTGGCGGCGCGAGCCTCGAGTTCCTCGAGGGCAAGAAACTACCTGGGCTGGAGGTCCTCGGATGGGCGTGAACTCTCGTACCCCGCTGATCGCGGGAAACTGGAAGATGAACCTGGACCACCTGCAGGCGGTCGCGTTCGTGCAGAAGCTGCACTGGACGTTGAAGGATGCGAAGCACGAGGACGGATCCGTCGAGGTGGCGGTCTTCCCGCCGTTCACCGACATCCGCAGCGTGCAGACCCTCATCGACGCGGACAAGATCCCGTTCGCGCTCGGAGCGCAGGATGTCTCGGCACACGACTCGGGCGCCTACACGGGCGAGGTGTCGGGAGCGTTCCTGGCGAAGCTCGATGCGAAGTACGTGATCATCGGCCACTCCGAGCGTCGTGAGTACCACTCCGAAGGTGACGATGTCGTGGCGGCCAAGGTCAAGGCAGCGCTCAAGCACGGCCTGGTACCGGTCATCTGCGTGGGCGAGACAGCTGGCGACCTCGAGAAGTTCGGTGCCAGCGCGGTTCCGGTCTCGCAGCTCGAGGCAGCGCTCGAGGGAGTCTCGCCGAAGGCGGACATCGTCGTCGCGTACGAGCCCGTGTGGGCGATCGGCTCCGGTCAGGCGGCGACTCCTCAGCAGGCGCAGGACGTCTGCGCAGCTCTGCGTGCGGTCATCGCGAAGGTTCTCGGCGACGACGCGGCAGCGCGCACGCGCATCCTCTACGGCGGCTCGGTGAAGTCGGGGAACATCGCCAGCTTCATGCGCGAGCCCGATGTCGACGGCGCGCTGGTCGGAGGCGCAAGCCTCGTGGTCGACGAGTTCGCCGCGATCATCCGCTTCGAGAAGCACGTCGGCGTGTGAGTGCGGCGGGGCTTCGGCCCCGCTGCACCGTATACTTGACCGTTACGGGGGCGCTCCGGCCCCAGCGAAAGGCTCTTTCTCGTGGCAATTCTCGAGTTCGTCCTGCAGGTCGTGCTGGGCATCACCAGCGTTCTGCTGACCCTCCTCATCCTCCTGCACAAGGGCCGCGGCGGCGGCCTCTCCGACATGTTCGGCGGGGGCATGACCTCTGCGGTCGGCTCTTCCGGTCTCGCGGAGCGGAACCTCAACCGCTTCACCGTCGTCCTGGCTCTGACATGGTTCGTCTCCATCGTCGCGCTGGGCCTCATCACGAAATTCGAGGTCATCTGATGGCTACCGGTGGAAACGCGATCCGCGGCACCCGCGTGGGTTCCGGCCCCATGGGCGAGCAGGATCACGGCTATCACGCCGACCGCATCGCGGTCTCCTACTGGGATGGACTCGGCAACGAGACCGTCCGCTACTTCGCCGCCGGTCTTCCCGAGGAAGAGATCCCGGAGACGATCGACCACCCGCAGTCCGGGCTCCCCGCCGGTCGTGACAAGGAGAATCCTCCTGCGCTCGCGAAGGCGGAGCCGTACAAGACGCACCTCGCCTACGTGAAGGAACGCCGCACGGACGAGGAAGCAGTCCAGCTGCTCGACGACGCGCTCACGCAGCTGCGCGAGCGTCGGGGGCAGTGACCTCGAGTTGACACCGAAGAAGCCGTCGCGAGCGATCGCGGCGGCTTCTTCCGTATCAGGCGGCGGCGGTCAGCGGCAGCCCGCCGCCGCATCGATGTAGCTCTGCGGCGGGTACCCGTACGCCCAGACGCCGTTCGCATCATCGGTGTAGCCCATGCTGATGGCCCACGCCGTCGCCCACTTCTCGATGCTGTCCTGCGTGGAGGAGTCGTACATGCTCTGGCACCTCACGCTGATCGCGTGCCCCACCTCGTGCGCGATCAGAGCCTTGCTGCGAACGGCCGGCCACTGCTCGGCGACCGAGTTCGAGAACGCGATGGTCGCCCGCCCCGAATCGCCCCACCACCAGGTCGTGTAGCCGCCCATGCTGCCGTTGTAACCGGCGCCGCTGACGACCGGCGCCCAATCGAAGTCGAGGAGGACGCCGGGAGCGAGGGAGCGGGCGAACGCTTCGATCTCGAGCCGGGCATTCAGGAGCGGGCCCGCCTTCTCCGCCAGCTCTTCGCTCTCGGTGGCGACGACCTGCGCTGCCGCGGTCTGCAGGGCGAGGTAGACGGCTGCGGTGCCTTCGTCGAGCGTCGTCGCGGCGGTTGCATCGGCGGCAGCGTCGCGCAAGGCGATCACCGCATCGTTGCGTGCTGACAGATGGGCCGCTTCGAATCCGGACGCAGCCGCTCCGGCCGTCGTGATCACCGCGAGGCCGCTCTCCGTCATCGCCGTGTGCGCCGACGAGATGTCGCCGGCCGCGTCGGCGAGCTCGACGGACAGGTCATCCACCTCGTCACGTCGCTGCTCGAGCGCCGCGGTGGCGCCGAACAGTTCCCAGAACCAGTCGGGCTTCTCGCCCAGTGCACCGATCTCCACGGCGACCACGCCCTCCGCGTCGGACGCGGTGGCGGTGCCGCCTTCGACGGCAGAGGCCAAGCTCGCGTGCAGCTCGTCGGGCACGGAGATCGGCTGATCACCCCCTGCGACGACCTGCCCCGCTGCGTCGACGACGGTCCGCAGTTCAGCGATGTCGGCGCGGAGCTTCGTCTTCGCGGTCGACGTCGTCTGTGCTGCGCTCTCATAGCGGGACGCGGCGTCGTCGTACCCGAGGTTCGCGCTCACCTGCACGATGGCCAGCCCCGCGATCAGCGCGGCGCCGCCGAGCAGGCCGATGACGAGCCCCGGCCGTCTCCTCCGTCGCGACCGCGTCGACGCGGAGGGGGCCCCGGACGAGAAAGCGACGGGAAGCTGATGCCCGCCGTCGAGGGGCGACTGACCCATTCGATGATGCCTTCCGGTCGGAGCCTGCGTTCAGCGATGCTGTCAGCGTATTCGACGACGCGTCCGGAAATGCGGAAGGCCCCCGCCGTATGGCGGGGGCCTTCTCGAGTGGAGGGGCTGACGGGAATCGAACCCGCATCATTAGTTTGGAAGACTAAGGCTTTACCACTAAGCTACAGCCCCGGAATCCGAGCCCCGAAAGGTTCGGTAACCGACTCATCGACTATACCGGACTCTGACGCATGCTCCTGTCCGTTAGACTCGGTGGGGCTGAATCCGCATGCGGATTCCCCGGGGCGTAGCTCAGCTTGGTAGAGCGCCCGCTTTGGGAGCGGGAGGTCGCAGGTTCAACTCCTGTCGCCCCGACACGGCCCCCACGGACCTTACAGCCGCGATTCGAAGCGGAAATCACAAGGAGAACACACCAGCATGGCGAACAGCACCGTCGAGAAGCTGACCCCGACCCGGGTCAAGCTCACCATCACGGTCACCCCGGACGACCTCAAGCCCAGCATCGCTCACGCGTACGAGCACATCGCTCAGGACGTCCAGATCCCCGGCTTCCGCAAGGGCAAGGTCCCGGCACCGATCATCGACCAGCGCATCGGTCGCGGCGCCGTCATCGAGCACGCCGTGAACGAAGGCCTGGACAAGTTCTTCCGCGAGGCGACCAACGAGCACAAGCTGCGCGTCGTGGGGCGCCCTGCGGCCGACATCACGCAGTGGCCGAACGAGAAGGACTTCTCGGGCGACCTGCTCGTGGACATCGAGGTCGACGTCCGTCCCGACATCGAGCTGCCCTCCTACGACGGCATCACCGTGACCGTCGACGCCGTCGAGGCCGATGACGCGGCGCTCGACGCAGAGCTCGACAACATGCGCGCCCGCTTCGGCACGCTCGTCCCGGTCGACCGGCCTGCCGCGAAGGGTGACTTCGTCGAGCTCGACCTCGTCGCCACGATCGACGGCGCCGAGATCGACCGCGCCGACGGCGTCTCCTACGAGATCGGCTCCGGCGAGCTGCTCGAGGGCATCGACGACGCGATCGAGTCGCTCACCGCCGGCGAGGACACCACGTTCCGCTCCGCTCTCGTCGGTGGCGACCACGCCGGGTCCGAGGCCGAGGTCTCCGTGACGGTCAAGGCGGTCAAGGAGCGCGAGCTTCCCGAGGCCGACGACGACTTCGCGCAGATCGCGAGCGAGTTCGACACGATCGCCGAGCTCCGTGAGAGCCTCGCGGAGCGCGTCGCTCAGCAGGGCGTGTTCACGCAGGGCTCCGCCGCACGCGACAAGCTCGTCGAGGTGCTGCTCGAGCAGATCGAGATCCCGGTTCCGCCGCAGCTCATCGAGGACGAGGTGCACAACCACCTCGAGGGCGAAGGCCGTCTCGAGGACGACGTGCACCGCGCCGAGGTCACCGAGGCCAGCGAGAAGCAGTTCCGCACGCAGGTGCTCCTCGACACGATCGCCGAGCAGGCCGATGTGCAGGTCTCGCAGGAGGAGCTCTCGCAGTACCTCATCCAGTCGGCTGCCCAGTACGGCATGGCCCCGCAGGAGTTCGTCGAGGCGCTGCAGTCCTCGAACCAGCTCCCGGCGCTCGTCGGCGAGGTCGCGCGGAACAAGGCGCTCGCGATCGCACTCGGCAAGGTGAAGGTCGTCGACAGCAACGGCAAGCCCGTCGATCTGTCCGACTTCATCGTGACCGATGACGAGGCCGAGCCTGCTGAGGCGGAGTCCACGGAAGCCGAGGAGAAGCCGGCGAAGAAGGCTCCTGCCAAGAAGCCCGCTGCCAAGAAGGCTCCGGCCAAGAAGGCCGCCGAAGCCGACGCCGCCGAGAAGCCCGCCGCCGAGAAGGCGCCGGCCAAGAAGCCTGCTGCCAAGAAGGCACCGGCCAAGAAGGCGGCCGACAAGGCCGAGTGATCGAACACGATCCAGTGAAGAGGGCGGGTGCTGCGGCATCCGCCCTCTTTTCCATCCGAGGAGAGGGCAGCGATGAAGACGTGGGATGAGCGCATCGACGAGGTGTGGGACGACGCGACGGGGGAAGAGGTGGGTGACGACACGATCAGCCGCATCGACGCCCTCGCCGCCGAGCGCGGCCCCGACGACGCTCGCGCGGAGTTCGAGCGCGGCGGTGCACGGGATTCCGCTGGCCGGCCGGCGGAGGCTGTCGCCCTGTATCGACGCGCGCTGGCCCTGGGGCTGGACGGTGAGCACCGTCCGCAGTGCGTGATCCAGATGGCCAGTTCTCTGCGTAACCTCGGCGAGTACGACGAAGCACTCGCCGTGATCCGTGCGGAGGCGGAGCTCGCGCCGGACGGCCCCTATCGCGACGCCGTCGCCTGCGTGCATTCCCTCATCCTGGCCAGCGCCGGGCGCCCGGCGGAGGGTCTCTCCGTGGCACTGCTCGCCCTCGTCCCGCATCTGCCGCGCTACCACCGGTCTATGACGGCCTATGCCCACGAGATCGCGGACGCCGACACCTGATATGCCGACGGCGAACACGGCCTGGGCGCTGCGTTGTCGCCGGTAGATTCGAATCACTGAAACACGGAATCAGGAGCTGACATGGCTGCAGAACCCCTCCTCGCAACGAGCGTCTTCGATCGGTTGCTGAAGGACCGCATCATCTGGCTGGGGTCGGAGGTGCGCGACGAGAACGCGAACGAGATCTGCGCGAAGATCCTTCTCCTCGCCGCAGAAGACTCCGAGCGAGACATCTACCTCTACGTGAACTCGCCCGGCGGATCGATCACCGCGGGCATGGCGATCTACGACACGATGCAGTTCGTGCCGAACGACATCGTCACGGTCGGCATCGGAATGGCCGCCTCCATGGGGCAGTTGCTGTTGACCGCCGGCACCAAGGGCAAGCGGTACATCACGCCCAACGCACGCGTGCTGCTGCACCAGCCCCATGGTGGATTCGGCGGAACGTCGAGCGACATCCAGACGCAGGCGCAGCTCATCATGTCGATGAAGAACCGCCTCGCCGAGATCACCGCTGCCCAGACCGGCAAGTCGGTCGAGCAGATCAACGCCGATGGAGACCGCGACCGCTGGTTCACGGCTGAGGAAGCGCTCGAGTACGGCTTCGTCGATCACATCCGCGAATCGGCCTCCGACGTCATCGGCGGCGGCGGAACCGACCAGGACACCGAGTAACGGAAAGCGAAAGGACGCTCATGTACACACCCACCTTCCGCTCAGCCGGTGACCTTCCCTCCAGCCGCTACGTGCTGCCGCAGTTCGAGGAGCGCACCGCGTACGGCTTCAAGCGCCAGGACCCGTACAACAAGCTGTTCGAAGACCGCGTGATCTTCCTCGGCGTGCAGGTCGACGACGCTTCGGCCGACGACGTGATGGCACAGCTCCTCGTCCTGGAGAGCCAGGACGCCGAGCGCGACATCACGATGTACATCAACTCGCCCGGTGGCTCGTTCACCGCGATGACGGCGATCTACGACACGATGCAGTACGTCGCGCCGCAGATCCAGACCGTGGTGCTCGGGCAGGCGGCCTCGGCTGCGGCCGTGCTGCTCGCTGCCGGTGCACCGGGTAAGCGTCTCGCGCTCCCGAACGCCCGCGTGCTCATCCACCAGCCGGCGATGGGGGAGGCAGGCCACGGCCAGGCGTCCGACATCGAGATCCAGGCCGCGGAGATCCTCCGCATGCGCACCTGGCTCGAGGAGACGCTCGCCGGACACACCAACCGCACCCCGGAGCAGGTGAACCGCGACATCGATCGTGACAACATCCTCTCCGCCGCGCAGGCGCTGGAGTACGGCATCGTCGACCAGGTGCTCACGACGCGCAAGCGCGTCTGATCCGACCGATCGCGAAGGGCGTCCGTCATCCGACGGGCGCCCTTCGTCGTGCCCGGCGGATGTGCAGGACCCGACGACTAAGTGCGCATATGAGCACTGTGGTGCGCGAACGCTGACGAGGGCCTACTCTGGATGAGGAAGGAGGATGCCGTGGAAGAAGATCTGCTCATGGTTCGCGTCGCCGAGCTGTACTACGACGAGGACAAGACCCAGGACGAGATCGGCGGACTCCTCAAGATCTCGCGCTGGAAGGTTGGTCGTCTGCTGACCCAGGCCCGCGAACGCGGCATCGTCCGCATCGAGATCGTGCACCCCCGCGCCCGCCGACTCGGCCTGGAGCGGCTTCTCGTCGAGCGCTTCGGCCTCACGGATGCCGTGGTCGTGCCGGCTCCGGAAGGCGATGACGGCACTCTCGAACGCGTCGCTCAGGCCGCGGCCGACTTCCTGACCGCGCTGCGGCCCGTTCCCCGCACCCTCGGGGTGAGCTGGGGCCGTACACTCCGCGCCGTCGCCGAGGCGCTTCCGGACGGCTGGGCGAACGGCGTGACCGTGGTGCAGCTGAACGGGGGAGTGAGCCTGAACCGACGCTCCGGCGGCGCTGCCGGCCTCGCCGTCACGATCGCTCAGCGCGCTTCGGGCCAGGTCTCGTTGCTGCCGAGTCCGGCCATCCTCGAGCGTGTGGAGACGAAGCAGGCGATCGAGTCCGACCGCACCGTCGCCGCCGTCCTCGAAGAGGCAGCAGAAGCGCAGGCGTTCCTGTTCACCGCCGGACCCTGCGATGCCTCGTCGGCTCACGTCGAGAACGGCTACCTCAGCGCAGAGGATGTCGAAGAGCTCGCACGACGCGGCGCGGTCGGCGACGTCCTCGGGCGCTACGTCGACGCGGAGGGCAACATCGTCGACTCGCAGCTCGATGCACGGACCGTCGGAGTCTCTCTCGACCGTCTGCGCGGAGCCGCGCGTGCGATCTTCGTCACGGCGGGCCCCGCCAAGCACGACATCGCACGCACCGTGGTCACCAGCGGCCTGTGTGGCGTTCTGGTGACCGATGAGACCACAGCACGAGCATTGTTGGAGGAACAGTGACGACCAAAGAACTCAGTCGCAGGACGGCGGTGGACGTTCTGGGCGGCGAGCCCGACGACGCCACGCTCCGGCGATTCCTGCACGGACTTCCCGGCGTGGATGCCGTCGGCCTGGAGCAGCGCGCTGCCGGGCTCGGGACCCGCTCGATCAAGACCACCTCGAAGGCATGGGCGCTCGACACGATCATCAAGCTGATCGACCTCACGACGCTCGAGGGAGCCGACACTCCCGGCAAGGTGCGCTCTCTCGTGGCCAAGGCGAAGAACCCGGACGCTGCGGATCCCTCGACCCCGCGGGTCGCAGCGGTCTGCGTGTACGGCGACATGGTCGGCGACGCGGTGACCGCGCTCGGCGGGATGCACGGTGACCCCGATGACGGCCTGATCTCCGTCGCGGCCGTCGCCACGGCATTCCCCAGCGGACGCTCCTCGCTTGCGATCAAGCTCGCCGACACCGCCGAGGCGGTGGCTGCCGGCGCCGATGAGATCGACATGGTGATCGATCGTGGCGCATTCCTGTCCGGCCGGTACGGCCTGGTCTTCGACCAGATCGCCCAGGTCAAGGAGGCCTGCCGCCGTGAGGACGGCTCCTACGCCTCTCTCAAGGTGATCCTCGAGACCGGTGAGCTCAACACCTACGACAACATCAAGCGCGCCTCGTGGCTCGGGATCCTGGCGGGAGGGGACTTCATCAAGACCTCGACCGGCAAGGTGCAGCCCGCCGCCACCCTCCCGACGACGCTCCTCATGCTGGAGACCGTACGTGACTGGTACCGCGGCACCGGCGAGAAGATCGGCGTGAAGCCGGCCGGTGGCATCCGCTCGTCGAAGGACGCGGTGAAGTACCTCGTCACGGTCGCCGAGACCGTGGGCGAGGAATGGCTCCAGCCGCACCTCTTCCGCTTCGGCGCCTCCAGCCTCCTCAACGACGTGCTCCTGCAGCGGCAGAAGCTCAGCTCCGGCCACTACTCGGGCCCCGACTACGTCACGATCGACTGACGGGAAGACGAACATGTCATTTCTGGAATACGCTCCCGCACCGGAGTCCACCGCGGTCCTGAACCTCAAGGACAGCTACGGTCTGTTCATCGACGGCGAGTTCGTCGATGGATCAGGTACCCCCTTCAACACCATCTCACCGGCGACCGAGAAGCACATCGCCGAGATCGCATCGGCGAGCGATGAGGACGTCGACCGTGCAGTCGCCGCCGCGCGCCGCGCCTACGAGAAGACCTGGTCCAAGATGAGCGGCCGCGACCGCGGGAAGTACCTCTTCCGCATCGCCCGCCTCGTGCAGGAGCGCGCACGAGAGCTCGCCGTCGCCGAGAGCCTCGACAACGGCAAGCCGATCAAGGAGAGCCGCGACGTCGACGTGCCGCTCGTCGCCTCCTGGTTCTTCTACTACGCGGGCTGGGCCGACAAGCTCGATCACGCCGGACTGGGCGCGAACCCGCGGGCGCTCGGCGTCGCGGGGCAGATCATCCCGTGGAACTTCCCGCTGCTGATGCTGGCCTGGAAGATCGCTCCCGCCCTCGCCGCCGGCAACACGGTCGTGCTCAAGCCGGCCGAGACCACGCCGCTGACGGCATTGATCTTCGCGGAGATCCTGCAGCAGGCCGACCTGCCGACCGGTGTCGTCAACATCGTGACGGGTGCCGGAGCCACGGGCTCCACTCTCGTGCGTCACCCCGACGTCGACAAGGTGGCCTTCACCGGCTCGACCGGTGTCGGTCGCGACATCGCCCGGGCCGTCGCCGGCACGCCGAAGAAGCTGACGCTCGAACTGGGCGGCAAGGCCGCGAACATCGTGTTCGACGACGCTCCCATCGATCAGGCGGTCGAGGGCATCGTCAACGGAATCTTCTTCAACCAGGGCCACGTCTGCTGTGCCGGAAGCCGTCTGCTGGTGCAGGAGTCGATCCACGACGAGGTCGTCGACCGGCTCAAGTCGCGCCTGTCCACCCTCCGCCTCGGTGACCCCCTCGACAAGAACACCGACATCGGGGCGATCAACTCCGCGGCTCAGCTCGCCCGCATCCGCGAGTTGAGCGACATCGGCGAGGCCGAGGGCGCAGAGCGCTGGACGGCGGAGTGCGCGATCCCGGAGCAGGGCTTCTGGTTTGCGCCGACGATCTTCACCGGCGTCGAGGCGTCGCATCGCATCGCCCGTGACGAGGTCTTCGGGCCTGTGCTCTCGGTGCTCACGTTCCGCACGCCTGCAGAGGCGATCGCGAAGGCGAACAACACGCCGTACGGCCTCTCTGCCGGGATCTGGTCCGACAAGGGATCGCGCATCCTCGCGGTGGCCGATCGCCTGCGTGCCGGTGTCATCTGGGCGAACACCTTCAACCGCTTCGACCCGTCGAGTCCGTTCGGCGGCTACAAGGAGTCCGGATACGGTCGCGAGGGCGGCCGTCAGGGGCTCACCGCCTACCTCAAGGGAGCCGCAGCATGAGCAAGCGACTGACCGTGCCGAAGACCTACAAGCTCGCGATCGGCGGAGCGTTCCCGCGGAGCGAGTCCGGCCGCACGTACGAGGTGCTCTCCTCCAAGGGGGCTTTCCTCGCGAACGCCGCCAAGGCGTCCCGCAAGGACGCCCGCGATGCCGTGGTCGCGGCCCGTGCTGCGGTGAAGGGATGGTCCGGTGCGACAGCGTACAACCGCGGACAGGTCCTGTACCGCGTCGCGGAGGTGCTGGAGGGTCGCCGGTCGCAGTTCATCGACGAGATCTCGGCGCAGGAAGGTGTGTCCTCGGCCGCAGCCGCCGCTCAGATCGACGAAGCGATCGACCTCTGGGTCTGGTACGCAGGCTGGTGCGACAAGTACGCCCAGGTCGCGGGCAATGCCAATCCGGTGTCCGGGCCGTACTTCAACATCTCCGTGCCGGAGCCGACGGGCGTCGTCGCGATCGTCGCACCGCAGGACTCGGCACTGCTCGGCCTGGTGTCGGTCGTGGCTCCCGCGCTGGTCGCCGGGAACACCGTGGTCGTCATCGCGAGCGAGCAGCATCCGCTCTCGGCCATCAGCCTCGCCGAGGTCCTCGCCACCAGCGATGTCCCCGGTGGCGTCGTCAACGTGCTGACGGGTTCACCCGCGGAGATGGCTCCGTGGCTCGCCTCGCACCAGGACGTGAACGCTCTCGACCTCGCGGGTGCCGGCGCCTTGGATTGGGTGGACATGCAGATCGCCGCAGCGGAGACGCTCAAGCGTGTGCTGACCCCCGGTGACGTCGTCGCCTCTCCCGAGAGGATCGGCGCCTTCACCGAGGTGAAGACGGTCTGGCACACGAAGAGCATGGTCTGACCGAACAGCAGTGTTCAGTGCTCCGTTCGGCTCTCGCCGGACGGGGCACTGGCTTTCCCCGACGCCCGAGAGCTAGCGTTCGTACATGTCTGATCGCACAGCCGCGGTTGCCGCGGCGCTCCTTGCCGCTCTGTCTGTTGTCGCGCTCACTGGCTGCACCGACCCGATGCCTGAAGTCGCCGAGACAACCGCGGCTGTTGCGCCGACTGCGAGTTCGAGTGCCCAACCGACGCCGAGCGCGGCTGCCTCGACGGCAGTGGAGTGCAAGCGTCCGGGAGGTGACGGGACGATCTCGAGCGGTGAGCTGCTGGACGTGGGGCTGTACGCGGGCATGGTGGACATGGGGCCGCGGGAGGGGGCGAATGGGACTGTGAGTTACGCACCAGACGGCACCCTCGCGTCGTATGTGGTCGCGGCCGACGACTTCACAGAGGCGATCATCGGACGACTCTGTGTCGGCTCGTACTCGTTTGCCGCTCTGAACGCGATGCGCCGCGGTAGCGTCCTGTCCGACGAGCCGACCGATCAGGCGTACCTCACGCCGCTGTACGTGGGAGACACGCTGAATCTCAGCCCTTACACTATCGCGACCGTAGGTGACGTGAACGGCGAGGTGCGCTCGTACGAGACGACCTTCTTCTTGCCACCCCAGCGTTGAGGGCGGCGAAGCCCCGCACCGTGTTGGTGGTTGCGGGTTCGATGCGGGCTGGGGCTCCGGTGGGGAGCTTGGCCGAGAAGGAAGGCCGTCCAGTGGTCGCGATGTCGAGTGCCCTCAATGCGGCCCGGTGTCGTATGCAGCGGTTAGGCTCGAAGGACGATCTCTGATCCCCCCTAGGAGGACGCGCATGGCCCGCATCGGTGAAAGCGCTGACCTGTTCAAATGCTCTTTCTGTGGAAAGAGCCAGAAGCAGGTGCAGCAGCTCATCGCCGGCCCCGGTGTGTACATCTGCGACGAGTGCGTCGAACTGTGCAACGAGATCATCGAAGAGCGCATGGCGGAATCGTCCGCAGACGGTGTCGCCGAGTTCGAGCTTCCCAAGCCGCGTGAGATCTTCTCCTTCCTCGAGGAGTACGTCGTCGGCCAGGAGCCGGCCAAGCGCGCTCTTTCCGTCGCCGTCTACAACCATTACAAGCGCGTTCGCGCACACGGCACTCTTCAGACCGCTGAGCAGAAGGCGGAAGAGGTCGAGATCGCCAAGAGCAACATCCTGCTCATCGGCCCGACCGGCTGTGGGAAGACGTACCTCGCGCAGACGCTCGCGAAGCGCCTCAACGTTCCGTTCGCTGTCGCCGATGCCACCGCTCTGACCGAGGCCGGCTATGTCGGCGAAGACGTCGAGAACATCCTCCTCAAGCTGATCCAGGCCGCCGACTACGACGTCAAGCGTGCCGAGCAGGGCATCATCTACATCGACGAGGTCGACAAGATCGCCCGCAAGGCCGAGAACCCGTCCATCACCCGCGACGTCTCGGGTGAGGGCGTCCAGCAGGCTCTCTTGAAGATCATCGAGGGCACGGTCGCCTCAGTTCCGCCCCAGGGGGGTCGCAAGCACCCGCACCAGGAGTTCCTGCAGATCGACACGTCCAACGTGCTGTTCATCGTGGCCGGAGCCTTCGCGGGTCTCGAAGACATCGTGTCGGCCCGCGTCGGCAAGCACGGCATCGGCTTCGGCGCCCCGCTGCACGACAAGGGCAAGGACCTCGACCTGTTCAGCGAGGTGCTCCCGGAAGACCTGCACAAGTTCGGGCTGATCCCCGAGTTCATCGGGCGTCTGCCGGTCGTCACCAACGTGTCGCCGCTCGACCAGGATGCGCTGATCGACATCCTGACGGGTCCGCGCAACGCGCTGGTGAAGCAGTACCAGCGGATGTTCGAGATCGACGGCGTGCAGCTCGAGTTCGAAGAAGAGGCACTGCGCTCCATCGCCGACCTCGCCGTCGAGCGCAAGACCGGTGCTCGCGGTCTTCGGGCGATCCTGGAAGACGTGCTCGGACCTATCATGTTCGAGATCCCCTCCGCCGAGGACGTGGCGAAGGTCATCGTGACCCGCGCCGCCGTCGACGAAGGCGCGCCGCCCACCATCGTGATGGAGCGCAAGCGTAAGAGCGCATGAGCGCGGATCCGGCTCCCTGGAAGACCGTGGCGCGGGAGACGCTCGTCGCCGACCGGTGGATCCGCCTCCATGTCGACGAGTGCGTGGATGGCAGGGGTCTGTCGATCGCCCCTTATTACGTGCTGGAGTACGGGGACTGGATCTCCGTCCTCGCCCTCGACCGGAACGACGACGCCATCGTCGTCGAAGAGTATCGACACGGTGCAGGCGTCGTGGCCGTCGGCACCATCGGCGGGGGAGTGGAGCCTGATGAGTCGCCGGAGGACGCGGCGCGCCGTGAACTGCTCGAGGAGACCGGGCATGCCGCCGACGACCTCATCGATCTCGGCTCGACCTGGGCGAACTTCGGCAATCACACGAACCGGGTGCATCATTTCCTCGCGCGCGGGTGTGCGCGCGTCGCAGAGCAATCTCTCGACGACACCGAGTCGATCGTCGTGCATGTGCTGTCGCTCGATGGGCTCGGCGACCACCTCACGCAGAGCTACCACCAGCTCACCTGGTACAAAGCCATGGACCGGCTCGGACGGTGATTCCGTACGAGGCCGTGCGCGTGTCGGGCGTCGTCAGCCGATCGGCATGATCAGGTCCGTACGCAGTTCTGCCGCCGGAGCGCTCGGGTCGGAGACGTAGACCTCGATCCAGATTCCCCCGGGACGAAGCCCCTGCGCCGACGCGCGCTCGACGAGGGCGGCCCATGCGCCGCCCAGTTCCTCGTAGGAGCCGAACAGCGTTGTCGCGACCGCGGGTCCTGAGGGCAGTGTCGAGGCGACGATGACGCGCCCGCTCGCGGTGGGGATGGGATTCGCCGGTGCCGACTGCACGGGGAAGCCGAGTTCCAGGTCGAAAACGCCCATCGGATTACCGTGATACACCGCGAGTGCCGGGCCCGTCGGGACGAGCACGTCTCCGGCGAAGGTGAGAGCGATCGCCGAGTAGCCTGCGTCGAACGCCTCGGAGAGATCGGAGAGGCGGATGCCCTCATGGCGGATGACAGCGAGGGGGACCGGCTCGAGGTCGAGGCGGTCCGCAGGACCGAACGGGGCGTCGCGGAAGGCGTTCATGCGCTCAGCGTCTCACGCCTCAGTCGCCCAGTCCACGCCTCTTCAGGAGCGGATCGATCTCCGCATCGCGGCCCCGGAAGTCGCGGTATGCCTCGAGCGGATCCTTGGCGCCTCCCACGCCGAGGAGTCGTGCGCGGAACCGGTCGCCGTTCGCCCGGGTGAGACCACCGTTCTCTCGGAACCAGTCGACCGTGTCGGCGTCGAGTACTTCGCTCCAGATGTACGAGTAGTAGCCGGCGCTGTAGCCGCCGGAGAACACGTGGGCGAAGGAGGTGGATGAGTACCGTGTCGGCACGGCCGGGTCGTCCAGCCCGATGTCCGACAGAGCGGCGGCCTCGAAAGCAGCGACGTCGTCGACTTCGGCATCCGTGCCGAGACGATGCCAGGCCTGGTCCAACCATGCGGCAGCCAGATACTCGCTGGTCGCGTGCCCCTGATCGAACGTCTCGGTCGCTCGCAGGCGCTCGACGATCGCGGGATCGAGCGCTGCGCCGGTCTCGTGGTGACGCGCATAGTTCTCGAGGACCTCCGGCCACAGGATCCACATCTCGTTCACCTGGCTCGGGAACTCGACGAAGTCGCGGAACACGTTCGTCCCCGCGAAGTGCGGGTAGGTGACGGTCGCGAACAGTCCGTGCAGAGCGTGCCCGAACTCGTGGAACAGTGTGGTCACCTCGTCGAGCGTCAGGAGCGTCGGCTCGCCTTCCCCGGGGAGCGGCACGTTCAGGTTGTTGACCACGACCGGAGCGGTGCCGCGGAGTCGCGACTGGCTGACGATCGCGTTCATCCACGCGCCGCCGCGCTTGGAATCGCGCGTGTACAGATCGAGCACGTAGAGACCGACCGGTGATCCGTCGGCGTTGCGCACCTCGAAGACGCGCGCGCCTGCGTGATATGCGGCGAGGTCATCGCGCTCGGAGAACGTGACGCCATAGAGCTGCGTCGCCGCGAAGAAGACGCCGTCCTGGAGCACGCGCTCCGCTTCGAACCAGGGCCGAAGCGCGCTGGAGTCGATGTCGTATCGTGCGGTGCGCACCCGCTCGGTGTAATAGGCCCAGTCGTGCGCCTCGACCGGGAACGGCGTCTGCTCGGTCTCGTCGACGATCGTCTGGAGTGCCGCTCGTTCGGCCCGGGCATTGCGCGCGGACGGTCTGGCGAGGCGCCGGAGCATCTGCTCGACGGCTTCCGGGCTTCCTGCCGTCTCATCCGCGGTCACGGCGGCGGCGTGCGAGTCGTAGCCGAGCAGCTTCGCACGCTCCGCCCGCAGACGCACGATCTCGAGCAGGACGGGGCGGTTGTCGTTCGCGTTGTCGCGAGACCCGCGCGCGAGCGAGGCCGCCATGATGCGTCGCCTCGATTCCCGCGAGTGCAACTGCGCCAGAGCAGGGTGCCCGGTGAAGAGCGGGAGAGTGATCAGGAGCTTTCCGTCCAAGCCTCTGTCCGTGGCGGCACGTGCGGCAGCGGAGAGCTCTCCCGCGCTCAACCCGTCGAGCTCGTCGGCCGCGTCGAACACCACGGCCAGGTCGTTGGTGTCGTTCAGCAGATTGCGTTCGAACGTGTTGGTCAGGGTCGACAATTTCTGGTTCAGGGCGGTCAGCCGCGCCTTCGCGTCGTCGTCGAGGCCCGCACCGGCCAAGGTCATCTCGCGGTGATGGCGCTCCACGAGGTACCGCTGCTCCGGGTCGAGGTTCAGCGCGTCGAGCTGCTCGTACACGTGCTGCACGCGCCAGTAGAGCCGGCTGTCGAGCGTGATCGCATCCTCATGCGCGGCCACGAGCGGCGCGAGCTGCTCATCGATCTCCTGGATCTCGGGCGTCGCATCGGCCGAACTCACGGTGTAGAAGGTGTGCGCGACACGATCGAGGAGCTCGCCGGATCTCTCCAGCGCCTCGAGGGTGTTCTCGAACGTGGGCATCGAGCGCACCACGGTGATGCGCTCGATCTCGCGGAGATGCTCCTCGAAACCCGCCTGAAACGCGGGGAGATAGTGCTCCGGCCGGATCGCGGCGTAGTCGGGGAGCCCGTAGGGAAGCGTCGACGGCTGCAGCAGCGGGTTGGTCTCGTCGGTCATCCTCCGAGCCTATCCACCGCTCCGGCCGCGCTCAGGATCCGATCTCGCTCAGGCGCGTCATCACCCCGCTGAGGGCTTCCACGACCACGCGGACCGATCGACGACGAAGCGTCTCTGGCCGCGCGAGCACGTCGATCATCCTGTGCGTGCTCACACCTTCGAGGGGGATGCGCACGAGGTCGCGGTCGTCGACGCTGCGCGAGGTGAAGCGCGGGAGCATCCCGATCACCCCTCCGGCGGCAACGACGGCCGACACCGCGCCGTAGTCGTTGATGCGATGTTGGATGTCGACGGGTCGATGGGCTACCGCCGACACGGCTCGGAGCACATCGTCGGGGGAGTAGCCGATGCGACTGGTGACCCATCGCTCTCCCGCGACATCGGCCGGTGTGACGCTGGCACAGCCTGCGAGGGGATGCGATGTCGCCACTGCAACGTCCAGGGGCTCGCGGATCAGGGTGAGGCTGCGCACACCCTGCACGGGCCACGGTTCCGAATGCTCCATGCGGTGTGCGAGCACGAGGTCGTAGCGCGCTGTGAGCGCAGGGAATTCCGTCTGCGCGACATCCTCGTCCGTGAGCTGCACCGATGGTGCGTTCTCCGCGGTCGACAGCTCCCGCACGAGTGCTCCGAACAGCGCCTGCCCCACGCTGTGGAACCCGCTGATACTCACGGTTCCCGTCGCGGACTCCTCGAAGTCGTCCAGGGCGCTGCGCGCCGCCGCCATGGCGTCGATCGCCTCGGCGCCGGCGGTCGCCAGCACTACACCTGCAGGTGTGAGAGCGAGCGTGCGCCCGACCCTGCGGGTGAGAGGTGTCGGCACACCTCGCTGTAGGGCCGCGAGCTGCTGGGAGACCGCGGACGGAGTGACTCGGAGCGCGTCTGCCACAGCCGTCACGCTGCCGAGGGCGCCGAGCTCTCTCAGGATCTGCAGCTGATGGAGTTCCACGAGGAAAGTGTAGCTGCGGCTACATGGAGGGTGCAGACGATGCCGATTGCTCTACAACCGTGAATGCGATGTGATCGAGATCATGAAGGGACTGCCCGTATGAGAGCACTGTACAAAGCGGCGCCAGGCGCGGGGCTCGAGCTGGTCGAGCGCCCCGATCCGAGGGTCGGCGCCGACGAGGTCGTCATCCGGGTGCTGCGCACCGGCATCTGCGGGACCGATCTGCACATCCTCCGCTGGGATGACTGGGCGGCGTCGGCGATCGCCGCCCCGCTGATCCCCGGTCACGAGTTCTACGGAGAAGTGGTGGAGGTCGGACCCGGCGTGCACGACATCTCCGTGGGCGATCGCGTCTCCGGTGAAGGCCACATCGTCTGCGGGACGTGTCGCAACTGCCGGGCAGGGCGACGGCAGATGTGCATCCGCACGATCGGCCTCGGTCTGCAGCGGGACGGCGCGTTCGCGGAGTACCTCTCGCTCCCTGCGGCGAACGTGTGGGTGCACCATGCCGAGGTGACTCCCGAACTCGGCGCGATCTTCGACCCGCTCGGCAACGCGGTGCACACGGCGCTCACATACCCGCTCGTCGGAGAGGACGTGCTCGTCACCGGCTGCGGCCCCATCGGGCTCATGGCGATCGCGGTCGCCAGACACGCCGGGGCCCGGTTCATCACAGCGACGGATGTCAGCGCACCGCGTCTGGAGATGGCCCGTCGGATGGGCGCCGACGAAGTCGTCGACGTCTCAGTCCGCGACATCAGAGACGCGCAGCAGGCGCTCGGAATGCGCGAGGGTTTCGATATCGGATTCGAGATGAGCGGTGCGCCGTCGGCCCTCCCCGCCATGATCGACAACATGAACCACGGTGGACGCATCGCGATGCTGGGTCTGCCGAGTGCCGGGTTCGGGATCGACTGGGGCAAGCTCGTCACCCACATGCTCACGATCAAGGGGATCTACGGACGCGAGATGTTCGAGACGTGGAACGCGATGGGGGCGATGCTGCAGACCAGTGCGCCCCTGCGGGACGCCATCGGTCGAGTGATCGCCGAGGTCGTCCCTGCTCGCGAATGGGAACGCGGATTCGCCGCCGCCGAATCGGCGGGAACGGGCAAGATCATCCTCGACTGGACGGAGTTGTGATGTACGGGGCTTTTCAGAAGCATGTGTCAGGCGAACTGGCGGCGATCGAGGAGGCCGGTCTGACCAAGCGTGAGCGCGGCATCCGCGGGCCGCAGAACGCCGAGATCACCGCAGACGGCGCTGACGTGCTGAACTTCTGCGCGAACAACTACCTCGGTCTCGCCGACGATCCGCGTATCCTGTCGGCCGCGACGACAGCGCTGGAGGAGTGGGGCTACGGCCTTGCGAGTGTGCGCTTCATCTGCGGCACGCAGGAGCAGCATCTCGAGCTGGAACGCCGCCTCGCCGACTTCCTCGGCACGGACGAGGCCATCCTGTACTCGTCCTGCTTCGATGCGAACGGGGGAGTGTTCGAGACGCTCTTCGGGGCCGAGGACGCCATCATCTCCGATGAACTGAACCACGCCTCGATCATCGACGGCATCCGACTCTCGAAGGCGAGGCGGCTGCGGTACCGCAACCGGGACATGGCCGATCTCGAGGCGCAGCTGCAGGCGGCAATGGACGCCCGATTCCGTGTGATCGTGACGGACGGCGTGTTCTCGATGGATGGCTACATCGCGCCGCTGACCGAGATCTGCGATCTCGCCGACCGTTACGACGCCCTCGTCTTCGTCGACGATTCCCACGCGGTCGGTTTCGTCGGGGAGAACGGCCGTGGCACGCCGGAGCTCTGCGGCGTCGCCGATCGTGTCGACATCTACACGGGAACCTTCGGCAAGGCGCTCGGAGGCGCATCGGGCGGGTACGTCGCCTCACACGCCGAGATCGTGGCTCTGCTGCGCCAGCGTTCTCGTCCTTACCTGTTCTCGAACACGCTCGCCCCCGCGATCGTCGCCGGTACGCTGACCGCCCTCGATCTCGTCGAGGGGTCCGCGGACCTTCGTGCCCGGCTGCGTGGAAACGCGTCACTCTTCCGCGAGCGCATGACGGCGGAGGGGTTCGATCTGCTTCCAGGCGAGCACCCCATCGTCCCCGTCATGTTCGGGGACGCGGCGAAGACGGCACGGATCGCTCAGGAGATGCAGGCGCGTGGCGTCTACGTGACCGCGTTCAGCTTCCCCGTCGTACCGCGTGGTCTGGCACGGATCCGCGTGCAGTTGTCGGCGGCGCACACGGCGGAGCAGATCGAGCATTGCGTCGGTGCCTTCGTCGCCGCACGCGACGCGGTCGGCTGAGAACGCATGCAAAGAAATGCTTGCAAAGAAATCTTTGCAAGAGTATCTTTGCATGCATGACGAACGAGACGCAGGTCAGGACACTCGACGCCAGCGCGCTCAAGGCGCTGGCGCACCCGCTGCGGGTCAAGATCTTCGACATCCTCGCGGCGCGAGGGCCGCAGACCGCCAGTTCTCTTGCGGCCCTCGTGGGAGAGACATCGGGATCGACCAGCTATCACCTGCGTGCGCTCGCAGCTCACGACCTGATCCGCGAGGTCGAGGGGCGGGGCACCGCGAGGGAACGATGGTGGGAGCGGCCCAAGGGGCGCATCGACGTGCCCGGCCCCGATGAGATGACCTCGCCGGCGAACCGCGCAGCAGCGCAGATCGTCACCTCGGAGTTCTTCCGCGTCCGCCACGAGACCCTCATGAGCTACCTGAACCGACCGCAGGCCGAGGTGCCGAAAGCGTGGCGAGACGTCGGGATCACCATCACCACGCACCTCGACATGACACCGGAGCAGGCGATGGCGCTTCGCGAGGAACTCGAAGCCATCGTCGAGAGTGCCATCGAGCGGTACCGGGGTCAGGAAGGGCCGGATGTGCGGCGGGTATCGCTCCGCGCCGAGCTCTTCGATCTGCCGACCCCGCGCACGACCTCGCCCGCCGTCGACCACGAGGAGGCATCATGACCGCCGCAACTCTCCATCTCGTTGCACCGACCCGCACCGAGCGTCGGCTGCTCCGACTGGCCGATCGGCTGACAACGTACGTCGAGAACCGGATCTCACACCGTGCGGAGCGGCGTGAGCTCTCGCTCGATCTGCTGCGCGAACAACAGACCCGCCGGCAGGACCCCCGTGCCGTCGACCATGCCCTCGCGCAGTTGGGCGTGACCCGCCGCTGACTCCGTGGCCCGGGGCCACGCGACGAGACCCCCTGATGTCCGCATGGGTATCAGGGGGTCTCGTCGCGACGGCGGGGCCTGGGTTCAGTCGGCGAACGGGCGGGCGACGACCTCACCGGACGCGGTCTGGAGGACCTCCCAGCCGGCGTCGAGCTCCGCGATCGCACGCCCTTCCAGCCAGGTGAGGGTCCAGTGGCCGGTGAGTCCCTGGGACTCGACGTCGGCGATGGCGGGACGCAGCGCCTCGGGGACGGAGGCCGGTGGCTGCGCACCCGTGGCCCAGCGCGTGCCGAGCTGCATCAGGAGGCCTCGACCGGCGCGAGCTCGATCGCCGTGACGGCGAACTCCTCCGCCTCGGTGATCTCGAGCTCGGCGATGCGGCCGACCGCGCGGAGGTCATCCGCCGCGGCGCGCAGGGCCTCGACCTTCGCTGCGGGAGCGGCGATGGCGGCACGGGAGACCGGGGTCTTCTGCGATGCCTTCGCCTCGGTCTTCGCGCGCCGGATGCCGACGAGCGCCTCGCTCGCGGCGGCCAGCACGGCCGGGTCGCCCTCGATGCCGAGCTTCTCGGGCCACGCAGCCGTGTGCACGGAGCCCTCCTCGAACCAGGACCAGGCCTCCTCCGTGGCGAAGGAGAGCACCGGGGCGAGCAGCCGGAGCAGCGTGGACAGCGCCAGACGCAGCGCGAGGGCGGCCGAGGCCTGCCCGACGTCGTTCTGGTTGTAGGCGCGCTCCTTCACGAGCTCCAGGTAGTCGTCGCAGAACGTCCAGAAGAACGCCTCGGTCAACTCCAGCGCCCTCGCCGCGTCATACCGGTCGAAGGCCGCGGTCGCCTCGGCCACCACCCCATCGAGGGCCGTGAGCATCGAGGCGTCGAGCGCGTGGGTCACCTGCGCGCCCTCGGGCACCGGGAACGACAGCACGAACTTCGCGGCGTTGAGCACCTTGATGGCGAGACGCCGACCGATCTTCACCTGGGTCGGGTTCTGCGGGTCGAAGGCCGCGTCCATGCCGAGTCGGCTCGAGGCCGCCCAGTACCGCACCGCGTCAGAGCCATGGGCGTCGAGCACGTCGGCCGGGGTGACCACGTTGCCCTTCGACTTCGACATCTTCTTGCGGTCGGGGTCGACGATGAAGCCGGAGATGGCGGCGTTCTTCCACGGGGTGCGGCCGTCTTCGAGCGTGGAGCGCAGCATGGTCGAGAAGAGCCAGGTGCGGATGATGTCCTGTCCCTGCGGGCGCAGGTCGAACGGCGCGGTGAGCTGCCACAGCTCCTCGTCGCGCTTCCAGCCGCCCGCGAGCTGCGGGGTCAGGGAGGATGTCGCCCAGGTGTCGAGGATGTCGGCCTCGGCATCGAACCCGCCAGGAACCCCGCGCTGGTCCTCGGTGTAGCCCGCCGGGACATCCGTGGTCGGGTCGATGGGCAGCGCGGCCGCATCCGGGGTGAGCACGCGGTCGTAGTCGCGCTCGCCGTTCTCGTCCAGCGCGTACCAGAGCGGGATCGGCACGCCGAAGAAGCGCTGCCGGGACACGAGCCAGTCGCCGGTGAGGCCGCCGACCCAGTTCTCATAGCGGACCCGCATGAAGTCGGGGTGCCACGCCAGCTCGGTGCCGTGCGCGAGGAGTTGATCGCGCAGCTCACCGTCGCGGGCGCCGTTGCGGATGTACCACTGCCGGGTCGAGACGATCTCGAGCGGGCGGTCGCCCTTCTCGAAGAACTTCACGGCGTGCTGGAACGGCTTGCCGACGGCGGTCATGTCGCCGGTCTCCTGCAGCTTCTCCACGATCGCCTTGCGGGCGCTGAAGACGGTCTTGCCCGCCACGTTCTCCGTGTACCAGGCACGCGCGTCGGCGTCGGTCACGATCGATGGGGCCTCGGCGAGGAATCGGCCGTCGAGACCGATCGCCGTCATGTTCGGCAGGGACTCGCCGGCAGCGGTGCGCAGCTCGCGCCACCAGATGATGTCGGTCACATCGCCGAAGGTGCAGACCATCGCCGCGCCGGTGCCCTTGTCGGGCTGGGCGAGGTGGTGGCCGTGGATCTCGATCTCGGCACCGAAGTAGGGCGTCCGCACCTTGGTTCCGATGAGGTGCTTGTGCGGTCCCTCGGGGTGGGTCACGATCGCGATGCACGCGGGGAGGAGCTCCGGGCGCGTGGTGTCGATCGCGATGGAGCCGGAACCGTCCGCGAAGGGGAACTCGATCGTGTGGTACGCGGCCTGCTGGTCGCGGTCCTCGAGCTCGGCCTGCGCGATCGCGGAGCGGAAGTCGATGTCCCACAGCGTGGGTGCCAGGGCCTGATAGGCCTCGCCGCGCTCGATGTTGCGCAGGAACGCGAGCTGGCTCTGCCGGATCGTGTCGTCGGAGATGGTGCGGTAGGTCTGCGTCCAGTCGACGCTCAACCCGAGCTGACGGAACAGGGCCTCGAACTGCTTCTCGTCCTCGATCGTGAGGCGCTCGCACAGCTCGATGAAGTTGCGACGGCTGATCGGCTGCTGGTCCGCGGCGCGACTCGACTTGTTGTCGCCGCCCTCGAACGGCGGGGTGAAGTCGGAGTCGTAGGGGAGCGACGGGTCGCAGCGCACGCCGTAGTAGTTCTGCACGCGGCGTTCGGTGGGCAGGCCGTTGTCGTCCCAGCCCATCGGGTAGAACACGGTCTTGCCGCGCATGCGCTCATACCGCGCCTTGACGTCGGTGTGCGTGTAGGAGAACACGTGACCGATGTGGAGGCTGCCGGAGGCCGTGGGCGGCGGGGTGTCGATCGAGTAGACGCCCTCACGGCCGAGCTCGGCGGCGCGCAGACGGTCAAACAGGTACGTACCCTGCCCCGCCCAGGCGGCGTCCCACTTCGCTTCGAGACCTTCGAGTGCGGGCTTGTCGGGAATGGGGTTCTGTGCCGTTTCAGAAGCAGGCATGGAGGTCTCCTCGAGCGATGTATGCGGCACTGTGTGAGCGTGCCTGAGTGTGGGGTGTGCCGAACAGTCTACCGAGCGTCACGGTGACGGGTCGCCGGTGCAGATCGACCCCGTCCAAGAATCAGCCGTAGGATGGAGGAACCCCGACCCGCTCGTCCAGAGGAATCGTCATGCCCGCAAGATCTGTGCGCCGTCTCCTGCCCTTCGCGGCGCTCACCGCCGCTGCTGCGCTGGTGCTCAGTGCGTGTGCTGCGCCCGGTGCCGATGGGGAGGATGGGGAGCTCGTGTGGTCGATCGAGGGCGCGAATCTGTCCGCAGGGCACATGGATCCGCAGGTCAGCCAGCTCGACGTCTCCGGCATGGTGCAGCGGGCGGTGCTCGACTCCCTGGTCTTCCAGGAGGACGACGGATCGTTCAGCCCGTGGCTCGCGAAGAGCTGGGACGTCTCACCGGATAGCACGGAGTACACCTTCACGCTCCGCGACGACGTGACCTTCACCGACGGCGAGAAGTTCGACGCCGCTGCCGTCAAGGCGAACTTCGACCGCATCGTCGACCCCGAGACCGCATCGGCCCAGGCAGCCAGCATGCTCGGCGCCGATTTCTACGACGGCACCGAGGTCGTCGACGATCACACGGTGAAGGTGACCTTCACGCAGCCCTACGCACCGTTCCTGCAGGCGGCGAGCACCCCGCAGCTCGGCTTCTACTCGCCGGCGGTGCTGGAGAAGTCAGCCGACAAGCTCAAAGCGGGCGGCCCCGGCATCACCGTCGGCACCGGCCCGTTCGAGCTCACCGAGTACACGCCCGACCAGGAGATCGTGTACACCCGCAACGACGACTACGCCTGGGGCCCGCACGACGCTGAGGCTCCGAAGTTCGAGACCCTGCGCGTCGAGATCCAGCCGGAGGCGTCTGTGCGCGCCGGGGTCGTCGAAAGCGGTGAGGCCGATCTGGCCAGCAACATCCCGCCGAACCTCGCGAAGGACCTCGGCGACGGCATCACGGTCGACTCGATCGAGTACCCGGGTCTGCCGTACTCCCTCTATCTGAACGAGAAGTACGGAGTCTTCGCCGACGAGAAGGTGCGTCAGGCCTTCGCCCGCGGCATCGACATCGATGCTGCGGTGGAGGAGATCTACTTCGGGCAGTTCCCGCGGGCGTGGAGCATCCTCGGGTCGACGACTCCGGGCTACGACGCATCCCTCGAGGGCAGCTGGCCGTTCGACCAGGATGCGGCGAACACGCTCCTCGACGAAGCCGGCTGGACGGCCCGCGACACCGACGGGATCCGCATGAAGGACGGCAAGCGCCTCTCGGTGCGCTGGATCGCCTGGACTCCGGTTCCCGACGACCGTGCCGCGCTGGCCAACGCGATCCAGTCCGACCTCAAGGGGATCGGCTTCGAGGTCGAGCGCGAGGTTCTCGAACCGGGCGCCTACAACGAGCAGTATGAGCCGAAGACGTTCGACCTGACCGACTGGGGCTTCTCCGGCGTCGATCCCGACCTGCTGCGCAGTCACCTGCACACCGACGGTTTCCAGAACGCCTCGCAGGTCAGCGACCCCGAGATCGATGCGCTGCTGGAGCAGGCCGTCGCGACGAGTGATCAGGACACGCGGAACGATCTGTACACCCAGCTGCAGCAGTGGAACGCCACGTACACCGCAATCGTGCCGCTGTACAGCCCGTCGGCGATCACGGCCGTCGGCGACCGCGTCGAGGGCGTCGAGTACGACCTCTACGGCCGTCCGCTGTTCTACGATGTGACCGTCGGCTGAACCGCCGTCTGAGCGGAGGGCACGGGTGGTGAAGGCTGCTCTCGTCCGCATCGCCGGCCTGATCGCCTCCGTCGTCATCGTCCTCTGGGGTGCCGCCACGGTCGCATTCCTCGCGTTCCGGGTGATCCCCGGCGACCCTGTATCGGTGATGCTGGGCCCCCAGGCACAGGTGAGTGAGGCGGTCAAGGACGGCATCCGTGCCGATCTGGGACTGGATCGGCCACCGTGGGAGCAGTACCTCGGTTTCATCGGACAACTCGCTCGCGGGGACCTGGGGGAGTCGTACCAGCTGCGGATGCCGGTCACGGAGGTGATCGGACGCCAGCTGGGAGCGACGGTGCAGCTCTCCGCGCTCGCACTGGTGATCGCCGTCGTGCTCGCCATCGGGGTCGCCGTTCTCGTGCGCGGCGATGCGGGACGCACGGTTGCCGCGGCGGTGGAACTGGTGGTGCTCTCGTCTCCGGTGTTCTGGATCGGACTGATCCTCCTCAGCGTCTTCGCCTTCGGACTGGGATGGTTCCCGGTCTCCGGAGCCCGCAACCCCGCCACCATCGTCCTCCCGGCGGTGACTCTCGCGCTCCCGGTGGCTGCGTTGCTCAGCCAGGTGCTGAGGGACGGGCTCGTGCAGGCCGAGCGCATGCCGTTCGCTGAGACGGTGCGCGCACGGGGGGCGAGTCCTTCGTGGTTCACGCTCCGGCACGGACTGCGTCACGGCGCAGCCTCCGCCGTCACGCTCGCCGCCTATCTGACCGGTTCCGTCCTCGGCGGAGCAGTGCTGGTAGAGACCGTGTTCGCCCGACCCGGTCTCGGACGTGTGACGCTCGCGGCGATCAGCGACCGCGATCTTCCGGTCATCACGGGCATCATCCTTCTGAGCGCCGTGGTATTCGTCACCGTGAACCTGGTGGTCGAGATCGTGCACCCGCTGATCGACCCGCGTATCAAGGCAGCACGCGACCGGAGCGTCCGATGAGGCGCGCGCAGGCTGTGCTCCTCTGGTCGGCCATCGTGGTGAGCGCCGTGATCGTGTTCGCGGCGCTCTGGCCGGGAGTCCTCGCCACGCACGATCCGCTGCAGACCGATGTCCGCTCCGCCCTGCTGCCGCCCGGCGCGGAGCACTTCTTCGGCACTGATCAAAGCGGGCGCGACGTCTACTCGCGGGTGGTCCACGGCGCGGGGAGATCGCTGGGCATCGGGCTCTTCGCCACCGGAGTGGCTCTGGTCCTCGGGCTCATGATCGGCGCGCTCGCCGGGGTCGCACCGCGGGGCGTCGACACCACCGTGATGCGGGTGAACGACGTGCTGATGGCGTTCCCGGAGTTCCTGGTCGCGCTCGTCGTCATCGCCGTGCTGGGACCGGGACCGGTGAACATCGCGATCGCGGTGACCCTGGCCGCCGTGCCGGTGTACATCCGGTTGGCGCGCGTGCAGACGCAGACGCTCCGCGTCACCGAGCACGTCGAAGCCGCGCACATCCTCGGCGTCCCGCGCTGGCGCGCTTTCCGCAGGCACGTGCTGCCGGGCGTGCTCGGCGCGCTGAGTGTGCTCGCCACCATCGGCATCGGCTCGAGCATCCTCGCGGCTGCGGGGCTCAGCTTCCTGGGCTTGGGACCGTCCGAGCCGACGCCGGAGTGGGGATTGATGCTCGCCGGGGGCCGCAACGTGCTGGGCCAGGCCTGGTGGATCTCCCTCTTCCCCGGCGTCGCGATCACACTGACCGTGGTCTCGGCCACCGTCATCGGACGAATCCTTCGGGCTCGCGCAGACGGGAGGACAGGATGAACGCTGCACTGCAGGTTCGAGGACTCCGGATCTCGTTCGACGGCAAGCAGGTCGTGGATGACGTGTCCTTCGCCGTCGACCGCGGTGAGTGCGTCGCGATCGTGGGGGAATCCGGCGCCGGCAAGTCCCTCACGGCGTGTGCCCTGCTGGGGCTGACTCCCGCAGCCGCCGACGTCACCCTGGACGGCCTCGTGGTGGACGGGACGGATGCAGCCGGCCTCTCCGAGCGGACGTGGCGGGGTGTGCGCGGATCGCGGATCGCACTCATCTCCCAGGACGCGCTGGTCTCCCTGGACCCGCTGAGGCGTGTCGAAGCGGAGATCGCCGAGCCGCTGCTCCTCCACAGGGTCGTCCGGGGACGGGCGCCGCGAGCGGCACGTGTCCAGGAGCTGCTGGAACGGGTGTGGATGCCCGACCCGGAGCGCCGCGCGCGACAGCACCCGCACGAACTCTCCGGAGGTCTGCGGCAGCGAGCGCTGATCGCATCCGCACTCGCCGCGGACCCGGCCGTCCTCGTGGCGGACGAGCCGACCACCGCACTCGACGCCACCGTGCAGGCGCGGATCCTCGGACTGCTGCGTGAGATCACCGACGCGGGGACGGCGCTCGTGTTCATCAGCCACGACTTCGCAGCGGTCCGTCGGATCGCCGATCGTGTCCTGGTGATGCGGAGCGGCGTGGTCGTGGAGTCCGGTCCGGTGGCCGAGGTGCTCGAGAACCCTCGACACGAGTACACGAAGCAGCTCATCGCCGCGACGATCCACGAACCCCGAACCGCCGCCCCGACGGATTCCGCATCGGTGCTGAGAATCGACGGCGTGTCACGGAGCTTCGACACCGTGCCAGCGGTCGTCGATGCCTCATTCGTGGCGAGGGACGGGCGGACGCTCGGCATCGTGGGGGAGTCGGGGTCGGGCAAGACCACTCTCGCTCGCATGATCGTCGGAATCGATGCCCCGGACAGCGGCACTGTGGAGTGGAACGCCCCGCGACGGGTGCAGCTGGTGCATCAGAATCCGCTCGGCGCCTTCGACCCGCGCTGGACGATCGGTCGATCGCTGCAGGAAGCGCTGGAGGCTGGTGGTGTGCCCCGCTCCGTGCGCCCTGCTCGGGTGGTCGAGCTTCTCGCCGAGGTCGGCCTCGCTCCCGCACTGGCCGACAGACGTCCGAATGCCCTTTCCGGTGGACAGCGGCAGCGGGCGGCTATCGCCCGTGCCCTCGCCGCCGATCCTGACGTGCTGGTGCTCGACGAACCCGTGTCCGCGCTCGATCCCTCGGTGCGAGAGCGGGTGCTGCGTCTGCTCGACGGGCTGCAGCGCGAACGTCGGCTGACGATGATCCTCGTCTCCCACGATCTGGATGTCGTGGGGTCGGTCGCGGATGACGTGCTGGTGATGCAGGACGGCCGGATCGTGGAGCAGGGGCCGACGTCGGAGGTGTTCGCGGCACCGCAGCATCCGTTCACGAGGGAGCTGATCGACGCGAGCGGCGCCGTCAGTCCTTGACGAGGATGCCGATTCCCGCGGCGAGCACGGGTGCCAGCTGCTGCACCTGGAACGAGGTGAGCGTGGCACCGCGGAGGCTGTTGGCGTCGAGGTAGCCGAGAGCGTCGAGCCCGCGCAGGTCGAGGTCTTTCGCCCGCATGCCCCGTGGGTCCACCTCGTCACTCGATGTGGACGTGAAGCGCACTCGCGTGAGCTCGGCCCGCGGCATGTCGATCGTGCGGATGGCGCACCCTGTGATCTCGAGATCGGTGACCTTCGCCGCACCGAGGTTGAGGTAGTCGATGCGCACATCGCGCAGGTCGAGCTCGGAGACATGCGCCTCACTGAGGTCGAGGGTCCCGATGCGGCCGCCGTTGATCCGCACTCGCCGCACACCCGCGTCGCGCATGCGCAGGGAGGCGATGCGCACACCCGACATGTCGACGTCGACGACCGACGCCCCCGTGAGATCGACGGCATCGGCGTCTGCGCTCACGACGCACTGCTCGACCGTCGAATAGGCGAGGTCGACGGTGCCGGCCAGATCGAGTCGAGCGGCGACGAGGTCGGCACTGCGGGCGGCCAGAGCCGGTTCGAGCACCGGCGGCAGATCGGGCGCCGTGACGCGGGGAGACGCGGGGGAGTCGGAAGTGCGGGGCATGTTCCGAGCGTAGGGCGGGCCGACGACATCGGGCGCGGCCGTGCGGGGGGTCGCCATCCGGGAGAGGACCATGCGCCGGGGAGCAGTGGGCACGCGTACACTGGTGGGACGAGCATCGATCCGGCCATCACCGGGGAGCTCTCGGAAGAACGGCGCGGCCTTCGGGTCGCGCTCAGTAGAACCGAGCGGGGCAGGCCCGTCACAGCCGCAGTGAGAGTGGTCGCGCCGCAGGGCGCGGCACGCGAGGTGGTACCGCGGTCCGTGAGGGTCGTCCTCGTATGAGCATCCGCCACGACGACCACTGCGAGCCACGATGACCTACCCCCGTTCCGCCTTCGGCCCCGCCGCCGACTCCGTCGCGCCCAGCCCTCGCTTCCCGCAGATCGAGGAGGAGGTGCTCGCGTTCTGGGAGGCGGACGACACCTTCCGCGCGTCGATCTCACAGCGCGAGGGATCGCCGGAGTGGGTGTTCTACGACGGCCCGCCCTTCGCGAACGGCCTTCCGCACTACGGCCATCTGCTCACGGGGTACGCGAAGGACGTGTTCCCACGCTTCCAGACGATGACCGGCCACAAGGTCGATCGCGTCTTCGGCTGGGACACGCACGGGCTTCCCGCCGAGCTCGAGGCCATGAAGCAGCTCGGCATCACCGAGAAGGCCGAGATCGAGGAGATGGGCATCGACGTCTTCAACGCGAAGGCGAAGAGCTCGGTCCTGGCCTACACGCACGAGTGGCAGGACTACGTCACCCGTCAGGCGCGCTGGGTCGACTTCGACCGGGGCTACAAGACGCTCGACCTTGGCTACATGGAGAGCGTGCTCTGGGCGTTCAAGACCCTGTACGACAAGGGCCTCGCCTACGAGGGATACCGGGTGCTCCCGTACTGCTGGCGCGATGAGACCCCGCTCAGCGCGCACGAGCTGCGCATGGACGACGACGTCTACCAGATGCGCCAGGACCCTTCGGTCACGGTCACCTTCCCGTTGACCGGAGCCAAGGCCGAATCGCTCGGGCTCACCGGAGTCCGCGCCCTCGCATGGACCACCACGCCCTGGACCCTGCCGACCAACCTCGCGCTCGCCGTCGGTCCCGACATCGAGTACGTGGTGCTGCCGGCCGGGCCCCACGGCGCGGCGGACGTGCATCAGGCCGAGGGGACGACGGACGCCGCTGTCGAGGCGTCGGCCCACCGATACCTGCTCGCGAAGCAGCTCCTCGGCGGCTATGCCAAGGACCTCGGTTACGAGAGCACCGATGACGCGCTCGCCGCCGTCGATGCGACCGTGCGCGGTGCCGACCTGCAGGACGTGACGTACGACCGGCTGTTCGACTACTACGCCGACACCGAGACCTATGGAACCCAGCACGCCTGGCGCATCCTGGTGGACGACTACGTCACCGTCAGCGACGGAACCGGCATCGTCCACCAGGCTCCGGCCTATGGTGAGGACGACCAGCGGGTCGCCGGTGCTGCGGGGATCCCCACGATCCTGTCGCTCGACGACGGCGGGCGCTTCCTCCCGAACGTCACGGACGTCGCGGGCCAGCTGTGGATGGACGCGAACACACCCCTCGTGCGGCTGATCCGCGAGAACGGCCGTCTGATCCGCCTGCAGAGCTACGAGCACTCGTACCCGCACTGCTGGCGCTGCCGGAACCCGCTGATCTACAAGGCGGTGTCGAGCTGGTTCATCCGCGTCACGGACATCAAGGACGACATGCTCGCCAACAACGAGCAGATCACCTGGGTGCCGGAGAACGTCAAGCACGGACAGTTCGGCAAGTGGCTCGAAGGCGCGCGCGACTGGTCGATCAGCCGCAACCGCTACTGGGGATCGCCGATCCCGGTCTGGAAGAGCGACGACCCCGAGTACCCGCGCGTCGACACCTACGGCTCGCTGGAGGAGCTGGAGCGCGACTTCGGCACGCTGCCGCGCAACCCGGAGGGCGAGGTCGACCTGCACCGACCGTACATCGACGACCTCACCCGGCCGAACCCCGACGACCCCACGGGCAAGAGCACGATGCGCCGCATCGAGGACGTCTTCGACGTGTGGTTCGACTCCGGTTCGATGCCCTACGCCCAGGTGCATTACCCGTTCGAGAACCAGGAGTGGTTCGACTCGCACTCCCCGGCGGACTTCATCGTCGAGTACATCGGACAGACCCGCGGCTGGTTCTACGTCATGCATGTGCTCTCGACCGCGCTCTTCGACCGACCGGCGTTCACGGGTGTCAGCTGCCACGGCATCGTGCTCGGCAGCGACGGCTACAAGATGTCGAAGTCGCTGCGGAACTACCCCGACGTGTCCGAGGTGCTCGATCGCGACGGCTCCGATGCGATGCGCTGGTTCCTGATGTCGAGCTCGGTGCTGCGTGGTGGCAACCTCGCGGTCACCGAGGAGGGCATCCGCTCCGGGGTCCGCGAGTTCCTGCTGCCGCTGTGGAACTCGTGGTACTTCTTCGCGACCTACGCCAACGCGTCGGGCGCCGCCGGCTACGAGGCGCAGTGGAGCACCGATTCCACCGATGTGCTCGACCGGTACATCCTGGCGCGTCTGGGCGACCTCGTCCGTGAGGTGCGCGCCGACCTCGAGGGGCTCGACTCCACGACGGCGTCCGCGCGGTTGCGCGACTTCGCCGAGGTGCTGACGAACTGGTACATCCGACGTTCGCGCGATCGCTTCTGGACAGGCGTGACGGAGGACCCGAAGAGCCGTGAGGCGTTCGACACCCTCTACACCGTGCTCGAGACGCTCACCCGCGTCGCGGCGCCTCTCGTGCCCCTCATCAGCGAGCGCGTGTGGCAGGGCCTGACCGGTGGACGCAGCGTGCACCTGACCGACTGGCCGGACGAGGCGCAGTTCCCCGCAGCGGACGAGATCCGCGATGCCATGGACGCCGTGCGCGAGCTGTCGAGCGTGGGCAACGCGCTGCGGAAGAAGGAGAAGCTGCGCGTGCGGCTTCCGCTCGCCCGCTTCACCGTGGTCTCGCCTCTCGCCGCGTCGCTCGGACAGTTCGAGGACATCCTCCGCGAGGAGCTCAACGTGAAGTCGGTCGAACTCGTCGCGCTCGCCGACGACACGGCAGCGGAGTACGGCATCGCGCACCGTCTCAGCGTCAACGCCCGCGCGGCCGGTCCGCGTCTGGGCAAGGACGTGCAGAAGGCGATCCAGGCTGCACGCTCTGGCGACTGGAGCGAGGAGTCCGGCGTCGTCACGGCCGGCGGCATCGCCCTGGAGCCGTCGGAGTACGAGCTCGTGCTCGAGACGACCGGCCGCCCGGAGGGGGAGGCCCTGGCCATCGTGCCGAGCGGCGGCTTCGTCCTGCTCGACACCAGGACGACCCCCGAGCTCGAGGCGGAGGGGCTCGCCCGTGACGTGATCCGCGCCGTGCAGGAGACGCGCAAGAACGCCGACTTCGACGTGAGCGACCGCATCCGGCTGGTCCTCCGATTCCAGGACGATGCGGACACCGCGGCCGTCGTCTCGGCGTTCGAGCTGGCAGGCATCGCTGCGGAGACCCTCGCCGAGGAGTACTTCGTGATCGATGCGCAGGGCGACTCGATCTTCGGTCATGGTGCGGTCCTCGTCGGTGCAGGAAGCGCGACGCCGGAGTTCTCCGCGGTGATCTCCGCCGGGACGTATGCGAACATCGGCGACTTCACGATCGACGTGACCAGGATGGGAGCGGGAGCATGAGTGCTGCTGACAGGGCGGATGCCGTCTACGAGGCACTGCTGAGCCGAGCGGGAGAGCGCTGGGTGCAGCCGCGCAAGGAGCGCACCGCACGGATCCTTGCCTTCCTCGACGACCCGCAGCGCACCTACCGCGTCGTGCACATCACGGGCACCAACGGCAAGACGTCGACGGCCCGGATGGTCGAGAGCCTTCTGCGTGCGCACGATCTGCGCACCGGACTGTTCACGAGTCCACACCTGGAGCGTTTCACCGAGCGCATCATGATCGACGGCGAGCCCATCGCGGACGAGGCCGTCGCGGACGCCTGGGACGAGATCGAGCCGTTCGTGGACATCGTCGACGCGGAGCTCGAGGCCGCTGGCGATGCGCCGTTGACGTTCTTCGAGCTGCTCACCGTGCTGGCCTTCGTCGCCGTGGCCGATGCGCCGGTCGACGTGCTGGTGCTCGAGGTCGGCATGGGCGGGGAGTGGGACTCCACCAACACGGCGGACGGCGACGTCGCGGTGTTCGCGCCGATCGACATCGACCACGCCGACCGCCTCGGCAGCACGATCGCCGAGATCGCCGAGGTCAAGGCGGGCATCATCAAGGAGGGCGCCGCCGTGGTGTCCGCTCAGCAGCCCGCGGAGGCCGCCGAGGTGCTGCGCCGCGTGGCTGCGGAGCGCAACGCCACCATCGCCTTCGAGGGCGAGGAATTCGGTCTCGCCGAGCAGAAACTCGCGGTCGGTGGGCAACTGCTCACGATCCGAGGCCTGGCGGGGGACTACACCGAGGAGTACCTCCCGCTGTACGGGGCGCACCAGGGGCACAATGCCGCCCTCGCGGTCGCCGCGGTGGAGTCGCTGATCGGCGGTGCAACGCGGCGCATCGCGGCCGACATCGTCACCGCGGGCCTGCAGGAGAGCACTTCTCCCGGCCGGCTGCAGCTGCTCGGTATCGCGCCGACCGTGATCGTCGACGCGGCGCACAACCCGCACGGAGCCAAGGCGCTCGCGCAGGCACTGGACGACAGCTTCGACTTCGACGAGTGGGGTCTGGTGCTCGGTGTGCTCGCCGACAAGGATGCCGCCGGCATCGTCGCCGAGCTGGCGCCGCGGGTGGCACATGTGTTCGCCACCGCTCCGGATTCGGATCGCGCGAGCGACGCCGATGCGATCGCCGATCTCGTGGAGCAGAACGGCCAGCGGGCGACCGTGCATCACTCCTTCGCCGACGCCGCCGATGCCGCGCGCGAGTGGGCTGCCTCCTCCGACCGCCGCGCGGTGATCATCGCGGGCTCCGTGGTGCTCGCCGGAGAGGCGATCGCGCTGTCGCAGGACGAGGACTGGAAGGCGGGGTGGCGCGCATGAGCGCCGATGCCACCCCAGTGCGTCGTCCGCGCCCGCCGCGCACCCTCGTGCAGAAGCTCGCCCCCGTCGTCCTGGGCTTCGAGGCGATCGTGGTCTTCCTCGTCGGACTCACGATCTTCGGGTTGCGTCAGCTCCCCGAGGGCGTCGAGCAGTGGTGGGCGATCGTCGCCGGGGCGGTGCTCGCCCTCGCGTGCATCGTGATCGCGGGGATGATCACGAAGCCGTGGGCGCTCACCGCCGGGTGGGTCGTCCAGGCTCTCGTCGCGCTGTCGGCGTTCTTCGTCCCCTCCATCCTGCTCGTCGTCCTGATTTTCGGCGGGATGTGGGCGTATGCGACCATCGGAGGGGCCCGACTGGACGCACGACGCCCCGTCGAGCCCACGACCGAGACTCAGACCACGCAGATCTCAGACACAGAGAGTGAATGACATGGCCACCGAAGAAACCCTCGTCCTCGTCAAGCCCGATGGCGTCGCTCGCGGCCTCACCGGCGCGATCCTCGCCCGCATCGAGGCGAAGGGCTACGCCCTCGTCGACATCCGTCTGGTCGAGCCCGACCGCGACCTGCTCGCCGAGCACTACGCCGAGCACGAGGGCAAGCCGTTCTACGAGCCGCTGCTCGAGTTCATGCTCTCCGGCCCGTCTGTCGCGATCCGGCTCGCGGGCAACCGCGTGATCGAGGGCTTCCGCTCTCTCGCGGGCACGACCGACCCGACGACCGCCGCACCGGGCACGATCCGTGGCGACTTCGGTCGCGACTGGGGCCTCAAGGTGCAGCAGAACCTGGTGCACGGCTCCGACAGCCCGGAGTCGGCCGCGCGCGAGCTGGGCATCTGGTTCGACTGAGAACCCGTCCACATGCGAAGAGCCCGTCCACCGAATCTCGGTGGACGGGCTCTTTCCGTGCTGCGGCCTCAGAAGATCATGCCGATGACCTCGCCGAGGAGGTCGAGGCCGCGCAGCTGCGCGAGGAGGATCACGACGGCGTACGCGAGGATCGTGGCGAGCGGGACCCAGGCCATCAGCCGATTCGCGCGCTCCTGCACCTTCTCGTTGCGGGTGAAGCTGCCGTTTCGAGTCAGGTGCAGCATGGTGGCGAAGAAGGTCGGGATGGTGACGGACCAGGTGAGCATGCACCACGGGCAGAGCACGCCGAGGTTGGGGGCGTAGATGCTCTGCCAGATCAGCCAGCAGACGAGGCCGAACGCGAAGGTCACGCCGGCGCCGAAGGTCAGCCAGAACCACCGGGGGAACCGTGAACCGGCGAGCAGTGCGACGCCGACGAAGAGGGGCGCCATCCACCCGGCGATACCCAGGATCGGGTTCGGGAAGCCGAAGACCTCTCCCTGCCACGACTCGAGGTTCTTCCCGCACTGGATCATCACGCTGACGTTGCAGCTCAGCACGGCGTCGGGATTGGCCGCGAGCACGAACTTCTCGACCGTCAACTGGAAGGCGGCGAACCAGCCCACCACACTCGCGATGATCAGCCAGACGGCGTAGACGACGGGGCGGGTGCGCTGCTCGCTCATACTGGGGATTATCCCAGCGACTGCTATGGATGGGGCGAGAACAGGCCAGACAAAACTCGCTGCGAACGACGGGATGCCGCGAACCGACCCACTTGGTGCGATAATGGCCTGTGATGCGATGAACGGCGTTTGCCGCGACACGCGTCGAGAAGACTTCGGGGTCCAATGCCCCACGCGATCAGAGCCATGAGCCGGTCGCAGACCGAGTGAGTTCGCGGAACCCGCGGGTACCGCATGAGATTTCACGGGGCACCGAGTGTCCCGTGCAGGGAGTAAGCCAGAGATGGCCGATGAGAACAATGACAACAACGCCCCCACCCTCGACTTCCCGGCTGACGCCGCGGGAGAGCTGACGGAGCCCACCGCTCCGGATGTCGATGCCCCTGCAGAGGCGTCGATCGAGGGTGACGAGAACTCCGACGCCGCTGAACGGGCCGAGGACGCCGCTGCCGATGCTGTCGCCGCCGGCTACGCCGCGGCGGACGATGCCGCGGCTGCTGCCGACGATGCCGCTGCTGCGGCCGATTCCGTCGCCGACGCCGTAGCCGAGGCGGAAGCCGAAGCTGCCGCTGACACGGAAGCGGCTGCCGAGGCCCAGGCTGCTGCCGAGGCGCTCGAGGTGCCGGAGGGGGAGTCCGCCGTCGCGGAGAAGCCCTCGGAAGACGGAGTCGTCGAGGAAGCCACCGCAGAGGAGTCGGTCGCGCAGTCGACGACCGCCGTCGAGGCGATCATCACCGAGGAGGAGGCTCCGGCCGCTCCCGAAGCTCCGGGTCCGGTGACGGCCGTGTCGCTCGGTCTGCTTCCCGAGGTATTCGTCTCGCAGGTCTCCACACAGCTGCACTTCTACGCGCCTGAGATCGTCCCGCTCCCCGCACAGCCGGGGCGCGAGCGCATCTTCGACCGGATCGCCGAGCGCGAGCAGTCGCAGGACGAGCCCGCGGGTCGCGGCCGCGGCCGTCGCCGCCGTGGCGGTTCCGAGGGAGACGACCAGCGCGAAGAGCCGCGTCAGCGTCAGCGCGTCGTCGAGTACATCACCGAGCCGAAGGCCATCAAGGGATCCACCCGCCTCGAGGCGAAGAAGCAGCGTCGCCGGGACGGGCGTGACGCCGGTCGTCGTCGCCCCGTCGTGACCGAGGCCGAGTTCCTCGCACGCCGTGAATCCGTCGATCGGAAGATGGTCGTGCGCTCGAAGAACGGCCGCACCCAGATCGGTGTCCTCGAGGACGGCGTGCTCGTCGAGCACTACGTCGCCCGCAATCAGGACGCATCGCTCATCGGAAACGTGTACCTCGGCCGCGTGCAGAACGTCCTGCCGAGCATGGAGGCCGCGTTCGTCGACATCGGTCGTGGACGCAACGCCGTGCTGTACTCCGGCGAGGTCGACTGGGACGGCGTCGAGACGGGCAACCAGCCGCGCCGCATCGAACTGGCGCTCAAGCCCGGCGATCGCGTGCTCGTTCAGGTCACCAAGGACCCGGTCGGACACAAGGGTGCCCGCCTGACGAGCCAGATCTCCCTGCCCGGCCGCTACCTGGTGTACGTGCCAGGCGGGTCGATGAACGGCATCAGCCGCAAGCTCCCCGACAACGAGCGGGCGAGGCTCAAGCGCATCCTCAAGGAGGTGCTGCCCGAGTCGTCCGGCGTGATCGTCCGTACCGCGGCCGAGGGCGCCACCGAGGACCAGCTCACGCGTGACGTGCAGCGTCTCACCTCGCAGTGGGAGCACATCCAGAAGCAGGTCGAGAACCAGCAGGCGCCCGCGCTCCTGCACGCGGAGCCCGACCTGCTCGTGAAGATCGTCCGCGACGTCTTCAACGAGGACTTCACCAAGATGCTCATCCAGGGCGAGGATGCGCAGCAGACCATCCGTGCCTACCTGGAGAGCGTGGCTCCCGATCTGCTGGAGCGCGTCGAGGCCTATGAGGACGAGACCGATCCGTTCGATGCGTTCCGCATCACGGAGCAGATCGAGAAGGCCCTCGACCGCAAGGTGTGGCTGCCCTCCGGTGGCTCGCTCGTGATCGACCGCACCGAGGCCATGACGGTCGTCGACGTCAACACCGGCAAGTTCGTCGGCTCGGGGGGAAACCTCGAGGAGACGGTCACCAAGAACAACCTCGAGGCAGCGGAGGAGATCGTCCGCCAGCTGCGCCTGCGCGACATCGGCGGCATCATCGTCGTCGACTTCATCGACATGGTCCTGGAGTCGAACCGCGATCTCGTGCTGCGGCGCCTGATCGAATGCCTGAGCCGCGACCGGACCAAGCACCAGGTCGCCGAGGTCACCTCGCTCGGGCTCGTGCAGATGACGCGCAAGAAGCTGGGGCTCGGCCTGCTCGAGACGTTCAGCGAGGCCTGCGAGGTCTGCGCCGGGCGCGGCGTCATCGTGCACCACGATCCGGTCGTGAAGCACCGCGCCAACGGCAACAACAACGGCGGCAACGGCGGCAACGGGCAGAGCGGGCGTCGTCAGCGCGGCGGCGGTGGCAACGGGAACGGTCAGAACCAGAGCGCTCCGGCTGCCTCCGCGGTCACCCACAGCATCACGGAGGGTGCGAAGTCGGCCCTCGCGCAGATCGCCGCCTCCACCATCGCTCCGGCGGCGGAGGGGGCACCGGGAGCCGAGGCCGCCGACGTCGCATCGGAAGCGCCGGCAGCCGCCGATCGTCCGAAGAAGGCTCGCAAGAAGCGAGGCGGCGACCGCAAGGGCCCGAAGTCTCCCGCCGAAGCGCTGCTCGACTCCGTCCTCGACGCTCTCCCGGAGCCGAAGGCGCCGGGTCAGGGGCGAGGACGTCGTCGGGTGAGCACCGCGGCGCTCACCGGCACGCCCGTCTCGGTGAACAACGAGCCGTCAGCGCCGGTCGCGGCTGCGGACTCGGAGTCCTGAGGCGATCAGTCGGCGCACCAGCTCCTTGCCCGCGACATGCTGGGCGCCGGCGGCGACGAGCCGGGGGATGATGTCCTCCGGCACGTCGTAGTGGTCGAGGTCGAAAGCGCGTGCGGCGACGTCGTTCTCGCGTGCGAACGCGTGGAGCTCGTCGAGGCTCTCGTCGCTCACGAGGTGCGCCCACAGGCGTCCGTGGGCGGGCCAGAGCGGGTCGTCGACGAGTACGGTCACGCTTTCAGCCTATGTCCGCGCCGGTGGGGCAGGGGCTGATGGAGCGCACCGCGGTGTGCGGATCCACCTCGCTTTGCGACACCGACCCGCATCCGGTAAAGTAGTCCCTTGGTGCGTATGCCGCGTCGTCCTCGTCGGTCGAAGCGGAGAGCCTTGCGTTCGCGCCCGCCGTTCCACGGTGCATGCAAGCAACAGTCTTCCCGTGAGATCTCGGAGCCGCGAGCTCCCCAACGAAACAGGTATGAAGTGGTTTACGCAGTAGTGCGCGCCGGTGGGCGGCAGGAGAAGGTCGAGGTCGGCACGATCGTTCAGCTCGACCGTGTCAAGGCTGCCCAGGGCGAGAAGATCGAGCTGGCCGCTGTGCTGCTCGTCGACGGCGCCACGGTGACCACCGACGCTGACTCGCTGGCCAAGGTCAAGGTCACGGCTGAGGTCATCGGCAACCTCCGCGGCCCGAAGATCATCATCCAGAAGTACAAGAACAAGACCGGCTACAAGAAGCGCCAGGGCCACCGTCAGGAGCTCACGCGCGTCAAGATCACCGGCATCAAGTAAGCCAGAGGGGACTAGGACATGGCACATAAAAAGGGCGCAAGCTCAACCCGTAACGGTCGTGACTCCAACGCTCAGCGCCTCGGCGTGAAGCGCTTCGGCGGTCAGCAGGTCCTCGCCGGCGAGATCATCGTCCGTCAGCGCGGCACGCACTTCCACCCCGGCGTCAACGTCGGCCGTGGCGGCGACGACACGCTGTTCGCTCTGGCCGCCGGTGCGGTCCAGTTCGGCGCGAAGGGCGGCCGCAAGGTCGTCAACATCGTCGCTGCAGCTGAGTGATCACAGCGCGACACTAGTTATCCGGTTCGGGGCGGGCTTCGGCTCGCCCCGTCCGTGTATCTGCCCACCGAAACACCACTCACATACAGGGGAATCCGCACATGGTCACGTTCGTCGACACCGTCACACTGCACCTGCGTGCGGGTAAGGGCGGCAACGGCTGCGTTTCCGTGCACCGCGAGAAGTTCAAGCCGCTGGGCGGTCCCGACGGAGGCAACGGCGGCGACGGCGGAGACGTCGTCCTCGTGGCGGACCCGCAGACCGGAACGCTGCTGTCGTACCATCACTCGCCGCACCGGTCCTCCGGCAACGGCGGTCCCGGCATGGGCGATCATCGTTCCGGCTTCCTCGGTGAGACGCTCGAACTCCCCGTGCCGGTCGGCACCGTGGTGAAGAACACCGCGGGTGAAGTCCTCATCGACATGATCATCCCCGGCGAGCGATTCGTCGTCGCGAAGGGCGGGATGGGTGGGCTCGGCAACGCCGCTCTCGCCACCCCCAAGCGCAAAGCACCGGGCTTCGCCCTGCTCGGCACGCCCGGCTACGAGGGCGACGTGGTCCTCGAGCTCAAGACGGTCGCCGATATCGCTCTCGTCGGTTATCCGTCCGCCGGCAAGTCGAGCCTGATCGGCGCGATCTCGGCCGCGCGGCCCAAGATCGCCGACTACCCCTTCACGACCCTGCACCCGAACCTCGGCGTCGTTCAGCAGGGCGACTTCCGGTACACCGTCGCGGACGTTCCCGGTCTCATCGAGGGCGCCAGCGAGGGCCGTGGGCTCGGTCTCGAGTTCCTCCGCCACGTCGAGCGCTGCTCCGCACTGCTGCACGTGCTCGACTGCGCGACTCTCGAGCCCGGGCGCGATCCCATCTCCGATCTCGACGTCATCCTCGCGGAGCTCGGCGCGTACGAGGTCCCCGAGGGACAGACTCCGCTGCTGGAGCGCCCGCAGCTCATCGCGCTGAACAAGATCGATGTCCCGGAGGCGCGCGACCTCGCCGACCTCGTCCGCCCCGATCTCGAAGCTCGTGGGTTCCGCGTGTTCGAGATCTCCACCGTTTCGCACGAGGGGCTGCGCCCGCTCACCTTCGCGCTGGGTGAGCTGGTCGAGAAGGCCCGCGCCGAAGCGGCGCTCGAGACACCGCCGGAGCGCGTCGTGATCCGCCCGCGTGGTTCCAAGAAGGACTTCACCATCCGGGTCGAGGGCGGCACCTACGGCAACGTGTACCGCATCCTGGGCGAGAAGCCGGTCCGCTGGGTGCAGCAGACCGACTTCCAGAACGAGGAGGCCGTGGGCTACCTCGCGGATCGGCTCGAGAAGCTCGGCGTAGAGGACGAGTTGTTCCGACTCGGCGCCGTGCAGGGGTCGACCGTCGTGATCGGCGAGGGCGACAGCATCGTGTTCGACTGGGAGCCCACCATGACGTCCGCCGCCGAGGCGATGGCCGCGCCTCGCGGAACCGACCCGCGTCTGGCTCCGAACGCACGCCGGACCACCTCCGAGCGCCGTGAACAGTACTACGAGCGCATGGACGCGAAGGCCGAAGCCCGCGCAGAGGTGGAGACGCAGCGTCTCGCGGCGTACCGCGAGGACGGCGAGTGACAGCACACACCCGCGCGGATCTCGCCACCGCGTCCCGCATCGTCGTCAAGGTCGGGTCGTCCTCGATCAGCGGGGACTCCTCATGGCGGATCCCCGTCATCGTCGAGGCCCTGGCTGCGGCGCACGAACGGGGGATCGAGGTCGTGCTGGTGTCGTCGGGTGCCATCGCCTCCGGCATCCCCTTCCTGAGGCTGGATGCTCGTCCGACCGACCTCGCGACGCAGCAGGCCGCGGCGGCCGTCGGCCAGAACATCCTGATGTACCGCTATCAGGAGTCTCTGCGTCCGTTCGACATCGTCGCCGGCCAGGTGCTCCTGACGACCGGTGACCTCGAGAACCCGACGTCGCGTTCCAACGCCCGTCGCGCGATGGAGCGCCTGCTCGGCCTGCGCACGCTGCCGATCGTCAACGAGAACGACACGGTCGCGACACAGGAGATCCGCTTCGGAGACAACGACCGGCTCGGTGCGCTGGTCGCTCAGCTGATCGAAGCGGATGCCCTCATCCTGCTCAGCGACATCGAGTCGCTGTACACGAAGCCTCCGACCGATCCCGGAGCCGAGCCGATCGACGTGGTCGCGCCGAACGCCGATCTCACCGGCCTGGAGTTCGGGGCGACCGTCGTCAACAGCGTGGGCACCGGGGGAGCGGCGACCAAGGTCTCCGCCGCCCGTCTCGCCGCGGCGTCTGGCATCGGTGTGCTGGTCACCAGCGCCGACCTCGTGGCGCAGGCCCTGGCCGGCGCCGAAATAGGGACCTGGTTCGAGCCGGCCACCTCATAAACTGGGCGGATGACCGACCAGACCCCGCAGGTGCGCTTGGAGCGCGCCAAAGAGGCCTCTCGCGCCACAGCTGCTCTCACGAGCGATGAGAAGGCGCGAGTGCTCGAAGCGATCGCTGTGGCGCTGAGCGATTCCGCTGCGCAGATCATCGAGGCGAACGGTCGTGACATCGCCCGCGGACGCGCCGAGGGCATCGGGGAGTCGCTCATCGATCGGCTGCGTCTCGACGAGAAGCGTGTGGCGGCACTGGCGGCCGCGGTGCGCGAGGTGGCCGCTCTCGGAGACCCGGTCGGACGCGTCGTCGGCGGCCATCGGATGCCCAACGGTGTCGCCCTCGAACAGGTGCGCGTGCCTTTCGGAGTGGTCGGCGCGATCTACGAGGCCCGACCCAACGTGACGGTCGACATCGCCGCTCTCGCGCTGCAGTCGGGCAACGCCGTCGTGCTGCGTGGGGGGAGTGCCGCTCGTGAGTCGAACACCGTGCTCGTCGACGTGATGCGGCGCGCGGTGGAGGGCGCGGGGCTCACAGCCGAGGCGATCCAGACGGTGGACGACTTCGGCCGGGACGGCGCGAAGGCGCTCATGCACGGGCGGGGGTTCATCGACGTCCTGGTGCCGCGGGGGAGTGCCGGCCTCATCGAGACCGTCGTCACCGAATCGACGGTGCCCGTCATCGAGACAGGGGCAGGCAACGTCCACATCTTCCTGGATGAGACCGCCCCGGACGACTGGGCGAGCGACATCGTCGTGAACGCCAAGGTGCAGCGGCCGAGCGTGTGCAACGCGGTGGAGACCGTGCTCGTGCATCGTCAGGCGGCACCGCGTCTGATCCCGCTGGTGGCAAGCGCGCTGCAGAGTGAGGGCGTCGCGATCCACGGCGACGACATGGTCGTCGGCCTCATGTCGAACGTGATCCCCGCCACCGAGGAGGACTGGGAGTCCGAGTACCTCAGCCTCGACATCGCGATCAAGGTCGTCGAGTCCCTGGATGAGGCGCTCGACCACATCCGTCGCTACAGCACGGGTCACACGGAGTCGATCATCACCACCGATACGCGCAATGCGGAGCGCTTCCTGGCCGAGGTGGATTCCGCCGTCGTGATGGTGAACACGTCGACCCGCTTCACGGACGGCGGCGAGTTCGGCTTCGGCGCGGAGGTCGGCATCTCTACCCAGAAGCTGCACGCGCGAGGACCGATGGGCGTGGCAGAGCTGACCAGCACGAAATGGCTGGCGCGTGGGTCGGGGCAGACCCGCGGCTGAGGGCTAGACTGGGGGACGCTGTACCTCACAGGATCCCGAACAGCACGCCACGAAACGGAGTCAGGATGAACCTCGTCGCACAGATCGCGATGGCCGCTGCCGAAACCGAGCACCACGGCAACGTCGCGCTCGAAACGGTGATCTTCGGAGCCATCGCTGCGGTCGTGTTCGCCTTCCTCGGGCTGGTGACCTTCTCGTACAAGAACGTCGCCAACCGCCACTCGGCCAAGGCCGAGGCCTGGGCCGCACAGCACGGCAAGGACGGCCACGAGGCGGGACACGGCCACTAGGCCCCCATGAACGACGCTGCGACCACGCGCCCCCCGCGCATAGGTGTGATGGGTGGCACGTTCGACCCCATCCATCATGGCCACCTGGTCGCAGCCAGCGAGGTGGCGAACTCCTTCGGCCTCGACGAGGTGGTGTTCGTTCCGACCGGCCACCCGTGGCAGAAGTCGGGCGTCTCTCCGAGCGAGCATCGCTACCTGATGACGGTGATCGCCACCGCGTCGAACCCGCAGTTCACGGTGAGCCGGGTCGACATCGACCGTGAGGGGCCCACCTACACGATCGACACGCTGCGCGATCTGAAGCGCGATCGTCCGGATGCGGACCTCTTCTTCATCACCGGAGCCGACGCCGTAGCGCAAATTCTCAGTTGGAGGGACCATGATGAGTTGTGGGAGTTGGCCCACTTCGTCGCGGTCTCGCGCCCGGGACATGTCCTGAGCACCGACGGCCTCCCGAGCGACAACGTCAGTCAACTGGAAGTGCCGGCGCTGTCGATCTCGTCGACGGACTGCCGTGAACGCGTTCGCGACGATCAGCCGGTCTGGTATCTGGTCCCTGATGGGGTCGTTCAGTACATAGCGAAGCATCATCTGTATCGGAGCAAGGCATGAGTACATCGGATCGCCAGGAGCAGGGTCCGCTGACGCGCAAGCAGCTGCGGGAGATCCGTCTGACGGGTTCGACCCCCGTCATCACCAGCGAGGAGGCCGCCGCCGCGGCGGAAGCCGCGCCCCCCGCGCCGCCGCTGCCTCGGGCTGCCGACCCCGTGGAGGTCGCGCCGGCACCGGTCGTCGACGCCGCGAACGGTGACGCACCGCTCACGCGTCGTCAGGTGCGCGAGCTCGAGAAGGTCCGCACGGCCTCCGTGCCCGTGGTCACACCGGACGAGGCCTCGGAAGACGGCGTCGCTGCTGCCGGCGACCGGGAGGCAGAGCAGTCCGCCGAGGCGAGCCCCGCCGACGCCGCTGTCGCGCCCGCGGAGATCGTGTCGGGTGTCCCTGACTTCGCCCGCAACGAAGAGCCCGGCGATGCCGATGATGATGATGATGACGACGACGTCGCCGTAGAGCCGGTCCGGGCATCGGTCGCCGCAGACGCAGTGGGCGAAGTCCCGCTGGAGACCACAGCGGCGTCGACCGGTGATGAGGACGACGTGGCTGCGGCCCTCGGGCTTCCCGCCGAGGCGGAGGACGCCGGCGAGCAGGATCCCGACGACGTCCTCGCCGATGTCGACGATGCCGGGGATGAGGCCCTCGGCGATGAGCGTCCGACCGTCAACTCCGCTTTCGGCGAGGGGCTGCTCGCAGACGCTCCCGACCCGCATGCGCCGTTCCGTCCGTCCTTCGACGAACTGCTCACGGTCGGCGACTCGACGGGCTCCCAGCACTCCGCGCCGAATGCGCTGATCTTCACACCCTCTGCCGGAGAGGGATCGCTCTCCGGTCCCGTCGCATCGACCGGCGAGATCCTCGTGACGGGGTCGTACGAACTGCCGCAGGGCATGGGTTCGCAGGGCCACGCACTCGGAACCACCGACGGCAAGGATGTCGACGCCGTTCTCATCGACGGCGAGCTTCCCCCCGCGTCGTCGCCTACGCCGATCGCCGCCAGCTCGGCGGTCAGCACCATCAAGCCCGCCGGCGAGGTGATCCGTCCGCCGGCGCCTGAAAAGGGCAACCGGCTGATGATCACGCTGGCGATCGTCGCCGGAGGGCTCGCCCTCGCTGTCGGTGTCGTCGTCATCATCGCCATCACCACGAATGTGTTCTGATGCAATCACCTGAAACCGCCGAAGAGATGCTGCGCCTCGCAGCACAAGCCGCCGTCGACAAGGGCGGCGAGGATCTCGTCGCACTGAACGTCTCCGAGCCGCTTCCGCTCGTCGACATCTTCCTGCTCGTCACCGGAAACAGCGAGCGCAACGTCGCCGCGATCGCCGACGAGATCGAAGACCGCCTGATCGAGTCCGGACACAAGCGCGTCCGCCGAGAGGGCCGGGCGGAAGCTCGCTGGGTGCTGCTCGATTTCGGCGACCTGATCGTGCACGTGTTCCACCAGGAGGAGCGCGTGTACTACGGGCTGGAGCGTCTGTGGAAGGACTGCCCCGTCGTTCCGATCGACGTGGCAGTGCCTGCCGCCACCGACCAGAGCTGACGTGTCCACGCACCTCGTCACCGGTGCGGGTTCCGGCATCGGGTCCGCCCTCGCCCGCCGGCTGCTGGATCGCGGCGATGACGTCGTTGCGCTTGCCCGCGATGCCGGGCGTGCCAGACAGATCGCGGAGACGCTTCCCGGAGCTTCCGTCCTCGTCGGAGACCTCTCACAGCCGGGGCGACTGTCGTGGGCGCTGTCTAAGCAGCAGCTGCCCGACCGGATCGACGCGCTCGTCCACGCCGCCGGCGTCGTCGACCTCGGCGATGTGGCTGATCTCGCTCCCGCACTGTGGGAGCAGCAGCTCGCCGTGAATCTCATCGCCCCTGCCGAGCTCACGCGCCTGCTCCTGCCCGTCCTGCGCGTGTCGCAGGGGCAGATCGTGTTCGTCAACTCGGGAGCGGGCCTCCGCGCGAACGCCGGGTGGTCGGCGTATGCCGCGTCGAAGCACGGTCTCCGCGCGCTTGCCGATGCGCTGCGCGCCGAGGAGTCCGCGCGCGGAGTGCGGGTGACGTCGATCTACCCCGGGCGCACAGCCACCCCCATGCAGGAGCGCGTGCACCAGCAGGAGGGCCAGGACTACGACGCCGAGCGGTTCATCACACCTGACGCCGTCGTCACGACCATCCTGACGGCCCTCGATCTTCCTCGCGATGCGGCGATCACCGACCTCACGGTGCGACCGGGGCGCTGATTCCGCGCTCATGCGCGCTCATGCGCTCATTCGCGTGCGGCGCGCGAGCATGCCCCGGTCGGCGCGTGTCTGGGGAGGAATGGCCGAGAGCAACGACCGGGTGTAGGGGTGCTGTGCGCGAAGGTAGACGTCTTCGGTCTCACCGATCTCGACCATCTCGCCCAGGTACATGACCGCGACGCGGTCGGCGATGTGCCGCACGAGGGAGAGATCGTGCGCGATGAAGACGATCGACATGCCCAGCCGCTCCCGCAGCTCACACAGGAGGTCGATGATCTGCGCGCGGATCGACACATCCAGCGCCGAGACGGGTTCGTCGCACACCAGGACGTCCGGGTCGAGTGCGAGTGCCCGAGCGATGCCGATGCGCTGACGCTGTCCGCCGGAGAACTGGTGCGGGAAGCGCGAACCCATCTCGGCGGTGAGACCGACGAGTTCCAGCAGCTCGGCGACGCGCTCGCGCCTGCTCGACGGCGTTCCCGAGTGCGTCGCGGCGAGGGGTTCAGCGATGATCTGCTGCACGGTCATCCGAGGGTTGAGTGACATGTAGGGGTCCTGGAACACCATCTGCACCCCACGCCGCAGGATCTTCCGATCGCGGAGCCGCCCTCTCGTCACATCCTGGTCGCGGTAGCGCAGGGTTCCCGCATCGGGGGAGTCGAGCCCGACCAGCATCCGCGCCAGAGTCGACTTGCCGCTTCCGGACTCGCCGACGATCGCCAGGATCTCGCCCTGGCGGAGGTCGAGGTCGACGTCGGCTACGGCGGCGACCCGGTGCGCACGGCGCCCGCTTCCCGAACGGAAGGTGCGCTCGAGGCCGCGTCCTTCCAGGATCGGCGGGGTGTCGGTATCCTGCGCCGCCGGGCTCACATCTCGCGGCATCGAGTTGAGCAGCTGCACCGTGTACGAATGCTGCGGCTCGGTGAGCACGACGTCGGCGGATCCCGTTTCGACGATGCGACCCGTGCGCATGACGGCGACCTGATCCGCGACCTCCATCACGACACCGAGGTCGTGCGTGATGAGCAGGATCCCCATTCCGAGTCGATCACGCAGGGAGAGCAGCAGATCGAGGATCTGGGCCTGCACCGTCACATCGAGCGCGGTCGTCGGCTCATCCGCGATGATGAGATCAGGGTCCAGCGCGATCGCCATGGCGATCAGGATGCGCTGGCGCTGGCCGCCGGAGAACTGGTGCGGGTAATCGTGCACGCGCTTGTCGGGGGTGGGGATACCGACGAGGGCCAGCAGCTCGACCGCACGCGCCTGGGCTGCGCTCCGGCCGATGCTGCGGTGAGCACGGATCAGATCGATGATCTGATCGCCGATGCTGAGAACCGGATTCAACGCGGAAAGGGCGTCCTGCATGACCAGGCTGACGTGCACACCCCGCAGGCGCCTGTGCTGTTCGGCGGAGAGGGAGAGGAGATCGGTCCCGCTGAGCGTCAGGGTGTCCGCCTCCACATCCCCGTTGTCGATGAGGCCCATGATCGCGCGCGCGGTCATGGACTTTCCTGATCCGGACTCGCCCAGCAGTGCGAAGACCTCGCCCCGGCGCACGGTGATGTCGATGCCATCGACCACGCGGTTGCGCCGGCCTCCGCCGGTGAGGGTGACGGTGAGTCCCTTGACGTCCAGGACGACGGTGTTCCGGGGGGCGGGTGCGTTCTCCATGGGTGCCATCATGCCAGCTTCCAGCCTCTGAATTGTTTCGAACAGGAAACATTTCGTCTGGAAATAATCACAGCAGTTGACATCTGTGCCGAAATCCTCCAGATTCGAGGAAACTCCCGCTTGGTGACCGAGTGGGACACCCGCATCATCGAAACGAAGGAGCGCATCCGTGCTCGAACAAGCTGGCCGGTACACCGGCTACACCGCGTACGACTATCTGGAAGCCGGCAAGGACTACCGCGAATTCCGCTACGCCAAGCAGATCGGCCGCGTCCCGGCTTACGATCTCGGCCTGAGCGATGCGCAGCGCGAACGCACCGAGCGCCTGCTCCGCGAGGAGACCGTGATCTCCCTGCACGAGCACGTGCAGGTCTTCCCCGAGGACATGGGCGAGCTGCGCGACCACATCCGCCAGGGTCGCGAACCCACCGGCTACCAGGGTCTCGCCCGTTCCGGACTCACGGCCGTGTTCGACAACGGCATGGACGGCACCTGCTGCATCTCGAGCGACGCCGGGTGGAAGTACCAGGACGTGCTGTTCGACCTCGGTGTTCGCATGGCCGACCTCGCGCACCAGGACTTCGTGATCAAGGCCGAGTCGATCAAGGACATCCGCCACGCGGCGGAGACCGGCCGAGTCGCGCACATCTTCGCGCTCGAGGCCTCGACCATGATCGAGAACGAGGTCGACCGCCTCGACGTGCTGTACGGCTTCGGCGTGCGTCAGATGGGCATCGCCTACTCCGAGGCCAACATGCTCGGAGGCGGACTGAAGGAGCGGGGCGACGGCGGACTGACGTACTTCGGCGAGCGCGCGGTCGAGCGGATGAACAAGCTCGGCATCGCGATCGACATCTCCCACTCCGGGGACCAGACGTGCCTCGATGTGATCGCCCACTCGACGAAGCCGGTGTTCATCACGCACGCCGGTGCTCGTGGGCTGTGGCCGACCAACCGCATGAAGACCGACGAGACGATCATCGAGTGCGCCAAGCGCGGCGGTGTGATCGGCATCGAGGCGGCTCCGCACACCACCATCTCGCCCCAGCACCCGAAGCACTCGCTGGAGTCGGTGATGGATCACTTCCAGTACTGCGTCGACCTGGTGGGCCTGGAGCATGTGAGCTTCGGACCGGACACGCTGTTCGGGGACCACGTCGGCCTGCACGACGCGTTCTCGTCGAACCTGTCGCTGGGGCAGGCGCACGCCAACGTCGACTACGAGAAGCAGCCGTACGTCGACGGCATCGAGAACCCGGCCGAAGCCTTCTACAACATCATCGGCTGGCTCGTGAAGCACGACTACTCCGACGACGAGATTCGCGCCGTCGTCGGAGGGAACACCATGCGCGTACTCGAGGAGGTCTGGGTCTGATGAAGTACAGCAAGTTCCTCGCCCTCGGTGCGGCCGCGGCTCTCGCCGTCGGTCTCGCCGCGTGCGCCCCGTCCGCGCCGGAACCGGGGGAGTCCTCCGGCTCCACCGGTCCGAGCGACGAGACGATCAGCATCGGCACGACGACGGATGTCGTGAACTTCAACCCGGTGCTCGGCAACAGCAGGACGGATTCGTGGATCACGAACCTGATGTACCCGCACCTGCTGAGCATCAGCGACGACGGCAGCAAGGAAGCCCACGTGGCCACGGATTGGGGCTACGTGGATGACACCACGGGCTTCTACGAGATCCGTGACGACCTCACCTGGAGCGACGGTGAGCCCCTCACCGCCGAAGACGTGGCGTGGACCCTGAACGCGGTCAAGCGCGATCAGGCCCCCGGCACGTTCTACGGACAGCTCGGCAACCTCGACACCGCGACAGCCGTGTCGGACACCCGTGTCGAGCTCACCCTCACCCAGCCCGACTCGTCCATCGTCGAGGAGATCGGGTTCTGGGGCGTCGTCGTCCCGCAGCACGTCTTCGAGCCGAAGGGATCGATCGCCGAGTTCGCGAACGACGGCAGCGACGGGGGATGGGTGGGCATGGGCCCGTTCATCATGAGCGACTTCCAGGTGGGTCAGCACTACACGCTGAAGCGCGTCGAGGACTACCCGCTCGTCAAGGGCGGCGTCCCCGGACCCGCCGAGGTCGTGTATCGCGTGTATCCGGACGTGAACACCGAGATCCTGGCACTGCAGAGCGGCGAGATCGATGTGATCGCGAACGCGCTGCCGCCGGCACAGGTCGAGCAGCTCGGCAAGACCGACGGTCTGCAGGTCATCGAGGCTCCGGGACTCGGCTACGCCCACCTGGTCTACAACATGGACAGGCCGGACCTCGCGAAGACCGAGGTCCGTCAGGCACTCGCCCATGCCGTCGACTACGACGCGATCCGCACCGTCGTGCTGCAAGGGCAGGCCGTCTCGACGGGCTCCAGTGCGCTGATGCCGGTGCTCGCGAAGTACTACGACAAGTCGGTCAAGGAGTACGAGTTCGACCCCGAGAAGTCGCGCTCCCTCATGGAGGAGGCCGGCTACGCGGCGGACGCGAGCGGGAAGTTCCCGGTCTCGTTCCGGCTGATCTACTCGCTGCAGGACAGCGTCACCAGCCAGTGGGCCCAGATGGTGAAGGACAGCGCGGCAGAAGCCGGCATCACGATCGAGCTGCAGGGTACCGAGCGCAACACCTACCTCTCCATGACAAGCGAGGGCGACTACGACATCTATGCGGGCAACTTCGCCATCATGGACGACCCGGTGACGAACTTCTCGCTGTCGTATCTCCCCGGCGGGGCGATCAACTACACGCACGTGGACGATCCCGACCTCAACGCCCTGATCGAGGAGGGAATGGTCACCTTCGACCAGGACGAGAAGATCTCGATCATGCGCAACGCGAACAAGATCGTCCATGAGCAGGTCTACGACAACATCATGTACACGCAGAACCTGTTCTTCGCAGCCAGCGACGAGTGGGCCGGCTTCATCGCGAAGCCGAGCGAGCTGCTCTCGATCGTGAACCCGCTCTCGCTCGCGAGCGCGCACCCGGTCGAGTAACAACCACCGAAACCTCGAGGAAGGTCGCCCGGGTGTCCCGAGCATCGTTCATTCTCCGTCGCGCCGGTCGCGGTCTGCTCACGATCTGGTTCGCCGTGACCGTGACGTTCCTGCTGCTGCGTCTGCTTCCCGGCGACCCGGCGCTGGCGCTGGCGAGTCCGAACATGACGGACGACATCCGGGCGACCATCCTCGAGCAGTATGGCCTGGATCAGCCCCTGATCGTGCAGTACGGGCTCTACATGTGGCAGCTGCTACAGGGGAACCTCGGCATCTCTTTCACGCAGTCGATCCCGGTCACGGACGTCCTGCTGCAGCGGCTGCCGTGGACGCTCCTGCTGACCATCACGGCGCTGGTGCTCACGATCCTCATCGGAGTACCGCTCGGTGTGGCCGCTGCCTCCCACAAGGGGCGGTTCGTCGATCGGGCGGTGCAGGTGCTCGGAGTCACCGGGCAGTCGCTGTTCGTGCCGAGCGTCGCGATCCTGCTGCTGTTCGTGTTCGGTCTGAATCTGGGGTGGTTCCCGATCGGTGGGGCCTACACCAACAACACCTACGGCTTCGAGTGGTATCTGAGCGTCGCGCAGCACCTCGTCCTGCCCGCGGTGTCGCTCATGCTGATCCAGGTGGGCTCCTACGTCCTGACGATGCGATCGACGTTGATCGAGACGCTGGGCGAGGACTACATCCTCCTCGCCAAGGCGAACGGCATCCGCGGCAGCCGCATCCTCTGGAAGCATGCGTTGCGCAACGCCCTGCTCCCGACCACCACCCTGATCGGACTGCAGCTCGGCTTCCTGGTCGGCGGCGCCGTGCTCACGGAGACGGTGTTCGCCTACCCCGGCATCGGCCGTGGCATCTACGAAGCAGTCACCCAGCTCGACTTCCCCGTCCTGCAGGGCGCGTTCCTCATGCTCGCCGTCACGGTGGTCGTGGCGAACACGATCACCGACATCATCTACGGCTACCTGGACCCGAGAGTGAAGACCTCATGACCGCTCCTATGCCCTCCGCAGAGGCACTGACCCCGAGCGAGCCGACCGCTGCAGGCAGCGAGCGGGCGAGCGCCCACACGTGGCGTGCGTTCCGCCGTGACCCGCTCGGCATGATCTCCCTCGGACTGCTGATCCTGCTCGTGATCGTGGCTCTCGCCGCGCCGCTGATCGCTCCGTATCCGGCCAGCTACGGACCCGACGTGCTGCGTCCGCCGAGCGGTGACCACTGGTTCGGCACCGATGCTCTCGGGCGGGACGTGTTCTCCGAGGTGATCTGGGGCACGCAGCAGAGTGTGCTGGTGGCCGTGGCGGCCTCGCTGATCGCGATCGTCTTCGGCACGATCATCGCGGTCCTCGGAGCCTACTTCCGCAAGCTCGACAGCTTCATCAGCGTGATCGTCGACATGACGCTCTCCCTCCCCGTGCTGCCGCTCATGATCCTGATCGCCGCGCTGGTGGGGCCTAGCACGTCGACCATCATCTTCGTGGTCGCCGCGTTCTCCTGGCCGGAGGTCACCCGCCTTGTGCGTTCTCAGGCGCTCACGGTGGTCGGTCTGCCCTACGTCGACGCGTCGAGGCTGATGACCACGTCTCCGGTGTGGATCATCACCAAGCACGTGCTGCCCGCCGTGACCCCGGTGGTCGTCGTCTCGGTGGTGGTGACGGCCTCACGGGCTGTGCTCTCGGCCGCGGGACTGGCCTTCCTCGGTCTCGGCGACCCGACGACCTGGTCCTGGGGGCGCATCCTCTACGAGGCGCAGCAGGCCGGAGCGATGGTCAGTGCCTGGTGGCTGACGCTCTTCCCCTCGATCGCGATCCTCATCCTGGTGCTCTCCGCGACGTTGCTCTCGATCGCCTACAACGACGCGCGGAACCCGCGCCACCTCGCCCGATAGGAGTCCGTGATGACCGAGTTCGACCAGCGTCTCCCGCCTGAGTTCTTCGACCGGGTACAGACCAGGGTGCGCGAGTGGATGGCCGAAGAGGGGTTCGATGCCTTCCTCACCGATCACCCCGAGGACATCGCGTACCTCACCGGTTTCTTCCACCACCCGTCCGAGCGTCCGGTGGCGATCTGGCTCGAGGCGGGAGGCCGCGCGGTCATGCTGCTGCCCGAGCTGGAACGCGAGTACGCCGAATCGCAGTCTTCGCGCGCGGATCTGGTCGCGTTCTTCGAGTATCCCGGTGTCGTCGCTCCCTTCGAGGTGCTCGCCCGTGCGGTCTCGCCTCGCGGCCGGGTCGGGTTCGCAGCCTCGATGCCATACGCCCGCCTGTCTGCGGCGAGGGAGGCTATGCCCGATGCCGATCTCGTCGCCTCGGGGCTGCTCACCCGCGCCCGCTACGTGAAGTTCCCCGAGGAGGTGGAGCTGCACCGTGAAGCGGCCCGGGTCACCGACCGGATGCTCGACGCCGGCGTGCAGCTGGCGCAGGCGGCGGTCGCGGCCGGGGGAGAACTTCCGACCGAGGCCGAGCTCGAGCGACATGTCACCGCGACCGGGACCGGCATCATGTACGCCGAGCACCGCAACGTCGTCGTCGCCTCATTGCTGGCCGGGGGGCTGGTCTATTCAGGGCCGAACTCCGCCTTCCCGCACGGGCTCCCCTCGGTGAACCGTCTCAAGGCCGGTGACACTTTCATGCTCTCTCTGGGGTGCGCGGTCGGCGGTCGGTTCATCGAGGGGGAGCGCACCTTCGTGCTGGGCGAGCCCACCGCGCAGCAGCGGCGGTACCACGACACGATCCACGCGGCACAGCTGCTCGGTCGCGAGACCATCCGCGCGGGGCTCGAGTGCCGTGAGGCCAACCGCCTGTGCCTCGATGTGATCCGCGACGCCGGACTCGGAGAGTACATCCGGCACCGGCAGGGGCACGGCATCGGTCTGGGCATGCACGAGGCGCCATGGCTGGAAGACGGAGACGCCACGCAGCTCGAGGCGGGAATGGTCGTCTCGAACGAACCCGGTATCTATGTGCCGGGGCACGCGGGCTACCGGATCAGCGACAGCATGCTCGTGACCGCCACCGGCGCCGAACCCCTGACCACCTTCCCGCGCAGCCTCGACGAGTGCACGATCGCGCTCTGACCCACGGAATCCGAGAGAAGCAGAGAACATGACATCCACGCCGCCGGTATCCCCGGAGTTCGCCGCAGCCACCAGTGACCACGAATGGGTCGAGATCAACGGGAACCACCTGGCTGTCGAGGTCCTCGGTCCCGAGGGCGCTCCAGTCATCATCACCCATCACGGAGCCCCCGGCCTCGGATCCCGCGCCGAACCGCGAGCCAGTTTCGGTCGTCTCGCCGACGAGTACCGCGTCGTGGTGTTCGATGCGCGCGGCAGCGGAGCGAGCGAGGGCCTCGGTACCTACAGTCACGAGCAGTGGGCGGCGGACATCGACGGTCTGCGGGAGTGGATCGGCGTGGAGAAGATCGTGATCGCCGGCGGCTCGTACGGCGGTTTCATGGCCATGGAGTACGCCCTGCGATACCCGGAGCGCGTGCAGGCTATCGTGCTGCGTGACACCTCTCCGGACAACTCCAACGCCCACTTGGCGCGTGAGAACGCCCTCGCCTCGGACCGTGTCACGATCGACATGGAGAAGTTCGACCGCATCGACGTGGGACAGGTATACGACGACGAGGACCTGAAGGACTGCTGGCGCGAGATCCTGCCCTTGTACGACTTCGTGTACGACCCGGAAGCGACCGAGCGCAAGGTACAGGCGACGCCGTACCGCTATCGCGCGCACAACTACGCCTTCTCGGTGAATCTTCCGAACTACGACCTCAAACCGCGTCTGCCCGAGATCGGTGTGCCGACACTCATCACCGTGGGCCGGACGGACTGGATCACGCCAGTATCGTGTAGCCAGACGATCGCCGATCTCATCCCGGACTCCGAGATGGTGGTGTTCGAGAAGTCGGGGCACTCCCCGCAGATCGAGGAGGCAGAGGCGTGGACGAAGACCGTGCGCACGTTCCTGCGCCGGGTGTACCCGCCGACCCGATGAGCCGCGTCGATCTCACGAGGGAAGTGAGCGACCTCGACCGACGGATCGTCGTCGCGTTACAGCAGGACGGCCGGGCGAGTTGGACGTCGATCGCCGAATTCGCCGGAGCCTCCGTCTCCACGGTCACCCGACGCGGACAGCAGCTGCTCGCTGAGGGGCTGGTGCGGGTCGGGATCGTTCCGACGCTGGGCAGCGAAGGCCATGTCGAGACCTTCTTCGTCCGGATCAACTGCACGCCCGGGTCACAGCTGAGCGTCGCGCAGGCTCTGATCGGTTCGCCCTACGTCCGATTCGTGACGCTGGTCACCGGCAAGTTCGACGTGTTCGCCGAGGTCGTCATCCCGGGGGATTCCGCCACGTACGCGCACGTCCTCACGGATCTGCAGGCGATATCGGGTGTCGAGCGTTGGCGCAGCGACCTGGTCGTGCACACCTACAAGGTGAGTTTCGACTGGGGGAGGCAGCTCTACGACGCGCACGCCGAAGCCGCGAGCGACCCGCAGTCGTACATGCCCGCGCCGAACACCTGCGATCCCACACACTTCGATGACGCGGACCGCGCGATCGTCGAGGAACTTCGACACAACGGTCGTGCCTCCTTCCAGTCGATCGGCGACAAACTGGACATGAACGAGAGCAGCGTCCGTCGTCGCTATGAACGCATGCGCAACGGCGGGTGCTTGACCACCGTGACCATGGTTCCGGCGTCCGCACTCGGCATGAGCGCGGAGACACTTCTCATCCTTCGGGTGGAGCCCTCTCGGATCGCTTCGGTGGCACGCACTCTCGCCCAGCACGTGTCGGTGCGCTTCCTGGCCGCGGCGCTCGAGGAGAACTCGCTCTACTGCGAGATCATCCTGCCGAGCACCGAGACGCTCCACGACTTCCTCACCGGGACCATCGCGCACCTCAAAGGAGTCAGAGGATGGAACGCGGCCATGGAACTGGTGTTCATGAAGCGAGGATTCATCGAGACTCCCTGGTGGCGCGCGCAGGTCGCTTCGGCCGAGGCCGCCGAGAACGCCTCCTGATTCCGCGGCGGCATCCTTCGCGTGCAGTGTCAAGGGGCTTTGCGCGAGCCGATCCGTGGCGCACTCTTTGAAGAAGAGAGAGTCCTGGAGGGCCCGCACATGTCTGAACTTCCGGATCCACGTTTCATACTGAATCGCATCACGGCGTCGGAGTGGGTGATCAACGACCTCCGTTACTCGCCGAACGATCCGCGCCACGTGGTGGCGTGCGTGTACGAACTGGCTGAGACCGAGGTCGAGGTCACGTGGCTTCGCGACCTTCCACTCGCGTCCCGATACGGCACGGCCTTCGAAGTGCTGGAGGACGTCGAGAGGATGCGTGGGTCGAGCAGGGCCACGCGCCCGATCTCGATCTCGCACGTGCCGCCGCTGCTCGCGACCTAGAAGGCGGTACGGCGACAGCAGAAGCGCACCCCTCCGTACACGGAGAGGTGCGCTTCTTCATGCCACGCGGCGGCAGGACGAGTTCAGCGCGTCGTCGATCGGCTCACCGCAGCTGGAGATCCGTGATGCAGGTGCGGTCGTCGGGAGAGGTCGTCGACAGTGGCACGGAGCCGATCCGTCCCTGGCTCGCGACGGTCAGCGTCGTCTCGAGGCCGCGGGGCACCCATACGCCGACGAAGCCGTTGTCCTGGGTTCGTCGGGTCTCGTCGACGACCAGGCTCCCGTCGTCGGTCGTCAGGGTGACTCGGACCTCCGTGTCGGCGAGCTCGCCCACGCACGTCGTGAGACTGTGGAAGTGGCACTCGTGGGTCTGATCGCGGAACGGCGCGATCGAGACGTAGACGGCGTCGTCGGGCAGGGGAAGTCTGCCCTCCCTGCCCCTGGCGTCTCGAACCACGAGCGTGTCGGGCTGTACCGAGGCGATGAGGTCATCGGGGCGGTCCACGATGGCTGTCGCCTCGAGCCGTGCGATCACCTCGCGGACGTCGAGACCCGCCAGATCGTGGACGGCGAGCAGCTCTTGTGCCGATGCCTCCGGGCCGGCGTCCGTCGATGGCGTGGAGGTCGATTGCGAGGGTGAGGTCTGCGAGGGCGTTGTCTGCAAGCCGGCCGAGCATCCGGTCAGCGCGATACCGGTCACAGCGAGTGCGGCGAGCGCGACGGACAGCCGACGCCGCCGGAGCGGGTGGATGACGACGGGCGTGGTGGGGTGGTTCATGGCGTGGTTCCTTCGTGCGGAGGAGGGCCGGTGCCGCACTGCGCGGCGCCGACACCGGCCCGGGGGTGGGTCAGAGAGAGGAGAGGAGGTCCTTCATCTCCTGGATCTCCTCCGTCTGCGCGTCGATGATCGTCTGGGCGAGCTCGACCGCTTCCGGGTCGCTTCCTTCGTCGACCTGGGTCTGCGCCATCTCGACGGCTCCCTCATGGTGCGCGATCATCTGCTCGAGGAACAGTCGGGAGGCCTCGGCGCCGTCGGCCGCGCGGAGGGCCGTGAGGTCGTCGTCGCTCATCATCCCGTCCCCGTGATCCATCGCACCCGCGTCGCGATCGTCGGAGCCGACGCCCCACTCGTCGAGCCAGCCTTCGAGCTGTTGGATCTCCGGTCCCTGAGCGGTCTTGATCCGCTGGGCGAGAGCGGTGACGGCCGGGTCGACCCCGGGTGTCGCGAGCACGATGTCGCTCATCTCGATGGCCTGCTGGTGGTGGACGATCATCATCGAGGTGAACATGATGTCCGCCTCGTCGACACCGGCGGGTGCCGACGACGAGCCGTGGTCCATCCCCGGCATCGAGCCGTCAGTGCCGTCGATCGCGCAGCCGGACAGCAGCAGGACCGTGGACAGGGCGAGTGCGGTCGTGGCCGCAGCACGAATCTTCTTCATGGTGTTCTCCAATACGCATAGTCGTCGCGCGCACGCCGATGACGGCGCGCAAGGTGAGTGGTGTGGAGCCGGGCGCCAGGGGTGCGGGCTCGACGGCCGCTCAGGTGCGACTGATGCAGAGAACGTGAAGCGAGGGGGTGCGGGGGAGCAGACGTGAGGTGAGAGCCGCGGTCGGAGAGGACCGGAAGACGGTGGTCGCCCAGGCGCGGAGCACAGCGGGAGCGATGACCAGCACGAGTGCGAGCAGCAGAGCGAGCACGCACATCATCGCCATGCCGGCGTGGTCGTCACTGCCGCAACCCGCACAGGACATGTCGCCGGCGTTCGTCGAGTTCCCGGATGGGTGAGCCTGCGCCGCGCCGTGCCGAGCGGCCACATGGTGAGCGGGCGTCGTGGCGGTGTCGCTCACCGACATCGCGACTGCTGCCGGTGCATCGGCGGCTGGCGTGCCGTGCAGATTCAGGGTGTGCATCCCGAGGAGCCCGAGGATGATCGCGGCTACGAGGAGCACGGCGGACAGCACGCCGCGGAAGACGCTCGATGAGCCTCTTCCTGACCACGTCGCCGCCACCGGTGCCATGAGGCAAGTCTAGGCGGAGCGGTGGGCGACGACGGGGTCCAGGCTGGACGCCTCTGAATGCTCAGTCGTCGTGGGCGTCGTCGTCGTCCGCTCCTGCGGCGACACGGTCGGCCTCGGCGCTGTCGACGAGTGCATCGTCGACGTCGGGATCGAGCACACGCTCGCCGTCGACGTCCCGTGTCGGTACACCGACGGCGGCGTCGTCATCGGGGCGGATCGGAGGCACGGGAGGAATGATGGGGTTCGACATGGTCGCGTCCTTTCGTGGAGATGCCTTCACGGTAGGGCGCGCGTCGACGACGCTGAATCGGGTTGACGGTCGGGAAGGCGCGCGCTAGGCGCCTCAGCGCTCTGCGTCGATCGAGCGGTCGGGCCGGGGGTGGTAGACCGACTGGCACTCGACAGCGGCCGCAGCGAAGTCGCCGTCGCCGTTGATGACCTGTCCGCGACGCAGCACGATCCGAGCGGCGCGCCCTCGGCCCTTGAGAACGGCGCCACGCCGATCGGGGTCGGCGTCCCGGTAGCTGCTTCCACCGCCGAGCTCGACGCTGATCGCGCTGACATCGCCGAGGATCTGGGAGCCGTCTTCCAGAACGGACGCGCCGGAGAGGTCGATCCTTCCGCGAAGACGGACCAGGCTTCTGACGGCGATCGTCGAGTCGGGGCGATCGGCGAGCACCGTCACCGCATGCGGGCGAACTCGTTGTCGTCGCCGATGTCGATACGTCCGCCGCCGCCGGCTGCGATCCTGGTGCCCTCGAAGAAGTGGTTGCGGTCACCGATGCGAAGCGACTCCGGGTCGGCGTCCAACCGGACGTTCGGGAAGAAGACGTTCCCCGAACCCATTCGTGCGTGAGTGGACACCAGCGTGGAGCACGGGTCGAGGAAGACGTTCCCGACGTCCGCGATGAGCTCGCTCACCGTCAGATAGCCGCGATCCGCACGCACCCGGTCGGCATAGGCGAGAGGTGTCTCCGTCATCGGGCCTCCTGTCGCGTCAATCCCGTCGCACCGTCCCGCGAGACGAAGAAAGCCCCCGGAGAACCGGGGGCTTTTTCTGTGGACCTGAGGGGACTCGAACCCCTGACCCCCTGCATGCCATGCAGGTGCGCTACCAGCTGCGCCACAGGCCCAGACGCTGTTCCGAACCAGCCGGAGCAACTTGAAAAGAGTACTACACGAATCGACGCGAGCACCAATCGGCGTGGGCATCCCGGGCGCGTCACGGCGGATGAGGACGCGGTTGAGAAGGCGCGGAGGAACAAGCACGCGGCGTCGCGTGTTGGATCCGGCGTGAGCATCCTCGACAGTCTCGTGATCGGCGCAGGACAGGCCGGTCTCTCGGCGTCGTTCCACCTGTCCAGGCTCGCTATCCCGCATGTGGTCCTCGATGCGGACGAGCGCCCGGGTGGCGCGTGGCAGCATCGGTGGGATGCGTTGACGATGCGGGATGTGCACGGCGTCGCGGAGCTGCCGGGAGACACACCTCCCGCCCGTGACGGAGCGCGCGCCAACGAGGCGGTGCCGGCGTACTTCGCGTCGTACGAGCAGAAGCACGCACTTCCCGTGCTGCGCCCCGTCCACGTGGATCGGGTGGAGGACCGCGACGGTCTCCTGGTCGTGCGAGCCGCGGAGGGGGAGTGGGCGACCCGCACGATCGTGAATGCGACCGGTACCTGGTCCCATCCGTTCCTCCCGCATTTCCCCGGCATGGAGACGTTCGTCGGAGAGCAGCTGCACACCGTCGACTATCCGGGACCGGAGCATTTCATCGGCAAGCGGGTGCTGGTCGTGGGCGGTGGCGCCTCAGCCGTGCAGTTCCTCGGCGCGCTGGCCCCGATCACCGAGACGCTGTGGGTCACCCGCCGTGAGCCGGTCTGGCGCGATGACGACTTCACTCCGGAGGCGGGAGCCGCAGCGGTCGCGCTCGTCGAACAGCGCGTCGCCGCAGGGCTTCCTCCGCAGAGCGTGGTCAGTGTCACGGGACTCATGCTCCGCCCGCAGGAGCGGGAAGCGGAGCGTCTGGGTGCCTACGCGGACCGGCGTCCGCTGTTCGAGCGCATCGAACCCGACGGTGTGCGCTGGTCCGACGGCAGGTTCGAGCGGGTCGACGTGATCCTGTGGGCGACCGGCTTCCGGCCCGCGATCGGTCATCTGGCGCCGTTGCATCTGCGCAGCGCTGCCGGAGGCATCCAGCTCGACCGGAACGGACGCGGAACGACCGCCGTCCGTGATCCTCGCGTGCAGCTGGTCGGCTACGGGCCGTCTGCGAGCACGATCGGCGCGAATCGGGCCGGTCGCTCCGCTGCGAAGGGCGTGCAGCGCGCGCTGAAGTCCGCAGAAGCGCGCGTCACCAGCGGTTGAGCACCTCTTCAGCGAACCCCTCGATGCCGTCCACGCGCACCCGTGCTCCGGTGTCGTCGAGCACCCAGCCCGACCAGACGCCGAACAGCTGGTCCGTGGAGCTGGCGATCACCACGGCATTGGTGCGGGAGCGCTTGTCGTAGAACGGCGTGAAGGTGAGATCGGCGCTCGCTCCGTGCACGTGCCACGGGCGCATGAAGTGTCCAGGGTCGTAGTCCCACACGAGTTCTTCGCTGATCTTCGACAGCCGACCCTCGACGGATACCGCGTTCTCGGTCGCCCCGGAACCGTCGGTCCACTTCGCGCCGAGTTGCAGTCCGATCACGCGTCCGTCGACGACACCGCTCGCGGCCGCCCAGTTCCACTGCACCCGGTACGGCCAGCGTCCGCGACCGTGGTCGAGCACCGCCCAGCTCCCGGCGGGAACATCGTGTGCGACGCCATCCACCGTCACCGTGCCACTGGCCGGACGGGCGACGTCTTTCACCGTGTACTGGAACCGGGGGATGGCGTCACCCTGCCGCCACGGTACGACGACCCCCAGCGCCTCATGCCCGGCAGGACGGCCGGCGAGCAGGTCGAATGAGACGCGGGGAGCACTCCCGCGCAGGCGGGTGCCGTCGAAGCTCTCGTCGACGTCGATCGTGATCCGACGGGTGCGCGCCCTCGCAGGCCCAGCGCCGATCGAAGCAGGCAGCGTCGCACTGCGGCTCCCGGGCGAGATCACCGTGGTGCCGATGTCGCGCCCGGTCGCTCGATCGAGAACCCACACCTCGTGGAGCGACATGTAGTCGACGCACGACACCGTGAACGCGATGATGTGGGATGGCGTCATCACGTTCCAGTACTCCCACCGCTTGTTGCGGCCCCACTGACCGCGCCCGGGGATGCCGGAGGTGTCGTGGACCGGGGTGCGTGACCAGCCCAGCGCGTCCCGGTTCAATTCCCCGTCCGGGGTGGTGAGAGACACAGGCGCGGTGATCTCGCGCTCGATCAGCGGTGTGGGCATCGTCGTCCTGCTGTCCGGAGGACACCTCGGGGCGGTGTCGTTGCCCCGAGTGTAGAGGACCGTGTCCCGCACGAGGAACACCGTCCGGGTCGGGGAGGGAACCGGACTCTGGATACGCTGAGAGCATGCTCCGCATCGTGTTCCTCGTCGTCTGGCTGCTGCTCTCCGCCTGGCTCGTCGTGTGGGTCGGCGAGGGACTGTTCGGAGTCGATCAACGACACTCGATCCTTCCCTTCGCCGGAGAGGACACCCTGGGCGCCCCGATCCTCATCGGCGTCGCCTGGGGGCTGTTGTTGACCTTCGGAGGCATGCTGTCCGGCCTCGGGCGCCGCAAGACGGTGCGCGGAGAGACGCAGATCGGCGTCGGCACGATCGTCGAGGTCAGCCGGACCGGTCTGACCGTCAACGACGTGCCCCAGTACGACCTGTTCATCCGCGTGACCCCGAACAGCGGGGAGGAGTTCGTCGCCCAGATGCGGATGCTGGTCGACGCCTCAGACATGTCCGCCCTGCAGGTCGGGCTCCCCGTCCCGGTGCGATACAGCCTCACCGACCAGGACACCGTGGTGCTCGCAGACCTCACCGATCCCGCGGTGCGTGACGCCATGCTCCAGTGGAGGATCGAACGCGGTCTGATCGATCCGTCGCAGGTGCGCGCACGCACCAGCGGCACCGCGGTGACGGCCTCCGTGCTCGAGGTCCGTCCGACGGGGCGACGTCGTGAAGGGCAGAGCGAGCTCGCGCTCCGTGTGCTGATGGCGCCGGAAGGTGCGGCGACCTGGGAGGCGGACACCACCGTGTTCGTGTATCCGCAGGCCATCCCGCATCTGCAGGTCGGTGCTCCGGTCTGGGCGTACTACCGGCGGGAGGACCCGCACACCGTCGCGGTGACGATCGAGAAGGAGGCGGGACGATGAACCCGATGGACACCCTCATCTGGCTCGTGAACTTCCCGGCGTCGCATGGATACGCGATGGTGTTCATCGCCGGCTTCTCCATCCTGGGCCTGTTCGCGCTCTCCGCCAGGGGAACCGTACCGGGTGGCGAGCTGCGGGCGATCCGCCAGAGGGAAGGGCTGCTGCGCCCCGATCAGCGCCCGCGCGGACGGACCGGGGCTGCGATCATACGCATCGGCGCGCGGATCCTGGCTTTCCTCATGCTCGGCTGTCTGGTGATCGGCATCCTCAGCCTCACCGGCGTTCCGGTGACCCGCGCGTACATCTATGACAACGGACGTCCGACGGCGGCGACCCTCGACGGCGACTGGGTGACGTTCACGACGGCCGAGGGCGTCGAGTACACGCTGGAGAGCAATTTCTTCACTCCGGCCGTGTACCCGGACCGCGACGCCTACATCCCCGGCGGCGAGCTGATCGTGGTGCGCTACCTCCCCGGCCATCCGCAGGCTTTCGTGATCGACAGCGACCAGACCCCGCGCTGAGGTCGGAGAGGGCGCGTAGGGTGAAGGCATGTCGCGAATCATCGTCTTCGGCGGCCACGGCCGCATCGCCCTGCTGCTCGCGCCGCTCCTCGCCGCACGGGGAGACGAGGTCACGGGGGTGATCCGGAACCCTGAGCATTCCTCCGAGGTCGAAGCCGGTGGGGCGAGAGCCCTGGTCGCCGACGTCGAGAGCATGGACGTCGACGCGCTCGCCGAGATCATCCGCGGGCACGATGCCGTCGTCTGGTCGGCCGGCGCCGGCGGCGGGTCGCCCGAGCGCACCTATGCCGTCGACCGTGACGCTGCGCAGCGTTCGATGGACGCGGCGGAGCGCGCAGACGTCCGGCGGTACGTGATGGTGTCGTGGCTCGGCTCCACCGCCGACCACGGTGTCCCGCGGGACGACTCGTTCTTCCCCTACGCAGATGCGAAGTGGGCTGCGGACGAGCATCTGCGCGGCACCGATCTCGAAGGGACCATCCTCGCTCCGGGGACTCTCACCTTCGACGACCCGACCGGACGCATCCAGATCGATCCCGCGGGGCGGGGGGCCGTGTCCCGCGCCGACGTCGCAGCTGTGATCGCGGCCTCCCTGCAGGAACCGTGCACGGTAGGCCGGACGATCCGCTTCGGCAACGGCGACGTCGGCTCGGCAGTCCCCATCGCCGATGCGCTGTCCTGCTGACGCCTCCTCATCACCGCGACGAGTATGACGTCTCGGGTCCGCAGGTACGTGGTGGGTGCCCTGGCGCTCGCCGCGATGGCGGGGCTGTGCGCATCGACGCCAGCCACAGCCACGTCCACAGCCACGTCCACGGCCACGTCCACAGCTACGGCGATGCACGTCGCCGCAGCGACGGCTTCCTCTGGCGTCTTCTCCGAGAGGTTCGTCGAACGCGCTGAAGAGCGGGTGAGGGTGATGCCGGTGGCGGAGCAAGCATCGACGGTGGTCATGGGACACGTTGCGGGAACCGATCCGGCGGCACTGGGTGCCTACATGGCATCGGGACTGGGGGGATTCATCCTCATGGGCGCCAACATCCCCGCGACGGAAGCCGAGCTCCAGGCTCTCACGGCCGCCCTCACCATCGACCCCGCTCTTCCGCCGCTCATCGCCGTGGATCAGGAGGGCGGCCTCGTCTCCCGTCTACACGGCGACGGCTTCCCCGCTTCGACCTCGCTGAAGGGGCTCCCGGTCGTGGAGACATCGGCGGCGTTCTCCGCACGAGGGGCCCTGGTGGCGCGCGCGGGGATCACGGTGAACTTCGGCACGGTGGCGGACTACACGTCCGATCCCGGCTCGTTCATCCACGGCCGGGCACTCGGAACCGACCCCGGGTCCGCCGCCGAGCGCGTCGCGGCGGCGACCACCGCACAGGAGCAGTTCGTCGCCTCGACTCTGAAGCACTTTCCTGGCCACGGTGCTGCGCCCGGCGACTCGCACCGGGCGATCCCGAGCTCGACGATGGATCGGGAGGAATGGCGTGCCACGGAAGCCGTGCCTTTCGAGGCCGGCATCGACGCCGGGGCCTCGCTGCTGATGTACGGTCACCTGGCCTATACGGACATCGACCCGCTTCCCGCGTCGCTCTCACCGGTCTGGCACGACATCGCCAGAGAGGAGCTCGGCTTCACGGGAGTGGCGGTGACAGATGACCTGGGGATGCTGCTGTCGTCGGGAGACCCCGCCTATGCCGATCCGGTCGCGAACGGTGTGGCGGCGATCGCCGCAGGGAACGACCTGGTGCTGATGATCGCAGGTTCCGACGCGCAGACGGCCGGAGCGATGGCGGCAGGCATCGCGGCGGCGGTCGATGCGGGCACGCTTCCGGCCGAGAGGCTCGAAGAAGCCGCGACACGGGTGGTCGCGCTGCGTATGCAGATGGCTGCCGCGACGGCCCGATGGGCGATCTGCGACGACTGCGAGCCCGTCGGCTGACGCTCAGGCCGCTTCGCGGCCTCCCTTGCCGAGCCACGCATCCAGCAGGGCCGACCGGAGTGCCGCGCCACGATCTGCGAACCCTCGCTGCCGGCGGACGTACTCCGCCTTGCCCTCCGGAGTCTCGATGGGCACGGGCACGATGCCCCAGGGCGAGAGGTCGTAGGGCGCGGCCTCCATGTCGAGGAGGCGGATGTCCCGAGCGAGCTCGAACGAATCGAGGAGCAGTTCACCCGGGATGAGAGGGCCCAGCTTGGTGGCCCACTTGTACAGATCCATGCCCGCGTGCAGGCAGCCCGGCTGCTCGAACAGAGGCTGCTCCTCCCTGCTCAACGAGGCGCGGTTGCGGGGCACGGCCTCGGGAGTGAAGAAGCGGAAGGCGTCGAAGTGGGTGCAGCGAAGGTCGTGGTTCTCGACCACCGCGTCGGTTCCGTCCCTCCCGAGGCGCAACGGGACGGAGTGACGGGTCTCGTCCGCGCGGTACACCATGGCCCACTCGTGCAGTCCGAAGCACCCGAACTGTCCGGGGCGCGATGCCGTGCGACGGAGCATCCTCTCGATGAGGGATGCCAGTTCCGCCTTCTCCCTGCCGAAAGCCGCCGCATCGGGAACGGCGTTGTCCACACTGCTGCCTGTCGTGTACCACCGCCACTCGAGTCGCTCGACGGCCTCCGCGAGCTCGACACCGGCACCGGGGTGCCAGCGACGCAGCTGAGCCGGTTTGTACGAGTAGTAGGTGAAGAGGAAATCCCACACCGGGTGCTTCTCGGCCCTGGTCGCCCTGTCACGGTGCGCGGCGGTGAGCTCGTCGGCACGTTCACGGTGCTTCTCCTCGCGAAGGAGCCACTCCTGGCGGGCGATGGGCATGTCAGTGCAGGATGCCGGCTTCGCCGAGCAGGTCGCGAAGGCCGGCGCCGTCCTCGGCGCTGACCCAGGGCGCGGTGTCCTCGGAGTGCGGCTCGTGTCCGGCGCGCCCACCGGCGAGCACGGCCTCGGCAGGAAGCAGGCGACGGATCGCGACGCCGGCCACGGACTCCGGGTACTCGTCCATGAACTGGCTGTAGATGGCTTCGTCGTGCTGCCCGTCATCCCCGATCAGGAGCCACTTCACGTGCGGGAACTCGGTCGCCAGTCGTCGCAGGTTGGTCAGCTTGTGCTCGCGGCCGCTGCGGAACCAGCGCTCGTGCGTCGGTCCCCAGTCGGTCAGGAGCATGGAGCCGGCGGGGAAGAGATGTCGACCGAGGAAGCGCCACAGGGTGGGTGCGACGTTCCAGGCGCCGGTGGAGAGATACACCATGGGAGCGCCGGGGTGCTGTCGCAGCAACTGGTCGAGGAGCACAGCCATCCCGGGGACGGGGAGTCGGGCGTGCTCGTCGAGCACGAAGGAGTTCCAGAACGCGATGAACGGACGTGGTAGTGCCGTCACCATCACGGTGTCATCGACATCGGAGACCACACCGAACGTGGTCTCCTCGGCGACGATGAACGCTCTCGCCTCCACGGGGGGTTGGCCCTCGACGGAGAAGGTGAAGGTCTGCCAGCCGGGTTCGAGGTCGACGCGGATCTTGGCGTCCACCACGCCACCGCGGTCGGCCGCCACCTGATGGGTGGTGTCACCGAAATGCACGCTGACGGATGCGAAGCCCACGGGGATGCCGACGAAGCTGCGCCATCCGCGCACACTCGCCGGTTCGCCGTCACGTGTGCGGCGCTGCGGGGGCACGATCAGCACACGTCCGACCACGCGCACCCACCCGGGTCCGCCGTAGCCGGGGAAGGGCAGGATCGTCGCGACGCGGCCACGACGGCGCGCACGACCTTCACGCCAGACATGGAGGCGATGTTCGAGTCGGGCGAACCAGTGGATCCGGGGGGCTGGGGGAGCCGATGCCATTGGCTCAGTCTTTCACGTCGGCGTCGGCCTCCGCTTCGGGTCCCTCCAGGTGGCGGGCTTCGAGGCGCTGCAGCAGCTTCTTTCCGAGGAACGCCAGGAGCAGGAACAGTGCGATGACGCCGACGAAGATGTAGCCCGCGAAGTGCACGCGGTCGACCAGCTCGCGGAAGCTGCCGGCCGCAAGAGATGTGACGCTCACGTACGCGGTGGCCCAGAGCACGCAGGCCGGGGCTGTCCAGGCCAGGAACCTGCGGTACGGGTACTCGCTCATGCCGACGGTGAGAGGGACGAGAGAGTGCAGCACGGGGAGGAAACGCGAGAGGAAGATCGCGATGCCCCCTCGGCGCTCGAGATAGTTCTCGGCGCGCACCCAGTTGTGCTCGCCGATCTTGCGTCCCAACCAGGACACGCGGATGCGCGGTCCGAGCCAGCGACCCAGCCAGAAGCCGATGCTCTCGCCGATGAGGGCGCCGATCACGACGGCGACGCCCATTGCGATGCCCTCCAGGGGAGTGGCGACACCCATCGAGGCGATGATCACGATCGTGTCACCGGGGACGATGAGACCGATCAGGATGCTCGTCTCCAGCATCACGGCGAGCCCGGCGATGAGCGTGCGTGCGACCGGGTCGATCGACTGCACGGTGTCGAGGAGCCAGATCAGGAGGTCGTCCACCCCACGAGAATACGGGAGCCGCCCGGTCCTAGGCTGGCAAGGTGCCTGTACAGCTGAGCGCCAGACCCCTTCCCGAGTGGACGGAGCCGTCGTCGGTGTTCCCGATGCTCGAAGCGGGGGGCGCCGACATCTTCTGGCTCGACGCCGGCGCGGACGCGACGACGGGATGGAGTTTCATCGGTACGGGGGAGCGCTCGACGCTTCCGCGCGACGTCCGCCTCGACGTTGCCGCCCCACCGCCGGGGCTGCCGCCGTTCACCGGGGGCTGGGTGGGCTGGCTCGACTACGAGAGCGGCGCCGCGGCTGCGGGGGCACCCGTGACCCCTACGGGCGACGAGACAGATGGGGCATGGCTGAGCGCCGAGCGACTCATCGCCTTCGACCATTCGCACCGACGGGTCTGGGCGCTCAGTGCTGAGAGCGAACTGGAGAGCTGGGAAGCAGCGGTCACCGCGCATACGAGGGCAGAGAGCCAGAACCGGGACCGGTTTCTGACAGCCACTGCCGGGCCCCTGGCGCGCGTCGCCGAAGCACGGCACGACCCGCACGAGTACACCGCCCTCATCGAACGCTGCCGAGAGCTCATCCGCGAGGGCATCGCGTACCAGCTGTGCCTGACCACCCGCTTCACCGTGTCCGGCGCGCATGATGCCGTCGAGGTCTACCACCGCCTCCGTACCTCGACCCCCGCGCATCACGGGGGCTTCGTGCGGATCGGTGGACGCACTCTGTTGAGTGCGAGCCCGGAGCAGTTCCTCCACGCAGCGGGCGGCATCATCCGCACCAGACCCATCAAGGGCACCAGACCCCGAGGCGACAATCCGGTCGCAGACGCTGCGCTCGCCGCAGAGCTGGCCGCAGATCCCAAGGAACGTGCCGAGAACGTGATGATCGTCGACCTGATGCGCAACGACCTCTCGCAGGTGTGCGCAGCGGGGAGCATCCGTGTCGAGGGACTCTGGGTGGTGGAGAGCTATCCCGCCGTGCATCAGCTGGTGAGCACGGTCAGCGGTGTCGCGGTCGAGGGGACCACGGTCGGGGATCTGCTCGGTGCGGCGTTCCCCGCGGGGAGCATGACCGGTGCCCCGAAGCTCTCGGCGATGACTCGCCTGCACGAGCTGGAGGGCGGGCCTCGCGGCGTGTACGCCGGATGCTTCGGATACATCGGCGTCGACGGTGCCCTCGACCTGGCGATGGTGATCCGCAGCATCCTGATCGATGAGGAGCAGGCAGTCGTCGGTGCCGGCGGAGGAATCACCTGGGGGTCCGTCGCCGCATCCGAGGTGGCCGAGGTCGCGACCAAGGCTCGGGCGCCGCTCGCCGCGCTCGGCGCCGGAATGCCTGCCCTCTGGCGTTCCGATATCCTGAACTGATCCCGCTTTTTCCACCAGATTGGTCGTGCGTTCGTTGTCTGAGAACCTGTCCACCGCTCCTGCCGACGACGAGACCCCGTCGGCGCACGCCATCCAGAACAAGTGGCAGAAGTACTGGGCGGACAACGGCACGTTCCTCACGGGCGGCGATGACGACACCCGGCCGCGCCGGTACGTGCTCGCGATGTTCCCTTACCCCTCCGGTGACCTGCACATGGGGCACGCGGAGAACTACCTCTACTCCGACATCGTGGCTCGTTTCTGGCGCCACCGCGGACACAACGTCCTGAACCCGATCGGCTGGGACTCCTTCGGCCTGCCGGCGGAGAACGCGGCGATCCGTCAGGGTGCCGATCCGCGTGAGTGGACCTACCAGAACATCGCGCAGCAGAAGGTCGGATTCGAGCAGTACGGCGTCTCTTTCGACTGGAGCCGTGTCCTGCACACGTCCGACCCCGAGTACTACCGCTGGAACCAGTGGCTGTTCCTGAAGCTGTACGAGCGCGGCCTGGCGTATCGCAAGAAGAGCCCCGTCAACTGGTGCCCGAACGATCAGACGGTGCTCGCGAACGAGCAGGTCGTCGACGGGCGCTGCGAGCGCTGCGGCTACGAGGTCGTCAAGAAGAAGCTGACGCAGTGGTACTTCCGGATCACGGACTACGCGGATCGACTGCTGGACGACCTGAATCAGCTCGAGGGCTTCTGGCCGCACAAGGTGCTGCAGATGCAGCGCAATTGGATCGGTCGCTCGGTGGGAGCCGATGTCGACTTCCTCATCGAGGGGCGCGAGGAGCCGGTCACGGTGTTCTCGACGCGACCCGACACGCTGCACGGTGCCACGTTCTTCGTGGTCGCTCCGGACTCCGACCTGGCCGCGGAGCTCGCGGCCGGCGCGCCCGACGAGGTGCGTGAGCGGTTCCAGACGTACCTGGAGCAGGTGCAGAAGGAGACGGACATCGATCGGCAGTCCACGGACCGTCCGAAGACCGGTGTCTTCCTGGAGCGCTACGCGATCAACCCCGTCAACGGCGAGAAGCTGCCGGTGTGGGCGGCGGACTACGTGCTGGCCGACTACGGCCATGGCGCGGTCATGGCCGTGCCCGCGCACGACCAGCGCGACCTCGATTTCGCCCGAGCCTTCGACCTGCCGGTCAAGGTGGTCGTCGACACCACGGCCCCTGTCACGGGTGCGATGCCCGTCATCGAGGTCGATGACGAGGGGGTGCCGATCGATACGGGAGCAGCGCTCGAGGAGCAGAGTCCGGCCAGCACCGGCATCGCGCTCACGGGCGAGGGGCGGATGATCAACTCCGGTGCACTGAACGGGCTCTCCAAGCGCAATGCGATCGCGCGTGCGATCGAGCAGCTGGAGGCTTCCGGTACCGGTCGTGCCGCGAAGAACTACCGTCTGCGCGATTGGCTCATCTCCCGTCAGCGTTTCTGGGGTACCCCGATCCCGATGCTGCATGCCGAGGACGGCACGATCATCCCGGTACCCGAGGACAAGCTTCCCGTGAAGCTGCCGAGTGTCGAAGGGCTGGATCTGAAGCCCAAGGGCACCTCGCCGCTGGGTGGTGCGGAGAACTGGGCGCGCACGACCGACCCGGAGACCGGTGACCCGGTGCTGCGCGACCCGGACACGATGGACACATTCGTCGACAGCTCCTGGTATTTCCTGCGCTTCCTGTCGCCGAACAGCGAGACCGTGGCGTTCGACCCGGCTCAGGCGGCGCGTTGGGCGCCGGTGGACTCGTACATCGGCGGCGTGGAGCACGCGATCCTGCACCTCCTGTACGCGCGCTTCATCACGAAGGTCCTGTTCGACATGGGCCTGATCGACTTCACCGAGCCGTTCTCGAACCTCATCAACCAGGGCATGGTGCTGCTCGACGGACAGAAGATGTCCAAGAGCAAGGGCAACCTGGTGCTGTTCCAGGAGGAGCTCGACGCGCACGGCGCCGACGCGCTTCGTGTCGGCCTCGCTTTCGCCGGTCCTGTGGAGGACGACAAGGACTGGGCGGACGTCTCGACGACCGGCGCCCAGAAGTTCCTGGCGCGTGCGATGCGCATCGCGGGGGAGGTGTCCAGCCCGGTCGATGTGGTCTTCGACGGTGGTGACGCCGCTCTCCGCCGCGCGACGCACAAGCTCCTTTCCGAGGCACCGGCGCTCGTCGAGCAGACGAAGTTCAACGTGCTGGTCGCGCGCTTGATGGAGCTGGTGAACGTCACGCGCAAGACGATCGACAGTGCCGCTGGCGCCGGTGATCCCGCCGTGCGCGAGGCCGCGGAGACGATCGCCGTGATGCTCGACCTCATCGCCCCGCACACCGCGGAGGAGATGTGGGAGATGCTCGGACATGAGCCTTCTGTCGGGCTGGTGACCTGGCGCTCCGCCGATCCCGCACTGCTGATCGAGGACACCATCACCGCTGTCGTGCAGGTGGGCGGCAAGGTGCGCGCCCAGCTCGAAGTCTCCGCCCGCATCGGCGAGTCGGAGCTCGAGGCCCTGGCCAGGGCCGACGAGCGGGTGATCCGTTCGATCGGCGATCGCGAGATCGTCAAGGTCGTCGTGCGCGCACCGAAGATCGTGAGCTTCGTCGTCAAGGGCTGACCGGCTCTTCTCCACGGTGGACGATCCGATCAGGGACCTCGCGGTGCGCCGCGAGGTCCCTGATGTCATTCGGGGTGTGCCTGCGTTCCGCCGGAGGAAGACCGTCGAGACCTCTCCGACAGGGCGACGAGGACGATAGGTACGAAGACGCCGAGCGCTGCGCCGAGCGCGATGTCGTGGAGATAGTGGACGCCCTGGGCGACCCGCGCGACCGCGACCACCGCAGCGAGCGCCATCGCCGACCACATGAGCCAGGAACGTCCGACCGTCAGAGCGATGGCGGCCGCGGCTCCGAACGCGAGCGTGGCGTGGTTCGACGGCAGTGACCAGTCTCCCGGCGGCGGGCACTCGGTGGCGATCGTCCACACCGCGCACGGGCGCTCCTGGGCGAAGACGAGCTTTGCTCCCTCGCTCAGGAGGTAGGCGATGACGACGCCTGCAGCGGCCATCACGAGCTGTGGTCGACGATCCCGACGGGTCCACCAGGCGCGACCGAGCGTCACGGCGGTGATCGTGGCGAGGAGCATCAGCCCGACCTCGGAGATCAACTCGATTCCCGGCATCCCCGCGGCCGCGGAATGCAGCCCCCGCGTACCGAGCACACTCAGGCTTCCTGGCACCGGAAGCGCCAGCACGAGAACCGCGAAGCCGGTCGTGAGGATCAAGGGAAGCACGCTGCGTGAGGACAGACGGGTCGAGGGCATGATCTCGACGATATGGGTCCGATGTGCGGAGGGCATCCGACGTGAGATGTAGCTGCATCGCGCCTGAGATGTATACGCCGTGGTGCGGAGGCAGCGTCCTGCACAGCACACAGTCTCGGGCCCTTGTCCACGGCTGCTGTCCGGAGCCGCGGGCCGAACAGTGCGATCCGTCTAGCGTTGCCGGATGGCTTCTCCCCAGACACCACCTCCGCCCCGGCGCCGCCTGCGCCTGAGCGTGGGAGCCGCGGTGGTGCTGGCACTCGTCGTGCTGTCGGCTGCCGTCGGGGTCGGCATCCTGCGTGGTCAATCGGCGCCTGTCGACACCGTGTCACTCGCGGACACAGGCAACGGAGCCGGTGCAAGCTCAGGACCCGCCTCGACCGGCGAGCTGTACGTGCACGTGCTCGGCGCTGTTGAGAAGCCGGGGCTCTACGTGCTCGATCTCGACGCGCGAGTCGTCGATGCGGTGGCCGCTGCCGGCGGAACGACCAGCGACGCGGACCTGAGCGCCGTCAACCTCGCACGCGTGGTCGAAGACGGAGAGCAGATCGTCGTGCCGGCGGTAGGCGCGATGACGGATGCGCCCGGCGGGGCAGCAGCGCCACCGGGCGACGAGCGGATAGATCTCAACACGGCGGATCAGACCGCGCTCGAGACGCTTCCGCGCATCGGACCGGCGCTGGCGGAGCGGATCGTCGCCTGGCGAGAGGAGAACGGTCGGTTCGCCTCCATCGACGACCTTCTCGCCGTGCCCGGCATCGGCGAGAAGCTCCTCTCGGGCCTGCGCGACGGGGTCAGAGTGTGAGGGCGCGCGATCTGCGCTTACTGCCTGTGGCGGCAGCCGTATGGGGTGCCGCGCTGCTGTGCGTGCTGTTGCCTGAACTCGCGTGGGTCTGTGCCGGCACATGCACCGCAGCTGCGGCAGGTGTGCTGGTGTTCAGCCGCACGGGATCGCGAGCCGAGGCCACTCGACGTGCCGAGGTCGGTGTCACGATCGTCTTACTGTCGGCGATGGCGAGTGCGGCCGTATCCGTCGGGTTCGCTCTTCCGGCGCGGGATGAGGCGCGCGCGTGGGGCGGGCGCGTCATCGAGTCGTCGGCCGAGGTCACCTCCTCGGCATCGCTCGGACGGGACGGGCGGCTGTGGTTCGAGGCGGCGGCCATGACACTCGGGCCGCCTGGGCGGGCGGCTCCTTCCACAGCGCCGGTCCGCGTCGGAGTGGAACCCGCCGACGGGTTCGACCTTGGTGCGCGGATACGGGTGGTGGGGGAGTCATCGATCACCGAAGCCGGGGAGCGCTCGGCTCTCGTGATCTTCGCGAGCGATGCCGAGATCGTCGACCCCGCGTCCGGTGTGTTCGCCGCGGCAGCCGCGATCAAGAGCACGTTCGTGGGGAGGGCACTGCGCCTGCCGGAGCCCGGAGCAGGCCTCCTGCCCGGCCTCGCGGTCGGCGACACCCGCGCGGTGACGCCGGCCCTGAATGACGACATGCGTGCGAGTGGGCTCAGCCACCTCACCGCCGTCTCCGGCGCGAACTGCGCGATCGTCGTCGGCGCGATCTTCTGGCTCACGGCCCTCTGCGGGGGCGGCCGTCGGTTGCGCCTCGTGCTGTCGCTTGTGGGCCTGGCGGGTTTCGTCGTGCTGGTGACTCCGGAGCCGAGCGTCGTCCGGGCTGGAGTGATGGCAGCGGTGGGGATGCTCACCATCCTGTGCGGGAGGCCGAGCGCCGGGGCGGGAGTGCTCTCTCTGTGCGCGACAGGGATCCTCGTCGCGGATCCGTGGTTGGCGGCGACTCCGGGGTTCGCGCTGTCCGTCGTCGCGTCGGGGGCGTTGATCCTGCTCGCCCCGTCCCTCGCCCACGGGTTGAGACGAGCAGTGCCAGGACCCGTCGCGCTGGCTCTGGCGGTCCCGCTCGCCGCGCAGCTCGCGTGCGGCCCCATCATCGCGCTGTTCGCTCAGCAGCAGTCCCTGGTCGGAATCGCTGCGAATCTGATAGCCGCGCCCGCGGCGCCGGTCGCGACGGTGATCGGGCTTCTCGCGTGCCTGGCCGCACCGCTGCCGATGCTCGCCGACTTCCTTGCGGCTTCGGCGTGGCTCCCCGCCGCCTGGATCGCGACGACCGCCACCACCACGGCGCGGTTTCCGAGCGCGCAGATCACCCTGCAGGCAGGTGTCGGCAGTGCACTCCTGGTGGCTCTGCTGAGCGCAGCGATCGCCGCAGTCCTCGTACGCGCCGCGGGCTCGACGGAGGCGACGTCAGCCGGGCGGATCTCTCGCTGGCTGAGGCGGGTTGCGGCACTTGTGCTCGTGGTGGTGCTCTCGCTCGCCGGGTCACGCGTACTCCTCGATGGACCGCTGGCGACCGCGACGGCTCCGGACGGCTGGGCGATCGCGGCGTGCGACGTCGGGCAGGGCGACGCGGTGCTCGTGCGCTCGGCAGGCCAGGTGGCGCTGATCGACACCGGCCCCGATGCGGAGCTGCTGTCCGCATGTCTGCGGTCGCTCGGCGTCGAGCACATCGATCTTCTGGTGCTCACGCACTTCGACCTCGATCACGTCGGCGGGAGCGCTGCTGTGCAGGCGCGCGTGTCGACGGTTCTGCACGGACCGATGGCTGATCCGCGCGATCGACGCCTCATCGACGACCTCGCCGACGGAGGTGCCGAGGTCGAGGAGGCATCGGCGGGACGGCGCGGCATGCTCGGCGATGCCGCCTGGCGCGTGCTCTGGCCGCTACGTCGATCACCGTCGTTCCCCGCCGGCAACGACGCGAGCGTCGTGCTGGAGTTCGCCGGGGGAGGCGTGCCGCGCTCCCTCTACCTCGGCGACCTGTCCGCCGCACCACAGCGCATGCTGCAGAGGGCCGTCGGACTCGCCCCGTACGCAGTCGTGAAGGTGGCTCACCACGGCAGCGCGGATCAGGATCCAGAGCTGTATGAGCAGATCCGGCCGCGCGTGGCGTTGTTCAGCGTCGGAGCGGACAACGACTACGGACACCCCCGCGCCGAGACGATCGATGTTCTGACCGGCGCCGGTGCACGTGTGCTCCGTACCGACGGGCACGGGCGCATCCTGCTCGCACTCGATGACGGGGCGTTGCAGATCTGGACGGAGAAGACGCCCCCGTGACGGCGGAGCCATGTCGGCGACCGCCGGTAGGCTGGTTCCATGGCAGCTTCGCGTACCCCTTCCCGTGGCGGCGCGAAGCCCACCAAGATCCCCCAGGTCTCCTGGCGCGAGCCGCGCCCGGCCCCGATCGTGCTGGTCTCCGGTCCGGAAGAGGTCTGCGCCGAGCGAGCTATCGCCGGTGTGCGCGACTACCTCCGGGCCGAAGACCCTGCACTCGAAGTCAGCGACGTGCGCGCCGATGACTACGCACCAGGGACGCTCCTGTCACTCACGTCGCCTTCCCTGTTCGGAGAACCGCGTCTGGTGCGCGTCTCCGGCGTGGAGAAATGCTCCGATGCGTTCATCCAGGAGGCGGTGTCGTACCTCGACAACCCACAGGAGGGGGCGACGGTCATCCTCCGGCACACCGGAGCGAGCGTGCGGGGCAAGAAGCTCCTCGACGCTCTTCGCGGTGGTTCCGGCGGCGGCATCGAGATCGCCTGCCCGGCGATCAAGCGCGACGGCGATCGGGTCGATTTCGCGGCCGGTGAGTTCCGCGCGGCGAAGAAGCGTATTGCGCCTCCGGCCTTGCGCGCCCTGGTCTCGGCATTCGCCGACGATCTCACGGAGTTGGCCGCAGCCTGCCAGCAGCTCATCGGCGATGTCGACGGCGACATCACCGAGGAGATCGTCACCAAGTACTACGGCGGACGAGTCGAGGTCTCGGCGTTCGTCGTGGCCGACACCGCGATCGCCGGCCGCTACGGCGAGGCGCTCATGGCCCTCCGTCAGGCGCTCTCCTCGGGGGCGGACCCGGTCCCGATGGTCGCAGCCTTCGCCATGAAGCTGCGCACCATGGCTCGCGTGGCAGGCAACCGGGAGCCGAGCCGTCAACTCGCGCAACGCCTGGGGATGAAGGATTGGCAGGTCGACCGTGCCCGTCGTGATCTGGCGGGCTGGAACGAGCGCTCGCTCGGGATGGCGATCCAGGCCACGGCCAGAGCCGACGGCGAGGTGAAGGGCGCCGCGCGCGATCCGATCTTCGCGCTGGAGCGCATGGTCACGGTCATCGCCACACGACAGCCTTTCGGCGAATAGTCCATCGCCGGTGCTTTCACCCGAACATGAAGAAGGCCCGCCCCGATATCGGGGCGGGCCTTTCTCAGAAGCGTCGATTCAGAGGGAAGCGACCTGCTTGGCGAGAGCCGACTTGCGGTTCGACGCCTGGTTCTTGTGCAGGACACCCTTGCTGACGGCCTTGTCGAGCTTGACGGCGGCCTTCTTGAGGGCGGCCTCGGCTGCTGCCTTGTCGCCGGCGGAGACGGCCGTACGAGTGGTACGGATGACCGTCTTGAGCTCGCTCTTCACGGCCTTGTTGCGCTCGCGAGCCTTCTCGTTGGTCTTGTTGCGCTTGATCTGCGACTTGATGTTTGCCACGTGTGGACGCTTTCTGTACAGGAGTGTTCGGAATGCCGGCAGCAGAAGAGGGCTGCTGCACAGCGGTCGTGAGGGAAGAACCCACACGCAAGCCAAGAGTCGAGTCTACCAGCAGACGGGCCGTTGACGCGAAACGGCGGAGAGAACGCGGGACTCAGTCGCGGATTCGACGGTACCGGGTGCAGAATCATCATTATCCCGACACTGATGTCTAGGAGCCACATGACCCTCGAGCCGCCCCGTTCGTCCATGCCCTCCGGGCTCCGCTGGTCCGCAGCGACGTCCGCCTTCCAGATCGAGGGCTCCCGGCCCACCGGCGCATCCGGGCGATCCATCTGGGATGACTTCGTCGAGAGGCCGGGTGCCGTCCTCGACGGATCCATAGCCGACCCGGCGTGCGACAGCTACCGGCACCCCGAACGCGACGTCGCTCTCGCGTCCGGTCTCGGACTCGACCGATACCGGTTCTCGATCCCCTGGGCTCGCGTCCAGCCCGACGGCCTGGGTCCTGGAGACACCCCAGCGCTCGACCACTACTCGCGCATCGTCGATATGCTTCTCGACGCCGGGATCCAGCCGTTCCCCACCCTGTACCACTGGGAGATGCCGAGCAGCGTCGAAGCCGACGGCGGGTGGATCGAGCGCGACACTGCCGAGCGCTTCGCCGACTATGCGGTGCTCGTGGCTGATCGCCTCGGTGATCGGGTGCAGAACTGGTACACCCTCAACGAACCCGCGATGACGACCCTCCAGGGGTATGCGGTCGGTGCATTGGCGCCAGGCAAGCAACTCCTGTTCGGCGCCCTGCCTACCGCCCATCATCAGCTGCTGGCGCACGCCCGCGCAGGGGCGGTGCTCCGAGATCGCGGTGCCGTCTCGGTGGGTCTGGTCAACAACCACACCTGGGTCCTGCCGCTGGGTGACACCGCCCAAGACCACGAGGCCGCGGCGGTCTACGACCTGATCCACAACAGGGTCTTCAGCGAGCCCCTCCTCGCCGGTACCTACCCTGATCTGGAAGCACTCGGCCTGCCTGCGATGCCCGTGCAGGAAGGCGACCTCGCAGCCATCGGCCACTCGATCGACTTCTACGGCATCAACTTCTACAATCCGACGACGGTCACGAACGCCGAAGAGGGAAGCCCGATCCCCTTCGACATCGTGCCGACGCCTGGCGTTCCGGTCACCGGATTCGGTCCCGAATGGCCGATCATGCCCGGCGCGCTGCGCGACCTGCTGATCGACCTGCATAGTCGCCATCCCGACATGCCGCCCGTGATCATCGGGGAGAACGGCGCCTCCTTCCCCGAGCCCGAGCGCGCGACCCGCGTGGAGGACGCCGACCGCATCTCGTACCTCGCCGGGCATCTGCAGGCCGTCGGCGACGCGATCTCGGCCGGCGTGCCGGTGGAGGAGTACACGGTGTGGTCATTGCTGGACAACTGGGAATGGGCCGACGGCTACACCCAGCGATTCGGCCTCGTCCACGTCGACTTCGAGACGGGCGAGCGAACGCCCAAAGCCTCGTACGACTGGTACCGAGAGGTCATCCGGAGTTCGCAGGCAGCGGGGGAGAGGCGATGACCGCCGCCGAGCACCCCCGCACCATACGGGCCGGCGCGCGATGGATGTCGCTGTTCACGCTCGCGTGGCTGGCGATCTGGACCGTACAGCTCACTCCGGTGCAGCTCCTCCTCCCGCTGCAGCTGGACACTCCGGAAGACGACTGGATCCGTGGGGTCGTCTCCTCGGGCTTGGTTCTGGGCATCGGCGGGCTCGCAGGCATCCTCGCGGGTCCCGCCGCCGGTGCGCTCTCGGACCGCGCGGCCGCAGGCAGACACCGCCGTCGCCCCTGGGCGGTCGGCGGGGTTCTGCTGACGGCGGTGTGCCTCGTGCTCACGGGCTACGCCGACGGCCCGTGGACCGTGGGTGCAGGCTGGGTGGGCGTGTCGATCGGCGTCGCCGTGTCATCGGCGGCCTTCACCGCGCTCATCGCCGATCAGCTCCCGACGACGCAGCGAGGTGCCGCATCGGCCGCGGTCGGTTCCAGTCAGGCCGTCGGCATCGTCGTCGGAGTGGGGCTCGTCGTACTTCTCGGCCTCGGAATCCGCGAGGGGTACTGGCTGCTCGCCGGTATCATCGCGGTGGTCGGTACGGCGACCGCATTCCTGCTGCCCGATCCGCCGAGTACGGAGGCGCTGAGGCCGAAGCACAGCGGAGGGCGCCGGCTCGCCTCGCTCCGTGACCGCGACTTCGCGTGGATGCTCTCCGGTCGTCTGGTGACGAACGTGGGGAATGCCCTCGGCACCGCGCTGTTCCTGTTCTTCCTGTTGCACGGCCTCGGGCAGCCCAGCGCGACAGCCCAGGACAATCTGCTGCTGCTCATCGTCGTCTACACGGTCTTCGTCGTCGTCACCTCCGTGGTCACCGGCATCGTGTCCGACCGCACCGGCAACAGGAGAACGCTCACAGTCGCCGCGACGGTCGTGCAAGCGGCATCCGGGGTGGCGATCGCCCTCGTCCCGACATTCGAGATGACCATGGTGGCCGCGGCGCTCATGGGTCTCGGATACGGAGCGTTCTCCACGGTCGGCCTCGCTTTCGCCGCCGATCTCCTCCCGGATGCGCAGGACCACGCGCGGGATCTCGGAATCGTGAACGTGACGGCCGCCCTCGGGCAGCTCATCGGACCGGTGCTGGGAGCGGGCCTGGTCGCATTCGTCGGCGGATTCTGGCTCGTGTTCGTCGCAGCCGCCGTGCTGTCACTGGTCGGCGGACTCCTCACGGCGTTCGCTCGGCAGCCGTCCCCGGCGGCGTGAGCGCGCCGTGAGCTCGTCTGCGTCCAGGTCCTCTGCGTCCAGGCCTCCTGCGTTCGGGCCTTCTGCGTCCGGGCCTTCTGCATCCGCTCGCGCTGCGTCCGCCTGCTCGACGGTCGCGATGGCGAGCTGCAGCACGGCGTTGAAGATCTCCGGACGCATCGCGGTGACCAGGTGGGTGGCGCGTGGCACGACGATCAGCTCAGCATGTGGTGCGAGGCGTCGGAACAGCTGCTCGTTCAGCCGCAGCTGGTCGTACTGCCCGTTTACGAACCACAGCGGAACGGCGATGCGGGGAACGGCTGTGGCGATATCGAGTGCGGCGAGGCTGCGCAGCGCGGCATCCTGCGTGTCGAGCGCGTAGCCGCCGGCGGCGAAGTCCGAACGGTTCTCGAGCGGGATGGTGGCGGCGAGCATCTGCCGCGTCAGCCACATCCCGCGATCGGGGAGGGAGTCGACGGCGCGGGCGAACAGACGGTACGCGGCGAGACCGGTGCCGCGGGGCAGGGACGTGCAGGCGGCGGCGACCAGGGCTGCGATCGGTGGAGCTTCGGCACTGCCGGCGTAGGCGAGTGAGAGCAGCCCGCCCATGGAATGGCCGACGAGGACGACGGGTCCTTTGTCAGCAGCCGCGCGCACTGCGACGTCGATCGTGTGCAGCGCCTCGTGCAGCGTGAAGTCCTCCTGCATCCGGGATCCGTGGCCAGGAAGGTCGACGGCGGTGAAGGCGTGTCCCCGCTCCTCGAGATAGACGGCCTGCGACCGCCACATCGTGGCCGAAGTACGGATGCCGTGCACGAAGACGATCTGTGCGCTCACGGGTTCAGCATAAGGAAAGCGGGGCCGGTGGATGAACCACCGGCCCCGCTTCGACACGATTCGTGCAGAGGGTGTTACTTCTCCCAGCCGACGTTCTCGACCGGGGTGATGCCGAACAGGTCCAGTCCGACGTAGGGCTCGGGCGTGAGGTTCGCCAGGCCTTCCTTGACGGTGTAGATCTGCGGTCCGTTGTACAGCGGGATGAGGCCCCAGCGCTTGTAGATCTCCGGCTCGAGCTTCATCGCGGCAGCGGTCTGCGCCTCGGGGTCGCTCTGCGACTCGACCTTGTCCTTGATCTCGGCGTCGAGCTCGGCGTCACCGACACCCGACAGGTTCAGGCCGGAGTCCGAGCAGTACAGCTGGCAGAACCAGGCCGCACCGAACGGGTCGGACGAGGTGAAGCGGAGTCCGGAGACGTCCCAGTTCTTCGACGTGTAGTCCGAAGAGAACTGGCTGGCCGGACGAACCTCGACCTTGACGTCGATGCCGATCGCCTTCTCCTGCGCCTGCAGCGACTGTGCGAGAGCCTTCTGCGTCGCCGAGTCGGCCCAGATCGGGTAGACGACGGAGAGCTTCACGCCATCCTTCTCGCGGATGCCGTCGGAGCCTTCCTCCCAGCCTGCCTCGTCGAGGAGCTTCTTGGCGCCCTCGACGTCGAACTTCCAGCCGGCCTCCTTCATGGAGTCGGAGTAGCCGGGCTGGAACGAGAACAGGGTCAGCGAGCCGGCCGGGTCCTCTTCGTAGCCGAGGCCGTTCCAGGCGATCTGCTTCTGCTGGTCGATGTTGATGGCCTTGAAGAACGCCTCACGGACCTTGACATCCTGGAACTGCGGCTTGGTCGAGTCGACCTGCAGGATGGTGTTGGCGGTCTGCTGCGCACGGTAGACCTTCGCGCCGTCGACGTCCTTGACCTGGTCGATGAGCTCCTGAGAGCCCGTCTCGACCATGTCGACCTCACCGTTCTTGAAGGCGTTGACGCCGGCCTGGGCGTCCATGCCGGTCATGGTGACCTCGTCGAGCAGAGGAGCGTCGCCCCACCACTCGGGGTTCGGCTTGAACGAGATGTAACCCTTGTTGGCGTCGAACTCGTTGACCGTGTACGGACCTGCGCCCCACTCGGGGTGCGGGTTCTCGATCATCGCCTCGTTGAACGTGGTCGGGTCGGCCAGAGCCGGGTGGATCACGCCGCCGTTGAAGGGCATCTGCGGCCAGGCGAACTCGCCCTTGAAGGTGACGATCGCGGTCTTCGCGGTGTCGCCCTGCTCGACCGACTCGATGTCCTTGTAGCCGTCGGTGGCGTTGGGGTTGAAGCCCTCGTCGTAGGAGCGGTTGGCCTTCCACGTGGCGTCGATGGCAGTCCAGTCCATGTCGGTGCCATCGTTCCAGTGCGCCTCATCGGTGAACGTGAAGGTCAGGACCGTCTTGCCGTCCTTCACCTCGTGCTTCCACTCGGAGAGGTAGTTGTCGTTCTTGTACTGCGTGCCATCCGGCTTCATGAGGATGATCTGAGGCATGTACCAGGCGGCGATACGCGCGGTATCGGCGCTGCCGTCACTGTTGAACGAGTTCAGCTGCGGCGGGACCTCGCGGATGGCGAAGTTGACCGTGCCACCCTCCTTGAGGTTCTCGCGCGGCTGGGGGTTGTAGTTCGCCATCTCGACGTCGGTCTTCTCGCCGGCGTCGCCATTGTCGCCACTACCGGTGTTGCCGGCAGCGCACCCGCTGAGCGCGAGTGCGAAAGCGCCGGTGAGTGCCAGCGCTCCCATCAGCTTGTACTGCTTCATGGTGCTCCTTTCGCCTTGCGGCGTGTCATAAGGGGAGAATAGTTCGCCGGGTGCACGAATGCTCCTGCGGCAGGTGAATCCGGGCCAACCGTTACCGGACGGTGATCCGTGGGCCGGTCAGGAGGCGACAGGCCGCGCCGTCAGCGTCGCCGGATCGAAGACGACTCGCTCGCGCGTACGCTCGATATCAGGGTCGGGAACCGGGATCGCCGACAGCAGCGCCTTCGTGTACGGGTGCTGCGGATTGTCGAAGACATCGTCCACATCGCCGTGCTCGACGAAGTCTCCGAGGTACATCACGGCGACGCGGTCGGCGATGTGACGGACGACGGACAGGTCGTGCGCGACGAACAGGTACGACAGCCCGAGCTTGACCTTGAGATCGTCGAGCAGGTTGATCACGCCGGCCTGGATCGACACGTCGAGCGCGGAGACCGGCTCGTCGAGCACCAGGATCTTCGGGTTGGTGGACAGAGCTCTGGCGATGCCGATTCGCTGACGCTGACCCCCCGAGAACGCCTGCGGGAAACGATCGCTGTGTGCGGGGTTGAGTCCCACGAGATCCATCAGCTCCTGCACACGGCGGTGAGCCTCGGCCTTCGAAGTGCCGATGGCCGACAACGGCTCCGAGATGATGTCCGCGACCGTCATACGGGGATCGAGCGCCCCCATCGGGTCCTGGAACACGATCTGGATGTCGCGTCGCAGCTCCCGCTCCACCTTGTGGCTGCGGATGTCGTTGACACTGGTGCCGGCGATGATGATGTCTCCGTCGGTCTGCTTGACCATGTCCATGATCTGCAGCAGCGTCGTCGTCTTGCCGGAACCGGACTCGCCGACGATGGCCAGGGTCTCGCCCTCGCGCACGTCGAAGCTGATGCCCTTGATCGCGTGCACCTCGCCGACCTTGCGCTTCAGGAACGACCCCTTGAGGAGCGGGAAGGTCTTGGTGAGATTCTTCACCTCGAGCGTGATGGGTCGCTCCTCGCGGGGCAGACGGGTCAGAGCGCTCTCCAGCTCCTCGCGCACCGGGTAGACGGGCAGGCCGCTGAGAAGGCCGCCGTCGGTGATCTCGTTCGCACGGATGCATGCGGCACGGTGCTCCTCGCCGCCGCCGGTGAGCACGGGCAGCAGCTCGGGCTCGCGGGTGCGGCAGGCATCCATGACGATGGGGCAGCGGTCGGCGAACGGGCACGCATCCGGGAGGTTGATCAGCAGCGGCGGGTTGCCCTTGATCGGCGTGAGCGGCTCCTTCTCGGCTTTGTCCACGCGGGGGATCGCACCGAGGAGGCCGATCGAGTACGGCATCCGCGTCTGATGGAACAGCTCGCGCACCGGCGCCTGCTCGACGGGCTTGCCTGCGTACATGACCATCACGTCGTCGGCCGTGCGGGCGACGACGCCCATGTCGTGGGTGATCATCATGACGGCCGCGCCGGTCTCGGCCTGGGCTTTCTCGATCAGGTCGAGGATCTGCGCCTGGATCGTCACGTCGAGAGCCGTGGTCGGTTCGTCGGCGATGATCAGCTTCGGGTTGTTGGCCATCGCGATGGCGATGACGACGCGCTGACGCATGCCACCGGAGAATTCGTGCGGGAAGGACTTCATCCGCTTCTCGGGCTCGGTGATGCCGACGAGCTTCAGGAGCTCGATCGACCGGGCGGTCGCGTCCTTGACGCTGAGGTTGCGGTGCACCGTCAGCGCCTCGATCAGCTGCGCACCGATCGTGTAGACGGGGGTGAGCGAGGTGAGCGGGTCCTGGAACACCATGGAGATCCCGTTGCCGCGGATGGCGGAGAGCTGGGTATCGGTCTTGCCCAGGAGCTCCTGACCGTCGAAGACGATCGAGCCGGTGACCTTGGCGTTCTCGTCGAGCAGTCCCATCACGGCGAGGGAAGTGACCGACTTGCCCGAGCCCGACTCTCCGACGATGCCGAGCGTCTTTCCGGCTTCGAGGTCGAAGGAGACGCCGCGGACAGCGTCGACTCGACCGGACTCGGAGGCGAAGCTGACCTTGAGGTCGCGGACGGAGAGTACAGGGCTCATGCGCGGCCTCCTGCAGCCGAGGTGGGATCGAGGGCGTCGCGCAGTCCGTCGGCGATGAGTGCCATGGAGACGGTGAGCAGGGTCAGGACGAGCGCGGGGAAGTAGAACAGCCAGGGGGAGCTGATGATGGAGGAGCTGCCCTCGCCGATCAGCGAACCGAGCGAGACGTCGGGGATCTTGACGCCGAAGCCGATGAACGACAGGCCGGTCTCGGTCGTCACGGCGGCGACGATGCCGAGGGTGAAGTTGATCACCAGCAGCGATCCGATGTTCGGGATCAGATGCCGGGTCACGATGCGCAGGCCGCGCACGCCCATGTAGCGCGCTGCCTGCACGTACTCGCGCTCGCGCAGCGAGAGTGTCATGGTCCAGATGATGCGAGCCGGGAAGAACCAGCCGACGAAGATCATCACGAAGGCGATCACCCACCACACGCCACCGGAGTCGTTCGAGATGATCGACAGCAGCAGGAAGGTCGGGACGACCATCATGAAGTGGATGAAGAGCAGAGCGAACCGCTCGAACCAGCCGCCGAAGTAGGCAGCGGCTGTGCCGACGAGGGCAGAGAGAATCGTGGTGCCGACGGAGACGGTGACAGCGATCATGAGAGAGCGCTGCAGACCGATCGCCGTCTGCGTGTAGGTGTCGTTGCCAGCGCCGTTCGTGCCGAACCAATGCGCGGCGGACGGTGGCTGGCTCAATGCGAGGAAGTCCATGCTGTCGACCTGGTACTGCGACAGCAACGGTCCCAGTGTGGAGAACAGGATCAGGACGAGGAGGACGATGACGCCACCGACGGCCGGCTTGTTGCGCATGAACCGGCGGGTGTAGAGCGTCCACTTGGACAGCGACTTGCTTGATGCCCGATCGGCGGTCGGCGGGGCTGCCGGCGGCTCGACGAGGGGGTCGATCATATCGGTGGTCATGGTCAGCTCACCCTCACTCGCGGGTCGAGAACGACGACGACGATGTCGGCGAGCACTGCGCCGATCGCGGTCAGCACGGCGCCGAAGGCGGCGACGGCGACCACGCCGTTGATGTCGTTGTTGTTGATGGTGTCGAGGAAGTACCGCCCCATGCCCTGCCAGGCGAAGATCCGCTCCGTCAGGACGGCGCCCGTGAAGATCGTCGGGATCGTGAAGGCGACCTGCGTGGCCACCGGGATGAGCGACGTTCGCAGGGCGTGCTTCCGGATCGCCTGCGACTTGGTCAGGCCCTTGGCGCGGGCGGTGCGCACGTAGTCGGCATTGATGTTGTCGAGCAGGAGCGACCGCTGCAGGAAGTGGTACTGGGCGTACCCGACGATCACGAGCGCGATCGTGGGAAGAGTGAGGTGCTGCAGGGTGTCTACGAGGACGGGGAAGAACCCCGTCACCCCGGGACTCGACGAACCGGTGACGTAGAAGATGCGGACGCCGGTCCACTCGTTGAGGGCGATCGCGAGGAGGACCACGGCGAGGCCGGCGACGATGATGTTCACGTTCATCGTGATGATCGACGTCGCCTGACCGATGCGGTCGGCGAGCTTGTACTGTCGCGATGCCGTGTAGACGCCCAGCCAGATGCCGAGCACCGCTGCGATGATCGTCGCGCCGAGCACCAGCTCGGCACTGACCCACATGCGGTACGACACCTGCTCGTTGACCGACTGCCCCGTGGGGCTCACGCCCCAGTCCCAGCGGAAGAGGATGCCGCTGAACCAGTTCCACCACCGCTCGATCAGCGGGACGGTGTCGCTGAGGTTGCGCGGGATCAGGACGTTGTCGATCTGCTCAGGGGAGAGCGGAGGCCGTCGCCCGACATAGTTGCTGCGCGGATCGAGGAAGCCCCACGCCAGGAAGAACGTGAGGTTCGTGGCGACCACGATCATGAGCAGCCAGCCGAGTGCTCGGCGCAAGAGGTACTTGATCAAGGGGGGTAAGTCTTTCTCTTCTACAGACGCGCTCGGGATCTGCCGACGCAACGCTGAGTCAGTTGGATACACAATCGCCATCCACCGAACTCTGCGACGCGACGACCATCACGGGGTGTATGACGGAGTCTTATCGCTTACGGGATCCGGTGTCACGGATTTTCCCTGGCAACTTCGGGAGACTATCACCGGTATGGCCGAATCGGGGATTAGCCTCCCCTGACCGTACAATCGAGTGGACATGTCCCCACGCGCTCTCACCCCTCTTCAGCCTGCCGCGACGCCGGCTGCGCAGATCCGTAATTTCTGCATCATCGCCCACATCGACCACGGCAAGTCGACGCTCGCCGACCGCATGCTCCAGATCACGGGCGTCGTCTCGGATCGCGACATGCGCGCGCAGTACCTCGACCGCATGGACATCGAGCGTGAGCGCGGCATCACCATCAAGAGCCAGGCGGTCAGGATGCCCTGGGAGCTCGATGGGCAGACCGTCGCGTTGAACATGATCGACACCCCGGGTCACGTCGACTTCACCTACGAGGTGTCCCGGTCCCTCGCCGCCTGCGAGGGCGCGATCCTGCTCGTCGACGCCGCGCAGGGCATCGAAGCGCAGACCCTCGCGAACCTCTACCTCGCGCTCGAGAACGATCTCCACATCATCCCGGTGCTGAACAAGATCGATCTGCCGGCGGCCGACCCGGAGAAGTACGCGAAGGAGCTGGCCTCCCTCATCGGCGGAAAGCCGGAAGACGTGCTGCGGGTCTCCGGCAAGACCGGCGCCGGCGTGGAGGACCTGCTCGACAGGCTCGTCCAGGAGATCCCGGCGCCGAAGGGTGACGCGGATGCTCCGGCCCGCGCCATGATCTTCGACTCGGTGTACGACGCCTACCGCGGCGTCGTCACGTACGTCCGCATGATCGACGGCAGCCTGTCGCCCCGCGAGCGCATCCAGATGATGTCGACCGGCGCGAACCATGAGGCTCTCGAGGTCGGCGTGTCCAGCCCGGAGCCGACTCCCACCAAGGGGCTGGGGGTCGGCGAGGTCGGCTACCTCATCACCGGCGTGAAGGATGTCCGTCTCTCCAAGGTCGGCGACACGATCACGAACGCCCGCAAGCCCGCATCCGAAGCGCTCCCCGGGTACACCGACCCGAAGCCGATGGTGTTCTCGGGCATCTACCCGATCGACGGCAGCGACTATGCGGAACTCCGCGAGGCCCTGGACAAGCTGAAGCTCTCCGATGCCTCCCTGCAGTACGAGCCGGAGACCTCGGTCGCCCTCGGGTTCGGATTCCGATGCGGCTTCCTCGGACTCCTGCACCTGGAGATCGTGACCGAGCGTCTTGCGCGGGAGTTCGGACTCGACCTCATCACCACGGCACCCAGCGTGATCTACGAGGTGCTCACCAGCGACACCGGCGAGACCGTCACCGTCACGAACCCGAGCGAGTACCCCGATGGGCGGATCGGCTCGGTGTCGGAGCCCATGGTCAAGGCAGCCATCCTGCTGCCCAAGGACTACGTCGGCACCGTCATGGAGCTGTGCCAGTCGCGTCGCGGCACATTGCTCGGCATGGAGTACTTCTCCGAGGAGCGCGTCGAGCTGCGCTACAACATGCCGCTCGGCGAGATCGTCTTCGACTTCTTCGATCAGCTGAAGTCGAAGACCCAGGGCTATGCGTCGCTCGACTACGAGCCTTCAGGTCAGCAGGAAGCGGACCTGGTGAAGGTCGACATCCTCCTGCAGGGGGAGAAGGTCGATGCCTTCAGCTCGATCGTGCACCGCGACAAGGCCTACGCCTACGGCACGATGATGGCGGAGCGGCTGCGCAAGCTCATCCCTCGTCAGCAGTTCGAGGTGCCGATCCAGGCCGCGATCGGTGCGCGCATCATCGCCCGCGAGACGATCCGCGCGATCCGCAAGGACGTGCTGGCCAAGTGCTACGGCGGTGACATCACCCGCAAGCGCAAGCTCCTCGAGAAGCAGAAGGAGGGCAAGAAGCGCATGAAGATGGTGGGTCGCGTCGAGGTGCCGCAGGAGGCGTTCATCGCTGCGCTCTCCGGCGACGTCGAAGGCAAGGAAAAGAAGTAGCCGGTGCCGTTCCCGGCGTATGAGCGCGGGATGACGCGCGGCCCGATCCGCGCGGTGCCGAAGGGCATGCGACTCTCCGAGCGTTCGACGGTCGTCGGCCCTGCCGCGCGAGCTGCGGTCGCCGCGCTGGTGAGCTCGTGGGAGTTCAAGCGCCGCGCGGGATTCGAAGTCCCTTCCGGTGCGCCTGCCGCGGGCGTCGAGGGCGTGCTCGCGAAGCGTCTGATCGGTATTCGATTCGTGGAGCCCGTACGCGTCGTCTGGGCGGATGAGAGCGGCTTCGGCTACGAGACCCGTCCTGGGCATCCGATCTACGGCGAGGAGTCGTTCCTGATCGACGAGCACGGTGTTTTCGTCGCGCGATCGGTCTCGCGTCCTTCGACGTGGTTCTGGCGATTGCTGGCGCCGGCACTCCTGCTGCTGCAGCGATCCACGCACGGCCGGTACATCCGCATCGTCCAGGACGAGGCGGGGTCGTCGTCGGTCTCACGCTGAGCCACGATGTGACGCTCCGCGGCGCGTGGGGGTGTTCGCTCAGGTAACCCGAAGTAGGGTGGAAGTCATGCGGCGCGGGACTTTCCGAGACGACACGGTGGACTATGCGGCCGTGGGTGCGACCCATGCTCCGGATCTGATGCAGTACCCGCCGGAGCGCAGCATCCCGGCGGAGGAATCCTGGCGGATCGGCAGCGGGATCGAACGCTTCCAGACCGCCGGCGAAGCGCTTCTGTCGTGGACGGCCCAGCGCGCTGCCGGCCTCACGGTCGAAGACGTGCGACCCGCACCGGGACCGGCCTACGCGGGCGTGAGCTTCGATGCCGAGGGCAACCCGATCGCTCCGAGCAAGCGCGACGTCGAGCAGCGCTACGACGCGGAGGGCATGCCGTTCGTCGGCGCGGGGATGACCCTGCACCTCCGCGGGCGCGTCGCGGGCATGCGAGCCGACTCCGAGCTCCGCGTGATCTCCGTCACGGAGGAGACTCGTCGTGTCGGGTTCGTCCTCGGAACCGTCGGCGGATCGGTGGTCAGCGGAGAAGAGTCGTTCGACGTGGACTGGCGTGAAGACAACGACGAGGTGTGGTTCACCGTGCGCGCCTTCGATGCGCCGAACGGCCTGCTCTATCGCACGATCCCCGCTCTCGTGAAGCGTCGCCGCCGCGAGCTCTTCGCACGCTATCTTCGGGCGATCTCCCCGCTGTACGCGACTCCCGTCTGATGGCGGGACCACTTCCTCTCGGAGACCCCGCCCCGGCGGACGGACGCTTGCCGGCAGATCTTCGGATCGATGAGCACGTGCCGTTCTCCGCCTACCTGCACATCCCGTTCTGCACGGTGCGCTGCGGCTACTGCGACTTCAACACCTACACCTCGACCGAGCTGCGCGGGGCGAAGCAGGAGGACTACGCGTCGACGTTGATCTCGGAGATCGCCCTCGCTCGTCGAGTGCTGGATGACGCGGGAGCGCTGCGGCCGATGGATACCGTGTTCTTCGGTGGTGGTACTCCCACGCTCCTCCCCGCCGGCGACCTCGCACGCATGCTCGGAGCGGCGACCGATGCGTTCGGCCTGGCGGAGGGCGCGGAGGTCACGGTCGAGGCGAACCCCGACACGGTGACGCCCGAGGTGGCGCACACCTTGGCACGAGCAGGAGTCACGAGGATGTCGGTCGGCATGCAGTCTGCCGTTCCCCACGTGCTCGCCGCCCTCGACCGCACGCACCGCCCGGAGAACGTGCGTACGGCCGTCGCCGCCGCGAAGGATGCGGGCCTCGCCGTGAGTGTGGACCTGATCTACGGAGCACCGGGGGAGTCCCTCGCCGACTGGCAGGCGTCGCTCGATGCCGCACTCGCGCTGGAGCCGGACCACATCTCCGCCTACGCGCTCATCATCGAAGACGGAACCAAGCTCGCGCGTCAGATCCGCCGCGGGGAGGTGCCGACCCCTGACGACGATCTCCAGGCCGACATGTACGAGCTCGCCGACGACCGCCTCGCTGCCGGCGGCTTCGACTGGTACGAGGTGAGCAACTGGGCCCGCACGCCCGATCGCCGCTCCCGACACAACCTCGCGTACTGGCGGGGGAATGACTGGTGGGGCTTCGGTCCCGGAGCGCACAGCCACGTCGCGGGTCTGCGCTGGTGGAACGTGAAGCACCCCGCGGCCTACGCCCAGCGCCTTGCGGCATCCGAGTCGCCGGCAGCAGGTACGGAGCGCCCGGACGACGACTCGCGCACGCTCGAGCGGATCCTGCTCCTCAGCCGCATCCGCGAGGGGATCGCGATCGACGACGTGCCGCCCGCGAACAGGAGCAGGGTCGCCGGACTCATCGCCGACGGTCTCGTCGAACCACTCGCAGCGCTCCAGGGGCGCGTGCAGCTGACGCTGCGCGGTCGCCTGCTCGCCGATGCCGTCGTTCGCGAGCTGACCGACTGAAGCCCGACGCCGACGAGTCTGTCAGCCGACGAGTCTGTCAGCCGGGAAGCAGATCCATCCCGGTCATGCGTCTCTGCGGCACCGTCGTGCTCCGGGTGTCGAACACGCGCGTGAGGCGCTCGCGACCGTAGGCCGGCCAGCCCGGATCGCCAGACGTCACGAACCCGACCCACGCCGCATTCATCTCGGTCGCGAGGTCACGCGGAGCGTCAGGACCTGCCAGACGTGCGGCTTCCTCGTCATCGAGGCGATCGAACACGAACCCCAGCTCGAGCGCGTGCGCTGCGCGGAGATCGCGGACAGGACTCCGCCAGGCGAACTCGTAGACGTGCGTCTTCTCCGGGCGCGCGGCTGCCACCCGGCTCAGTGGTGCACGCAGCATCACGTCCGTGATGAGCTGCCCCAGGATCTCGCCAGCGCCGGCGCCGGGGAATGCGGACCGATAGGCCGTCACCGCACGTCGAGGGATGCGGGAGAACAGCCGCGCGGCCTGCAGTCTCAGCTCCCCGATGCCTGCCAGCACCTCTGGGGGGAACCAGAGCCGATACTCGTCGGTGTTGCTCCCGATGAGTATCGGGGTGTCTATCTCGCGAAGCACCTCGTGCGGTGACCGGGGGAGGCTCTCGGGGTCGATGGCGATCTGGAACGCCGGAGCCCCGCCGAGGGGAGACGATCCGACGGATTGAGCCTTCCGTGCGTCCAACAGCCGCTCAGGCGTCAGAGCGGCGAAGGAATCGCGGTCAGCGCGTACTCCGAGTCGCTTCGCGAGCCGGGCCGTCACACGTCCCGCTTTCTTCGGAATCTGCGCCTGAAGCGGGCCGGACTCGATGATGGCGCGACTGATCAGTGCGCGGGAGTCCGTCCGAGCGAGGAGTCCGGCGACGATGGCTCCACCGGCGGACTCGCCCATCGCCGTTATCTGTGTCGGGTCGCCGCCGAAAGCGACGACCTCACGGTGCACCCACTCGAGGGCAGCGGCGGCATCGCGCAGTCCGAGGTTCCGCGGGGCGCCCTCCAGGACGGAGAACCCCTCTGAGCCGAGTCGGTAGTTGATCGACACGAAGACGATTCCCGCCTGCGCGAAGACCGCACCGTCATAGAGCGGAAGCGCGGCGGTGCCGCGCTCGAGCGCGCCGCCATGGATCCAGAGCAGCACGGGGGCGCCGGATGCGTCGGACGGAGCCCAGACGTTCGCCGTGAGGATGTCGTCTCCGTCGATCCGCACCGAGCCGAGCAGCTCGCCGATGGCGCCCGCATACGGAACCTGCGGCGGAGTGGGGCCGAACTCCAGTGCGTCGCGCACGCCGTCCCAGGTCGAGACAGGCTGCGGTTCGCGGAACCTGTTCTCGCCGAACGGCGCCATGGCGTACGGGATGCCGAGGTAGCGGGCGACCCCCGCCTCCTCAGAGCCACGGATGATGCCGCTCGACAGGGTGGCGCGCGGGGAGGATGTCATGAGCGTCATCCTAGAGTCGTCCGTCCGCGGTACGGAGAACCCGGAGCTGCACGGGGTAGGATTGGCACTCTGAACGTCCGAGTGCCAGCGGAAGGGAAGGGCGATGGTCACAGAGCGAGGGCTGCAGGTTCTCCGCGCGATCGTGCAGGACTACGTCGAGACCCACGAGCCCGTCGGAAGCCGGTCCATCGTCGACAGGCATTCCTTCGGCGTCTCGGCCGCCACGATCCGAAACGACATGGCGCTGCTCGAGGATGAAGAGCTGATCACCGCTCCGCACACCTCGTCGGGGAGGGTCCCCACAGACAAGGGCTACCGCGTCTTCGTGAATCATCTCGCCCAGTTGCGCCCGCTCTCCTCGGCACAGCGTTCGGCGATCGAGTCGTTCCTGGGCGAACCGGCCGATCTCGACGACCTGATGGTGCGCACGGTGCGGGTGCTGACGCAGCTGACGGGTCAGGTCGCGCTCGCGCAGTATCCGTCGTTCGCGCGCGCGCACGTGACGCATGTCGAACTGGTGGCCCTGGCGCCGAACCGACTCCTGATCGTGCTGGTCACCGATGCCGGCGGCGTTTCCCAGCGGATCGCCCTTCTGCCGGAGATCATCGACGAGTCCGACCTCGCGGTGCTGCGTGCACGCCTGTCGTCGTTGATCACCGGGCAGGGCATCGGTGAGGCATCCGACCGTCTCCAGCTGCTGCTCGGGGCGGAGGACAAGCCTCAGGACGCGGTGCTCCGCACGCTCGCCGGCGTCGTCGTCGACGAGCTCGGCGGCTTCCGTCAGGAACGTCTGGTGATGGCGGGGGCGGCGACCCTCGCGCGTCGGGAACAGGATTTCCGCGGGAGCATCCATCCGCTTCTCGAGGCGATCGAGGAGCAGGTGACGCTGCTGCGACTGATGAGCGAGATGGTGACCGACGAGCACGGGCTCGCGGCCAGCATCGGCACAGAGAATGCCCCCTTCGGCCTCGGTGAGGCGTCGATCGTGGCCAGCAACTACGCCGCACCCAGCGGCACGGCGCGAGTCGGCGTGATGGGGCCGACGCGCATGGACTACCCGAGCAATCTCGCCGCAGCGCGGGCCGTGGCCCGCTACCTGTCGCGGATGCTCGACGAAGACGAGGCCGGCCGCTGACGCGGTCGCCACGAGAACACACGCAGAAAGGCGATTGTGGCGGACCACTATGAGGTTCTCGGGGTGTCCCGGGACGCTTCCACCGATGAGATCAAGAAGGCGTACCGACGCCTCGCCCGGCAGCTGCACCCGGATGTGAACCCCGGGGACGACGCTGCGGAGAAGTTCAAGCTCGTCACGCATGCGTACGATGTCCTCAGCGACGACGAGTCACGCCGTCGCTACGACATGGGCGGCGGAGACGGCGCCGCGGGGAACTTCGGCGGCTTCGGCGGTTTCGGCGACATCTTCGAGACCTTCTTCGGCGCTTCTCAGGGGGGAGGGCGCGGTGCGCGTCCGCGGTCGCGTCGGGAGCGGGGTCAGGATGCCCTCGTCCGGGTCACGCTCGATCTCGGCGACGTCGTGTTCGGCGCGCATCGGGACATCGAGGTCGACACCGCCGTGCTGTGCGAGACGTGTCAGGGGTCGTGCTGTCAGGAAGGCACCTCGCCCGTCACGTGCGACATCTGCGGCGGCTCCGGCCACGTGCAGCGTCAGGTGCGCAGCCTTCTCGGCAACGTGGTGACCTCTCAGCCCTGCGGTACCTGCGAAGGGTACGGCACGACCATCCCGTATCCCTGCGGCACCTGTGGTGGGCAGGGCCGCGTGCGTTCGCGCAGAACGGTGTCGCTCGACATCCCCGCCGGTGTCGAGACGGGGCTCCGCCTGCAGCTTCCCGGTTCCGGTGAGGTCGGCAAAGCGGGCGGACCGAACGGTGACCTGTACGTCGAGGTGACCGTCAACCCGCACGCGGCGTTCAGTCGCGAGGGAGACGACCTGCTCGCGACCCTCGAGGTGTCGATGACCGATGCGATCCTCGGTACCGAGACCAAGATCCAGGCACTCGACGGCGAGGTCGACCTCGAGATCCGTCCCGGTGTGCAGTCCGGTGACGTGCTCACGATCAAGGGACGGGGCATCACCCCGCTCCGCGGCACCCAGCGTGGCGATCTGCGGGTCGGCGTCCAGGTGCTGACCCCGACCCGGCTGGACTCCGCGCAGCGCGCGCTGATCGAGGACTTCGCGAAGAAGGCGAAGTCGCCGGAGCCCCAGCTGGCTCAGTTCCAGCAGGGACTCTTCTCCAAGCTCCGCGACCGCTTCCGCAGCCACTGATCATGGCACTGCACTTCCTCGTCGAATCGTCGACGGATGCCCGAGTCGGCGACCTGGTGTCGTTGACCGGAGCCGAAGCCAAGCACGCGGCCGTCGTCCGTCGTCTTCGCGTCGGTGAGGCAGTCACCGTCGGAGACGGCGCGGGCGTGTGGCTGACCGGTGGGGCAGAGGAGGTGTCTCCTTCTCGTGTGGAGGTCCGTGTCGCGGAGCGCGTCGAGCACCCCGCCCCGACGCCTCGGGTCGTCCTGGTCCAGGCTCTCGCGAAAGGAGATCGCGATGAGCTCGCCGTGCAGGCGGCGTGCGAGCTCGGCGTCGACGAGATCGTTCCCTGGCAGGCGAGTCGGAGCGTCTCGCGGTGGGAGGGCCCGAAGGCGGTGAAGGGACGAGAGCGCTGGGCGACGATCGTCCGCGAGGCCGCCAAGCAAGCCCACCGGGCCTGGGTGCCCGCCGTCGCATCACCGGTCTCGACGGCTCAACTCACGGAGCGAGCAGCCTCGCAGCGCCTTCTGCTGCTCGACCCGACGGCGCCCACGCGACTGTCGGAGATAGAGCCGGACGGCCGCGACCTGGTGCTGGTGGTGGGACCGGAGGGCGGGATCTCGGACGAGGAGCTGCGCCGCCTGACGGAGGCGGGGGCCGAGCGCGTGCTCCTCGGAGAGACGGTGCTCCGTACCTCGACCGCGGGCCCGGCCGCGATCGCCGTGCTGTCGGTGGCGCTCGGTCGATGGTGACCCCGCCCGACCGGCACGCGACGGGCTCGAGGTCGTCATCACGCTGCGGTCAGTAGACTTGACGATATGACGGAACCCTCGATCTTCACGCGCATTCTGAACGGGGAGATCCCTGCCGAGATCATCGGCGAGACCGACCGGCTGTTCGCGCTGCGCGACATCGCCCCGCAGGCGCCCGTGCATCTGCTCGTGGTGCCGAAGTCCGCAGAGTATCGAGATGTCGTCGAGGTCGCGGCCGCAGATCCCTCTCTGCTCGCCGAGATGGTCGCTTTCGCGGGCGAGCTCGCGGCGGAGCACACGGAGGACGGCGACTTCCGCCTCGTCTTCAATACCGGCGCGAACGCCGGACAGACCGTTTTCCACGTCCACGCGCACGTGCTGGCCGGCGGATTGACTGAGAAGAGTGTCGGTGCCTGAGAACCACGAACCCCAGCAGCGGAGCCTGGGCGACCGGCCTCCCGAGACGGTCGAGAAGATCTACGCGGACGGCGTCGCCATGGTGCAGCTGCTCGGACCGCAGGACCGGCTGCTGCGGATGCTGGAGCGTGAGCACCGCGATGTGCAGGTCCTCGTCCGTGGCAACGAGATCACCCTCAGCGGTGGCACCGAAGCGGTCGCGAAGGCGAGGGCGCTGGTCGAGGAGCTGCTCGCGATGACGAAGGCCGGGCAGGATCTGGCGCCGAGCGATGTGTCCAGTTCCGCACGGATGCTGCGTCAGGAAGGTGGGCCGCGCCCCAGCGAGGTTCTCGGCGAGGCGATCCTGACCACGCGCGGCAAGGTCATCCGTCCGAAGACGCTGGGGCAGAAGGAGTATGTGGACGCGATCGAGGAGAACACGATCGTGTTCGGCATCGGTCCGGCCGGTACGGGCAAGACCTACCTCGCGATGGCGAAGGCCGTCCAGGCGCTCCAGCGCAAGGAGGTCACCAGGATCATCCTCACCCGCCCCGCGGTCGAAGCGGGAGAGCGGCTCGGCTTCCTCCCCGGCACGCTCACCGACAAGATCGATCCGTACCTCCGCCCGCTGTACGACGCTCTCAACGAGATGATGGACCCCGAGATCGTCCCTCGTCTGATGGCGACCGGCACGATCGAGGTGGCGCCCCTCGCCTACATGCGCGGCCGTACCCTCAACGACTCGTTCGTCGTTCTCGACGAGGCTCAGAACACCACACCCGAACAGATGAAGATGTTCCTCACGCGTCTCGGCTTCGGCACGCGGATGGTCGTCACTGGCGACATCACGCAAGTCGACCTGCCGCAGGGATCATCGGGACTCCGCCTGGTCACCCGAGTGCTCGACGGCATCGATGACATCCATTTCTCCCGTCTCACCAGCGACGACGTGGTACGGCACTCGCTGGTCGGACGCATCGTCGACGCGTACAGCGAGTACGACGAGAAGCGCACCGCACAGCGATTCGAGCGCGAGCAGGCGGCAGAATTCGCCAACCGTGCCGATCGCAGGGGAGCACAACGACCAGGACCGCGTGATCGCGCCCCGAAACGAGGACTCTCATGATCGAGATCAACAACGAGTCGGCCATCGTCGTCGACGAGACCGTGCTGCAGCGACTGACCGATTTCAATCTCGCGCAGCTGCATGTCAGCCCTGACGCCGAGGTGGCCATCGTCCTCGTCGACGAGGGCGCCATGGAGGCGCTCCACGTGCAGTGGATGGATGAGCCCGGCCCCACCGACGTGCTGAGCTTCCCGATGGATGAGCTGCGCCCCGGCACCGAGGACCGCCCGACCGCCCCCGGCCTGCTCGGAGACATCGTGCTCTGCCCCCAGGTGGCCGAGACGCAGGCGCAGGCGGCAGGACACACCCTGATGGATGAGCTCATCCTGCTCACGACACACGGTCTGCTGCACCTCCTCGGCTTCGATCACGCCGAGCCCGACGAGGAGCGTGAGATGTTCGGACTGCAGAAGGAGCTGATCCAGGGTTTCGCGGCTGCTGAACGCCGACGATGACTGCTGTTCTGCTCCTGATCGCCGCCGTGCTGCTCGTGGCGTTCGGCGGTCTCATGGCCGCGATCGATGCGGCGTACGGGGTGACCTCGCGTGCCGGACTCGCCGACATGGCGACGGAGGGCCGCAGAGCCAGGGCACTGGAGCGTATCGCCTCCGACCTCGACGCCCATGTGAACGCAGTGGCGTTCATCCGCGTCCTCGCAGAGGTGACGGCCGCCGTTCTCGTGACGGTCGCCTTCACCATCCTGATCGAGAACAACTGGTGGGCGATGCTCGCCGCCGCGGTGCTCATGACGGCGATCACCTTCGTGCTCGTGGGAGCGAGCCCGCGGTCGTTCGGACGTCAGCACGCCGAGGGCATGATCCGCGGCACCGCGTCGATCGTGCGCGGGCTCCGCATCATCCTCGGCCCCCTCGCGCAAGGCCTGGTGCTGCTGGGGAACCGGGTCACCCCCGGCACAGGACGCAGTTCCTTCACCAGCGAGGATCAGCTGCTGAGCATGGTCGACGAGGCGGCGTCGAACGATCTCATCGAAGAGGACGACCGCGACCTCATCCACTCCGTCTTCGACTTCACCGATCAGTTCGTCCGCGCCGTGATGGTGCCGCGCACCGAGATGGTGACGGTCGATGCCACGGCGACGACCGACGAGGCGATGTCGCTCTTCCTGAACCGCGGCGTGTCCCGGATGCCGGTCGTCGACGACGAGGCCGATGACGTCGTGGGAGTGCTGTACCTCAAGGATCTCGTCCAGTTCGCCTACCGTGATGACAGTGCGTGGCGCGCGGCGTCGATCCGTCCGATCGCGAGGCCGGCGACCTTCGTCCCCGAATCGATGCGAGCGGAGACCCTCCTGCAGCAGATGAAGCGCGATGCCGTGCACGTCTGTCTGGTGATCGATGAGCACGGCGGGATCTCGGGCCTCGTGACTCTCGAGGACCTCATCGAGGAACTCGTCGGCGAGATCTCCGACGAGTACGATCAGGTATCGGCGGAGTTCGTCGATCTCGGTCACGGACGATACCGCGTGAGTGCTCGCCTCTCACTCGAAGACGTCGGCGATCTGTTCGGGCTCGAGCTCGAGGACGAGGACGTGGATTCGATCGGCGGTCTGCTCGGCAAGGCGCTGGGACAGGTTCCCCAGCCCGGCGCAACGGCGACCGTGGAAGGTCTGGTGCTCACCGGCGGTGCGTCGCGCGGGCGTGGAAGAGGCATCGCGACGGTGTTCGTGGAACGTGCGGCGGGCGAACCCGACGCTTCGCAGGATGAAGGAGATCGACACGATGACTGACGACACCCGAAGCGGTTTCGTGACCTTCGTCGGCCGCCCCAACGTCGGGAAGTCGACGCTCACGAACGCCCTCGTCGGCGAGAAGATCGCGATCACGAGCGAGAAGCCGCAGACGACGCGTCGCGCTATCCGCGGCATCGTCAATCGCCCGGAGGGGCAGCTCGTCATCGTGGACACCCCGGGAATCCACAAGCCGCGCACGCTGCTCGGTGAGCGCCTGAACGACCTCGTGGAGCAGGTGCTGGGCGACGTCGATGTCATCGGCTTCTGCGTTCCGGCGAACGAGAAGGTCGGGCCGGGGGACAGGCGGATCGCCGCGTCCCTCGACGGGTATCCGCGCGCGAAGAAGATCGCGATCGTGACCAAGATGGATGCGGCCGGCCGTGACGAGGTCACGGAGCGTCTGCTCGAGGTCGATTCGCTGCGTGAGGACTGGGCCGCGGTCGTCCCGCTGTCCGCCCTCACCCGCGAGCAGCTCGACGTGCTGTCGGACGAGATCCTGACGCTGATGCCCAAGGGCCCTGCGCTGTACCCGGAGGGCATCACGACCGACGAGTCGCAGGAGGACCGGATCGCCGAGATGATCCGCGAGGCCGCCCTCGAGGGCGTGCGCGACGAGCTTCCGCATTCGATCGCCGTCGTCATCGACGACATCGCGCCGAGGGAGGGTACCGATCTCACCGACGTGCACGCATCCATCGTCGTGGAGCGCGACAGCCAGAAGGCGATCATCATCGGGCACAAGGGCAAGCGGCTCAGCGAAGTGGGCGCGCGAGCGCGTGCGGGCATCGAGGAACTGCTGGGGACGCGCGTCTTCCTCGGGCTGCACGTGAAGGTCGCGAAGGAGTGGCAGCGCGACCCGAAGCAGCTCGGTAGGCTCGGGTTCTGAGATGACATCCGGCACCACGTCGATGGCGGCGGGAAGGCCGCCGACCCCGGCGACATGAGCGGCCGCAGCGAAGACCCGAATCCGCTGCGCGACGAGGTCTTCAGCCGGGTGTTCGACGAACACTGGGCAGCAGTTCGACACCACATCGAGGGTGTGGTCGACGCCGAGGCCGAGGTCACCGAGATCGTCTCGGAGGTCTTCCTGCTCGCGTGGACGAAGCTGCGCCCTGCACGTCCGCCGAGTCGGGTCTGGCTCCTGCGGGCGGCGGATCGGCGACTGCAGGCCCGCTCCGGTCGTACGTCCGCACCGCACGGTGTGTTCGATGCCGTGCGGCTCGGAGTCTCCGGCGAGGACGGCGAACCCGATCCTGTCGGCAGGGTGGCGGTCATGCGGGCTTTGGCTGTCCTCACTCCCCGCCAAAGGCGTATCATCATGCTCACGTACTGGGACGGACTCACGGTGGGGGAGATCGCGGAGTTGTCGCGCACTTCCGAGTTCCGGGTGCGGAAGTCGCTGGGACGTGCGCGGGAACGCCTGCGTGCGGAGCTGGGTCTGGAGGGGCTGATAACGGGTGATGATTGACGACGCCGTACTCGAACGGATGCTGATCGACGCCGATCCCGCACCGACACCGCGTGAAGCGGCGCCCGATGCCCGGGCTCTCGCGACCAGGGACCGTATCCTCCGCACGAGCGCGGCGCCCCGCAGGCGACGTCGGCAGGCCCTCGGCTGGGCCTCCGGGCTGACGGCGGTCGCCGCATCGACCGCCCTGGCCTTCGCGGTCTTCTCACCTCAGAGTGCCGCGGTGGCGGGGATGCCATCGCCTCTCGACTTCGAAGGCTCGACCACGGTCACGCAGATGGTGGACGACGCCGACACCGCTCTCGCCGGTTCGACCGGACCCGCAGCACCGGAGCGCGCTGTCCGGACCGCTTTCTGGGGGTTCTCGGTCGAGGTCGAGGCGAAGGTCAGCAAGGTCGTCCCGCAGCTCTCCACGCTCACGTGGGAACCGGACGGCTCGGGTCGGATGACGATCATCGCCGGCGTCCCCTACGATCCAGAGGACGCGGTGGCGAGCAATGCCGCCGAGGTGACCAGCAGTGGAGAGGTCGTCACCGACCTCGTCATGGCTCCGGGCGATTTCTACACCCCGTGGACCGAGGTGCCAGGCGAGACGCGTCAGGACATGATCGCCATCCTCCGTGCCTTCGGCATGCCGGAGAACCCGACGGCGTACGACGTCGAGGTGGCTTTCACATCGGTCCTCGATCAGTGGACGCTCACGAACGCGCAGCACCGCGAGCTGCTCGCACTCCTCGAGGAGGCGCATGGCGGGGAAGCGCTGGGGATGACGAAGGATCGTCTGGGTCGGGATGTGAACGGCGTCAGGGTCATGTCTCCGGACGGTGCCGCCAGCGACCTGATCCTGGTCTCCCGTGACACCGGCAGGATCGTCGGCGTCGAACGCACGGTCCTGATCGCAGACGACGTCTTCGCCGCCGGTTCGATCATCTCGTATCAGATGTGGGACCTCGATGAGGAGGAGATCAGGTGAGGCGGACGAGTATCGTCGCCGCGGCACTGCTGAGCGCGCTGTCCCTTCTCAGCGCGGCACCGGCGCAGGCGGCTCTGCAGGGCGACGACGGTGTCGCTCCCGAGATCATCGCGATGCTCGAGGAAGTGCCCGGCGGTGTCATCATCGATTCGACGCATGCGGTGTGGCCCGCTCTCGGCATGGAGCTCTCGATCAGGTCGGTCTCCGCGAGGACGGCGCGTTCCGTGGGGAGCTGTGCGACCGACCGGTTCTGCGCCTACAGCGCCGGGTCGCTCGGCGGCAACAAGCTGACGTTCAGCGTGTGCAGCGTCAACACGATCCCCTCCACGTTCATCGCGAAGTCGGTCGCCAATGCGCGGGGCACCGGCTCTGTGCAGGCTCGAAACGGCACCACCACGGTCACCACAGTCAACGCGGGAAGCTGGGCGAACCTCGCAGGTGCGGTCAACAACCTCCGCTGCGTCCTCTGAGCAGGACCCGGCGATGTCGATGGTGGTCTCGCGAGCGCGGCACTGGGTCGCGGCGAGCTGGGGTTCTCCCGACCACTGGGAGTTCGTGGAGCACGACATTCCGGCCCCGGGACAGGGGATGGTCACCATCCGCGTCCTCGCCGCCGGAGTGAACCCCGCTGACGCGAAACATGTCGCTGCTGGCCGACCGGGCCTCGAGCTGCCGGTGCCGATCGGGTACGAGGTCTCGGGAGAGGTCTCAGCCATCGGCCAGGGTACCCGGATCGGTTCGGGCGCTGTCGAAATCGGCGACGAGGTCATCGCTTTCCGCGTGCGAGGCGGCTATGCGACCGAGGTCGCGGTCCCGGCTGAGAAGGTGTTCGCGAAGCCGTCGACCCTGACGCATCCGGAGGCGGCGAATCTGCTCCTCGTGGGGACGACCGCTGCGGAGATGCTCGCCGTCACCGGCGCAGCGCCGGGGGAGACGATTCTGCTCCACGGTGCCTCCGGTGCTGTCGGCGTGAGCGTGCTGCAGCAGGCACACCTCCGCGGCATACGCGTCATCGGAACAGCGAGCGAGTCCCGGTTCGAGGAGGTGCGACGATTCGGAGGGATCCCGGTGCGCTACGGCTCGGGGCTCGCGGCGCGTGTGCGCGCTCTGGCGGACGGGCCGATCGGCGCAGCATTGGACGCCGTGGGGACGGACGAAGCAGTGGATGCGTCGCTCGAACTGGTCGGCGACCGTCGGCGGATCGTGACCATCGCTGCGGCCGACCGCGCGACGACCGCTGGCATCCTCGCCATCGCCGGCTCCATGCCCGAGAGCGCACGTTTCCGGGATGAGGTCCGCAGCGAGTTGATCGCTCTGGCGCAGAACGGCGATCTCGTCGTTCCCCTGGCCCGCACGTTTCCACTCTCCGAGGCACGCGCGGCCCACCGGCTTCTCGCCACGGGTCACCCCGGCGGCAAGCTCGCGTTGATCCCGTAGCTCAGTCGATCTCCCGAAGCGCTGAGCTCACGATCACGACGCCGTCGCCGTACTCCGCGTCAGCGGCTTCCTGGATGGCGCCGTCATCCCACGTGACGCTGAGTTGGACGTAGCCGCGGTCGGTGCTGACGGCGAGCGCCTCCCCACCGAGACGGGCGGTGATGTCGTCCTGGATCCTCGCGAGCTCGTCGGTCGGTGTGGTGCCGTCGACGCCGTCCGTCGGATCCTCCGGTGGGATCGGGTCGAACAACGCGAGCATGATCGGCGGATCGGTGTTGGTGAGCCGTTCACCGTCGTAGGTCGCGTAGACGGCGTAGGCACCCCAGGTGGTCTCTCCACTGGACTCGCTGCCCTCGACTCCATCCCAGGACCAGCCGTCGAGAGGCACTCCGCTGCACTGGGGCGGGTACGATTCCATGATCGCTCCCAGGCACAGCTCGACGTCGCCCGCCACGTCGAGCACCGTGCCCACGCCGATGACGCGCCCGTCCGGGAGATCTGGTCGGGCGTGTTCGAGGCCCTGCCCGGAAGGCGCGGACGTGCTCGTCGGAGCCGCAGAGCCTCCGGGCCCGGAGGTGCAGGCGCTCAGGAGCAGGAGGCCGAAGGCGGAGGCGACGGCGAAGGTCAGGCGACGCGGCGAAGTGCTCATATCGGGGAGTGTCGACAGCGCAGGAAACGTCTCACACCCGTCGAATCGCCGGAGACAACCCTGCTAGCATGACCACATGCCTTTCGGCGGTCTGCTTCTTCTTAGCTGCCGCGACGAGTCCTAAAGCTAGGGCCTTCCTCGTCGCGGCGCTTGTGTTGGCCCGTTCATCTTGACGAAGAGAAGAAGCCCCATCATGCAGAACACCCAGCGCCCGTCCGCGATGCCGATCCACAAGTACCGGCCGTTCCACGAGCAGATCACCGTCCATCTGCCTGACCGCACCTGGCCCGATGCTCGCATCACCGAGGCGCCCCGCTGGTGCGCGGTCGACCTCCGCGACGGCAACCAGGCGCTCATCGACCCGATGTCGCCCGAGCGCAAGCGCGTCATGTTCGAGCTGCTCGTCAGCATGGGGTACAAGGAGATCGAGGTCGGCTTCCCCTCGGCGAGCCAGACCGACTTCGACTTCGTGCGTCAGCTCATCGAAGAGAACCTCATCCCCGACGATGTCACGATCCAGGTCCTGACGCAGGCGCGCGAGCACCTGATCGCCCGCACCTATGAGGCGATCGCGGGAGCGAAGCAGGCCATCGTGCACCTGTACAACTCCACGAGCGTGCTGCAGCGTGAGGTGGTCTTCCGCACCGACAAGCAGGGCATCATCGACATCGCGCTCGAGGGCGCCCGGCTGTGCCGGGAGTTCGAGAAGACGGTCCCCGACACGAAGGTGTACTACGAGTACTCGCCCGAGAGCTACACGGGGACCGAGCTCGAGTTCGCCGTGGAAATCTGCAACCAGGTGATCGAGGTCTTCGAGCCCACGCCCGACCGCAAGGTCATCATCAACCTCCCGGCGACCGTCGAGATGGCATCGCCGAACGTGTATGCCGACTCGATCGAGTGGATGAGTCGCAACCTCGCGCACCGCGAGAACGTGATCCTCTCGCTGCACCCGCACAACGACCGCGGCACCGCGATCGCGGCCGCCGAACTCGGATACATGGCCGGGGCCGACCGCATCGAAGGCTGCCTGTTCGGCAACGGTGAGCGGACGGGCAACGTCGACCTCGTCGCGCTGGGGATCAACATGTTCACGCAGGGCATCGACCCGCAGATCGACTTCAGCGACATCGACCAGGTCAAGCGCACGGTCGAGTACTGCAACCAGCTGCCGGTGCCCGAGCGCAGCCCGTGGGCGGGTGACCTCGTCTTCACCGCGTTCAGCGGCTCGCATCAGGACGCCATCAAGAAGGGGTTCGAGGCCATGGCGGCCAAGGCCGAGGCGCAGGGCGTGACGGTGGACGAGATCGAGTGGGCGGTGCCGTACCTGCCCGTCGACCCGAAGGACCTCGGCCGCTCCTATGAAGCGGTGATCCGCGTAAACTCGCAGTCGGGCAAGGGTGGCGTCGCCTACCTGCTCAAGGCCGACCACGCGATCGATCTGCCCCGCAAGCTGCAGATCGAGTTCTCCGGAGTCGTGCAGGCCAAGACGGATGCCGAGGGTGGCGAGGTCACCAGCGAGCAGATCTGGTCGATCTTCAATGACGAGTACCTCCCCGCCGCCGACACTGCTGCCAAGTGGGGGCGCTTCGAGCTGCTCGCGACCCAGACCCGGAGCGACATGTCGGGTGACGTGGCACTCGATGTCGTGCTGCGCGATGATGATCAGCAGGTGTCCGTCACGGGCAACGGCAACGGTCCTGTCGCGGCATTCGTCGAGGTGCTGCGTGGACAGGGCTTCGACATCACGGTCTACGACTACGTCGAGCACGCTCTCAGCGCCGGCGGAGACGCGCAGGCCGCGGCATACGTCGAGCTGCAGGTCGGCGACCAGCGCCTGTGGGGCGTCGGCATCGACGGAGACATCTCCACCGCATCGCTCAAGGCGATCGTCTCGGGTGTGAACCGTTCGATCCGCACGCGTCAGCAGGAGCTGGCAGCGGTCTGATCCCCCTTCGAATCACGCGATCGGTGGCATCCGTCGGCAGGATGGGACCGATCGCGTGATTCGAGGTGGAGGTCAGTCCATCCACTGCACCAGCTGCCAGATGAGGCCGTTGGGGTCGGCGAACTGACCGTAGCGCTCACCCCAGGGTTCGGTCTCGGGAGGGGTGACCACACGAGCACCCGCGTCGGCGATGCGGGCGAACTCCTGGTCGATATCGTCGACGACGAAGACGATCAGGGTGCCCTGACCGGCAGAGCCCGCGATCTCCTGAGGGCGGAACGTCGGGAGCCCGGTCTCGAGGAAGATCACGTTCGGGACTGGTCCCGGGTGCTGCAACGAGACGAAGCCCTCCGCGGACATCGCCTCCTCGAAGCCGAAGTGGGTCGTGGCGAAGGCGGCGGAGGCCGCCACGTCGGGGACGTTGAACGAGAGGGCGGTCTGAGTGATGTTCACGGTTCTCCATTCCAAAAGTCTGTACAGCGTACAAGGTTAAGCCGGAAGCGGTCTAGGCTATTCCCGATGGCCAAGAATCTCGTCGATCTGCTCTGGCGGCACAGCCGCGCGGCTCCCGTGACCCGACAGCGCGGCCCGAAGGCGCGTCACTCGACGGACGACGTCGTGGATCGTGCCGTCGCACTGGCCGACGCCGACGGCCTCGGCGCGGTGACCATCCGAGCTCTGGCGCAGTCCCTCGACCTCACCCCGATGTCGATCTACACGCACGTCAACAGTCGAGCCGACCTGCTCGTGCTGATGGCGGATGCGATGCACACCGGTCTTCGCAGTGAGCCCGCGGAGGCCTCGGGCTGGCGTGCGGCGGTCCGGGCGGTCGCCGAGGACAACCTGCGCCTCCTCCGCGCTCATCCTTGGCTCGTCGACATCCACGATCCACGTGTCGCATTCGGTCCTGGCACGATCGCCAAGTACGACCGGGAGCTCCATGCTTTCGACGGCCTCGGTCTCAGCGACGTGGAGCGCGATTCGGCGCTGAGCTTCGTGCTGGACTTCAGTCTCTCTGCGGCGGCGCGCATGCGCGAGGAGGAGCGCGTGGCGGCGTTCGCGGCCTCATGGGCTGAGGCCGCACCACGTCTGGCGGCCTACCTCGGGGAGGAGATGCCGCTCGCCAGGTCGGTGGGTCAGGCTGCAGGGGAGGCCATGGGCGCTCCCTACGACGCTCGAACGGCGTGGGACTTCGGTCTCGCCCGAGTGATCGACGGGCTCGCCGGCATGATACGCAGCGCGGACCGCCTCCGCGGCGCCTGAGCCGGCTCAGTCCTGCGGCTTCACGATCGCGATCGCGCCGGTCTCCGCGGCGACCTTACGGCGGTAGAGACGGCGCTGCTCCGGGAGCGAGACGTCGAACGTCACCGCGAGGATCCGGATCACGGCCGTCACGACGATGCCGATGACCGCCGCGAGGGGGATCGGCATGCCGACCGCGACGGCGACCACGATGAATGTGCATCCCGCGCCGGCGGCGACGGCGTACAGCGAGCCGACGTGCATGATCGCGGTCGGCAGGCCCATGAGCATGTCGCGGAGCACGCTTCCTCCGACTGCGGCGCAGACGCCGATGAAGACCGCCGGCACCTCGGGGATCCCGAAGGCGAGGGCCTTGCTCGTGCCGAAGGCGCCGAACATGCCGATCACCACGGCGTCGAGCACGACGATGGCGGTGTTCAGACGGGTGAAGAGCCCGGCGAGCAGCATGCCCAGAAGCGCGGCGCCGGCCGCAGTGACCAGGTACCACTGATTCTGCAGCGTGGCGGGAGTCTGCCCGAGCAGGATGTCACGGATCAGACCACCGCCCATCCCGATCATGATGCCGATGATGGCCACCCCGAGCCAGTCGAGCCGTCTCTGACCCTGGAAACCCGATGCGAACATCGCGCCCTGGACTCCGCCGAGGCCGACGCCGAGCAGGTCCGCCCAGAGCGGAATGATGAAGAGCGGTTCGGTCACCCGTTCATTCTCGCGCACGGAGGATAATCGAAGGGTGCCCACCTATCGAGACGAAGCGGTGATCCTGCGCACCCACAAACTCGGTGAGGCGGATCGCATCGTCACGATGCTGTCGAGACGGCACGGCAAGGTGCGTGCTGTCGCGAAGGGCGTGCGGCGGACGTCGTCGAAGTTCGGAGCCAGACTAGAGCCGTTCATGGTCGCCGACGTGCAGCTCTACCAGGGCCGCTCACTCGACATCGTGCAGCAGGCCGAGTCTCTCGGCTCCTACGGCACCGATATCGCCGCACACTACGACCGCTTCACCGCGGCGAACGCCATGGTGGAGACAGCGGACCGTCTGAGCGACGCGGAGGCCACTCCCGATCAGTACCTGCTGCTCGTCGGCGGACTGCGGGCGCTGTCGCGGGGAGAGCATGTCGCACGGAGCATCCTCGACTCGTACCTGCTGCGGGTGATGTCGCTGTCGGGTTGGGCGCCATCGCTCGACGAGTGCGCCCGCTGCGGCACCCCAGGGCCGCACTCGCGATTCGTCGCCCAGCTCGGTGGGCTCGTGTGCCAGAACTGCGCCCCGGCAGGCAGCCCGCGTGTCGCAGAGAAGACCCTGGCATTACTCCGTTCGCTCATCGCGGGGGAGTGGGACGTGATCGACGCAGCGGCGCCGGCCGACACTGCTGCAGCCTCGGGACTCGTCTCCGCGTACGCCCAATGGCACCTGGAGCGCGGCATCCGCTCCCTCTCCCACGTGTCAGACATCACTTCAGAAGGAGCACGGTGAGCCCGAAGCCGTACACGCACAAGGACGCCGTCCCCTATCGACCGCTGGATTGGACAGGGGCGTACCCGCCCGCGTTCCGGGCCGTGCCCGAGCACGTGGCGATCGTCATGGACGGCAACGGCCGGTGGGCGAACCGTCGGGGACTCAACCGCATCGAGGGGCACAAGGCGGGTGAGGAGGTCCTACTCGATGTGGTCGCCGGCGCGATCCAGGCGGGGGTCAAGCACCTCTCGGTGTACGCCTTCTCGACCGAGAACTGGGCGCGTTCCCCCGAAGAGGTCCGCTTCCTCATGGGGTACAACCGCGACGTGCTGCACCGCCGTCGCGATCAGCTCAACGAATGGGGTGTGCGCATCCGCTGGGCCGGCCGCAAGCCTCGCCTGTGGGGCAGCGTCATCAAGGAGTTGCAGCACGCTGAGCGGCTGACCCGCGACAACGACGTGCTCACGCTCACGATGTGCGTCAACTACGGCGGCAGGGTCGAACTCGTGGATGCCATGCGGGCGATCGCCGACGATGTCGCGGCAGGGCGCGTGAAGCCCAAGGCCATCACCGAGAAGATGATCCGCCGCCATCTGTACGTCCCCGACATGCCGGACGTCGATCTGTTCCTGCGCAGCTCGGGCGAGCAACGAACCTCGAACTTCCTGTTGTGGCAGTCGGCGTACGCCGAGATGGTCTTCCTCGACACGCTCTGGCCAGACTTCTCGAGGGAGGAGCTGTGGCGGGCGATCGGGATCTACCTGTCGCGCGACCGTCGCTTCGGCGGTGCGATCGACGTTCCCGACGCCTCTGCCTGAGCACGCAGCCACCGTCTCGTCTCCCGGGGATGATGGAGACGGACGATCGTGAGGTGCGGGAAGCGCTCCTGCAACGCGGGGAAGCGCTCCGTCCACTTGTGAAGTGTCGCCGCCTGCCAGGCGAGGATGTTCTCCTCCGGGTCGCGGCTGAACATGGTCCATGGGCCCTTCTCGCGGTTGCCGTTCCAGAGTTCGAGTCGCAGCACGCCTCGAGCCAGCGTGCGCCGGATCAGGCGGCCTCGCACCACGCGGTACGGGTAGTCGAGCCAGATCGCGAGCTGTGCGCGCGGGGGGAGGATGTCGTCCGTTCCCTTGCTCGTGTACTGCCACTCGGTGACCCAGTGCTCCTCCGATGCAAAGGCCCGCACGTCGTCGAGGAACTCGGGGCGCGGCGTCCACTCGGGGCCGTGGAACAGGCCGTCGATCTCCACATGGCGCAGGCTCCACAGGTGGGCCAGCCGTCGGGCGAGCGTGGTCTTGCCGGACCCGGAGACGCCGGCCACGAGCACGCGCTCGGGGACGGACGGCAGCGGATCGTCGGCGGAGAGCATCCGTGAATCCTATCCGCGGGTCGGATCGGGTCTGGAATAGCCCGGAGGTGCATGCGGTTGCATAGCAGTGTGACTGAACCCATCTCCATCGACATCTGGTCCGACATCGCCTGCCCCTGGTGCTACATCGGCAAGCGCAACCTCGAGAAGGGTCTGGAAGCGGTCGCCGCCGACGAGGACGCACCGCAGGTCAACATCACCTTCCACTCGTTCGAGCTCTCGCCCGACACCCCCGTCGACTTCGACGGCGACGAGATCGACTTCCTCGCCGGCCACAAGGGCATGCCGCGCGAGCAGGTCGAGCAGATGCTCTCGAACGTGACGGGTGTGGCGGCGAACGCCGGCCTCGAGTACCGGTTCGATCTGCTGCAGCACACGAACACGGTGAAGGCGCACGAGCTGCTGCACTTCGCCAAGGCCGAGGGGCTGCAGCACGAGATGGAGGAGCGGCTCATGTCCGCCTACTTCACCGAGGGCAAGCATGTCGGCCGCATCGACGATCTCGTCGAGTTGGCTGTCGAGGTCGGGCTGGACGCCGACCGTGCCCGCGCAGCCCTCGAGAGTGAGCAGTACCTGCCCGCCGTGCGTCAGGACCAGGCGCAGGCCCGCGCCTACGGCATCCAGGGCGTGCCGTTCTTCGTCGTCGACGGCCAGTACGGGATCAGCGGAGCGCAGCCGCCCGCGGCGTTCGAGAACGTTCTCCGCGACCTCTGGTCCAAGCGCGGAGAGGCCGAACCGGAGACCGCGGCCGTCTGACGGGCCGGCGCGTTCTAGCGGGTCAGCGCCGCTTCGATCGCACTGACGATCTCGGGGGCGTCCGGCTTCTGCTTCGGCCGGAAGCGCAGGACGTCCCCGTCCGGCAGCACGAGGAACTTCTCGAAGTTCCATTCCACGCGGCCGGCTTTGCCACCGGCGTCGGGAGTCGCCTTGAGCGCCTTGTACAACTCGGCGGCGTTCTTGCCGTTGACCTTGACCTTGTCGTTGACGGGGAAGGTGACGCCATAGGTCGTCGAGCAGAACTCGAGGATGTCGTCGACAGAGCCGGGCTCCTGACCGAAGAACTGGTTGCACGGGAAGCCGACAACGGTGAACCCGCGATCGCCGTACAGACGCTGCAATTCCTCCAGCTGCTCGTACTGTGGCGTCAGCCCGCACTTGGACGCGACGTTGACGACGAGCACCACGTCGGCGCCCAGATCGTCGAGCGTCTTCTCCTCGCCCTTCGCATCGGTGAACGGGATCGTGCGGAGCGAGGATTCGGTCATATGCACAGCTTAGATCGCCGCATCCCTCCGGGCTCCGCGTCTGGGAGAATGGACAGGACATGACTCTCGCCACAGCCCCCGCCCGCCCTCTTCGCATCGGCCCGATCGATCTCGACGTGCCGGTCGTCCTCGCACCCATGGCGGGGATCACCAACACCGCCTTCCGACGACTGTGTCGCGAGTACGGCGCCGGGCTCTACGTGAGCGAGATGATCACCTCGCGGGCGCTGGTCGAACGCAACGAGACCACGATGCGACTCATCCGGCACCACGAGTCCGAGACGCCGCGGTCCATCCAGCTCTACGGAGTCGACCCGAAGACCATCGCCGAGGCCGTTCGGATCATCGTCGCCGAGGATCACGCCGATCACATCGACCTCAACTTCGGGTGCCCGGTGCCGAAGGTCACCCGCCGCGGCGGGGGAGCGGCGCTGCCGTGGAAGTCGAAGCTGTTCGCCGACATCGTCGACCAGGCGGTGAAAGCCGCAGGCGACATCCCTCTCACGGTGAAGATGCGCAAGGGCATCGACAAGGACCACCTCACCTTCCTCGACGCGGGGCGAGCGGCCGAAGATGCGGGGGCGGCCGCGGTTGCGCTGCACGCGAGGACCGCTGGCGAGTTCTACTCGGGGTTCGCGGACTGGGATGCCATCGGTGAACTCAAGCAGGCAGTGACGAGCATCCCGGTGCTCGGCAACGGCGACATCTGGTCGGCCGACGATGCGGTGCGCATGATGGCGCAGACCGACTGCGACGGAGTGGTGGTCGGGCGCGGCTGCCTCGGGCGCCCTTGGCTGTTCGGCGAGTTGGCGACCGCGTTCGGCGGGGAGGGGAAGACGGTCGATGCGACGCTCGGCTTCGTCGCGAACGCCTTCCGCCGCCACGCCGAGCTGCTGGTCGAGTTCTTCGAGGACGAGGATCGCGGATGCCGTGACATCCGCAAGCACGTCTCTTGGTACTTCAAGGGCTACCCGGTCGGGGGCGACATCCGCACCGGGCTCGCCACGGCCTCCAGCCTCGCCGAGATCGATCACCTCCTCGGCCGGCTCGATCACACGGCGCCCTATCCCGGTGCGGACGCCGAGGGGCAGCGCGGGCGGGCGGGACACCCGAAGCGCACAGCCCTGCCGGATAAGTGGTTGGAGTCGCGGGAGATCGCATCCGACACCTCGGAGATGATGCGTGGAGCGGAGATCGAGAACAGTGGCGGTTGACCCCCGGCCAGGCCTGCGCGCCGACGGCTACGACGCGCGAGACGCCGAACGCTTCTTCGCCGAGACCCATCGATCCGAGCGCAACGACTTCGCTCGTGATCGTGCCCGTGTCCTGCACTCCGCCGCGCTGCGCCGACTCGCCGCGAAGACGCAGGTGCTCAGCCCTGCCAGCACCGCGGATTTCGCCCGCAACCGTCTGACGCATTCCCTCGAGGTGGCTCAGGTCGGGCGCGAACTCGCTGTCGCACTGGACGTGTCGGCCGATGTCGTCGACACTGCGTGCCTCAGCCACGACCTGGGTCATCCTCCCTTCGGCCACAACGGCGAGCGGGCACTGAACGAGTGGGCAGAGCCCATCGGGGGGTTCGAGGGGAACGCCCAGTCCCTGCGCATCCTGTCCCGACTCGAGGCGAAGGTGCTCGACGACAGCGATCGCTCAGTCGGCCTGAACCTGACCCGCGCGAGCCTCGACGCGACGTGCAAATACCCGTGGACGGTCGACAGCCCGGTCCCCGATCCCGGTGGACGTCTGAAGTTCGGCGTGTATCCCGAGGATGAAGCCGTGTTCCGTTGGATGCGCGAAGGCGCGCCTGGTCGACTCCGATGCATCGAAGCCGAGATCATGGACCTCTCGGACGATATCGCTTACTCCGTCCACGACTTCGAGGATGCGATCGTCAACGGCTACGTCGACGTCGCCCAGCTCGCCGACCCGGCCCAGCATGACGCGCTCGTCGGGCGGATTCAGCAGTGGGTCGGGTACGACTTCACGCGTGACGAGCTCGCAGACGCGCTCTACCGCCTGGCATCGCAGCCGATGTGGCTCTCGTCGTTCGATCGTTCCCGCCAGGCTCTCGCGCGGCTCAAGAACCTCACGAGCGATCTGATCGGACGCTTCGCCCGTGCTTCGGTCTCCGCCACCAGGGAGGCGTACGGAGCGAAGGCGCTGGTCCGGTACAACGCCCACGTCATCGTCCCGCGGGTGATCGAGGTGGAGATCGCCGTGTTGAAGGGCATCATGGGCCAGGCCATCGTCACGATCGAAGCCCGCAAGGGCGTCTACAAGGAGCAGCGGCGCGTGCTGAAGCGGCTCGCCGATGCGCTCTGGTCGACCGATGCGCTGTGGTCCGCCGGCTCCGATGTGCTCGAGCCCGCGTTCGCAGCCGACTTCATCGCGGCGGAGACCGACGCCCAGCGCGCCAGGGTCGTCGTGGATCAGATCGCGAGCCTCACCGATCAGAGCGCCATCGACTGGCACAACCGTCTCGTCGGGGAGATCGACCCGGCCGAGGTGGGGATCTGGACTCCCCGTCACGCCCGCCCCGGTGCGCGGCCTCACACCGAGCGCGTTCCCGTCGCGGAAAGAGCGCACTGATGCCGCGGATCCGTCAGGCCGATGTCGATGAGGTGAAGGCGCGGACGAACATCGCCGACATCATCGGCGAGCGCGTGGCGCTGAAGCCCGCGGGAGTCGGATCCCTCAAGGGCCTGTGTCCCTTCCACGACGAGAAGAGCCCGAGTTTCCATGTCCGGCAGCAGGTGGGGTACTACCACTGCTTCGGATGCGGGGAGTCGGGCGACGTGTACTCCTTCCTCCGGGAGATGGACCACGTCAGCTTCACGGAGGCGGTGGAGCGTCTCGCCGGCCGCATCGGGTACACGCTGCACTACGAGGACGGCGGAGCCGCCCCAGAGACGAGCGGGCGGAGCCGGCTGTACGCAGCCAACACCGCGGCTGCGGAGTTCTTCCGCGCCCAGCTGCTCACCCCGGACGCCGAGGCAGGACGTCGCTTCCTCGGGGAGCGCGGGTTCGATGCAGGGGCTGCAGCGCATTTCGGAGTCGGTTTCGCTCCGCGTGGGTGGGACGGCATGCTGAAGGCGCTCACCGCGCAGGGGTTCACCCGCGAGGAGCTCAGCAACGCCGGCCTCGTCTCGACAGGACAGCGCGGTGTCTACGACCGATTCCGCGGACGTCTCGTGTGGCCGATCAGGGACGTGTCGGGGCAGACGATCGGCTTCGGCGCCCGCAAGCTGTTCGACGACGACCAGGGACCGAAGTATCTGAACACCCCGGAGACGCCGATCTACAAGAAGGCGCAGGTGCTGTACGGGCTCGACCTCGCCAAGCGCGACATCGCCAGAGGCGACCCTCGCCGGGTCGTGGTGGTCGAGGGCTACACCGATGTGATGGCCTGCCATCTCGCGGGGCTCACGACGGCGATCGCCACGTGCGGCACGGCGTTCGGCACCGAGCACATCAAGGTGCTGCGCCGTGTGATGGGTGATGACAACGCCTCAGGCGAGGTGGTCTTCACGTTCGACGGTGATGAAGCCGGTCAGAAGGCGGCCCTGCGCGCCTTCACGGAAGATGACCGATTCAACGCGCAGACCTTCGTCGCGGTCGCGCCCGACAGTCTCGACCCGTGCGATCTGCGCCTCCAGCGGGGAGATGCCGCGGTTCGTGGGCTGATGGACACGAAGCAGCCGATGTTCGAGTTCGCCATCGATCGCAAGCTCAGCGGCTTCGATCTCTCCACCGTCGAAGGCCGCGTCGGAGCTCTGCGCGCGGCCGCTCCGATCGTGGCGGAGATCCGCGATCAGCTTCTCCGGCCGGGATACGAGCGGGTGCTCGCTCGTCGACTCGGCATGGACCCCACGGAAGTGCGCAGCGAGGTCGAGCGCGCGGCCCGTGGCGGCCCGACACCGCAGCAGGCACGGCGCGAGACTCCGCAGATCGATGCCGTGACGGGCGCGCCCGTCGTCGCGCCGGTCACGCTGGCGAGTCTGCCGCGCAGCCCCGATGTCGCGGTCGAGCGCGATGCGCTGATGGGTGCTCTCCAGTACGGACACCAGGTCGATCAGAGCCTTCTCAACAGGGCGCTGGAAGCTCCGTTCCGCACGCCTGGTCTGGACGCGGTGCGTGAAGCCGTGGCCGCCGCTCCGGACCGCACCAGGGCCGGCTGGGTGACCGAGGCCGTGAACGGCGTCCGTGAGCCCTACCGCTCCCTCGCGGGGGAGCTGCTGATGACGCCGTTCCCCGAGCGGACGGAGGAGCGGGCCGTGGCCACCGTGGCCGACCTCGCCCGCAGGCTCGTGCTCCGGCAGCTCGAGCACGAGAAGCAGGAGCTCCTCGGTGCGGTGCAGCGCGTGCCCGCCGATTCCGACGGTGGTCGCGCGCTGCGGATGCGTCTGCGCGACATCGACGCAGAGCGTCAGCGCTTCGCCGAGTCGTAACGGGGAGCGGGGTCGCGCAGGCGGCAGGATGGAGTCATGTCCCGCAGGCCCGAATCAACGAACGCGATCGACTGCTCAGATCTGGTGATCGACCGCATCGGCCACGGGATGCCGACGCGCGCGGTCGACGGTGTCACCTTCTCGCTGGCGCCCGGTGGGCTCATCTGCGTCGCCGGACCCACGGGTTCAGGAAAGTCGACGTTGGTCGCCGCTCTCGCCGGCTCCACCGATCCCTCGGTCAAGGTCGTCGGAGGCCGGGCCCAGGTCTGTGGCGTCGATGTGCGCCGTCCCGGTCGCAAACACCGGATCCTCACCTATCGCACCGGTTTCGTGCCACAGGGTGCCGGGGCAGACCTGCCGCCTCGGCTCACCGTGAACGAGGTGATCGCGGAGCCGATCCTCATCCGGGAGCGCCGGGTGAACACCAAAGCCCTCTCGATCCGCGTGGCCATGCTGCTCGACGAGCTGCATCTGCCGCTCGGCACCGCGGCGAAGTTCCCCTACGAACTCAGCGCAGGCATGCGCCAGCGTGTGGCCATCGCCCGGTCGTTCGTGCTCGAGCCGAAGGTGCTCATCGCCGACGAGGTGCTCGCGAACCTCGACCTCGAGGTGCGTCCGGTGGTCTTCGACGCGATCACCCGTCGTCGCAGGGAGCAGTCGATGGCGGCCCTCCTCGTGACCAACGACGCCGACTTCATCCGCGAGCTGAACGCCGAGACCCTCATGCTCCGCAACGGACATGTCGTGGCACGCGGAGTCGGCAAGGACCTGCTCTGGGTACCGAACGCGGAGTCGGATTCGCGGCATTGACCCCGACACGCCCGGCATCCCGGAACCGTGCCGCTGTGTCGTGAACACCTCCGGGAGTTTGCTAAGCTTGTCGAGTTGCCCGCTCAGCGGTGCACATTCCTCGGTAGCTCAATTGGCAGAGCAGCCGGCTGTTAACCGGCAGGTTCTTGGTTCGAGTCCAAGCCGGGGAGCCAATGAGAAAAGCCCCCTCCACGGAGGGGGCTTTTCTCGTTGTCGGCGCGCCCGGAAGTCGCACCGAGTCTCTGATGCGACGAGAGGAGCCCCTCCTCGTGGGGAGAGGCTCCTCTCGTCAGAGACGCCGGGTCAGCCGACACCCTCCATCGCGCTCGTCTCGGTGTTGCCGATTCGGGCGATGACGTCGGGACGACGCCGTGCAAGATAGCCGTACCGGGTGAGCGCCAGGGCGACCGTCACCAGGAACACGTAGGGGATGACGTTGTAGGGGAACGCCGGCACAGGCCACACGTTGGCGAAGAAGACGTAGCCCATGGTGCCGACTGCGACGGTCGCGCACACCTTCACGAGTCCGTTGCGCATCTTCGCCCGCTGCGTGTAGACCACACAGGCGATCGCCACGAGGGCGTACGCCACCATGTAGCCGTAGGTGCCCCAGGTGTTCACCCACACGAGGATCTCGGCGGTCGCCGCTCCCGAGAGCAGCAGCACGATGTCGACCGCGACGGCCGCCGCCCCGGCGATGATCAAGACGCGGTGGGGTGTCAGGTGCTGCTCGTGCGTGCGTCCGAATCGCTCGGCGACGACGCCCTCCTTGCCCATCACGTAGACGATGCGACCGATCACGTTGAGGGGTGCGACCACGACGGCGAAGAACGACGCGGAGACGCCGAAGGTGAGCACCGCGGCGAACCAGCCGGGCATCCCGATCAGGGCAGACATGCTCTCCAGCGGACTGGAGGCGGTGGCGAGATCGTCACCGAGCACGGTGATCTGCGTGTAGGCGGCGAAGACGTAGAGCACGCCGACGCCGAGAGCGCTCCACATGATCGCGCGGGGGATCGCCTTGTACGGCTCCTTGGCCTCGCGCCCGAGGGCATCGGCGGAGGAGAAACCCACGAAGCCGAGGATGCCGAGCACCATGCCGGACGCGATCCCCTGGAACGACGAACCGGTCGCGAGCACCTGCGCGGGGTCCCAGGCGGCGGGACCCGCCCAGACCAGCGCGGCGACCAGGAGCACGAGGATGATGCCCACGGACACGAGCTCGAGAACCAGGGAGACCCGCGCGGACAGGCGGATGCCGCGGATGGTGAACAGTGTCGCCAGGCCGCCGAGCACGATCGCGAGGCCGATGTCCCAGCCGAGTCCCTGCGCGGGGAGCCCCAGCATGCTGAGGAACTGCGCCATGTAGCTCACCGACCCGCTGAGCGAGGCCGCCGCGATGCCGAAGCAGCCGATCAGCAGTGTCACGCCCGCGAGGAACGCACCGAACGGGCCGAGGCCCTTCGACACGTAGGTGTACAGGGAGCCGGCGGAGGCGTGCTTGCGGGCGAACACCACCACGCAGTACCCGACGCAGAGGATCACGATCGTGGCGAGGGCGAAGGCGTAGATGGTGCCGTTGCCCGCACCGAGGAAGATGGCCGCCGCCGTGAAGGCGATGACGGCGCTGGGAGCGATGTTGGCGATGGCCTGGGCGGCGAGCTCGGGCCCGCTCATGACGCCGGTGCGAAGACCGGCATCCCGGGGTGCGCCAGGCGGGGCGACGACGGTGTCTGACATGGTTCTCCTGGATTCGGGTTTCAGGGTGAAGGGGTGAGGGAGTGAAGGGTGGTCAGGGGATGACGGCTGCTCAGGGGATGAGCAGGGTACGCAGCGCCGAGCCGGTCTCGAGGTCATCGAGCGCGGCTGCGGCCTCGGCAAGGGGGCGGCGGCCCGAGATCAGCGGATCGATCTTGAGCTGTCCGTCCATGTAGCGGTCGACGAGGGCCGGGACATCGATGGAGGGGCGCACCGAGCCGTAGTTCGAGCCGAGGATGCGCTGGTCCGCCTCGGCGAGGACGAGGGGCTCGAACGATGCGCGGGCGCCCGTCGGGGGAAGCCCGACGATCACGGCCGCACCACCGAGGCCGAGCATCTGGATCGACTGCTCGGTGGTGGAGGTGCGTCCGATGGCGTCGAAAGCGTAATCGACACCGTCCGGGATGAGCTCGCGCAGCTGCGCCACGGCATCGCCCTGGGAGGCGTCGATGCGGTCCGTGGCGCCGAACTGCAGCGCCATCTGCGTCTTCTCCGGACGCACGTCGATCGCGACGATGCGCTCCGCACCGGCGAGTCGCGCGCCCTGGACCACGTTGAGGCCGACGCCCCCGCAGCCGATCACGACCACGGTCGATCCCGGTTCGACCGCCGCCGTGTTGAGAACCGCACCCACACCGGTGGCTACGGCGCAGCCGACGACCGCGACGACGTCGAGCGGGGCGTCGTCACGGACCTTGACGGCACCCGACGCGGGCACGACGACCTCTTCGGCGAAGGAGGAGACGCCGAGGTAGTGGTGAAGCTGCTCACCGTCGCGGCTCAGGCGTGATGTGCCATCGAAGAGCACGCCAAGCGGAGCGACGACCGTCGCCACCTTCTGGCAGCGCGCCTCATGGCCGGCGCGGCAGTAGCGGCATTCCCCGCACGGCGGAACCCAGCTCAGGACCACGTGATCGCCGACCGCCAGGGTCGTGACGCCCTCGCCGAGTTCGGTCACGACACCGGAGCCCTCGTGACCCATCACCAGGGGCGCGGCGGCGTCCCACTCGCCGCGCTTGACGTGGAGGTCGGAGTGGCAGACGCCCGCAGCCGCGATGCGCACGCGCACCTCGCCGGCTCGGGGCGGAGCGAGGTCGACGTCGACGAACTCGATCGGGGACTGCGGATCGCGGAAGACAACAGCTTTCATGACATCCTTCGGGTAAGTGGGGATGCCGACGATGCTAGGAGACTGCCGACCTGGAGGCATTCGACGAATGTGTGGATTCGCTCGCCGTGAATCACACTTTGTATGATCGGCAGGTGGCTCGTGATGTCGCCTCCGTGGCGCGATACCTCCAAGGACGGCTTCTGGACGGAGCGGTGCCGAGCTCGCGTCACGTGAACTCCGTCGTCGGACTCGACTCCTTCAGCGCTCCTTCCGAACACCTCTTCACCACCCTGGTCGTCGTCGATGGCGCTCGGGTCGGCGAGCTGGTCGACGACCCGGAGAGGCTCGCACTGCTCCAGGACGCGGTCGTGGTCACCGCAGTGGACACGCCGACAGTCCGCCAGGTGCTCGAGGAACGACGCATCACGTCGATCGTCGGAGCAGGTATCGCCGACGACCTGTTGGCGCCGACGCTGACCGCCCTGCTCGCCGTCGACCAGGCAGCCGAAGCCAGGGCGATCACCTCTGCGATGCGCGTGCTGACCCTCGCCGCGCGGCGAAGCGGCATCACCGGTGTCATCGCCGAGCTCGCGCACCGGATCGACGGCTGGGCGGTGCTTCTCGACCGACATGGCGAGGTCATCACGACGGCCGGGGCGGGAAGCCTGCATATCGACGACGCGATCGCGGTCGCTGTCGGTCGCCCCGTCCGGGTGCGCCATCGCGCCCTGCAGGTGCATCCGGTCGGCCCCGGTCAGGACATCACCGCGCAGCTCGTCACCGCCCCGCGCAACGACAGCTCAGGGCGCGGAAGGGAACTCAGCTCTCAAGCGGCGGCCCTGCTGGACCTGCTGATGCGCACGCGTGACAGCAGTCACCTCGAGCGTCTCGGGCGGTCGATGATGCTGGAGACCGTGCTCGAGGGTGGGGAGGAGGCTACGCGGCTCCTCCGCCGCTGGGGTGTGCACGAGAGAAGTCTCATGGGATTCGCACTGCTCTCGCGCACGAGCGGCGTCGATACCGAGCATCTGCTCGCGCTGTGGCTCGACGAGCTCGGAGCTGAGCATGTGTTCGCCGCTCAGCGCGGACTGATCCGCGGTGTCGTCCGGGAGGAACACGCGGAGGAGATCGCGCACCGCGTGCGGACCTTCGCCTCGACGCTCTACCTCGGTCTCGGTCGCCCGAGTGCGACGGACGCGCTCGCCCGCAGCGTCGACGAAGCCCGCCAGGCGAGCGAGACCGCGCGGGCGGGTGGTGAGCGTGTCGTCCGGTACGAGTCCATCCCCACCGTGTCCCTGGTGCTCGGGCACCTGGGGGCGGACCAGACGCAGCGTATCGGGAGGCTCCTGGACCCGCTGAGGGGTGGACAGTACCCGGAGCTGATCGAGACGCTGCGTGTCTTCCTCGCAACGAACAGCGCCTGGGGCGAGAGTGCGACACGACTGCGAATCCATCGGCAGACCCTGGCAGCGCGGATCCGACGGATCGAGGATCTGATCGGACTCTCCATGGCCGACCCCGACGACCGCGTGGCTGCCTGGTTGGCTCTGCGCGCCTCGGACGACTGAACCACCCGGGGGACGAAGAAGGGCCCCGCCGTGAGGCGGAGCCCTTCTCTGCGACTGCGGGTCAGCGTGCGGCGCCCGCCAGGGACCCGGTGGTCTGTCCGGCCGGGTCGAAGATGATGCACTGGATCACGCGGTCGTTGTTCTGCTCCCAGGAGTCCTTGGTGGGAACGAGCGTCGTGACGTTGAGAGCGGAGTCGTCGTAGGCGACGCCGACGAACGAGGTGTACGCGTCTCCGACGCACTCCTGCGTCGCCGCGTCGATGTCGGAGTCGGAGAACTCGCCGTCCGGCATCGTGATCTCGTAGTACACCTCCTGGTCGTGCGGGTCGGTGCAGGGAAGGACGTTGGCATCGGTGAGCATGCCGGTTCCGGTGTCGAGCATGCAGTCGCCCAGCTTCACCGAGAAGACGCCGACGTTCGAGCTCTCGGTGACCTGACCTGTCTCCTCATCGCGGTTGGCGTCGCCCGAACCGCTGCCGAGAATACTGTTGAGGGCGCTGCAACCGGTCAGGGCGACCGAAAGCGCCACTGCCGATCCTGCGAGCATCAGAGCCCGTCGATCGCGCAACTTCATCATGATTGTTTCCCCTCCGAAGCGTGATGTGGAGGCACGATGAAAGCCCCCGCCGCGAACACGTTAGCCGTCACCGAGTCTGTGACGCAACTCGGAGGAGACTGTGGTTCGGCTGGGAGCGGGTCATCCCTCGAGGTCGTCGACGCCCGGCAACCAGCTCGCGCCGGGCCGCCCCCAACCGCGCTTGCGGGCGATCTTCTGCACCGTCTTCCAGTCTCCGTCGGAGAGACGGTCGACGTACAGGATGCCGTCGAGGTGATCGAACTCGTGCTGCATGATGCGGGCACGCCAGCCGTCGACGTCGATGGAGACCGGCTGCCCGTCCAGATCGGTCGCCGTCACGTGGACGCGCTCCGACCGACGCAGGGGGAATCGCTCGCCCGGGAAGGAGAGGCAGCCCTCGGACTCGAGGTCCGGATCGGGCTCGCCCGGTTCGAGAGGAACCATCCAGAGCTCGGGGTTGATGAGGACTCCACGCCACGGCTGGTCGTCGTCATCGACGTATGCGTAGGTGTAGATCCGCAGGGGCACGCCGACCTGCGGGGCGGCCAAGCCGACTCCCGGTGCTGCATCCATCGTCTCGAACATGTCCGCGACCAGACTGCGGATGTCGTCCGTGATCTCGTCGACGGGGGAGGCGGGGGAGTGCAGGACGGGATCGCCCATGATGCGAATCGGAAGTACAGCCACGTCACAACCCTAGTCGGCGGTACTCGCCAGGTAGGGTCGTACTGTGAATGCCGGGGTGTGGATGAATGCGGTCGAGGACGTCGGCGATCAGCTCGTCGGCGCGTTCCAGAACCCCGGTCTGCTGCTCGGTATCCCGCTCGCTCTCGCCGGCGCCGTCTTCATGTCCCTCGGCGCGCAGTACCAGCACCGCGGCGTCGAGAAGGTCGAACGTCTCAGCGGTGCCACCGGTGCCTCGGGGCTGAGCTTCGATCAGCTCAAGCGCCTCCTGACGCGCCCGTCGTGGCTCATCGGCACGCTCATGCTCGGCCTCGCCGTCATCTGTCAGCTCGCCGCGCTCGTGCAGGCACCGCTGATCGTGGTTCAGCCGCTCGGAGCGATCGCGCTCGTGATCACGACCCTGCTCAACGCGCGGATCTCCGGCCACTCGCCGACACGGCAATCGTTGACCGCCATCATCTGCTGCGTCGGCGGGATCTTCCTCTTCGTCTTCTTCGCCGCGATCTACGCGACCGAGCAAGAGGTGACCGACCGCGAGCTCTTCACCATCCTGGCGCTCCTGCTCGCCGTCATCATCATCCTCGGCGCATGCTGGCTGATCCTGCGGCGCCGCATGCGTGCACTGTTCTACGTGATCGGCGCCGGCATCCTCTACGGATTCGTGGCAACGCTCGCCAAGGTCGTCATCAAGCGCATCGAGGCGGGCCAGTTCGAGTGGATCACCGCCATCTGCGTGCTCGCCCTCATCTCGGCAGCGGCCGTCGGCGCCTACTTCGTGCAGACGGCCTACAGCTCGGGTCCGCCCGACCTCGTGATCGCCGGACTCACCGTCGTCGACCCGCTCGTCGCGGTGCTGATCGGAATGGTCGTGCTGGGCGAAGCAGCCGCCGCACCGTGGTGGGTGCTCGTGATCTTCGCGGTGGCAGGCGGGATCGCCGTGTGGGGCGTCGTCGGGCTCGCCCGATACCATCCCCAGGTGCTCAGCGACAGCCAGGAATTGGGGATCCCGCGCGGCAGTGCACCGGGCGCTCCCGGGCGGAGCGGGAACGAGGACTCCACGACATCACCCTCGTCGATGGGCTCTCCCGAGCGCGCCGACGGCTCCGCCGGACCGGACACGCCGCCGTGGCGCGACGGATCCTCGGAACACTCGTAAGCCGGTCCGCAGGCGGGGCTGCGTTCGCAGGACTCAGTAGGCCTGGTCGATGAGGTCGACGGAGACCTCCGAGGCTGCGGCCTCGTCCACGAAGAAGACCGTCCGCTTGCGGCCCTTCGCCCCGGCGGCAGGGACGCTCGTGTAGCTGGCACCCGCAAGCGCGAGGCCCAGCGCCGATGCCTTGTCCGCACCCGTCAGCACGAGCCATACGCGTTTCGACGAGTTGAGTACCGGGCGGGTCAGAGTGACGCGCTCCGGCGGCGGCTTGGGGGAGTCCCGTACGGCGAGCACGGCGGCATCCGTCACCGTGACCTCCTCGCGATCCGGGAAGAGCGAGGCGACATGGCCGTCGGGGCCGACACCGAGAAAGCACACGGCGAACGAGGGCCACGGGTGCTCGTCGGTGCCGAACCGCGCGAGCTCTTCGGCGTAAGCCGCGGCGGATTCGTCCAGGGTCAGTCCGCTGTCGGGCCCGGCGACCTCATGGACATTCTCCGCGGGCACGGCGATGTGGTCGAGCAGCGCCTGTCGAGACTGCAGAGAGTTGCGATCGACATCGTCGCGCGGCACGAACCGTTCGTCGCCCCACCAGAAGTGCACCAGAGACCAGTCGATCTCGGCAACACGAGGGTGTTCGGACGCGGCACGCAGCACCGCTCCACCCATCGATCCTCCTGTGAGGGCGATGTGTGCGATCCGCCCGTTGCGGGTGCGAGCACGCACCCGCGTCAGGAACCGGTCGGCCACGCGGGTGGCGAGGGCGGCGGGGGTGGCTTCCACCACCACGCGCTTCTCTGCGGACGATGTCGTCATCGACGTCACTCTCCAGTCTCGGGCGGACCCAGCTTCTCCCAGCCCTCGGTGATCACTCGACCGTACAGGACGTCGGGGTCCAGTCGACGCAGCTCCTCTGCGAGGCATTCGCGAAGTGTGCGTCGGGGAAGGTGCAGGTCGTGGTTCGGCTGGCCCGGCTGCGTGAGCACGGCGACGCCCGGAGTCGGGCGCTCCAGGAGGATGTCTCCGGAATCGCGCGTCAGGCGCACCGACTTGATGCCCTCAGCCCAGTGGTCGGGGTCTTCGTACGACCACTGCACCGGCACATCGAGAGCCATCTGCAGCCACGCGGCCAACAGCGCCGTGGACGGGGATGCCGAGGCTCCGCGCACCTCGACGCCGGTGATCGGCTCGTACGGCGGCTGGTCGAGCACGGCCGCGAGCTGCTCGCGCCAGTGGGTCAGGCGCGTCCACGCCAGGTCGGTGTCGCCCGGGGCATGAGTCTCACCGAGGAGGGCGAGCCGGTCGCGGACATCGTGCGCCGTCGCGGCATCGGTGATGCGGCGCTGAGCGATCTTGCCGAGCGGGGACTGCGCCGGTGCGACGGGCGCGGACTCGGGCCACCAGGCGACCACGGGGGCGTCGGGCAGCAGGAGGCCCGTGATGAGGCTCTCCTCGTTGCTCGCGGCGTCTCCGAAGGCGCGCAGGACGACGACTTCGCTGGCTCCGGCGTCTCCGCCCACGCGGATCTGCGCGTCGAGGCGGGATTCGCCCTCACCTGTGGTGATCACGATCACACGCATCGGGTGCTCGCGCGAAGCGTCGTTGGCGGCGTCGATCGCCGCCTCCGCCACTCCGTTGCGGGCGGCGATGACGAGAGTCAGCACGCGGCCGAGGGCGACGGCTCCGCCCTCCTCGCGCACCTTGACCAGCTGCTTCGCGACCTGGCTGACGGTCGTGTCGGGAAGGTCGATGATCACGGGCGTCTCCAGACTCGTCCATCGCGGGCCAGCAGGTCGTCGGCGGATGCCGGTCCCCACGAGCCGGGCGCATACTGCTCCACCGGGCCGCCCTGGGCGGCCCAGTACTTCTCCACCGGGTCGAGGATCTTCCAGGAGAGCTCGACTTCCTCGTGCCGCGGGAACAGCGGCGGATCGCCCAGGAGGACGTCGAGGATCAGACGCTCGTACGCCTCAGGGCTCGCCTCCGTGAAGGCGTGGCCGTAGCCGAAGTCCATCGTCACGTCGCGGACATTGGAGCCGCTGCCGGGCACCTTGGATCCGAAGCGGATCGTGACGCCCTCGTCCGGCTGCACGCGGATGACGAGCGCGTTCTGTCCGAGCTCGGAAGCGTTGCCGCGGCCGAACAGGTGCTGAGGCGCGCGCTTGAAGACCACGGCGATCTCGGTCACACGGCGGCCGAGACGTTTTCCCGTCCGCAGGTAGAACGGCACATCCGCCCAGCGGCGGGTGTCGATCTCGAGCTTGATCGCGGCATACGTCTCCGTGGTCGACTCGGGGTTCATCCCCTCCTCTTCCAGGAAGCCGGTGACCTTCTCGCCACCCTGCCATCCGCCCGCGTACTGCCCGCGGGCGGTCGCGAGGGACAGGTCGTCCGGCACATGCACGGCCGCGAGGACCTTCTCCTTCTCGGCGCGCAGGTGCTCGGCCGAGAGACTGATCGGCTCCTCCATCGCTGTCAGCGCCAGAAGCTGCAGCAGGTGGTTCTGGATCACGTCTCGTGCGGCGCCGATGCCGTCGTAGTACCCCGCACGTCCGCCGACGCCGATGTCCTCGGCCATCGTGATCTGCACGTGGTCGACGTAGTTGCGGTTCCAGATCGGCTCGTACAGCTCGTTGGCGAAGCGCAGGGCCAGGATGTTCTGAACCGTCTCCTTGCCGAGGTAGTGGTCGATGCGGAAGATCGAGTCGGCAGGGAAGGCCACCTCGAGAGCAGCGTTCAGAGCCCGCGCGGACTCGAGATCGTGTCCGAAGGGCTTCTCGATCACGACACGACGCCAGCGCTCGTCATCGTCGCTGTTCTCGCCGACGAGACCGGATTCCTTGAGCTGCTTCGCGACCAGCGGGAAGTCCTTCGGCGGGATCGACAGGTAGAACGCATGGTTGCCCATCGTCCCCCGTTCGACGTCGAGCTTCTCGATGGTGTCGCGCAGCTTGCGGAAGGAGTCCGGGTTGTCGAACTCGCCCGAGACGAAGCGGATGCCCTGCAGCAGCTGGGTCCACGTCTCTTCGCGGAACGGCGTGCGGGCGTGCTCCTTCACGGCGTCGTAGACGACCTGGGCGAAGTCCTGGTCCTCCCAGTCGCGTCGGGCGAATCCCACGAGGGCGAACCCGGGAGGGAGCAGACCGCGGTTCGCGAGGTCGTAGACCGCTGGCATCAGCTTCTTGCGTGAGAGATCTCCGGTGACGCCGAAGATCACGAGGGCGCTGGGCCCTGCGATCCTGTTGAGACGGCGGTCATCGGGGTCACGCAGCGGGTTGTGCCCGCGCGAGATGGGAACAGACATCGGTGGGGGATTCTCCTGCTGTTACTTCTGTGCGGCTTCGAAGAGGGCGAGCACGTCGTCCGAGGACTCGGTGATCGTCAGCGTGACGACGGGGCGTCCGTGCTCGGCGAGCACGGCGGCATCACCGGCGGCCTGGGCCTGGATGAGCTGCCCGAAGGTGAAGGGCCGGTCGGGGATCTCGAGATCGACCTCGGTGCGCTCGAGGATCTGCACGAACACTCCCTGCGCGGGGCCGCCCTTGTGATACTGACCGGTCGAGTGCAGGAAACGGGGTCCCCACCCGAAGGTGGTCGGCCGTCCGGAGTCCGCGGCGACGAGCTCGCGCAGGCCCTGGAGCTGCGGCACTTCGAGGCGATTGACGTACGCCTGGATGGATACGTAGCCGTCGGCGGGGAGCTGGGCCCAGAGGGCGTCCAGCACGCCTTCGACCGTGCCAGAGGCGGCGAGGGCGGGGTCGGAGACCCGGACCTCCACACCGTTCTCGACGAATGCCGGCGCCGTGGGCTCGGGGCGAGCGTCGAGCAGTCCGCGGGCGGCGACCTTGGCCGACTCGACGTCGGGCTGATCGAACGGGTTGATGTGCAGCAGGTGTCCGGCGATCGCGGTCGCGTACTCCCACACGATGAGCTGGGCGCCCAGCGTGCCGCTGACGAGGATCTCGCCCTCGTGACGCTCGTGGAGGTGGAACTCGTTGGCGTCGTCGACCAGTCGCACGATCTGCAGGTCGGCCGGCACGGGGTCGAGCTCGGGGGAGACGGGGAGCAGCACGACCGGGAGGATCCCCGTGCCCTCCTTGCCGGTGGACTCGGCGATGAGCTGCTCGATCCAGTCCGGAAGACCCTTGATGTGCGTGCCGTCGGTGATCAGACCGAGCTTGTCGCGTCGCGGGTTCGTGGCCGCGATCGCCGCGCCCAGACGCAGAGCGGGGTTCTCCGCCGAGTCGACGGCGACCTCTAGCAGCGACGCCTCGGCCTCGTTCAGCAGTTCGTCGATGTCGACACCGGCGAGCCCCGACGGCACCAGTCCGAAGGCGGTGAGCGCCGAGTAGCGGCCGCCGACGTTCGGGTCCGCGTTGAAGACGCGGTACCCCGCCTCGCGGGCGGAGGCGTCGAGCGGCGAACCGGGATCGGTGACGACCACGATGCGCTCGACGGGGTCGATCCCGAGATCGCGGAACGCGGCTTCGAACGTGCGGCGCTGGGAGTCGGTCTCGACGGTGGAGCCGGACTTCGACGATACGACCAGCACCGTGTCGGCGAGCCCTTCATCGAGGGCGGCGAGCACCTGGCCGGGAGCGGTCGAGTCGAGGATCGTCAGCGGCACGCCGGCCGTCTGCGCGATGACCTCGGGCGCGAGCGAGGAGCCGCCCATCCCGGCCAGCACGACCCGGGTCACGCCCTTGGCGTTGAGGTCGGCGCGGAGTGCGACGATCTCGGCGACGAGTGGACGCGAGACCGAGACGGCCTCCACCCATCCGAGTCGTACAGATGCTTCCGCCTCCGCCGCAGGACCCCAGAGGGTCGCGTCGCCACTGGTGATGCGGGAGGCGACGAGGTCGTGGACGAGGGCGGGAACCGTCTCGTCGATCGCGGCGCGCGCGGCGCCGGACGTGTGGATCGAGAAGGTCATCGCTGCGACTCCAGAGCCTCGGTGACCTGCGCGAGCAGGTCGTGCCAGGAGTCGATGAACTTCGCGACCCCCTCGTCCTCGAGCACCTGTGTGACGTCGGTGAAGTCGATGCCGAGCTCGGCGATCCCCGCGAACACGGCGCGGGCGTCGTCGTAGCCGCCGGTGATGGTGTCACCGGTGACGACGCCGTGGTCGAAGGTGGCTTCGAGCGTCTTCTCCGGCATGGTGTTGACGACGCCCTGGGCGACGAGCTCGGTGACGTAGAGGGTGTCGGGAAGGGCCGGGTCCTTGACACCGGTCGACGCCCACAGCGGGCGCTGCAGGTTCGCCCCGGCGCCGAGCAGCGCCGTGGCGCGGTCTCCGGCGAACGTCTTCTCGAACAGCTCGTACGCGAGGCGGGCGTTGGCGAGGCCTGCCTTGCTCTTGAGGGCTTCCGCCTCGGGAGTGCCGATCGCGGTGAGGCGCTTGTCGGTCTCGGTGTCGACGCGCGACACGAAGAACGAGGCGACCGAGTGGATGGTCGACAGGTCGATGCCCGCCGCCTTCGCGGTCTCGAGGCCGGTGAGGTACGCGTCGATGACCTCGGCGTAGCGCTCCAGGCTGAAGATCAGCGTCACGTTGACGCTGATGCCGGCTCCGATGGCCTCGGCGATGGCCGGGAGACCTGCCTTGGTCGCGGGGATCTTGACGAGCAGGTTGGGGCGGTCGATCTTGGCCCACAGCTCCTTGGCCTGCGCGACGGTACCCGCGGTGTCATGCGCGAGATCGGGGGAGACCTCGATCGAGACGCGGCCGTCGACGTGGTCGGAGGCCTCCCACACGGGACGGAACACGTCGAGGGCTGCGGCGACGTCCTGCGTGGTGGCGGCGAAGACCGCTTCCTCCGCGGTGGCACCGGACCCGGCGAGCTCGGTGACCTGCGCGTCGTACGACGTGTCGTTCTTGTCGGTGATCGCGTTGGCGAAGATCGTCGGGTTCGTGGTGACGCCGACCACGTTGCGCGACGAGATCAGCTCGGCGAGGTTGCCGGAGGAGATGCGGGTGCGGGAGAGGTCGTCGAGCCAGATGCTGACGCCTGCGGCGGCGAGCTGCGCGGTGGGGGTGCTCATGCGTTCTCCTTGGTGCTGTTGGCCGCGATGGTCTCGCGGGCGGCCGCGATGACGGCCTCGGTGGTGATGCCGAACTTCTCGAAGAGGGTCTTGTAGTCGGCGGAGGCGCCGAAGTGGTCGATGCCGACCGAGCGGCCGCGGTCGCCCACGATGCCGCGCCAGCTGAGCACCGAGCCCGCCTCGACCGACACGCGGGCGGTGACGGCGGCAGGGAGCACGCTCTCGCGGTACTCGGCGTCCTGCTCGTCGAACCACTCCAGCGACGGAGCGGAGACGACGCGCACGTTCACGCCCTCGGCGGCGAGAGCCTCGCGGGCGTTGACCGCGAGCTGCACCTCGGATCCGGTGGCGACGATGATGACGTCCGGAGCGCCGTTCGGCGCCTCGGCGAGAACGTAGGCGCCCTTTGCGGCATTGTCGGCGGAGGCGAAGGTGTCGCCTTCGGCCGCACCTTCTCCACGCTCGAACACCGGGATGTTCTGGCGCGTCAGCGCGATGCCGGCGGGACCTTCGTGGCGGCGGAGGATCTCCAGCCAGGTGGCCGCGGTCTCGTTCGCGTCAGCCGGGCGCACGACCGTGAAGTTCGGGATCGCGCGGAGGGTCGCGAGCTGCTCGATCGGCTGATGCGTCGGGCCATCCTCGCCGAGCGCGACCGAGTCGTGGGTCCAGACGAAGATGCTGGGCACGTTCATGAGCGCAGCCAGACGCACGGGCGGACGCATGTAGTCGCTGAAGATCAGGAATGTGCCGCCGAACGCCCGGGTCGGGCCATGCAGGACGATGCCGTTGATGATCGCGCCCATGGCGTGCTCGCGGATGCCGAAGTGCAGCACGCGACCGTAGGGGTTGCCCGACCACTCGTGCGTCGACCACTCAGCGGGGATGAACGACGGGGCGTCCTTGATCGTGGTGAGGTTCGACTCGGCGAGGTCGGCAGAACCGCCCCAGAGCTCCGGAAGCTCCGCAGCGAGGGCGTTGATGACCTGACCGGATGCGGCGCGGGTAGAGACCTCCTTGCCGGCTTCGAACACAGGAAGCGCAGCAGCGATGTCGGTCGGCAGCTCGCGTGCCTCGAGGCGGTCCAGAAGAGCCTTCTTCTCCGGGTTGGCGGCGGCCCACGCGTCGAACGACTCCTGCCAGGCCGCGCGCACCTCGGCCGCACGCGCAGCGAGTCCGCGAGTGCGCTCGATCACGTCGTCGGCGACGGCGAAGTGCTCCTCGGGGTCGAAACCGAGGACCTTCTTGGTGGCGGCGAGCTCGTCCGCACCGAGTGCCGAGCCGTGGATCTTGCCGGAGTTCTGCTTGCCCGGCGACGGCCAGCCGATGATGGTCTTGAGGATGATCAGCGACGGCTTCGAGGTCTCACCCTTGGCGGCCTCGATCGCCGAGTACAGCTCGGCGACGTCCTCGACGTACTCGCCGGACTTCTTCCAGTCGACGACCTGCACCTGCCAGCCGTAGGCCTCGTAGCGAGCGGCGACGTCCTCGGTGAAGGCGACGTTCGTGTCGTCTTCGATGGAGATCTGGTTGGAGTCGTAGATCGCGATCAGGTTGCCGAGCTGCTGGTGGCCCGCGAGCGAGGAGGCCTCGCTCGTCACGCCCTCCTGCAGGTCGCCGTCGCCGGCGATCACGTACACGAAGTGGTCGAACGGGCTCGTGCCCGCAGCGGCCTCGGGATCGAACAGGCCGCGCTCGTAGCGTGCGGCGTAGGCGAAGCCCACGGCGGAGGCCAGGCCCTGACCGAGAGGACCGGTCGTGATCTCGACGCCCTTGGTGTGGCCGTACTCCGGGTGGCCCGGGGTGAGCGAGCCCCACGTGCGGAGGGCCTTGAGGTCGTCGAGCTCGAGTCCGAAGCCGCCGAGGTAGAGCTCGACGTACTGGGTGAGCGACGAGTGGCCGGCCGACAGGATGAAGCGGTCGCGCCCGAGCCAGTCGACATCGGTCGGGTCGTGGCGCAGAACGCGCTGGTAGAGGAGATACGCGGCGGGAGCGAGGCTCATCGCGGTGCCGGGGTGACCGTTGCCGACCTTCTCGACGGCATCGGCCGCCAGGATTCGTGCGGTGTCCACCGCGCGTCGATCGATCTCATCCCACTGCAATTCCGACACGTTCATGCCCTTTCCGACAGTTTCGAGGGCGCCCGTATTCCCTGGCAGGTCCGCAACGTCACGGTGAGGTGCACATCGCCGGGCGCGCGAGTGGTTTCAGCATAGCGGTGACGTGAGCCGCACCACGCGGGACCGGGAGCCGGAGCACGTCATCCCGTGTCATACACTGGAGAGGTTGTCCGGTCACACGTGCGGAGGAGGCGATCGAGATCTCGACGATGTCTGATCAGACCGTGAGGAAGTCGTCCATCGGTCGCACGGTGAAGGCCTATATCACCCTCACCAAGCCGCGTGTCCTGGAGCTCCTGCTCGTGTCCACCGTGCCGGTGATGTTCCTCGCGCAGGGGGGAATGCCGAATCTGTGGCTCGTGCTGGCCACTGTCATCGGCGGCTCGATGAGCGCCGGTTCCGCGGCGTCGTTCAACATGTACCTCGATCGCGACATCGACGCGCACATGCATCGCACCGAGAACCGTCCGCTCGTCACGGGAGAGGTCAGCCCGCGCGGCGCGCTCATCTTCTCCTGGACACTGGCGGTCGCCTCGACGGGCTGGCTCCTGCTGACGACCAACTGGCTCACCGCTGCGCTGTCGGCGACGGCCATCTTCTTCTACGTCGTGATCTACACGATGATCCTCAAGCGCCGTACCGAGCAGAACATCATCTGGGGCGGTATCGCCGGCTGCTTCCCCGTGCTGATCGGGTGGTCTGCCGTCACCGGCTCGCTCGACTGGCCCGCCTTCATCCTGTTCCTCCTGGTCTTCCTGTGGACGCCGCCGCACTACTGGCCGCTGTCGATGAAGTACAAGGACGACTACGAAGACGTCGACGTCCCCATGCTGGGTGTCACGCGCAACGCCTCCCAGGTCGGCCTCCAGGTGATCCTCTACGCGTGGGCCACCGTCGCCTGCTCGCTCCTCCTGGTCCCGATCGCGGGCATGGGGCTGGTGTACACGGTGTCCGCCGCGGTGTTCGGTGGGTGGTTCATCTACGAATCGCACCGGCTCTACAACCGCGCCGTCCACGGGACCGAGCCGCGTCCGATGCGGGTGTTCCACGCGTCCATCACGTATCTGACGTTGATCTTCGTCGCGGTCGCGGTCGACCCGCTGCTTCCGTTCTGACCCGAAGCAGGGAAGCTCGTCTTCCGAGACGACGGAGCGGCGCCGAGGATATCCTCGGCGCCGCTCCGTCGTTCCGTGCTCAGGGATCACCTGAACACAGGTGCTCAGCGGGTGATCGACGGGGAGTCGTCCGAGTTCGGGTCCTTCGCGGGTGCGTCATCGAGCGTGGCCGCCGGCGCCGCAGCGATGTCGGATCCCGCGTCGGTGTCCGCCGCGGTGTCGGTGACGGGGGAGGCGGTGTCCGCGACAGGTGCGCGCGTCTCGTCGGGGGCGGCGGTCCAGTCGATCGCCTCGACGACCGCAGGAGCGGGGGATGCCACGAGTGCGCGGGCGGCGACGAGCCCGAGCGTGAGCAGGATGCCGACGATCCCGGCGGCCAGCACCCCGGCACCCACGACGACGAGCGACTGTCCGACGTACACCTCGACGCCGGTGGCGGTGCCATCGAGCAGCGTGGTCGTCATCGTGGCGATCTGACCGGAGATCAGCCAGGCGCCGACGGCCGTCGTGGCGAGGGAGACGACCAGGAGCAGCCAGAATCCGATGCTTCGAGTGAGTGACTTGTTCATGACGCCCACCCTTGCGGATGCGCTGATGAGCCCGCGATGCGGGAGCTATGAGTCGACTGTGCGCAGATCAGTCCTCGACGGCGGCCGTGCGCTTCAGATGCAGCACGACGACCGTGTAGGTGGCCGCCGAGAGCGAGGCCAGCACCATGTGGATCCCCACGAGGAGCGGGGGGAGACCCTCTCGCGCCTGCCAGACGCCCACACCGACCTGGACGAGGATCGCGAGCACGAGGACGAGGAGCCAGCGGCGGGGCTCCAGGCGCTGTACCCAGGCGGTCACCGTCAGGAAGACGACCAGCGCGGCGAGGATGTAGCCGGGCCAGGAGTGCACGTGTGCCAGAACGGTCGCATCGAAGCCGTGGCGCAGGACGTCGGCGTCGCCGGAATGCGGTCCTGACCCCGTCGTGAGGACACCGAAGACGATCGTGACGGCCAGTGCGAGGCCCGTCACGTGGGTCACGGCTGCGAACCAGGCGGGCACCGCGCGCTCTCGCGGGCCGGCGGGCGTCCGGAGCCGCACCAGGAAGGCCGCGGTGATGCAGACGAGCAGCAGTGACGAGGTGTAGTGGAAACCGACGATGAAGGGGTTCAGCCCGGTCAAGACGGTGATGCCGCCGACGAGGGCCTGCGCGACGACGCCGATCAGCACGAGCCAGGCGAGTAGGACCAGGTCGCGCCTGGTGGGAGTCGAGCGCACGGAGCGGACTGCCGCAGCGATCACGGCGACCAGCAGCACCCCCAGGGCGATCGGCGAGGCGGGGAAGTGCAGGGGAGCGGCGATGGCGAACGCGGCGACGGCCGCGACGATCCCGCCCAGGGCGAACCAGAGCGCGTTGACGAGCCCGCGCTTCCCGGTGAAGAGGTGCAGCACCAGCAACACGACGACGAGGGCGATGATGCCGACGACCCCGGTCATCAGACGGTTGCCGAACTCGATGATCCCATGGATGCCCTGCACCTCGAGGATGGGCACCAGGGAGTCCGGGGTGCACAGCGGCCAGTCCGAGCATCCGAGGCCGGAACCGGTGAGGCGGACGGCTCCACCTGTGCCGATGATGATGGTCTCGCTGAGGAACGACAACCACGCGAAGACCGTCAACGCGCGCCCCCAGGACGCGGAACGGGGAGGGATTCCTCGCGTCGTCGAGGTGGCGGGGATCAACGTCTCGGGCATAAGTCCTCCGGACCGCGCGAGACGTGGCGAGCATGGCCCGTCCGTCAGGCGGAACCTGTAGAATCGGATTGTTGCGATGGGCGCTGACAGCGCTGAAGCATCGTCAACAGTTTAGGCGCGATGGAAGCGCCGGTGATGAGGGCCCACCAACGGCACCCGCTCCCGCAGACTCGACGGGGATCAGGTGTGTCGGGGCGGATGACACCGTTTGGGACCTGTGAGGAGAGTGTTGGATGTCGGATGTGCTGATCGACCGCCCGGAGCTTGACGGTCTGGGGGTGTACGAATTCGGCTGGCACGATGAGGATGCTGCGGGTGCCATCGCGAAACGCGGCATCTCCGAAGATGTCGTCCGGGGGATCTCGAGCCTCAAGAACGAACCCGAATGGATGCTGAAGACCCGGCTCAAGGGATACCAGCTCTTCGGGCGCAAGCCGATGCCGACCTGGGGCGCCGACCTCAGCGAGATCGACTTCGACAACATCAAGTACTTCGTCCGCTCCACCGAGAAGCAGGCGCAGACGTGGGAAGACCTTCCCGCCGAGATCCGTGAGACCTACGAGCGTCTGGGCATCCCCGAGGCCGAGCGCCAGCGCCTGGTCGCCGGAGTCGCCGCGCAGTACGAGTCCGAGGTCGTGTACCACCAGATCCGCGAGGACCTCGAGGCTCAGGGCGTCATCTTCATGGACACCGACACCGCTCTGCGCGAGCACCCCGAGTTCTTCGAGGAGTACTTCGGCACGGTCATCCCCGCCGGTGACAACAAGTTCGCCGCGCTGAACACCGCCGTCTGGTCGGGCGGATCGTTCGTCTACGTCCCCAAGGGCGTGCACGTCGAGATTCCGCTGCAGGCCTACTTCCGCATCAACACCGAGAACATGGGCCAGTTCGAGCGGACCCTGATCATCGCCGACGAGGACAGCTACGTCCACTACATCGAGGGCTGCACGGCGCCGATCTACAAGTCGGACTCCCTGCACTCGGCCGTCGTCGAGATCATCGTGAAGAAGAACGCCCGCGTGCGCTACACGACGATCCAGAACTGGTCGAACAACGTCTACAACCTCGTCACCAAGCGTGCCGTGGCCTACGAGGGCGCGACCATGGAGTGGGTCGACGGCAACATCGGCTCCAAGGTGACGATGAAGTACCCGTCGATCTACCTGATGGGCGAGCACGCGAAGGGCGAGACCCTGTCCGTCGCCTTCGCCGGACCCGGTCAGCACCAGGACGCGGGCGCGAAGATGATCCACATGGCGCCGTACACGCAGTCGTCGATCGTCTCGAAGTCGATCGCACGCGGTGGCGGCCGTGCCGGCTACCGTGGCGAGGTCCGAGTCGATGCCGCTGCGCACCACTCCGCGAACACTGTGCGCTGCGACGCACTGCTCGTGGACACGAAGTCGCGCTCCGACACCTACCCGGCGATCGACATCCGTGTCGACGACGTGCAGCTGGGGCACGAGGCCACGGTCTCCAAGGTCAGCGAGGAGCAGCTCTTCTACCTGCAGTCCCGCGGCATGCCCGAGGACGAGGCCATGGCGATGATCGTGCGCGGCTTCATCGAGCCGATCGCCCGAGAGCTGCCGATGGAGTACGCCATGGAACTGAACAAGCTCATCGAGATGGGCATGGAAGGATCGGTCGGCTAAATGGCGGCCTCGACGACAGCGCCCAGTGAGGCGCAGCACACGAACGCGCACATCGATCCGGCGGCTCAGGTCGCGGCAGCGGGCTTCGTCCCGGTGCAGACCCGCTCCGAACGTCCGTACTCGTTCGAACCTTCCGACTTCGGTGCTCCGACCGGGCGTGAGGTCAACTGGAAGCACACCCCCGTGGCGAAGCTCGGCGGGCTGTTCGCCGACGAAGCCGGCGACGACGACGCCGTGACCTACGGTCTCAACGAGGTCGAGGCGTTCCTCGAGCCTTCGGAGGGGGAAGACGGTCCCTATGGGGAGTTCTTCCGTCCGGAAGATCTTCCCAGCGCCCTGGCGTGGAAGCACGGCCCGCGCGGCCTGCACATCCAGCTTCCGGCCGATGTCGAGCTCAGCGAGCCGATCACGGTCCCCATCGAGGGTGCGGGAGCGGACAAGCGCGCTTTCGGCCAGATCCTCATCGAGGCGCGGCCGCACTCGCGCGGAACCATCGTCCTCGACCACTCGGGCTCCGCGCAGTACGCGCAGAACGTCGAGATCATCGTGCGCGACGGGGCCAGCCTGACGGTCATCAGCCTGCAGCGCTGGGACGATGATGCGGTGCACGCCGCGGCGCACCAGGCGACCGTCGGTGCCGACGCCACGCTGAAGCACTTCGTCATCAGCTTCGGCGGCGGTGTCGTGCGCGTGAACCCGAGCGTCGAGCTCACCGGTGCCGGATCCGAGGGATACCTCTACGGGCTGTCCTATGCCGATGGCGGTCAGCACCTCGAGAGCCAGGTCTACCTGCACCACAAGGGTGCGCACACCAAGGGCGATGTCCTCTACAAGGGCGCGCTGCAGGGTGAGGGCGCACACAGTGTCTGGATCGGCGACGTGCTGATCGGCGCCGACGCCACGGGCACCGACTCCTACGAGGCGAACCGCAACCTGGTGCTGACCGAGGGTGCTCGTGCCGACTCGATCCCGAACCTCGAGATCGAGACCGGCGACATCCTGGGAGCCGGGCACGCCAGTGCGACCGGTCGTTTCGACGACGAGCAGCTGTTCTACCTGCAGGCTCGCGGTATCACCGAGGAGGAGGCCCGTCGTCTGGTCGTGCTCGGATTCCTCACCGATATCGTGCAGCGCCTCGGCATCCCCGCCCTCGAGACCGAGTTGCTGGCGGCCATCGAGGCGGAGCTCGCCGAGGTGAGCGCATGACCGCCGAACGCGTCTGCGGCGTCTCCGACCTCGAACAGGACACGCCTCTGCGCGTGGACCCGGGCGGGGTGCCCATCACGGTGATCAAGGACGGTGAGGGAGTGATCCACGCCATCGGCGACACCTGCACCCACGGCGACATCTCGCTGTCCGAGGGCTTCGTGGAGGGCGACACGGTGGAGTGCTGGGCACACGGCTCCGCGTTCTCCCTCCTCACCGGCAAGCCCCAGAATCTCCCCGCGTATGAGCCGGTCCCGGTCTACGTCGTCCAGATCGACGGCGACGACGTGCTCATCGATCCGACTGTGATTAAGGAAGTCTGAAGAATGTCTGTTCTCGAGATCCGCGACCTGCATGTGACGGTCGAGACCGAGGCGGGGACCACCCCGATCCTCAACGGAATCAACCTCACCATGAACACGGGTGAGACCCACGCGATCATGGGCCCCAACGGCTCCGGCAAGTCGACGCTGGCGTACACGATCGCCGGTCACCCGAAGTACACGGTGACGTCCGGTTCGATCACGTTCGACGGTCAGGATGTGCTGGAGATGAGCGTCGACGAGCGGGCCCGTGCCGGCCTGTTCCTCGCGATGCAGTACCCGGTGGAGATCCCCGGCGTGACGGTGACGAACTTCCTCCGCACGGCCAAGACCGCCCTCGACGGCGAAGCGCCGGCGATCCGCGGCTGGACCAAGGACGTCAAGGAGGCCATGTCGAACCTGCGCATGGACCCGAAGTTCGCGCAGCGCAACGTCAATGAGGGTTTCTCCGGTGGTGAGAAGAAGCGCCACGAGATCCTCCAGCTCGAGGTGCTGAAGCCGAAGTTCGCCGTGCTCGACGAGACCGACTCCGGCCTCGACGTCGACGCGCTCAAGATCGTCTCCGAGGGCGTCAACCGCGCGAAGGAGTCCACCGGACTCGGCGTGCTGCTGATCACGCACTACACCCGTATCCTCCGCTACATCCGCCCCGACTTCGTCCACGTGGTGGTCGCGGGAAAGATCGTCGAAGAGGGCGGCCCCGAGCTCGCCGACCGGCTGGAGAACGAGGGATACGACCGTTTCCTCGACCCTGCAGCCCCCATCGAGGCGTAGGCTGATCGCATGACAGCGACCCTCACGGACGAGAAGTACGACGCGGTCACCGAGGCTCTCAAAGACGTCATGGACCCCGAGCTCGGGATCAACGTCGTCGACCTCGGCCTCATCTACGACCTCGCCTGGGATGACGAGAACGACGCTCTCGTCATCCACATGACGCTGACCAGCGCCGGCTGCCCGCTCACGGATGTGCTCGAGGACCAGACTGCTCAGGCACTGGACAGCGTTGTCGATCGCTTCCGGATCAACTGGGTCTGGATGCCGCCGTGGGGTCCGGAGCGGATCACGGACGACGGGCGCGACATGATGCGCGCTCTCGGATTCGCGATCTGACCTCACAGAACGTCATGCAGGACGAAGCGGGCGCGACTACGCGCCCGCTTCGCTGACTCCGCACCGGTGCGGGGCGAGACTCGGGAGAACGAATGCTTCAGGTGAAAGCCCTGCCCTTGACCGAGCTTCGCGAGCGTACGAGCGAGAAGTGGCGCGAGTATCCGGCCGACGTGCTTCCCCTGTTCGTCGCCGAGACCGACTTCCCCCTCGCGCCCGCTGTCACGGCGGCCCTGCAGCGTGCGGTCGAGATCGGCGACACCGGCTACATGGCGTCGAGGACTCCTCTCGCGGAGGTCTTCTCGGACTTCGCGTCCCGACGTTACGGCTGGGAGCCTGACCCCGCGCGAATCCGCAGCACGGCGGATGTGAGCATGGGGATCGTCGAGATCCTGCGCCGTGTCACGCAGCCGGGGGAGCGCGTGGTGGTGACGCCACCTGTCTACCCACCCTTCTACGATCTGGTCGCCGAAGCCGGTGCAGAGGTCGAACGGGTTCCCCTCCGCGACACCGGGACCCGGTGGGAGCTGGACCTGGACGGGATCCGTGCCGCCTTCGAAGACGGAGCGACGGCCATCCTGCTCTGCAACCCGCACAACCCCACCGGCACGGTGCACGGCCGCGACAGCCTCACTGCTCTCGCGGAGCTCGCCGACGAGTTCGGTGTCGCCGTGGTGTCGGACGAGATCCACGCCCCGCTCGCCCAGCCGGGGTCGGGGTTCACGCCTTTCCTCGCGGTGAGCGACGCCGCGCAGCGGGTGGGGTACGCGCTCGTGAGTGCGAGCAAGGCGTTCAACCTCGCCGGACTCAAGTGCGCCCTCATGGTCACGGCCGGCGACGAGACGAGCGCCGTGGTGCGCGGACTCCCGGTCGAGGTCGAATGGCGCACCGGCCAGTTCGGCCTGCTGGCCGCTGTCGCCGCGTTCTCGGAGGAGAGCGACGAATGGCTCGACGGGCTGCTGCGCACTCTGGACGAGAACCGGCTGCTGCTCGAGGACCTGCTCGCCGCGCACCTCCCCGGAGCGCGGTACCGCATCCCCGATGCCGGCTACCTGGCGTGGATCGACCTCACCACGTTGGAGTGGGGCGACAACCCGGCCAGACGGATTCTGAAGGACGCGAAGGTCGCCCTGCACTTCGGGCCCGCCTTCGGCGCGGAGGGTGCAGGTCACGTGCGGTTGAACTTCGGCACCAGTCCGGAGATCATCACCGAGGCCATCGAGCGCATCGCGTCGCTCGTCGGGCGATGACCGCCCCGTCCGAGGCCGCGACGATCTGGGACCGTCACCGCATCTGGGTGACTCTCGGCGCGGTCGCACTGATCTTCCTTGCGGCGATCGAGGCTCTCGCCGTCACGACCGTCATGCCCATCGTGAGCGCGGCCCTGGATGGAGAGGCGCTCTATGCCGTCGCCTTCGCGGGGACGCTGGCCACGAGCGTGATCGGCATGGTCGCGACCGGGGCATGGTCTGACGCCCGGGGTCCCCGCGGCGCGCTGTACGTCGCCGTGTCGCTCTTCATCATCGGCCTGCTGATCTCGGGTTTCGCCGTCACGATGCACCAGTTCCTGATCGGGCGACTGGTGCAGGGGCTCGGGACGGGTGGACAGACGGTCGCGCTGTATGTCGTGGTCGCGCGGCTGTACCCGCCCCACCTGCACGGGCGCATCTTCGCCGCCTTCGCGGCGGCCTGGGTCGTGCCGTCGATGGTCGGTCCGTTCCTCGCGGGAGCCGTCGCCGAGTATCTCGACTGGCGCTGGGCCTTCCTCGGCGTGGCGGTGCTCACCGCCACGGCTTTCCTCATGATCGCGGTGCGCCTCCGTGGAGTCGACCTCGGGCAGGGGGAGCCGCAGGATCGGACGGCACTCGTCGTCCGGCTGCTGCTCGCGGTGGTGGTCGCAGTGCTCGCCGTCGTCATCGGCTTCTCAGCCGAGATGGAGCCGTCGATCGGGTGGCCCGTCGCGGTCGGAGCCGTGCTGGCGATCGGGTTCGCGGTGCTGCCGCTGTTGCCGCAGCGCACGCTTCGAGCCGGTCCCGGGCTGCCCAGCGTCGTGCTGATGCGTGGCATCGTCGCCGGTGCGTTCTTCGCCGCGGAGGCGTACATCCCGTATCTGCTCATGAGGAAGTTCGACTTCAGTGCGACCTGGGCGGGCATCGCCCTGATGCTGGCAGCGCTGGCGTGGGCGGGCGCCTCAGCCCTGCAGGGTCGGTTCGGAGAGCGTCTGGGCAACCACCGCATCACGGCGATCAGCCTGGGCTCGCTGCTGATCGCGATGCTGTGCGTGCTCGTCGCTGCGGTGTTCGACGTCTCGCCCGCTCTGGTGGTCATCGGCTGGGCATTCGCCGGCGGTGGGATGGGCCTGCTCTACCCGCGCCTGACCGTGTTGACGCTCGCGTACTCGAACGAGACCAATCAGGGGTTCAACTCGTCAGCGCTGTCGATCTCGGACGCCTCAGGATCGGCTGTCGCCATCGCGCTCGCGGGTCTCGGTGTGGCGACGCTCGGTGGCGGAGCCGGGGCGTTCAGTGCCGTCTTCGCTTTCTGCATCGCCCTCGTGGCGCTGGCTGTGGTGCCCGGTCTCAGGCTCGGGCACGCGGCCGAGTCTCCGGCGACCTGAGCGCTCCCGCCAGGGCAGCTACTCCGAGATCGAAGACGCGGTCGAGTCCGGCGGTGACATCGGCGTCCTCCGCGGCCGGGAGGGCGCCGTGGCTGTCGGCATGCATGCGCTGCTGCACGAGCGTGGCGTGTCCCAGGACGAAGTGGAGGATGGCGATTCCTCGATCCTCGGCATCCGAGGCTCCTTGTGCGCGCAACGTGTCGACCAGAGCCTTCTGCGCAGTGGAGGAACCGAGCTGGAGTGCGTAGGTGCTGAGGACCAGCTCGGCTCCGTCGCGATAGGCGAAGAGGGCATCGCGGATGCCGCGCGCCGTGACGATGATGTCCGTCCCGCCGTGCGGTATCGACGCGGTGATCCGGTCGGCGAGCTCGGCGAGCAGTTCCTGCTTGTTCGCGAAGTGCCAGTAGAGGGCGCTCGGCTGCAGATCGAGGCCCGCGGCGATACGCCGCATCGAGAGGTCGGCGAGTCCGACCTCGTCGAGCAGAGCGAGCGCGCGGCGTGCCACGCTGTCCCGATCGTGTCGGGCCGGATTGGGCTCTGGGCTCATGCTCCGATTATAGTGAACGACGTTCAGGTGAACAGTGTTCAGGTTGCGACGCGGAGGAAGCAGCGGTGGAGAGTTCCTCATCGATCGGACCGGCCCCGATCGCCCTCGACCGGGTGTCGGTCGAGCTCGACGGGCGCATGGTGCTGCACGACGTCAGCGTCGGGTTGACCGCACGGACGACGGCGGTGATCGGGGCCAACGGCTCAGGCAAGTCGACCTTCGCGCGCCTCCTCAACGGCCTCGTCGCTCCGCGAGACGGAACCGTCTCGGTGCACGGACTCGACACCGTTCGAGAGCGGGCCGCGGTGCGCAAGCTCGTCGGTTTCGTCTTCACCAACCCTGATGCGCAGATCCTGATGCCGACCCCGGCCGAGGATCTCGCGCTCTCGCTCCGAGGGCGGTCGAAGTCCGACGTCTCCGCGCGCGTGAGGGAGACGCTCGCGGCGCACGGCCTTGCGGAGCACGCGGACGTTCCGGCATCCGCCTTGTCCGGCGGGCAGAAGCAGATGCTCGCCCTGGCTTCCGTGCTGATCGCCGACCCGCGGGTGATCGTCGCCGACGAGCCGACGACCCTGCTCGATCTGCGCAATTCCCGTCGCATCGCCGATCTCCTGCTCGGGGTCCAGGCGCAGATCGTCATCGTGACGCACGACCTCGAACTGGCCTCTCGCTGCGACACCGCGCTGCTCTTCGACGAGGGACGCATCGTGGCCTCTGGAGCCCCCTCGCATGTGATCGCTGCGTATCGGGCGGCGTGCGCGTGATCGCGCTGTATCACCCGGGGACGGGGATCGTGCACCGGGCGCCGGCTGCGCTCAAGCTCGGGATGCTGGCGGTCGGAGCGCTCGTCCTGTCACTGTATCCGCATGATCCGGTGAGCATCGCGGTCGCGCTCCTCGTGGTGCTGGGGCTCTACCGCGTGAGTGGACTCCCGTTCCGCGTGCTCGCCGCCGAGGTGTGGCGCCTGCGCTGGATCGTGCTCGTGCTCGCTGCCGCTCTCCTGATCTTCGTGTCGCCCGAGGCGGCATGGATCAGCACGGGACGGGTGGTCGCGGTGCTGCTCCTCGCCGGTCTGCTCACTCTGACCACGAGGATGTCAGCGCTGCTCGAGGTCCTGCAACAGCTGCTGCGACCGTTGCGTCGGCTCGGAGTCGATCCGGAGGCGGTCGCCCTGACGATCTCCCTGACCCTCACGACCGTCCCGGTGATCACGGGGTTCGCCATGCGTGTGCGGGAGGCGGAGCAGGCTCGCGGTGCGCGGCTGGGTATCCGCACGGTGGTGCCGTTGCTCGTGCTCGCTCTCAAGCACGCGGACGATGTCGGAGACGCGCTGGCAGCCAGGGGCCTCGGCTGACTCACGCGAGGACCGGCGTGACGGGGACCGGTGCGACGGGGACCGGCGACGGTCGTTTCCCTGCCGACCGCGGAGTCGGGACTGTCGCCAGACGCAGAGAACCAGCGATCAGCGCGAGTGCGATCAGGGCGGTTGCGACGGACGTGCCGAGAACCAGCAGCAGGACGATCCCCGCCAGGGCGCTGAGAGTGCTGGTGACGATGCGACCGAGCGAAGACGTGGAGGCGGGTGCGGACTGCGTTTCGAACCGGGTGAACGCGACGGCGACGACGGCTGTGAGGGTGAGCGCGGTCGCGAGCCACAGCGGTCGTCCCGTCCACCACGCCGCGCTGTCCAGTGCCGGGAGCGCGGCGCCGGTCAGGAGCGCGAACGCGGCGGTCGAGCCCGCCATCAACAGCAATACGGGCATGTGCCAGAGGTAGATCGTCATGGTCCGCACCGTCACGAAGGCGGTGAACGCGGCCACGCGCGGCTGTCGGCTGAATCGCTCGAGACGCTCACGGTGCAGGGAGAGCAGACTCGTGTGCGCGACCCCCACGAGGAGGAGGGCAGCCGTCGGGGGATTGATGTTCGCGATGAGGTCGGGGGAGTAGACGCCGACGACGAAGGTCATGAGGAGCGCGAAGACGGCAGCGAGGCCCGCAGCGATGCGGATCCGTCGGCTGAGACGCTCGATGCGTCCGTCGGCGAGGAAGAAGCCGAGCTGCTGGAGGGTCATCCAGACGAAGGCGAGGTTCAGGAAGCCCAGGCCCTCGATGCCGGAGGCTCCACGGAGGACGTCGATCACGATCGCCGCAGCGGCGAGTGCGCCGATGGTCCACAGCGGCGCACGCTGGTGGGCGGCGGCGAAGAGGGGGAGAAGCGCCTGGCAGAGGAGGAAGACCCCGAGGAACCAGAGAGGCTGGCCGTAGCGGAAGCCGGCCGTCGCGATGAGGTCGGCGGGCACGCCGAAGATCGTGAGCAGAGCGAGCGCGAGGCCGACGACCGCGATCGTCAGGATCGCCGGCCGCAACAGCCGGTGCACGCGGCCGGCGACGAATCCGACTGCCGTGCCACCGCGCTGCCGCATCCGCTGATGGGCGAGGAATCCGGAGAATCCGCCGATCACGAAGAACAGCGGCATCACCTGCAGGAGCCAGCTCAGCGGAGCGATCCACGCGGTGTCGTCGCTGGCGTTCTCGAAGACCGGACCGGAATCGCCGACGGTGACGCCCACCATGATCGCGTGCAGCAGCACGACGCCGAGCACGCAGAGAGCCCGCAGGAAGTCGATGCCCGTATCGCGGGATGTGCGCGGCGCGGCGGCTGCGACGGGCGGTGTCTGGACGATGGCCATGAGTCCTCCTCGGAAGCGGTGTTCCAGGAGACTATGGACGCGGTGCGGGCGGGGACATCACCCTCGGGTCCCGTCGTACCCCCTACGACGGGATGAGTCGAGGCGATGCGTCGAGGCGATGAGTCGAGGCGATGAGCCGACGGGATTCCACGGCGGGACGCGTCAGGACGAAGGCTCGACGAGCCCGGTGTCGTAGGCCAGGATCACGGCGTGCACGCGGTCACGGAGGTTCAGCTTGGCGAGCACCTTGCCGACATGTGTCTTGACGGTCTGCTCGGCGATGAACAGGTCGGCGGCGATCTCGGTGTTGGAGCGCCCTCGTCCGATGAGCACGAGTACTTCCCGTTCGCGGTCGGTGAGGTCGGCGAGCGCCGTCGCCGTGCGTGGAGTCCGGGGTCGGCGTCCGGCGAACTGCTCGATCATGCGTCGTGTCACGCTGGGAGCGAGGAGAGCATCACCGCCGGCGACGACGCGCACGGCGTGCACGAGCTCCTCCGGCAGCGCATCCTTCAGTAGGAAACCGCTGGCACCGGCCTCGAGTGCGTCGTACACGTAGTCATCGATGTCGAACGTCGTGAGCATGATGATCCGCGGGACATGCGCCGCGGGGTATGAAGGCCCGAGGATGCGACGAGTGGCTTCGATGCCGTCCAGTTCCGGCATCCGCACGTCCATGAGGATCACGTCGGGGTCGAGGCGTGCCGCGAGCGTGACCGCCTCCGCACCGTCGGCCGCTTGGCCGGCCACCCTGATGCCGTCGTGGGCGTCGAGGAGTGCCCCGAAACCGGCACGGACCATGGCCTGGTCATCGGCGATGAGCACGTTGATCGTCACGAGTGTTCCTTGTTGTGGGAGGCGGTGTTGTGGGAGGCGGTGTTGTGGGAGGCGGTGTTGTGAGGGGTGGTGTCGTGACGGGCGGTGTCGTGAGGGGTGGCATCGAGAGGGGTGGCGTCGAGAGGGGTGGCAGATGAAGGAAGATCGGCCGGCGATCGATCATGCGGGCCGACTGTCCCGTCCGGACTGACCGGGAGGACGGCCTCGACCTCCCAACCTCCGTCGGTCGAGGGGCCGGCGGACAGGCTCCCGCCGAGGAGTTCCGCGCGTTCCCGCATGCCGCGCAGACCGTATCCGCCGCCGTGACCGTCCGGAAGGCGGGGCGGGGCGGTGTTGTGCACCACGATCCGGATCGATCGGGACTCGCCGCGCACGCGCACGGCGATCCGGGCCCCAGGGGCGTGACGGACGGCGTTGCTCAGGGCCTCCTGGACGATGCGGAAGGCGGCGATCTGGACCGCGGGCATTGCCGCCGTGGCGGCGTCCCCACCCTCCAGGACGAGTCCGACCTCGACGCCGGCGCGGCGGATGCTGTCGACCAGGGAGGGGATGTCATCGATGCCCTGCTGCGGGGCGAGCTCGGCAGTCTGGTCCTCGGTGCGCAGCACGCCGAGCATGCGCCGCATCTCGGTGAGCGAACTCCGCGCGGTCGCTGCGATGTCGTCGAACTCCGCGACGGCCGCGTCATCCAGTCCGGAGATGCGGTACTTCGCGGTCGAGGCCTGCACCTGGATCACCGACATGCTGTGCGCCACGACGTCGTGCAGCTCGCGCGCGATCCTCGTGCGTTCCTCCACGAGTGCGCGTCTGGCCTCCTCGAGTGCGCTGTGCTCCCTCTCCCGTGAAAGCTCGGCCGCCACCCTGACGCGTCCCGCGATCAGTGAAGCGATCAGGAACATTGCCGAGGCGAGGGAGGTCGTCACGATGAGGTCGGCGGTGGCGCTGGCGGACGATTCCGGCACAGCCACCATGTCGGGGCGGAGTATCGGTGAGACCAGCGAGGCGATCGCCCCGAGGATCAGCGCGAACGCGCCGAGCCGCGCACCGTGGAGGAACGTGACGACTCCGACGAACAGGATGAATGTCAGCAGAGCAGGGACCGACCAGGGCCACGGGGAAGCGATCGCGAGCTCGGGAACGACGGTGAGCGGAAGAGCGAGGGCCGCTGCCGTGAAGAGGCCGACGGCCCAGCGAGGATGAGAGATCGCCAGCAGTGGGGAGGCGCACAGCGCCGCTCCGAGGATGAACGACAACGGGACGGGTGTGCCGTACAGGACGCTCTGCAGCGAGACGAGCACCGTGAACAGCGCCACCACTGCCGCGCACAGTGCCACGAAGGCGGCGGTGCGACGGCTGATGCGTGTTCGGCGAGGTGAACGCTCGCGGCGGCGTGCCATGGCTCTCATCCTGCCAGTTGAGGCGCCGCGGCACGGCGGCGGCGGGCGGCGGCGATCCGATCGATCACCAGACCGACGAGCAGAGCGACGACGATGCCGAGCCCCGCGCTGAGCAGAGGCTGGTCCTTGATCCAGGCGCCGGCGAGCAGACCGATGACGAGACTGAACACGCTCCAGCTGATTCCGGCGATCAGGCTCAAAGGGAGGAATCGCCGCCAGGGGAAGTCGAGAGCCCCGGCCGACATGTTGACCGCCACCCTTCCGACGGGGATGTACCTGGCACCGAGGATCAACGTGGCGCTGCGACGGTCGAGTGCGCATTGGGCATGCGCGAATGCTGCGGCGACGCGCGGTCTGCGCATCCAGGCGAAGCGGGTGGTGCCCAGCCCTCGTCCGATCAGGAACGCGATGTTGTCACCGATCGCCGCCCCGATCGCCGCCACCGCCCCGAGAAGGAGGAGATTTCCCTCACCCGTCGAGGCAGCCACGGCGGCTGCGGCCACGAGCACGGTCTCGCTGGGCACCGGGGGGAAGAAGCCGTCGACGATGGTGACGGCGAACAGCACCAGGTACAGCCAGGGCGAGGCGATGGCCTGCATGATCAGGTCGTTGAGGATGTCCACTCCGGCACGTTATGCGGGGAGTGAGGGGGCCGGCATCCCACCGGAGTATCGGCGTGCTCACTCTTCAGGTTGATCTTGCTGACCGCGACTCCCGGCGACGCGGCTTATACTGGGAGGCTGGCCGATCGGCCGAACACCCTCCCCGAAAGAACGGACGTCCGCTGTGCTTGCCGTGCACGACCTCGAGATCCGCGTTGGCGCGCGCCTGCTGATGGAGAACGTCTCGTTCCGCGTCGCCGACGGAGACAAGATCGGACTCGTCGGCCGCAACGGGGCCGGGAAGACCACGCTCACCAAGGTGCTCGCCGGCGACGTGCTGCCGTCCGGCGGAAGCGTGACCCGCTCCGGCGAACTGGGCTACCTTCCGCAGGACCCGCGTTCGGGTAACCCCGAAGACCTCGCGCGCACACGCATCCTCGACGCCCGTGGGCTCGGTCAGCTCAACCTCGGGATGACGGAGGCGGCCCTCGCGATGGGCTCGGACGACCCCGCGGTGGCCGACAAGGCGATGAAGCGCTACGCCCGGCTCACCGAGCAGTTCGAGGCCCAGGGCGGCTATGCGGCGGAGGCGGAGGCGGCGTCCATCGCCAACAACCTGTCGCTTCCCGACCGCATCCTCGACCAGCCGCTGTCGACCCTCTCCGGTGGACAGCGTCGCCGCATCGAGCTCGCGCGGATCCTCTTCTCCGACGCGCAGACGATGATCCTCGACGAGCCGACCAACCACCTCGACGCCGACAGTGTCGTGTGGCTGCGCGAGTTCCTCAAGGGCTACAAGGGCGGGCTGATCGTGATCAGCCATGACGTGGAACTCGTCGGGGAGACGGTCAACCGCGTCTTCTACCTCGACGCGAACCGTCAGGTCATCGACACGTACAACATGAACTGGAAGAACTACCTGCGACAGCGGGTGGCCGACGAGGAACGCCGCAAGAAGGAGCGCGCGAACGCCGAGAAGAAGGCCACGACCCTGCAGCTGCAGGCGGCCCGTTTCGGTGCGAAGGCCTCGAAGGCGGCTGCGGCGCATCAGATGATCGCGCGTGCGGAGAAACTGCTCGCGGGGCTCGACGAGGTTCGTCAGGAAGACCGGGTCGCGAAGCTGCGCTTCCCGAAGCCGGCCCCCTGCGGCAAGACCCCGATGATGGCGTCCGGCCTTTCGAAGTCGTACGGCTCGCTCGAGATCTTCACCGATGTCGATCTGGCGATCGATCGTGGGTCCAAGGTCGTCGTCCTCGGGCTCAACGGCGCCGGCAAGACCACGTTGCTGCGGATGCTCGCCGGCGTCGATCAGCCCGATACCGGGCAGCTCGAGCCGGGACACGGCCTCAAGGTCGGCTACTACGCCCAGGAGCACGAGAACCTCGACGTGAATCGCTCGGTGCTGGAGAACATGGTCTCGGCCGCTCCGCACATCACCGAGACCGAGGCGCGCAAGGTGCTCGGGTCGTTCCTGTTCACCGGCGACGATGTGCTGAAGCCTGCAGGGGTCCTGTCGGGTGGGGAGAAGACGCGTCTGTCGCTCGCGACGCTCGTCGTGTCGTCGGCGAACCTGCTGCTGCTCGACGAGCCGACCAACAACCTCGATCCCGCCTCCCGAGAAGAGATCCTCGGCGCGCTCGCGCACTACGAGGGCGCTGTCGTGCTCGTGTCGCACGACCCCGGTGCGGTGCAGTCGCTCAACCCCGAGCGTGTGCTGATCCTGCCCGACGGTGTCGAGGACATCTGGAGCCAGGAGTACCAGGACCTCATCGAGCTCGCGTGACGTCGGAATCATCGACCCCCACCGACCCCTCGGACACGTGCCTCTAGCCGCGTGACCGTCGCGATGGCACACTGTAACGATCTGTTCGTACGGTGACGTCGGGGGAGGTGACGGCATCAGGTTCACGAGAAATCGTCTGAGAGCGGCTGCCGCCGCTCTCGCGATCGCGCTGATCTCTCCAGCGGTCGTCGCTCTGCCTGCGTTCGCGGCCGCTCCGGTCGGTGGGCCTTCCACACCGGGCATCTGGAATTACCACACGGTCATCTTCCGCTCGCTCGACGCCGAGGTCTCCCGCGTCGACGTCGTGGACGGTGGTCTCGTGCCGCGCCAACCCGCGCCCCCCGCGGGTGACGGCATCTTCGACGGATGGGTGACGCAGTCGGGCGGCGTCGAGGTGCCGTTCGAATTCGCGACCACGGTCGTCACGACCGACCTCGTGGTCGATGCCCGCTTCGCCGACGTCTTCACCGTCCAGTTCCTGGCGGGGCCGAGCGGTGACGACGCGCGAAGAGTGATCGACGCCGACGAAGTGCGGAATGGGCAGCCGCTCGGAGAGATCGCTCCCGACGTCGTGCACGTCCCCGAAGGCCAGGTCTTCACAGGGCAGTGGTATCGGCAGGGGGACAGCACGCAGACGCCGTACGACTTCTCCTCTCCGGTCACATCCGACCTCCGCCTCATCCCGAAGCTGGCCTCGGGTTTCGCCGTCTCCTTCATCACCGATGGGACGGCGGTGAATCCCGTCTTCGTGATCGAGCCGGACACGGCTTTCACAGAGGCGGATCTGGCCGCCGTTGCGGAACCGACGCGAACCGGATATGCGTTCGACCGGTGGTGGGCGGACGAAGCGCGCTCCTTGCCGCTCACGTTCCCGATCACAGCGGCGACCACGCTCTACGCGGGCTGGACCGGTCAGAGCGTCGAGTACCACGTCAGCTACTGGCTGGAGAAGGCGAATGTCGTCCCCGACGTCTATCCCGCTCCGGTCTTCAGCCCGGCGGGCGAGCCGGTCCCCGACTGGGGAGCGGCTGACGGCGCCCTCAGCCCTGCCCAGCTCGCCGACCCCGCGACGTACACGTTCCTGGACGACATCGCGTCCAGCGCGATCGCCGGGGCGACCGTCGCAGGACCGACCGCGAAGGGGCAGATCCCGGTCAGCATCCAGGAGCTGGTGCGCGCTCAACTCGATCCCGCGGTCGTCCAGTCCGATCCGCTCGCCTTCGCCGATCTCGCGGTGAGTCAGCAGGATGTCGTCGTGCGCGGCGACGGATCGACCGTGGTCAACGTGTATCTCACACGAGCGCTGTGGAGAGCCGACTTCGTACTCATCGCGCCTGGCAGCTCTGCGAACGTCCCGGCTGCGTGCAACGCTGCGGGCACCTACGACGTGACGATGGACGTGAGCGGCACGGACTACTTCCGGTCGACGGTGCCGGGCGGAGGACAGCTGTTGGGCACGTTCTCGGTGCGCGAGAAGATCGGGTTCAACATGCAGGCCGCGGGCGTGGCGCCCGTCCCGCTCTCGCAGTCGGACGGGTCCAGCATGATCACCGCTTACGATGCAGGCACACAGGATCAGAACTGTGTGCTGCGCGGGTGGGGACCGCAGCAGTTCACCCCGGAGACGTTCACCGCGAGCTACACCGGAGTGGCGGCAGATGCCGGGTCGGTGGACCTCGGCGCGCGCACCATGGCCATGACGGGCAAGATGGCCGCGTCGAGCACCCAGGTCCTGACGCAGCGCTACGACTTCGTGGAGTCGCTGGACCAGTCGCAGAATGCGCCGGACGTGGTCCTCGGCCCTGACGGCACCCCCAATGACCCCGTGCGCGTGGCGACGCTCTACAACAACGACAAGACGACGGTACGACAGGCGATCGAACCGGGGCATCAGATCTTCGGCACCTATCGCACGCCGTGGTACTGGGCATCGGTGGGCGATCGTCAGGTCGCCGGTGTGATCGACGGGTACTCGTCTTTCGTCGGCTACGGGACGGGCGTCAACACGCACGGCAACTACTTCCAGCTGGATTCGGCTTCGGGGCACCTGTATCAGCTCAACAACAGTCGGAACACGAACGACGCATACCGGTATCAGTTCTACAGTCGTAACACCTACACCCTCACCTTCGTCACGGGTGGGGGTACCGCGATCCCGCCTGTGAGCGGGATCCCGTACGAGAGTTCGCTGGAGGCTATGGCGCCCGCCGATCCGACCAGAGGACGCGACATCTTCCTCGGGTGGTTCACCGATTCCGCCTTCAACGTGCCGTTCACGTTCGAGGGTGCGACGATGCCGGCGAGCAACCTGGCCCTGTACGCGAAATGGCTGACGGACCCGCATACCGTCGAATTCTTCGACCACCCGTCGTCTCCTGCACCGCTGGCGGATCTCACACAGACCGTCGAGGATCAGGCGACGGTCGCGGCACCGGATCCGTTGCCGCCGCAGCCGGACGGACAGACCTTCGTCGGCTGGTACCAGCGCACGGAGACCGGCTACTTCGTCCCGTACGACTTCGACACACCCGTCGGCTCGGATCTCGAGCTCTACGCACGCTGGCAGCAGCCGGTGGGCGCTCCATTCACGATCACTTACGACGGCGGAGGGAATACGGGCGGCACGGTGCCGGTCGATCCGTACACGTACGACACCGGTTCGAGCGCCATCGTCGCCGACGGGTCCTCTCTCACCCGTGGCGATGAGGTGTTCGTCGGATGGAGCAAGCCGTCCATGGCCGTCGCCCGCATCATCACCAGCCCCGTGCCCCGAGACGGGTTGTACCAGGTGAAGCGCACGATCAGATTCTCGGGTGCCGACCTCACTCTGGTCGCGACATACGCCGATCCGGATCCTCGGTTCTCGGTGACGTTCCACGAGAACGCCGGTGACCGTGCGGAGGCGATCTGGGACGGGCCTCCCGGGGCGTCTGTCACCTACCCCGGGGCATCAGACCTCGGATTCGTCGGCGCCGGCACCGCCTTCCTGGGGTGGTCGACATCGCCGACCGCGGTTGAAGCCGATCCGGCGTTCGACCGTCTCACGGTCTCCGATCTCGCCGCTGACCTGGTCCTGTACGCGGTCTGGGAGTCCGGTCCGCCCTCGCCTTCGCCATCTCCCACACCGTCCTCGCCCTCCACCGGTAACCTGCCGACCACGGGTGGCGACGCCCCGTGGGGCGCGGCTCTGCTGGGCGTGCTTCTGCTTGTCGCCGGGGTCGGTGCGGTACTCGTGCGGCGCCGTCACCGTTCCGACGCCGAATGATCGGAACCGTGGCATAGTCGAGAACATGCCGACGGACCCCCGATCGCCCTCATCCGATACCGGGAGCTGGCTGCGTGCACAAGCGGCGCTCACCGGTGTCGCGCCAGCGCTCGATGTCACGGAACTTCCCGTCGACCCGGTTCCGCTCTTCCTGGACTGGATCCGACATGCGGTTACCGCCGGAGTCCCCGAGCCCCATGCGGCGACCCTGGCGACGGTCGACGGAGACGGCATACCGGATGCTCGGACGCTGATCCTCAAGAACGTCGACGCGCGAGGGTGGGCCTTCGCCGGTGCGCGTTTGTCTCGCAAAGGGCGACAGATCGCGAGCAACCCTGTCGGAGCGCTGAACTTCTGGTGGCAGCCGCTCGTGAGAGCCGTCCGTGTGCGTGGACGGGTTCAGGAGGCTGGAGAGGCCGAGAGCGCTGCCGATCTCGCGGCGCGGTCTGCGGCGGCAAGGGCGGGCATCGCGCCGGGGGACTGGGCCCTGTGGAGGCTCGTGCCGACCCGCGTCGAGTTCTGGCAAGGGGCAGCCGACCGTGATCACACGCGGATCGTGTATCGGAGAACGGAAGCCGCGTGGGATTTCACGGTGGCAGGGGCCGCGGCCATGACCGGGACGACGGTCGGAGAGGGAGAGCACGCATGAGCGGCTATCAGGTGGTGGAGATCGGAGCGCTCGAGGAATGGCGCGCGCATCACGGCGGCTTCGACGCCGCGCGTTCGCGGGATGGGCGTCGTGTCGTGGATCACGAACTGACGATGCAGTACATCGGGATGACCGCGAATGCCCTGCAGCCGGGGGAGGAAGCGGGGTACTGGCACGTGCACCGCAAGATCGAGGAGGTGTACGTCTTCCTCGATGGGCGAGGGCAGATGGGTCTCGACGATGATGTGGTGGAAGTAGGGCCGGGGACCGTGGTCCGGGTGGGGCAAGGGGTCGCCCGTACGTGGCGAGCACGGCCGGACAGCCCCGGCGAACTGCGGTGGCTCTGCCTTCGAGCGGGTGGGGAGGCGCTACCACCCCTTCCCGACGACAGCTCGCGACTGCCGGAGCGTCCCATGCCGTGGTCGGCGGAGTGACCGCGGCTGACGGCCGTCAGCGTACGTCGAGCAGCTCGTCCTCCACGTCGGCGTCATGGTCCTTGCGGCGGCTGACCTTGATCGGAGACGGCACGCCTTCGACCTCTTCGCGGTGCTTCACGATCTCCGTCCGGATGATGTAGCCGATGAAGATGAAGCCCATCAGCGCGAACAGGATCCACTGGATCGCGTACGACAGGTGCGGGCCGGGGTCATCCGTGGGGGAGTCGAATCCACCGAGACTGCCTCCGCCCGCGGGGCTCTCGCTGATGATGCGGCCGTAGGCGCCGGTGATCACATCGCCGTCGACGAGCTTGGCGATGGCCGGGAGGTTGATGGTCGGCACCTGACCCTCCGGGGCGCCGCGACCTGATGCCGGAAGCTGTTCGCCCGGTCGGAGGCGCACAGTGACCTCTGCCTCGCCCGTGGGCGGTGCCGGCACGGAATCCGGAGCGTCTCCGTCGCCCGGAGGCACCCAGCCCCGGTCGACGATGAACACGCGCCCGTCGGCGTCACGGAACGGCACCAGCACCTCGAAGGCGCTCGTCCCGCCGTGCGGGCGGTTTCGCACCAGCAGCTGCTTGTCACTCAGATACTCGCCCTGCAGGGTCACCGGGCGCCACTCATCCGAGGGGTCGAGAGCGCCGTCCTCCCCGATGAGGTCTGCCAGGGGGACAGGCTCGGCGTCGTAGTTCTGCTCGACGAGCTCGATCTGCGCGGCTCTCGTCTCGTTCCGCTCGAACTGCCAGTTCGACAGGAAGACACACGCGATCGCGAATCCGATGGCGATCAGCACGTAGACGCCCCACCGGATCACTCGCTGACTCATGCGGGAGCCCCGTCACGAACGGTCACCGGGAAGTCCCGCGCCGCGAGGTAGTCGCGGAGGTAGTCCACGTGCTCGTCGCACGCGAGCCAGATCTTCTCCCGGTCGGCGGCGTGGATGCGAGGGTTGCGCCATACGACCTGTCTGGTCGCCGCGCTCCGGCAGCCGGCGCGCGAGCATTCGAGCTCTGTCATCGGTCCTTCGGGCCTTCGTGGATCGTGAACACCTGGGGGCTGGTCGTCTCGTTCGCGATCGGGGCGGGCCCGGGACCCTCCAGCTCCTGTCGCGGCGACTCGGCTGTCATCTCGGTGCTGTCGCTGCCCGCGTTGGCGAACACCACGGCGATGTACGGGAGCACGGCCGCACTGATCCCGAAGACCCACGTGTACCACCCGTACGGCTGCACCAGCACCATCAGGGCGAAGCACGCGATGCGGATGGACATCGTGAGCACGTAACGACGCACACGGTGGTCACCCTCGTCCTGCGGAGACTGCGGCAGGGAGGTGACGGCCGGGACTTGACGCGCGTTCTTCACGATGTCTCAAGCCTACGCCGGTGCGGGCCTCCCGGCGTGCCGCTTCGGCCGCGGATCAGCGCGAGAAGATGAACGGCAGGCTGAAGGCTCCGACGAACAGGAAGCTGATGATCACGCTGATGAGCGTGAAGGCACCGATGGCGATCGCTGCGTAACCGAGGATCAGCCCGGCGATGGCCATTCCGCGTCCTGCGACGCTCGGATCGTTCTTGGTCTGCTTGATCGCCATATGGCCGGTGATGACGGCGGCGATGGAGGCGAGGATAGGGACGAACGCCCAGATCAGGACGACACCGGCGATGCCGCACACCAGGGATGTGATGGCCAGTCCGCTCGTGGGACGCGGTGGAGCAACCGGGTAGGCGGGTGCGCCGTAGGCTCCGTAGGGGGTCGCGGTCCCGGGGGTCGGCTGCACCGGCCACGCCTGCGGGGCGGGGGCGGGATACGCGGGAGGGGCACCGGGGTAGGCCTGACCGGGCTGCGGCGGCTGGACGGTCTGCGGCGGCTGGGGCGGGTACGGCGCGGTCGGATACGCGGGGAGGGCGGGGGCGGCCTGCGGGGCGCTCAGCGGGGCCGGCGGTTCCGGCGCGAACGGTGCGTCGCCTGGCGGGGGAGGAGTGGGGTTGTCGCTCACGATGGTGCCCTTTCGTCTCGATCAGGGTTCCAGCAGCGTCCGCATGTGTCAACGTCGCGGTGGTGGCCCGCGGCATCGTCGCTCGGGGCATCGTCGGTAGGATCGATGACGGTCCGAGACCTCGGGCCGCAGGTCCAGAGCAGGAGTGTCCTCATGAGCGCTGAGCGCGTCGTCCTCGTCACCGGCGGAAACCGCGGTATCGGCCGTGCCATCGCGGAGCGCTTCGTGCGGGACGGATATCGTGTCGCGGTGACCGCGCGTAGCGGCGAAGGACCGGAGGGAACCCTCACCGTCCGGGCGGATGTCACGGATGCCGCCGCGCTCGACGCCGCGTTCACCGAGGTGGAGCAGCAGCTCGGCCCGGTGGAGATCGTCGTCGCGAACGCGGGGATCACCAAGGACACCCTCCTCATGCGCATGAGCGAGGACGACTTCGACAGCGTCGTGGCGACGAACCTCGGCGGCACATTCCGCGTGGTGAAGCGCGCCTCGAAGGGCATGCTGCGCGCTCGGTTCGGTCGTATCATCCTGATCTCGAGTGTCGTCGGTCTGTATGGGTCCGCCGGCCAGGCGAACTACTCGGCGTCGAAGAGCGCCCTCGTCGGCTTCGCCCGCTCGATCACGCGCGAACTCGGTGCGCGCGGCATCACCGCGAACGTCGTCGCTCCGGGGTTCATCGAGACCGACATGACCGCGGAGCTCCCCGAGGAGACACAGAAGCAGTACAAGGCGAGCATCCCCGCCGCGCGGTTCGCGACCCCCGACGAGGTGGCTGGCGTGGTCACGTGGCTCGCCGGTGACGACGCCGGTTACATCTCGGGCGCGGTCATCCCCGTCGATGGTGGACTCGGGATGGGCCACTGATCCGCACCGTGGTGCTCACCTCGCGATCGAGGCAGTGAGCAGTTCTCCGAGCCGTTCAGGCACGGAGAACTGCGGCCAGTGCCCGGAGCCGATGAGAACCACCTCGGCATCGTCGATCGCACGGAACTCGTCGGCATACCCGGCCCACTGGTCGATCATCTCCTCGAACGCGGACTGATCCACGCCGCCCATGAGCAGAGTCGCCGGCACGCGATACCGCGCCCGGTCACGCAGGACGATGCCGTCGGTCGGCACTCTCGCTGGCACGCTCCGGGTGAGCGGTGTCGTGCGCACACGGGTCGCCTCATCGAGATCGTAAACGTCCTCGTCGGGGAAGAAGTCCCACCCCGGGAACGGGACCACGCCGTCGACGAGTTCGAACTCGCTGATGCCGCTTCCTGTCGGCGGGGGCGCCGTGTCGACGAAGATGACCCGGTCGACACGCTCGGGGCGCGCATCGACGACACCCCATGCGACGTTTCCTCCGCCGCTATGACCGACGACGACGACGTCACCGGAAAGCGCGTCGACCGCCGCGACCGCGGCATCGACCCAATCCGAGATGCCGACCTCGGACGACGCCGACGCCGGTTCGCCGAGACCGGGCATGGTGAGCGGGTGAGCGCGATGCCCTGCCGCTTCCAGAGAAGGGATGACGTCTTCCCAACTGGACGCATCGAGCCAGAGCCCGGGGATGAGGATGATGTCCATGCGTCGACGCTAAGGCCGGCGTCGGACATTCGCCAGAGGAATCCGCCTAGGGAAGCAGAGCGATGACTTCGGAGAGATCCTGCGGTCCGACCACGAGTGCGGCGCTCTCCCGTACGGTGGGCTTCGCGTTGAAGGCGACTCCGAGCCCCGCCACCGCCATCATCGGCAGGTCGTTGGCGCCGTCGCCGATGGCGATCGTGGCGCGCGGGCCGACACCGAGTTCCGCGGCCCACTCCTGGAGGGATGCGGCCTTCGCGGCTCCGTCGACGATGTCGCCGTCGACCTGGCCGGAGAGCACCCCTCCCGCGACGCCCAGGCGGTTCGCTCGCCAGCGGTCGACGCCGAGTTCCGGAGCCACGCCGTCGAGGATCTCATGGAACCCACCGGAGACGACGCCGACGACACCGCCGCGGTCGTGGACGGCCGCCGTGAGATCCCGCACTCCGGGGGTGGGCTCGATGCGTGCCCGCACGCGTTCGAACGCCGACACGGGGACTCCCGCCAGCGCCGCGACCCGGGAGCGCAGGCTCGTCGCGAAATCCACTTCGCCGCGCATCGCCGCCTCGGTCGCCGCCTGCACCTCGGCACGACGGCCTGCTTCGTCGGCGAGGAGTTCGATCACCTCGTTGCGGATGAGGGTGGAATCGGCATCGAGGACGACGAGGAATCGCGCAGCGGTCACCCGTCGAGCCTAGCGACCGCCCGGACCGCCTGAGCGCCGCATGACGCGTCAGCGCTCGATGAAGACGCCCTTGCCCACGACGGTGATGCCGGACTCGGTGACGGTGAAGCCACGGGCCAGGTCGCGTTCGCGATCGACTCCGACCGTCGCGCCGTCGGCCAGGACGACGTTCTTGTCGAGGATGGCGCGGTGGATGCGCGCACCCTGCCCGACCTGCACGTGATCGAACACGACCGAGTCCGTGATGGTCGATCCGCCCCCCGCGAGCGTCCACGGGCCGACCACGCTGCGTTCCAGGTGCGTGCCCGACAGCACCGATCCGAGGGAGACGATCGAGTCGATCGCGTTGCCGATGCGACCGACGGAGTCCCTGACGAACTTCGCAGGCGGAGAGTTCACCGCCTGCGAGTGGATCGGCCATTCCATGTTGTACAGGTTGAAGATCGGCAGCGTAGAGATGAGGTCCCTGTGCGCATCGAAGAAGGAGTCGATGGTTCCCACATCCCGCCAGTACGAGCGGTCGCGTGGCGAGGACCCAGGAACCTCGTTCTGCTTCATGTCGTAGTAGCCTGCTTCGCCGCGCTCGACGAAGTACGGGACGATGTCGCCGCCCATGTCGTGACCGGACACGGGGGACTCCCCGTCGGCTTCGACGGCGGCGATCAGCGCATCGGCGTCGAAGATGTAGTTGCCCATCGAGGCGAGTACCTCGTTCGGCGAGTCCTCGAGCCCGGCGATGTCGGTCGGCTTCTCCAGGAACTGCTTGATCCGACCCGACTCCGCGTCGGCGTCGATCACGCCGAACTGCGACGCGAGTGCGAGCGGCTGGCGGATCCCCGCGACCGTGGCCTTCGCGCCCGACTCGATGTGCGCCTCGAGCATCTGTCGGAAGTCCATCCGGTAGACGTGGTCCGCACCGATCACGACGACGATGTCGGGCTTCTCATCGTTGATGAGGTTCATGCTCTGCAGGATCGCGTCGGCGGAGCCGGAGAACCACCGCTTGCCGAGGCGCTGCTGAGCGGGCACCGAGGTGACGTACGAGTCGAGGAGAGCCGACATGCGCCAGGTCTGCGAGATGTGCCGGTCGAGGCTGTGGGACTTGTACTGCGTCAGCACGACGATCTGCCGGAGGCCCGAGTTGATGAGGTTGGAGATGGCGAAGTCGATGAGTCGGTACTGTCCGCCGAACGGGACTGCGGGTTTCGCTCTGTCGGCCGTGAGGGGCATGAGGCGCTTGCCCTCGCCGCCGGCGAGGATGATCCCGAAGACCTTCTTTGGAGCGGACATGGCTCCACCATAGATGCCATCCTCCTCGCTGTACTAGCGTTCAGACATGCGAGTTGAAATGATCACGAAGGAGTACCCGCCGGAGGTCTACGGCGGTGCCGGCGTGCACGTCGCCGAGCTCGTCGCAGCGCTCCGGCTGCACGTCGACGTCCAGGTCCGCGCCTTCGGGGCACCGCGCGATGAGGCGGGCACCTTCGCCTATCGCACGCCGACGGAACTCGCCGGAGCCAACGCCGCGCTCCAGACGCTCGGCACGGATCTGGAGATCGTGTCGGCCATCGCCGACGCCGACATCGTGCACAGTCACACCTGGTACGCGAACTTCGCCGGTCATCTCGCCTCGCAGCTGCACGGCATCCCTCACGTGCTGACGGCGCACAGCCTCGAGCCCCTTCGGCCGTGGAAGGCCGAGCAGCTGGGTGGTGGCTATGCCGTGTCGAGCGGCATCGAGCGACTGGCCTATGAGAATGCGGCGGCCGTGATCGCGGTGAGCGCCGGGATGCGCGCCGACATCCTGCGCAGCTACCCGCAGGTGGACCCGGCGAAGGTGCGGGTGATCCACAACGGGATCGACGTCGACCGGTGGCGTCCGGTGCACGACGAACCCTTCCTGCGATCGATCGGGATGGACTCCGCACGTCCATCTGTCGTCTTCGTCGGCCGCATCACGAGGCAGAAGGGGCTGCCGTACCTGCTGCAGGCGGCGCGGCTCCTCCCTCCCGAGGTGCAGCTCGTCCTCTGCGCGGGTGCTCCGGACACGCCGGAGATCATGGCGGAGGTCCAGGAGGGTGTGCGCCTGCTCCAGCAGGAGCGGGACGGTGTCATCTGGGTCGAGCGCATGCTTCCCCGCGACGAGCTCTCGGCGATCCTCACGGCCGCGACGACGTTCGTCTGCCCTTCCATCTACGAGCCGTTGGGGATCGTGAACCTCGAGGCGATGGCCTGTGGTGCGGCGGTCGTCGGGACGGCGACCGGCGGTATCCCCGAGGTCGTCGCCGACGGCGTGACCGGTCGACTCGTGCCGATCGAGCAGGTGCAGGACGGAACGGGCACGCCGGTCGACCCGGAGCGCTACGTGGCCGACCTCGCAGCCGTGCTCACCGAGGTCGCGATGGACCCCGATCGCGCGCGTGCGTACGGCGAAGCCGGGCGCGAGAGGGCACGCAGCGAGTTCAGCTGGGCGGCGATCGCCGAGACGACCCGCGCGCTCTACGCGGAGCTGACCGCCTGAGCCGATAGGCTTGGGGGCATGCCGAGCGCTCTGGAATTCACCGACGTCGTCGTGCGCCGTGAGGGGCGCAACATCATCGATCACGTGGATTGGCGGGTCGACGACGACCAGCGATGGGTGATCCTGGGCCCGAACGGGGCGGGCAAGACGACCCTGCTGCAGCTGGCCGACACGCTCATGCACCCGACGGCCGGAACGGTGACCGTGCTGGGGGAGACCCTCGGCAGGACCGACGTGTTCGAGGTGCGGCCGCGCATCGGCTTCGCGTCGTCGGCGATGGCCAAGCGCGTGCCCCGCGACGAGACCGTGCTCAACACCGTGCTCACCGCCGCGTACTCCGTGCTCGGCCGCTGGAACGAGAACTACGAGGACATCGATGAGCGTCGGGCGCTCCGTGTCCTCGGCGACTGGCGTCTCGACCACCTCGCCGACCGGACGTTCGGTACGCTCAGCGACGGCGAGCAGAAGCGGGTCCAGATCGCGCGTGCCGTGATGACCGATCCCGAGCTGCTGCTGCTCGACGAGCCGACGGCTTCCCTCGATCTCGGCTCCCGTGAGGAGCTCCTCGCGCTCCTCAGCGGATATGCGTCGTCCCCGACCACGCCGGCCATGCTGATGGTGACGCACCACGTCGAGGAGATCCCGGTCGGGTTCACCCACGTGATGTTGATCCGCGACGGCGCCGTCGTCGCGGCCGGTCCCATCGCGGACACCCTCACTGCCGAGGCGCTCACCGACACGTTCGGGATGCCGATCGTGCTCAGCAGCGAAGACGGACGCTACGCCGCGCGCGCGGCGTCCTGATCAGGGTCTGATAGAATCGACCCTTGGTGCTCTCTGCACCGCAGACTTCCCTCGTCCCTGGCACAATCCAGGGCAGCAACTAAGGAATCCCATGAAGACTGACATTCACCCCGAGTACAAGGCTGTCGTGTTCCGCGACCTGGGTTCGGGCGAGACGTTCCTCACCCGTTCGACCGTCTCGAGCGACAAGACCATCGAGCTCGACGGCGTGGAGTACCCCGTCATCGACGTCGAGATCTCCTCGGCTTCGCACCCGTTCTACACGGGCAAGCAGCGCATCATGGACTCGGCCGGCCGCGTCGAGAAGTTCAACCAGCGTTTCAAGGGCTTCGGCGGCTCGTCCAAGTAACGACTGCCACACGGAAGGCCCCATGCTCCTCGGAGCGTGGGGCCTTCTTCGTGTGTCCCCGGGCGCTTCTTCGCTTCAGAGATCGAGTCGTATCCGACCGTCGTCGATCGCGTCCGGTGGATCGCCAGGAGATGGTGCCGGAGCGGTGCGCTGCGTCTGACGGTCGCGTTCGATGCCGGCCTCGTGCGCCGACGGCGACCAGACGGCGTCGAACGCACCGCCGAGTCCGCCTCCGCTCGTTTCGTACTTCTTCTCGAGGGGCACCCTCGAGAACCCGAAGGCGACCACGACGATCACGGTAGAGACCACGAGCAGGAGCACGCCCGCGGTGACGACCACACCCCAACCCTCGTTCATGCCCCCAGCGTAGGTGGAAGGCGAGCAGAGGACATCCTCCTCTCGGCGGATACCGTCAGCGGATGCGTCGACCGTGGGCGAGGTCGATCAGGCGGGAGAGCACGGGGCCGGAACGCAGGCCGTTGTGCTCATGCTCGCTCGTCTGCCAGAGCTGTACCCCTGGCAGGAGCTTCGCGGTCTCGATCGAGAACTCGTAGGGCACGTAGACATCGTTGACGTAGACCGCGGCGGCGCCGGTGGTGTCCGATGCGGCGATCGCTGAGGCGTCGTAGATCTGCGGCCACTCGAACTCCGCCAGCTCGAGGGCGACATCACGCCACGGCTGGAAGGCCGGCACCGACTCGGTCCACTCGCGGCGGATGTGCTCGCCCGTGAACAGCGTCGGGTCGTCGCGGAAGTCCGTGGGTTCGGTGCGCTCGGCGGACCACCGAGTGGCGTGGCCATCGGCGTAGCTCGACTCGTGGGAGGCGAAGTACAGCGGGTTGCGGCCGTCGTAGGGCATCGCGTGCATCAGGTCGTACCGGAAGGCGTTGGAGGCGGGATCGCGCTCCAGGAGCGACCAGACGGTCTGCCATCCGTCGTCGGTGCCGAGGGCCGACCCCATCGACCGCAGGCGCGAGCGGGAGACGACCTCTCCGTCGGGGAGGACGATGTCGCCCGCATCCGCGAGATCGACGAGCCTTCGCATCGCGTCGCGGTGCTCGGGGAAACGGCGGTAGTAGCGCTCGGAGGCATCCCGCATCTTGTCGTAGCAGAGAGCGTAGACATCGTCGGGGTGGCGCCCCACCGCGCTGAGCCCGCCGGTGATGAACACGTCTTCGAGGGATGCGGCATCTGTGGAGAGGTACGCGAGCGTCGTGAAGCCGCCGAAGGACTGTCCGAGCACGCTCCAGGTGGTGGCTCCCAGGTGCTCGCGCAGGGCCTCGCAGTCGCGCACGATCGCGTCGGCCCGCAGATGAGTCAGATACTCGGCGACCGCTGCCGCCCCACGTTCGAGATCGAGATCGCCGACCGGGGTCGAACGTCCGGTGCCTCTCTGGTCGAGAAGCACCAGACGGTAGTGGGCGAGCGCCTCGTCGAGCCAGGCGGGCGACGTCGACGAGTGGAAGGGCCGCGGCGCTTCGTGGCCGGGTCCGCCCTGCAGGAACACCAGGTAGGGGAGGGTCTCACCGCCCTCGCGAGCGACCACGCGCGCGAAGACGTCGATCGTTCGATGGTCCGTGGGGTCACCCCACACCAGAGGGACCGTGAGAGTGTGCTCTTCGACGGTGAGATCCTGCAGCTTGCGCACGATGGTGCTCATGTTCACATCACATTCCCGATGTAGGAGTACTTGACGAAGACCTCCGAGGCGATGCCCGACTCCTCGAGCACACCCTGCACAGCGGTCATCATGTAGTTGGAATCCCAGCCCATGTAGAGGAAGTGCCCCTCGCCGAGCTCGTCCCACTGCCCCTTCCAGGCCATGTCCTGATAGATGGGCCCTCCGTGTGCGGCGCAGTAGGCGAGGGCCGCGTCTCTCGTGTCGGTCCAGGCGCGGCGGAAGACCCGGTTGAAGAGGTACTTCACGTCCGGCACCTCCCAGCGCTCACCTCGATACTCGACGTAGTCGAACTCCCGCTCCCATCCGGTCGGCCACCCGCGGCGGCGCACGGCATCCAGGATCGGAGTCAGTCCGTCGTCGTCGATCTCGGGCAGGGCGGGTCGCGCCCAGATGCGGATCAGGTCGGAGGTGAGCGCGACGGTACGGCGTGTGATCGCCGCGGTGTTCCACGAGTCGACCTCGGCCAACTCGCGCGTCGCCGGTACCGTGCTGCGTGCGTACGCGTCCGAGCGCTTGACAGGGAACGAGGCGCCGAACACGCGCTCCGCGAGGTGCTCCTCGAGCAGGGTGAGGTTGCCGAGGGTCGGGGCGAGGGCGCGATGGCTGTTCTGCTCGTCCTCGGAGTAGTCGCTCCACTGGCGTGTCCCGTCACCGGACCACGCGTCGCCCGGCACGGACGGGACGATGTGCTCGATGTCGTACGCGTCGAGGTCGTCCACGCCTTCCAACCGTCCGAGCACGTAGGCGGGGTGGGGGAGTTCGCTGTACTTCAGCACCGCGCTCACCCGCTCGTCCGACGGGGTGATGCGAGCGAACGCCCGCGCGAGAGCATCCCTGCCGTCACGGCGAGCACGGCACAGTCTCGCGACGAGTCGTTCGGCCGGCAGGTTCACCAGCGCGCGGCGCAGGTACAGGGCTTGCAGCCACTCCAGGGTTTCGATGAATTCTTCGCGATCGATGACCCCGCGGACGTGGTCGCTGTACGCGCTCATCACGAGAGGGTACGAGGAACGACCGAAGGTGTTGACGTGACGCAGCTGCTGCGCGATCTCAGGGTCCTGCTCCTGCGACGGGTCGAGCAGGATGCCGTAGATCTCCGCATAGTGTCGCCACTGCGCCGCATGGGCCTGCAGGTGGGCGACGTCGACGCGGGGGAACGACTGCCGGAAGGCGCTGTAGACGCCGTGCTCCCCGTTCGCGGCGACCTCGCGGCCGGTGATGAACACGAGGTAGTGCCGCCAGAAGGCGCCGATCGCCTCACCGGTGTGCCGTTCGATCGGCAGCCAGAAGCGTGTCTCGACGTCGACCTGCTCGGCGTGACTGAGTCCCATGAGGATGTAGTTGTGGATGAGCTCATGGTCACGCAGCGGTTCGCCCGTCGAGTTCAGACTCTCGAAGATCTGCTGGGCGTTGGCGCGAGCGCCGAGGGTGATAGACACATGCTCGAGCTTCTGCAGTCCTCGCCAGATGGTCGGCACCTCGTCGACATGGATCTGACTGCGGAAGAAGGCGTAGTTGTCGTCGAAGCGCGACTCGCGGTCGGCATCGCCGCGTCGATCCAACACGACCGATTCATACAGGTCAGCCCAGGCGTCGTGGGGGCGCAGCTTCGTGCGATCGGGGGAATCGGAGCGGACGAGCACGCGTTCGAGATCGGCCGCAAGGGGCGGGTCGGTGTCGCGGATCGAGTGATGCAGCGCGGCGACCAGCAGCATCAGCGTGGTGATGCGCTGCTGGCCGTCGATGAGTATGAGGTCGGCATCGGACGAGACGCCGTCCTCCGCGGAGAGGATCGAGCCGATGAAGTGGCGGTGGGCGTCGTCTTCACCTGCCACAGCGCGGATATCGGACAGCAGTCGTTCGCAGCCGCCGATGTCCCATCGGTACTGCCGCTGATACACGGGGACCACGATGGTGGTGCCGCCCGCCGCGAGCCACTCGATCGTGTTGACTGCTGTCGCCTCGACGTTGGTCGCGGTGCTCATGCTGGTGTCTCGTCCTCCCGTTGCGACGGGTGCCGAGGCCTCGCCGGGCGCCCCGATCAGTCTATTCGGTTATCCACGGCCGACCTCCGAGGGGCTCGCGGGGCTCGCTGTTAGGCTTGCCTTATCAGGGCCTGTTAAAACGTGCTGGCCCCCGATGAAAGGAACATGACTCGATCATGGGTTACATCAAGTCCGCTGCGCTCGAGGAAAAGGGCTTCGTCGTCCTCGACAGCTACAACCAGGAACTCGACCCCAAGGAATGGCTCGACATCGAGTACAACGACTGGAAGTCGTCGGGCGACACCCGTTTCGCCCCCCTCGCCAGTGCCTTCGGTGACATCGAGTGCAATGGCTTCTGGAACCACAAGCCGCCGCGCACCGACAAGGACGGCGTCTGGATCGACTCCCAGACCGAGAAGGCCCCGAACCTGACGCGTCGCGCCCAGGAACCGGGTGCGAACGTGGGGCGGTGCCGCGTCATCGAGCTGCAGCCGACGCCGTACGGTGACTGCCTCTACAACCTGCACCAGGACGACAACAACCGCCTCAACCCCGATGGCACCGGCTGGGTCGTCCGTGGTTTCTTCAACCTCACGGACGACAAGGACAGCTACTTCGTGCTGCGTGAGAACCGCACCGACCCGAGCATCGAGTACCGTATCGCCCTCCCGGCCGGCGCTCAGCTCATCGTCGACACGCAGCGTCTGTGGCACGCGGCCACCCACAACGGCACCGAGCCCCGCTACTGCCTCATCACGTCGTGGACCTCGGGCCCCGAGCTCGACGCCTACATCGAGAAGTACCACGGCACCGATGACGTGCCCAACTACGAGGTCGACCAGGAGACGCTCGAGTTCGGGTATGCCGAGCAGGCCCGCAAGGACGCTGCTCGCGCGGCCTACTACGCCGCGAAGGGCCAGCAGGTCAAGCAGGCCATGAGCGAGGCATGAGCACTCGCTGATCCGCGAAGGCCCCGGTCTACGGACCGGGGCCTTCGTCGTGGGAATCACATGCTTGTGATTTGCGGGGATCTCGGCGAGAATGGGCGCACAACCGCATATTCTCGCCACTTCGTGGTTCAGGTCGTTGGGGAAGACGCACCTGATGAAACGGAGAGATCATGGCGACGGCTTACGCACGCGGAGTGGTGTTCATCCACTCTGCGCCTCGCGCGCTCTGCCCGCACCTCGAATGGGCGGTGGGTCGCGCTATCGGGCGTGCGGTGAACTTCGACTGGACCGAGCAGCCGGTGCTCGAGGGTGCCCGACGGGCGGAGTTCTACTGGGATGGTCCCGTCGGTACGGGCGCGGCTCTCGCGACGTCGATCCGCGGGTGGGAGCACCTCCGCTTCGAGGTGACCGAAGACCCCACGCCGCGCAGCGACGGCGGCCGGTGGCTGCACACGCCCGACCTCGGCATCCACTATGCCCAGACCGACGCAGCCGGCAACATCGTGGTCGGCGAGGACCGCATCCGCTACGCCATGGAGATCGCCGCCGGGAGCGCCGTCGAGTTGCAGCGCGAACTCGACATCGCCCTGGGGTCGGCATGGGATGAGGAACTGGAACCCTTCCGTCATGCCAGCGACGACGCCAGAGTCGTCTGGCTGCACAAGGTCGGCTAGCCCGACCGCACAGACCGGGACGGGGGAGGCGTGAGTATCGGATGCCGGTGAGTGATCCCGGACGCTGAGAAGACGTATCCCCGCTCCGCACGAAGAGGACCCCGCCCCGGAAACGAGGCGGGGTCCTCGTCGTCCGTGTCAGATGACGGCCGCGTGCTGCAACGCACCGGACGCGGACGGGCTCCCGCCGCGCACGTCGTCCCAGGCCAGGGACAACCGCCGCATGGCCTCCGACATTCGCTCGGGCGGCAATGTGATGGGGATGCGCAGTCGACGTTCGAGCACTCCGCCCGTCGTGAAGCGTGGGCCGGGAGGTAGGACGAGTTGCCTTTCGCGTGCGGCGAGAGAGAGCGCGGTCGACAGCGGCGTGCCGATGTCGACCCAGGCGGAGAGCCCGCCAGGCGTGCGCGGCATCTGGAACCCGGGGATGGCGGCCACTCCTTCCTCGACGGCGCTGCGTCCGTCGTGCAGACGTCGACGGACATGCGCTGTGAGCGCCGACATGTCGGCGAGGAGTTCGACGGCGATGCACTGCTCGAGCAGGGCCGTGCCGAGTTCGAAGGAGGGGCGCACGGCGAGCAGCCGTGCGATGACGGAGCGCTCCGCACGGACCCAGCCGATGCGCATCCCGCCCCAGGCGATCTTCGACATCGATCCGACGGTGATCACATTGGGGCCGCCCGCGGCCATCGGAATCGGTGACCATCCCCGGTCGATGTCGAGTTCGGTCGTCGTCTCGTCGACGACAAGATGGGTACCCACGTTGCGGGCGGTGGTCGCGATCCGCGACCGCTCATCGTCGGGAAGTGTCGCTCCGGTCGGGTTGTGGAAGTCGGGGATGAGGTAGGCGACATGTGGTCGGGCGCTGAGCAGCGTCTCGTTCAGGTGCCTGGCATCCCACCCGTCGGCATCCACAGGCGTCGGAACCAGCCGGTACCCGTGGCGGTGCAGGGCTTCGAGTGCGTGAGGGAAGGTCGGCTGCTCCACCAGCGCCTTCTCCCCGCGACGCCCGATCGCCGCGAGGATCAGATTGATCGCGTTGAGCGCTCCGGAGGTGATGATGATCTCGTCGGCCGACGTCGGTGCGCCGCGATCGCGGAAGCGCTGCGCGACCGCCTCGCGCAGGTCGGGGAGTCCACGGAGCGAGTACCCGCTGGTGCCGCGCAGCGCCGCGAGACGGGGCAGCGACCGCACGGTCGCGTCGTACAGTCCCGGGGTAGAGTCCATCGATGCGATGGAGAGGTCGATCGATTCGTCGTCGGCCTCCGCTCCAGGAGCGGTATGCCCATTCGGGAGGGTGACCCGCGTGCTTCCCCCATGCAGGCGCGAGACGTAGCCGTCCGATTCCAAGACCCCGTACGCCCGGGTGATCGTGGAGCGGGAACGGCGCAGCTCGAGCGCAAGGGCACGCTCACTCGGAAGACGCTCGCCGACGGTCAGGCGGCCGTCGAGGATCAGCGCCCTGATCTGGTCTGCGAGCGCCGATGCCGTGGCGCCGGCGACGTTGTGCACCCCGAGCTGTTCGACGAGACGTGATCCCATATGTCCAGCATGACGCAAAGTGGACTGATCTATGCAGGCCACTTTGCGGTGAGTGGTATCGCTTCGGATGGTGGGACAGGGGCCAGAGTGGAGGAATGCTCCTCCGCTCCGTGCTCCTTCCCGTGACCGCCACCAGTCGGCGTGACCTCGCCGAGCGGTTCGCACAGCTGCTCGTCGGTCTGTTCCTCTACGGTGTCGCGCTCGGGTTCATGGTGCGCGGTGGCATCGGAGTGGCACCGTGGGACGTGCTGGCACTCGGTCTCGCGGAGCAGACCGGGCTCGGGTACGGCGTCATGACCGTGCTGGTCTCGATCGTCGTCCTTCTGCTCTGGATCCCGTTGCGCCAACGCGTGGGACTGGGCACCGTGTTGAATGCCCTGCTCGTCGGTCCGAGTGCGGATCTCGCGCTGGCGCTGATCCCGCAACCGTCCTCGGTATGGATCGGCGCGCCGATGTTCGTCTTCGGGCTGCTTCTGCTGTCTTTCGCGACCGGCCTCTACATCGCCGCAGACTTCGGTCCCGGCCCTCGTGACGGCCTGATGACGGGACTCGTTCGTCGAACAGGCTGGGCGGTGTGGCTGGTGCGCACGCTGATCGAGGGGAGCGTGCTGCTCGTCGGCTTCCTCCTGGGAGGCCCCGTCGGCGTCGGCACCGTGCTCTTCGCCTTCGGTGTCGGTCCGCTGATCGGCTGGTTCCTCCCGCGCATCACGCGGATGCGCGAGTCCCGATCGCGAAAGCTCGGGACCCTCCGCTCCGCCTGACGGATCAGCGCGCATCTGCATGACCTGTGCACACGGGTATGACCGAGTACCGGTGGATGCTCATGCATCCGTCTGATCCTCATGCATATGCGAAGAGCGGCCCTCGGAATCCCGAGGGCCGCTCTTCGTCGTGGCGTATCAGTCGGCGCTGGCGAGCACGAGGACCGCGTTGTGTCCACCGAAGCCGAACGAGTTGCTGATCGCGATCTGCGGGCCGTCGCCGAGAGGCGTGGCTTCGCCCGAGAGCCGGAACGGGACCGCGGGGTCCGGCTCCGTCATGTTGATGGTCGGAGGTGCGACGCGATCGCGCAGGGCGAGGAGCGAGAAGATCGCCTCGAGCGCGCCGGTGCCGCCGAGCAGATGTCCGGTCGAAGCCTTGGTCGCGGAGACCGGGATCTCGTCGATCCGCTCGCCGAAGACCTTCTTGAGCGCGACGTACTCGTTCGGGTCGCCCACCGGCGTCGACGTCGCGTGCGCGTTGATGTGCGTGACCTGGTCGGCCGTGACGCCGGCTTCTTCGAGGGCCTGCGTCACGGCTCGTGCCGCACCGTTGCCCTCGGGGTCGTTGCCGGTGATGTGGTAGGCGTCGGCTGTGACTCCGCCGCCGAGCACATACCCGTAGATCTTGGCTCCGCGTGCCTTCGCGTGCTCCTCGGTCTCGAGGATGAGTGCGGCTGCACCCTCGCCCATGACGAACCCGTCGCGGTCGATCGCGCCGGGGCGGGAGGCGTGGGCCGGGTCGTCGTTCCGGCGGGACAGCGCCTGCGCGGAGGCGAAGGAGGCCATCGTGATGGGGTGGATCGCCGACTCGGTGCCGCCGGCGATCACGACGTCCGCCAGGCCATCCTGGAGGTGGTGGAGAGCGTGGATGATCGACTCGGTGCTGGACGCGCACGCGCTGACCACCGTCTGCGCGTAGGCACGTGCATGGAACTGCAGCGACAGGTTGCCCGCAGCGGCGTTCGGCATGAGCATCGGGACCGTGAGCGGCATCACCCGACGTGGCCCCTTCTCGCGCAGGGTGTCCCACGCGTCGAGAAGCGTCCAGAGGCCGCCGATCCCCGTGGCGAAGTCGACGCCGAGCCGTTCGGGAGCCACCTCGGGGGAACCTGCGTCCTCCCATGCCTCGCGCGCCGCGATCAACGCGAACTGCGAAGACGGGTCGAGGCGCTTGGCCTCATGACGGGGGAGGACCTCTTCCGGGCGGACGATCGCCTCGGCGGCGAACGTGACGGGCAGCTCGTACTGCTGCACCCAGTCGTGTTCGAGCGTGCGGGTGCCGGACATGCCGGCCAGCAGGTTCGTCCAGTTCTCCGGGGCCGTGCCGCCGATGGCGGAGGTGGCGCCGATGCCGGTGACGACGATGCGCTTGGTCATGGGGTGTGGTTCCTTGTCGAAACGAAGTCGAACGGGTGAGAGGGCAGGTCGGAGGATGCCACTCCCCGCGAGGTGCGGGGGTGGCATCCTGCCGGGATTACTCCTGGCCCGCGACGATGAAGTTGACGGCGTCGCCGACGGTCTTGAGGTTCTTGACCTCGTCGTCGGGGATGGTGACGCCGAACTTCTCCTCGGCGTTGACGACGATCGTCATCATCGAGATGGAGTCGATGTCGAGGTCGTCCGTGAACGACTTCTCGAGGGCGACCTCGGAAGCGTTGATGCCGGTCTCGTCGGTGATGAGCTCTGCGAGGCCAGCGAGGACCTCATCGTTGGTGAAAGCCATGTGGTCTTCCTCTTTCTTGCGGGTTGTTTTCGGAACCGTGGAACAGTCTAGGGAAAGTCAGCGCATTCTCAGGGAAGGACGACGACCTGTGCGGCGAACACGAGTCCCGCGCCGAATCCGATCTGCAGCGCGAGTCCACCGGAAAGCTCGGGGTGCTCGGCCATCAGACGGTGGCTGGCCAGGGGGATGGATGCAGCCGAGGTGTTGCCCGTGGTCTCGATGTCGCGTGCGATGACCGTGGTCTCCGGCAGCTTCAGCTGCTTCGCGAACTCGTCGATGATCCGCATGTTGGCCTGGTGGGGGATGAAGGCGGCGATGTCGCCCGGCTCCACTCCCGCCTTGTCCAGCGCCTCGCGCGCGACCTTCGCCATCTCCCAGACCGCCCAGCGGAAGACCGTCGGGCCCTCCTGGCGCAGGGTCGGCCACGGAACCACGCCGTCGCGGAAGTCGGTGAGGGTGCCGTTCATCCCCACGGCGTCGGCCTTGGACCCGTCGGATCCCCAGACGGCGGGGGCGATACCGGGCGTGTCGCTCGGACCGATCAGTGCGGCGCCCGCCCCGTCTCCGAGGAGGAACGAGATGCTGCGGTCGGTCGGGTCGACGACGTCGGAGAGCTTCTCGGTGCCGATGACCAGCGCGTAGCGGGCGGCCCCGGCCTTGATCAGTGCATCGGCCTGGGCGATCGCGTAGGCGTATCCGGCGCAGGCGGCGTTGATGTCGTACGCGGCAGCGGGATTCGCTCCGACTCGATCGGCGACGATCGCCGAGACCGACGGGGTCTGCTTGGGGTTGCTGATCGTCGCCACGATCACCAGGTCGACCTGGTCGGCCGGAACGCCCGACTTCTCGATCGCCTCGGCAGCCGCCGTGGTGGCCAGGTCGATCGCGTCCGTGCCCTTGTCGGCGCGAGCGCGGGTCACGATGCCGGTGCGCTGACGGATCCACTCGTCGCTGGAGTCGATCGGGCCGATCAGGTCCTCGTTGGGCACGGCGTTCTCGCCGCGGGCGGCGCCGTACGAGTAGATGCGCGTGTACGCGGGACCCGTGAGCTGGGCGAGGGTGACGCTCATGCGGCTTCTCCGTTCAGCAGCGCGACGGCTGCCTCGAGGTCTTCAGGGGTCTTCACGGCGACGGTGGGGACACCACGGAGGCCGCGCTTGGCGAGACCCACCAGAGCGCCGGCCGGTGCCAGTTCGATCACACCGGTGACGCCGGCTTCGGCGAACGACTGCATGCAGAGGTCCCATCGCACCGGCGACGACACCTGGTCGACGAGGAAGTTCAGCGCCTGCGCGCCGTCCGTGACAGCAGAGCCGTCGCGGTTCGTCCACAGGGTGATGTCGGGATCTGCCGGCGCGACGTCGGCGACGGCATCACGGAGGGCTGTGACGGCGGAAGCCATGTACTGCGTGTGGAACGCTCCGGCGACCTGCAGCGGGACCACGCGGGTGCCCTTGAGCGGCTCCTCCGCGAGTGCGGCGAGTGCGGGGAGGGCACCGGCGACGACGATCTGACCGCCGCCGTTGTAGTTGGCGGGGGAGAGGTCGAGTTCGGCGAGGCGGGCGAGGAGCGCGTCTTCGTCGCCTCCGAGCACGGCGCTCATACCGGTCTGCTCCTGCGCCGCGGCATCAGCCATGGCCCGCCCGCGGATGCCCACGAGGCGCATCCCGGTGTCGGCATCGATCACGTTGCTGCCGACGAGCGCGGCGATCTCACCGACCGAGTGTCCGGCGATGCCGTCGGCGCGGCGTCCGGCTCGCTGCGTCAGTGCGTCACCGGCGATCAGCGAGGCGGCGACGATCAGGGGCTGCGCGACGCGTGTGTCCCGGATCGTGTCGGCGTCAGACACCGTCCCGTGCTCGATCAGGTCGACCCCCGCCGCGTCCGAGTACGCGGCGAGGCGGTCGGCCACTCCGTCGAGCTCGAGCCAGGGGGCGAGGAAACCAGGGGTCTGCGAGCCCTGTCCAGGGCATACGACGACAATCACCCACCCAGTCTGCCAACGATCGAGGCGAAGTGGTGGATGATCCATCACAAGATTCCGAAAAACCCTTGTGTGTGGCGTACAGAAAGCTGACTCAGCGCGGAGGGCGGCGAAGCGGAGTGCGTCGACGGACCTGGTCCGCGGCGCCGATCGAGCCGAGGATCAGCGCGGTCTGCAGGATGAGGGCCTCGCGGGGGCCGGTGGCATCCCAGCCGATCACCTCGCTGACGCGCTTCAGGCGATAGCGCACGGTGTTGGGATGCACGAAGAGCTCGCGTGCCGTCGCCTCGAGGGAGCGCCCGTTGTCGAGGTAGCTCCACAGCGTGGTGACCAGGTCTGTCGAGTGGGCCTGCAACGGGCGGAAGATGCGTTCGATGAGGGTCTGCTTGGCGAGCGGGTCACCGGCGAGTGCGCGCTCGGGCAGCAGATCGTCGGCCTCGACCGGACGGGGAGCACCTCGCCATGCGCGGGCGACCGCGAAACCCGCGAGAGCGGCACGGGCACTCTGGCTCGCATCGACGAGCGCGGCGACCTCCGGCCCGAGCACGACATAGCCCGGACCGAACGAGGGCTCGAGGCGTGAGGCGATCTCCCGGAATCCGAGCTCTTCCTCCTCGCCCTCCTGCCCCTCGACGCGGGCGCGCCCCAGGACCAGCACGAGCCGGGAACCCTGCACTCCGATGAGCACGTCGACCGCGAGCTTGCGCGCGGTGCGACGAACCAGGTCGACGTCGAACTGCGCGGGCGTCGTGCCCACGAGCACGGCCACTTCGCCATGACCATGCCATCCGAGTGCGGCGATCCGGCTCGGCAGCTCCTCGTCGGCTTCGCCGGTGAGGATCGAATCGACGACGAGGGCCTCCAGCCGGGCGTCCCAGAGTCCGCGGGCTTCGGCGGCTCTGGCGTACACATCGGCGGCGGCGAAGGCCACATCGCGGGAGTAGAGGAGGATGGCCTCCCGCAGATCGTCGCCTCGTCCGGCGACGCGTTCCTCCGTGACCTCGACCGTCACGCGGATGAGCTGCAGAGTCTGCTGAAGGCTCACGCTGCGCAGCAGCTCACGCGGGGCGGCCGCGAAGATGTCGGCGGCGATCCACGGCGTGGAGGTGGGGTCTTCATACCACTGGATGAACGAGGTGATACCCGCCTGGGCCACCAGCCCGACCGCGGAGCGGCGGGCTGGTGGCATGTCGGCGTACCACGGGAGGGTGTCCTCCAGGCGTTTGATCGTCACCGAAGCGATGTCACCGGAGATCCGGCGCAGCCAGGTGAGTGTCGCGGCCTTGTCCATGCCGGAGGGAGAAGAACCTGTCACCGTGGGCTCAGCTTTCGCCGCCCGCGTTGCCGCTGGTCCCGGCGTTCACATCGTGCAGACGGTACTTCTCGATCGCCTGGGCCGCGAGCGAACGGTCGACCTTGCCGTCCTCGGCGAGCGACTGCAGGGTGCGGACCACGATGGACGGGCCGTCGATCTTGAAGAAGCGCCGTGCGGCGGCACGGGTGTCGGAGAAGCCGAAGCCGTCGGCACCCAGAGTGGCGAAGCGGTTCGGGACCCACGGACGGATCTGGTCCTGCACGGCGTGCATGAAGTCGCTGACCGCGACGACCGGTCCCTCAGCGCCCTGGAGCTTTTGAGTGAGGTACGCGGTGCGCGGCTCGGACTCGGGGTGCAGGAAGTTGTGCTCGTCGGCGGCGAGGCCGTCGCGGCGCAGCTCGGTCCACGAGGTGACCGACCAGACATCGGCGATCACGCCCCAGTCCTTCTTCAGCAGCTCCTGCGCTTCGAGAGCCCAGGGGAGTCCGACACCGGACGCGAACAGCTGTGCGCGGTGTCCCTCGCCCTCACCGACGGAGACGCGGTGGATGCCGCGGACGATGCCGTCGACGTCCACGTCCTCCGGCTCGGCCGGCATCACGAGAGGCTCGTTGTAGAGCGTGATGTAGTACATCACGTTCGGGTCCTCGTGCTGTCCGCCGTACATGCGCTCGAGACCGGAGCGCACGATGTGCGCGATCTCGTAGCCGTAGGCAGGGTCGTACGAGATCGTCGCCGGGTTGGTGGCGGCGAGCAGGTGCGAGTGACCGTCGGCGTGCTGGAGACCCTCACCCGTGAGGGTGGTGCGACCGGCCGTGGCACCCATGATGAACCCACGGGCCATCTGGTCGCCGGCAGCCCACTGGGCGTCGCCCGTGCGCTGGAAGCCGAACATCGAGTAGAAGATGTAGACGGGGATCAGCGGCTCGCCGTGCGTGGCGTAGGACGTGCCCGCCGCGGTGAAGGCGGCGAGAGCGCCGGCCTCGTTGATGCCGACGTGCACGATCTGGCCCTGCGGGCTCTCCTTGTAGGCGAGGAGGAGCTCACGGTCGACCGAGGTGTAGTGCTGGCCGTTCGGGTTGTAGATCTTCGCCGACGGGAAGTAGGCGTCCATGCCGAACGTGCGCGCCTCGTCGGGGATGATCGGCACGATGCGGTGACCGAACTCCTTGGAGCGCAGCAGGTCCTTCAGCAGGCGGACGAACGCCATGGTCGTGGCGATCTCCTGCGTGCCGGAGCCCTTCTTGGGCAGGGCGTATGCCGTGTCGTCCGGGAGGGAGAGCCCGACGTGGGTCGAGCGGCGCTCCGGGAGGAACCCGCCGAGTGCGTTGCGGCGCTCGAGCATGTACTGGATCGTCTCGTCCTGGGGGCCCGGGTTGTAGTACGGGGGCAGGTACGGGTTCTCCTCCAGCTGCGCATCCGTGATCGGGATGTGCATGGCGTCGCGGAACGTCTTGAGGTTGTCCAGCGTCATCTTCTTCATCTGGTGGGTCGCGTTGCGGCCCTCGAAGTGCGGTCCGAGGCCGTAGCCCTTGACGGTCTTCGCGAGGATGACGGTGGGCTTGCCCTTGTGCTCGGTCGCGGCCTTGAACGCGGCGTAGACCTTGCGGTAGTCGTGGCCACCGCGCTTGAGGTTCCAGATGTCGTCGTCGGAGTAGTCCTCGACCAGGGCGGCGGCACGCTCGTCGCGGCCGAAGAAGTGCTCACGGATGTACGCGCCGGACTCGGCCTTGTACGTCTGGTAGTCGCCGTCGGGGGTGACGTTCATGAGGTTGAGCAGCGCGCCCTCGGTGTCGCGGGCGAGTAGGTCGTCCCACTCGCGACCCCAGACCACCTTGATGACGTTCCAGCCCGCGCCGCGGAAGAACGACTCGAGCTCCTGCACGATCTTGCCGTTGCCGCGCACGGGGCCGTCGAGGCGCTGCAGGTTGCAGTTGACGATGAAGGTGAGGTTGTCCAGTCCCTCGTTGGCTGCGACCTGCAGCTGTCCGCGGCTCTCGACCTCATCCATCTCGCCGTCGCCGAGGAACGCCCAGACGTGCGACTGGGACGTGTCCTTGATGCCGCGGTTCTCGAGGTACTTGTTCGACATCGCCTGGTAGATGGCGTTGATCGGGCCGAGGCCCATCGACACCGTCGGGAACTGCCAGTACTCCGGCATGAGGCGCGGGTGCGGGTAGGACGGGATGCCGTTCGGCGCGTGCGACTTCTCCTGGCGGAAGCCGTCGAGCTGGTCCTCGGTGAGGCGCCCCTCGAGGAAGGAACGGGCGTAGGTGCCGGGGGAGGCGTGGCCCTGGATGAAGATCTGGTCGGCGCCACCGGGGTGGTCCGCGCCCTTGAAGAAGTGGTTGAAGCCCACCTCGTACAGCGCCGCGGAGGACGCGTAGGTCGAGATGTGACCACCGACGCCGATGCCGGGGCGCTGGGCGCGGTGCACCGTGATGGCCGCGTTCCAGCGGATCCACGCGCGGTACCGGCGCTCGACCTCTTCGTCGCCCGGGAATTCGGGCTCGTTCTCCGGCGCGATGGTGTTGATGTAGTCGGTGGTCGGGACCATCGGCACGCCCAGGTGCAGCTCCTTGGAGCGCTTGAGGAGGCTGAGCATGATCTCGCGGCCACGTCCGTGGCCCTTGGCGTCAACCAGCTCATCGAGCGACTGCTGCCATTCGCCCGTCTCTTCCGGGTCGCTGTCCTGGGGACCCTGGGAGTACGGATCCTGGTCGTGCACGGTCACGGGGGAACCTTTCGTCAAGCTGGCAGGTCATGCCAAGGAAACGGGAAGCGACACGGGCAGCCTTGTCAGCTGTGCACAACGCGCGCCGGGTTCAGCCTATCCCTCTTCCACGACACGGGTGCGCATCGTCCGCCCGATAGACTGAGCGCACCAGGGCCTTTAGCTCAGCTGGTAGAGCGCCACGTTTACACCGTGGATGTCGTCGGTTCGATCCCGGCAGGGCCCACCTCCACGTCCTCGTGGCCGCCCGTTGCGGGGTCAAGGGAGGACGATGACGTACTTGCCCGGCTGGTGGCGCGCCTCGAGGTAGCGGTGTGCGTCAGCGACTTTCTCTAGTCCGTCCCCGGTGCTGCCGATGACGATGTTCATCACGCCGCCTTCGATAGCGCGTAGATACTGGTCGAGTGCCTCCGCGGGCAGGTCGCGTGCTTCGCCGGCATAACTGGTGAGGCGCACGCCCGAGGGGATGGTGAACGGGTCGAAGTCCCGGATCGTCCACTCGTCGCTGAGCGCACCGACGAAGCAAGCGACACCTCCAGGTCGGATCACGGAGAGCATGTTCAGGAGGGCTGGGGCTCCGACGAACTCCAGCGCGCCGTCGATCCCGCTCGGCGCGATGGCGCGAACGGCCTCAGGGAGGGTCTCGTCGTCGATGAGGGCGTGATCGGCGCCCACTCGGGAGAGGAGCTCCGCGTTCGCGGTGCTGCGGGTCGTGGCGATGACGGTGGCGCCGAGGAGGTGGGCGATCGCGATCGCGGTGAGTCCCACGGTGGACGTGCCGCCGTGAATCAGTATGGTCTGGCCCGCTTTCACACCGAGCCCCGTGGTGAGTGAGCCGTGCGCGGTCTGCAGCATCTCGGGGAGGGCGCCGACGACGTCCCAGCCCAAGTCGGTGTGGAACGGGATCACGTCGGCCGCATGGACGACGGTGTACTCCGCGTAGCTGCCGTCGATACTTCGTCCGAGGCCGCCCATCATGGTGGCCACCTTCTGCCCGGGAGCGAAGTCGACGCCGTCACCGACGGCATCGACGACGCCGACGGCTTCGATGCCCAAGATCCGGGGAAAGGAGAAGTCGGGGCCGGACTCGCCTCGCCGACTGGTGACCTCGGACTCGTTGACACCGAAGGCCCTCACGCGGATGCGCACGTGATCAGGTCCCACATCGGGGACGGGGACGGTGCTGACGATGAGTCCGTCGGGGGCGACAGGGCCGGTCAGACGGATGGCGCGCATGGTCTCAGGCACGGTGATGCTCCTTCTCGTGAATCGTGTGGGCGGGGGAGGGGAGGGTGACGAGCGCTTCGAACGCGCGCCGGACGGTCGGCTCCTCGAGTTCCGCGTCGGGGTGTGCGAGGCGGTGACTCCACCACCCCCACAGCAACGCGTTGGTCGTCAGTGCGGTCTCGCGCGGGAGCACGTGGCGGGCCATCGAGATGGCGTCGTCTTCGACGGCCTGCAGGACCTCGGCCACCCGGGAATTGCGCGCGCCGAAGTGGCGTATCTCCAGGTACAGGCGAATGTCGTCAAGGCTGGGCGCCGTGGCCCCGAGGGTCGCGTCGACGAGCACATCGACCACGTCGGCGTGTGTGCGGGCCTTTCGCAGCGGTTCGGCCCACCGGGGTTCCAGGTGACCGCGCGTCGAGTCGAACGCGTCGACGATGAGCCCCTCCAGCGACGGAAAGTAGTAGGTCATCGACCCCAGAGGCACCCCGGCGCGCGCCGCGACACCACGGTAGGACACTGCTGCAACGCCGTCGGCCCGGATCGCGTCCAGGGTCGCTGCCAGGATGCGATCGCGTCGTCCCGGGTCGTTCGGCTTTCCTCGACGCACGGCTTCTCCTCGCTGGGCATGATGCGTACACTGGTACATATTGTAGTGCGTACAGTGGTACGCACAACAAGCCCAGCGATAGAGAGGTGAGGCATGAACAGCGAGGCGCTGCACCAACCCGCGCGAGCGCGGACGGATGAGCTCCCCGGCGCCGATCTTGTGCATCCGTTCGGTCCCGAGACCGTCGGGAGGAGGGAATCATGACCCTGTCCGGTGCGCAGATGCAGCAGACCGCTCGAGACGTGGCCGCGTCTCTCGACGAGGTCACTCGCGGACGCCCGTTCACTCCGCATTTGGAGGTGTGGAAAGTGCGGGACAAGGTGTTCCTCATCGTCACAGAGGACGACCCGGAGTTGCAGATCATCACCGTCAAAGTCGACCCGCACCTCGGCGACGCTCTGCGCCGCGACCATGACACCATCACGGCGGGGCACTATCTCGATAAGCGCCACTGGGTCTCCATCGGTGCCGGCCCGGGCATCACGCCCACGCTCATCACCGACCTCGTGGAGGGTTCGTACGAGCTGGCCAACGAGCACGCCGGGCGAAAGCACGAATGATGAGCGGACAGCCACCCCTCTTCAACGTCGACGACGCCTCCCGACCGCTGGCCGACCGACTGCGTCCGCGCACGCTCACCGAGGTCGTCGGACAGGATCACCTCCTGGCCGGTGATGCGCCGATCGGGCGGATGGTCGAGGCTGGACGACTCGTGTCCATGGTGCTGTGGGGGCCACCCGGATGCGGGAAGACGACCATCGCCCGGCTCCTCGCCGAACAGACAGACCTCGCCTTCGAACCCCTGTCAGCCACGTTCGCCGGCGTGGCGGACCTGCGGAAGGTGTTCCAGGCAGCGCAGCGGCGCCGCGAGATCGGGCAGGGCACCCTGCTGTTCGTCGATGAGATCCACCGGTTCAACCGGGCTCAGCAGGACTCGTTTCTGCCGTACGTCGAAGACGGCACCATCGTCCTGGTCGGTGCGACGACGGAGAACCCGAGCTTCGAACTCAACGGCGCCCTCCTGTCCCGCTGCCAGGTGTTCGTCCTGAAACGCCTCGACGACGCGGCCCTCGGAACACTCATCGGGCGAGCCGAAGACCTCCTCGGAAAGCCGCTCCCGTTCGATTCAGACGCTCGAGAGTCGCTCGTCGCGATGGCCGACGGCGACGGCCGGTATCTGCTCAACATGATCGAGCAGGTCCAGACCCTGCCCGCCCCGGTGGACACCGCCACCCTTGCGGCCGCGGTCCAGAAACGAGCTCCGCTGTACGACAAGTCGCAGGAAGGCCACTACAACCTCATCTCCGCGCTGCATAAGTCGATGCGTGGTTCCGATCCGGACGCCGCCCTGTACTGGCTTTCGCGGATGCTGCTCGGAGGCGAGGACCCGCTGTTCATCGCCCGGCGCATCACAAGATTCGCGAACGAGGACATCGGGATGGCGGATCCGCAGGCGGTCCAGCAGGCCCTCGCCGCCTGGGATGTGTACGAACGACTCGGCTCGCCGGAAGGCGAGATCGCGATCGCCCAAGCGGTGCTGTATCTCTCGACCGCTCCGAAGTCGATCGGCGTATATCGGAGCTTCAACAAAGCCTGGGCCGCCGCGAAGCGTACCGGCTCGCTGATGCCCCCGGCGCACATCCTCAACGCCCCCACCCGGCTGATGAAGGACCTCGGTTACGGGAAGGGCTATCAGTACGATCCTGAGACCGAGGCCGGGTTCTCCGGTGCGAACTACTTCCCCGACAGCATGCCCCGGGAGACCTTCTACGAACCCACCACGGGCGGATACGAACGCGCCATCACCGAACGCCTCCGCCACTGGGCCGGGCTGCGTGCCGATCGCTCCGGCACCACAGGCGACGGCTCCGACGCTGCCGGCGCCGATCGAGACCCCGGAAAGGACTCTCCATGACGGACACCGGCAACGCGCTGAGCAACGAACACGCCGTCCGCTCCTGGCTGGGCATCCCGTTCGCCACCGCGGACCGATTCCGCAAGCCCACCCTGCTGCCCTTCAACCCCGACCTGCCTTACGACCAGAAGGGCCCTGCGCCCCTGCAAGCGGGAGACACCTCCTGGCTGGAGGCCGACAACGGGTTCAGTGAAGACTGCCTGAATCTCAACGTCTGGGCACCCGAAGGCGCCGGCGACCAGCAGCTCCCCGTCGTCGTCTACGTCTTCGGTGGCGGGTGGATGCTCGGCGCGAACACCCAGACCGTCTCCAACGCCGCAGGACTCGCCGCAACGGGACGCGTCATCGGCGTGTCGATCAACTACCGCCTCGGTGCCTTCGGGTGGCTGTCGCTGTCCCAGTACGGCGGCAAGCTCGCCGAAGCATCGAACCTCGGCCTGCAGGACATCATCACCGCTCTGCAATGGGTCAGACACAACATCGCCCGGTTCGGCGGCGACCCGAACAACGTCACCGTCACCGGGCACAGTGCCGGTGCGTTCTCCACCCTGGAACTACTGGCGGCCCCCACCGCCGACGGGCTCTACCACCACATCGCCGCCTTCTCTGGCATGCCCTCACGACAGGTGCCCGCTTGGGGGGCCGAGGAACGCGCCCATGCCGTCCTCACCGCCCTCGACATCCAGGACGACCCCGAGCAGCTCCTGAACATCGATGCGCATCTGCTGGCCGAGACGATGGCGGGCACCCAGGCGTCCGACCCGGGCGTACAGCATGGCATCGACAACGATGTGATCGCCGTCGTCGACGACAGGGACCAACCGGGCGGTGTGCTCGGCGATCACCCCATGCGTGTCCTCGCGTCCGGGCGGCACAAGGACATCGACATCCTCTTCAGCAGCACCACCGGCGAAACCGACTGGTGGGTACACAACCGGGCAGAAGACTTCGACCCCGGCAGTATCGACAACCTCATCACGGAGTTCTCCCACCGCAATCGCATCCGCCGCAGCCGCGCGAAGAAGATCATCTCCGCCTTCGACACCCACGGACGCAGCCCGATCCAGGTCCGCAGTGCCCTGCTCACCAACTTCTCCTTCACGTTGCCCCAAGTTCGAGGCGCACTCGCGCACACCGCCGCCGGAGGACGCGCACACCTGCTTGCCATAGGCCCGCTCGACGGTGCGCTCGCCGTTCACGGCACCGAGATGCACGGCATCGTCGGCCAGAAGCGCCCCGGTGCCAGCGACGAGGTCCTCTCACGCGACACCGTCGTCCGCGACGCCGTCCTCGCCCTCGCAAGCGGCAGGTCCGATGAGCTGTGGGAGCCGGTGTCCGCTGAGCCCACCACGAAGGGGCTCGGCGACATGCCCTAGGACCCCACCACCCACGCCAGGAAGATGCTCGAGACGTTCGAAGGGATCGAACGTCCGTAGCCATCGCAGCGCTCCGTAACGTCGCCATCGCACCGTCCGAGACGGCTTACCCCGCCGCGAGCACTACCGAGGCTTCGCAGCGATCAGCGAGCTCGGGATGTGCCCGGCAGCGAGCACCGCCGCCGCAATCGCGATCCAGGGATTCTGGAACCATGCGGCACCGGCGAGGAACACACCGACAGGTAGCAGAGCCATGGGTACGGGCAGTCCGACGATCGAGGCGAACAGCGACGACCGTCGTCTGCCCGACACGAGGTACCGCACCCAGAGGGCCCAGTACGCCACGACGAGGATCCCCACGGGTATCGCCCACCACCAGAGCACGCGAGCACCCACTGTGATCACCGGCACCGTCACGCAGACTGCCTGCCCCGAACGCTCGAGAACCTCGACGATCGTCGGCACGGTGACGCGCTCCATCGCCGGCCGAGGAGGGAACCACAGCAGCAGCAGGTTGGGTACGAACACGGCGAGACTCAGCGCGAGCCCGAGCACTGAGAAACCCATGGTCGCGACCTTATCGGGCGGATGCGGGGACCAGATGCCCTTCGGCTTCCCGTCGACTCCCTGGCGGTCGCCTCGCTGCAGATCTAGGCTCCCCGCATGGGACTACTGACCTTCAGCCTCAACATCACCCTGGACGGCTGCGTCGATCATGAGGAGGGGATCGCCGATGACGAGACCCACGCGTACTTCACGCGGTTGCTGGAGGATTCCGGCGCCATGCTCTGGGGTCGAACCACCTACGAGATGATGGAGGACGCCTGGCCCGCGGTCGCTCGCGGCGAGGTGGAGGCTCCACCGGCGCTGCGGGAGTGGGCGCTCGCGCTCGAGGTCAAACCGAAGTACGTGGTGTCTTCCACGCGGGACGAGTTCCCCTGGACGAACACCCATCGGATAGCCGGGGACCTGCGAGAGGGCGTGCAGCGACTCAAGGACGAGACGCCGGGGGGTGTCCTCCTCGGCAGCGGTGCCCTCGCCGCCGAACTCGACAGGTTCGATCTGATCGACGAATACCGGTTCCTCATCCACCCCCGGATCGCGGGGCACGGTCCGACCCTGTTCCGAGACCGGTCGTCCGAGACGCGGAAGCTCGAGCTGGTCTCGGCGGAGCCGCTGCACAACGGCGCGATCGTGACGCACTACAGGCGCGCCGAATGATCCGCTCCGGTGCATACCGCGTCACGGTCGCTGGGGCAAGACCAGATGGGCGGGCGCAGCGCGGCGCGTACGCTGTACCGCACGGCAGGACTCCAGAATCGACAGCGGGGAGCTTTCACCCATGGCGGGACGCATCGTCATCAGCGGGGCCTCTGGCCTGATCGGTTCCGCTCTGGCCGCTTCGCTGCGCACCGACGGCATCGAGGTCACCACCCTGGTCCGCCGTGCGCCGCGATCCGAGGATGAGGCGCAGTGGGAGCCGGGGGAGAGCGCGCTCGACCCTGATGTCGTGGCAGGCGCCGACGCCGTGATCGCGCTCGGGGGTGCCAGCGTCGGCCGGCTTCCCTGGACGCGCGGTTACCGTCGTCAGCTGGTCGACTCGCGGCTGCAGTCCACCCGCACCCTGACGACCGCCCTCCGTGCGCTACGGGCCGATGCGCCGGCTCTCGTCTCGGCATCCGCCGTCGGATACTACGGCTCCGCTCCCGGGGAGATCCTCACGGAAGACTCCGCTGCAGGGCAGACGTTCCTGGCGGATCTGACGGTGCGGTGGGAGGCCGAAGCCCGACGCGCGGAGGATCACACCAGGGTCACGCTGCTGCGCACCGCCCCGGTCATCCATCGACGAGGAGTGCTCAAGCCGCTCATCCAGCTGACCCGGTTCGGTGTCTCGGGCCCGCTCGGGCACGGCACGCAGATCTGGCCCTGGATCTCGCTCGATGACGAGGTGCGTGCGATCCGTCACATCCTCGACGCGAAGATCTCCGGGCCGGTCAACCTCACGGGGCCCACCCCCGCGTCGGCGAACGACATCGGGCGCGCTCTCGCCGAGCGGATGCACCGGCCGTTCTGGCTCCCCGCCCCCGCCTGGGCACTCCGAATCGCACTCGGCGATGCCGCCGACTCCCTCCTGCTTCCGGATGCGGATGTGCGCCCGCAGGTGCTGGAGCGATCCGGCTTCCGCTTCACGCACCCGACGGCCGCCGACGCTGTGGCCGCCGCGCTCTGACGGTTCGGGAGCATTCTTCCGGCGACAGCCCTCCCGTATCGACACGTTCCACTGCGAGACTGAGCGCATGGAGATCATCGAGAACTCGAAGCTCACGGTCGTCGGCGCGGGAAGCGTGGGGTCGAGTGTCGCCTATGCGGCACTGATCAGGGGTTCCGCGCGGCATGTCGCGCTCTACGACATCGCGACCGAGAAGGTCGAGGCCGAGGTGCTCGACCTTGCTCACGGCACGCAGTTCACGGGCTCGAGCGACATCATCGGCGGCAGCGACATCTCCGTCGCCGCGGGTTCGCACGTCGTCGTGATCACGGCCGGCGCGAAGCAGAAGCCCGGCCAGACCCGTATCGAGCTCGCCGAGGTCAACGCAGGCATCATCCGCGGCATGATGCCTGATCTGCTGGAGGTCGCCCCGAACGCGATCTACGTGATCGTCACGAACCCCTGCGACGTGCTGACGGTCATCGCGCAGGAGGAGACCGGGCTCGCACCCGAGCGCATCTTCGCCTCGGGAACCGTGCTCGACACCTCGAGGCTGCGCTGGAAGCTCGGACAGCGCGCCGGCGTCTCGACCGCGAGCGTCCACGCGCACATCATCGGCGAGCACGGCGACACCGAGTTCCCGCTCTGGTCCCGTGCGACGATCGGCACGGTGCCGATCCTGGAGTGGGAGACTCCGGGGCACCCGCGATTCACCCTCGATGAGCTGCAGGAGATCGCCGTGGACGTGCGTGACGCCGCGTACAAGGTGATCCTGGGCAAGGGTGCGACCAACTACGCGATCGGGCTGTCGAGTGCACGCATCGTCGAGGCGATCCTGAGCGACGAGCACGCCGTGATGCCGGTGAGTACCGTGCTGCGTGATTTCCACGGTATCGACGGCGTCGCACTCTCGGTGCCGTCGATCGTGAGCGCGACGGGGGCGGTGCCGATCCGGAACACATCGTTCTCCGACAAGGAGCTGGCCCTGTTGCGCCAGTCCGCCGACGCACTCACGGATGCGGCGGCATCCCTGCGCCCGTGAGCGGAGTGCCGGTCGCAAGCCGACACCCCGCACTGCATCACCGACCGTGCGGATCTGTGCGGTTCAGCGCCGCGACGACCTGATCGTAGTCACCGCGGGCCTCGCCGTAGCGGAGGAACTTCACCCGCTCGACCTGGATCTCGGTGGCGTCGGGCCGGGCTTCGATCAGAGCCATCACCTCGTCGATGAACTCATCGAGCGGCATCGCCGACCCGTTGTCCTCGTGACCCGGCATGAGCGCCGTGCGCACAGCGGGAGGCTCGAGTTCGAGCACGGACACGCTGCTTCCCTCGAACTGCAGGCGCAGGGACTCGCTGAGCATGTGGATCGCGGCCTTGCTGGCGTTGTAGGTGGGCGTCACCCGGAGCGGGGCGAACGCGAGCCCGGACGAGACCGTCATGATCGTCGCGTCGTCCTGGGCGCGGAGGCGCTCGATGAAGGCGGCGATGAGGCGGATGGGGCCGAGGATGTTGGTGACGACCGTCTCCTCCGCGGTGGAGAGGAAACCCGAGGGCGTGCTCCAGTCCTCGGCCCGCATGATGCCCGCCATCGTGATGAGCACATTGAGGCCGGGGTACGAGGCGAGCACCTCGGCGGCCGCTGCGTCGATGCTGCTCGCATCCGTCGTGTCGATCCGCACGGTGTGGATGTCGGGATGCTCGTGTGCGATCGCCGCGAGACGGTCTTCGCGGCGTCCTCCGACGATCACGGTGTTCCCCCGTTCCCGCAGCCGCACCGCGAGGGCGAGACCGATGCCGCTCGTGGCACCGGGGATGAAGATGGTGTTTCCGCTGATGTTCATGTCTCCAGAGTCGGACCCGTGCGAGTGGTGCTCCAGAGAGCGGTCGTCCAGGGACCGGCGATCCCTGGAACGTCGACCGGCACCGGGGGATACTTCAGGGGTGGACCGCGATGCACTGGCCGAATTCCTCCTCCGCCGACGCGAGGCGCTGAGCCCCGCCGACGTCGGACTCGCGGCAGGACCGCGGCGTCGCACCGCGGGTCTGCGACGAGAAGAGGTCGCGCAACTTGCGACGATGTCGACGGACTACTACACGCGGCTGGAACAGCGACGCGGGCCTCAGCCGAGCGTGCAGATCCTCACCTCCCTGGCCCGGGCGCTGCGGCTGACCGAAGACGAGCGCGACTATCTCTTCCGGCTCTGCGGTCACAGCGCCCCTGATCGTGCCCGGCACGCGGAGTATGTGCGCCCGGGCATCCTCCGCGTGCTCGACCGGCTGCACGACACCCCCGCGTTCGTCGTCTCGGTGCTCGACGAAGTGCTCGTGCAGAACGACGCATCCCGTCCGCTGATCGGCGATGCGACCACTCTCACGGGGCTCGACCGGAGCGGCATCTACCGCTGGTTCGCGTACCCCGACACCGAGCGGCTGCGCTACCGGGAAGCCGACCATCCGAGACAGGCGCGTGCGCTCGTGGGCTCGCTGCGTGCCGCATACGGCGTGATGGGCGCTCGATCCAGGGCGGGTGACGTCGTCGCGGAGCTGACAGCGCGCAGCCCGGAGTTCGTGGAGCTGTGGGACGCCCACGAGGTGAGTCGACGATTCGAACAGCACAAGGTGATGGTGCATCCCGAGCTGGGTGAGATCGAGGTCGACTGTCAGGCGCTGTTCACCGAGGACGAGTCGCAGGCGCTCATCGTGCTCACGGCAGCGCCGGGGAGCGAATCCGCGAGCAAGCTCGAGTTCCTGCGGGTTCTGGGCACGCAGAAGGTCTGACCTGCGTCGTCAGGACTCTTCGTGGGTCCGCGGATCGGCGTCGAAGAGGCGCCCGTCCGCGCGACCGAGCGCGGTGATCGCGGCCACCTCCGCGTCGTCCAACACGATCTCGGCGGCGGCGAGGTTCGTCACCTGGTGTTCGAGCGACGAGGCCTTCGGGATGGAGACCGTGCCGCGGGCCACATGCCATGCGAGCACCGTCTGCGCGGTGGTGATGCCACGGGACGACGCGATCTCGGTGATCACCGGTTCGTCGAAGAGCTCCTTCGCTCGTCCCAACGGGCTCCACGCTTCGGTGAGGATGCCGCGTTCGCGGTGGTAGGCCAACTGCTCGTCCTGCGGGAAGTACGGATGCACCTCGATCTGGTTGACCACGGGCCTGACCCCGGTCTCGTGCTCGATGCGCTCCAGGTGCTCCGGGAGGAAGTTGGAGACGCCGATCTGGCGGACGACGCCTCTGGCCTGGGCGTCGACGAGCGCGGCCCATGCCTGGACGTACTCGTTCTGGCTGGGGTTGGGCCAGTGGATGAGATGCAGGTCGGTCACGTCGAGTCCGAGGCGGGAGCGGCTCTCCTCGATGCTGGTGCGCGCCTTCGCCGAGGGGTGGTGTCGTCCGGGGAGCTTCGTGGTGACGATCACGTCGGATCGTGCGACCCCGGAAGCTGCGACCCCACGGCCCACCGAGCCCTCGTTCTCGTAGTTGAACGCGGTGTCGACGAGCCGGTAGCCGGCGCCGATGCCGGCGCTGACCGATTCCGCCCCGGCATCGCCGTTCAGGGCGTAGGTGCCCAGGCCGATCGCGGGGAGGGCGAACCCGTTGTGGGCGGTGAACGAGGGGACGACGGGCTGAGTGGTCACGGTGCTCCTTCTGGCCTTTTCCCCGAGCGTACGCTGGACGGATGACATCGGAGGCGGAGATGGCGTCGGATGACGTCACGATCGACGAACACGATCGGTGCCCCTGCTCATCCGGCGACGTGTACGGCCGATGCTGCCGACCGCTCCTCGACGGAGCGACGGCGCCGACGGCCGAACGCCTGATGCGTTCGCGCTACACCGCGTTCTCGCTGCGGGACGAGGCGCATCTCCTGCGCACGTGGCATCCGACGACTCGACCGGAGGCGATCGAGTTCGAACCGGATCTGCGGTGGCGGCGGCTGCTCGTGATCGACCGCGTGGCCGGGGGCCCGTTCGACCGTGAGGGCGTCGTGGAGTTCGAGGCGTTCTGGCACCAGGGCACCACGAGAGGCTCGCTCCATGAGCGCAGCCGCTTCGTGCGCGAGGACCGTCGCTGGTACTACGTCGACGGCGATCTGCACTGATGGGCGGATGTCGCGACAGCGACTAGATTTGAGAGCGTGAACGCCACCCCCGAGAACCAGCGCACCCTGCTCGACATCGCCGACCTCGACCGGCGCATCGCGCAGGCCGAGCGTGCCAGGACCAAGCCGAGTCAGGCAGGGCGGATCAGCGAGCTCGTGGCGATCCGTCAGGACCAGCTCCGCGAGCTGACCGCACTCGCGGGTACCAGAGACGACGTGCGCACCGAACTGAAGCGCCTGGAGTCCGACGTCGCCGTCGTCGAGGCGCGTCGGAACCGCGACGCCGAGCGCCTGGCCGCATCGACGAATCCGAAGGACGCGCAGGCACTCGAGCACGAGCTCGCCAGCCTCGCCCGCCGACAGAGCGATCTGGAAGACGCCGAGCTCGACGTCATGGGCCGTCTCGAAGAGGCAGAGGCCGCCGTCGCCGCGCAGCAAGCGCTCCTCGACACGACGACTGCCGAGGGGTCGGCGCTCACCGCGCAGGCCAAGGCGGACGTCGCAGCAGCCACCGACCTCGGTGCACAGCTCGCCCGCGATCGCGCGGCTGTCGCGGAGACCGTGTCTCCGGCCCTGCTGGCGGAGTACGACCGCCGCGCGAAGAACAGCGCCGGTGCCGCTCTGCTGACCCGCGGCACCTGCGAGGGGTGCCGCATCCTGCTCCCCAGCACGGACCTGAACGACATCAGGCGAGCGGCGGACGACCTCGTGGTGTCCTGCCCCGAATGCGGGTGCATCCTGGTGCGCACCGAGGAGTCCGGGCTCGCATGAGTCGCGCCTGCGCGCGTCGGCGATGACGGCGCCGGCGGCGGGGGTCGAACGCCGCATCGCACTCGTCTCCGTCGGAGCGCAGGAGTACGTCGCGATCGAGCTCGATCGGAACGACGAGGAGCTGGATCGCACGTCCCTGCGCGTTGCTGAGCTCCCGGAATGGGTGCGCTCCGTCGAAGACTCCGATGCCCCGCGGTGGATCATGCGCAGCGCCGCCGAGACCTACGCGTTCCTGCTCGAGCACGGCGTGCGGATCACCCGCAGTCACGATCTGGTGCTGTGCCACGCCATCCTGCGCGACACGTCGTCGGTGCAGATCCCGCTCCCGCCCTCGCCGGAGTGGGAGAGGCGCGAGCCGACGGCGGCGGTGCCGTCGCTGTTCGACGTGTTCGACGACGTGAGCGGTGACGATGCGATCACGGCCGCACTCGATCAGTACCGCGCGCAGCGGAGCGTGATGGCCGCTGCACAGGACGGACGACTCACCCTGCTGTGCGCCGCGGAGTCGGCAGGTGGACTCATCGCGGAGGAGATGCGGGTCGCGGGACTGCCTTGGGATGAAGGCGTGCACGATGCCATCCTGACCGACACCCTCGGCACCCGCCCCGCCGCCGGGGGAGCACCGAGTCGCATGGTCGAACTGGGCGATCGGGTGCGCGCGCTCCTCGGCGATCCGTCGCTCCACCTCGACAGCCAGCAGAAGCTACTCAGGGCCCTGCACCGTGTGGGGGTGCAGGTGGAGTCGACGAGTCGATGGGAGCTCGCTCAGCATGAGCACCCGGTCGTGGAGCCCCTCCTCGCCTACAAGAAGCTCTCCCGCTTGCTCAGCGCCAACGGATGGGCATGGTTGGCGGAGTGGGTGCACGAGGGTCGGTTCCGCCCCGTCTACATCCCCGGTGGTGTCGTCACGGGACGCTGGGCGTCCGCCGGCGGAGGGGCGCTTCAGCTTCCGCGGAGTCTGCGCCCCGCTGTCCGAGCCGACCCAGGGTGGACGCTGGTCGTGGCAGACGTCGCGCAACTCGAGCCGCGGATGCTCGCCGCGATGGCCTCCGACGAGGCGATGGCGCGTGCGGCGCGGGGGAGCGACCTCTACGCGGGCGTCGTGGCGTCTGGGGCCGTCTCCACCCGTGAGGAGGCGAAGTACGCGGTTCTCGGAGCGATGTACGGTGCGACGACCGGCGACAGCGGCCGGCTGGTCCCGCGGCTGCGCAAGGTGTACCCGAAGGCGATGGCACTCGTGGATGCGGCGGCGCGCACGGGTGAGGACGGGGGAATCGTCTCGACCTGGCTCGGGCGGTCATCGCCGCGTCCGTCGACGGAGTGGATGCGGCTGCAGGCGGACGCGACCGATGCGGACGCCGACCCCGCGGTCGTCGCGCTCGCGCGGCGGCGCGGACGCGATTGGGGTCGGTTCACCAGGAACTTCGTGGTGCAGGGCACTGCTGCCGAGTGGTCGTTGATCTGGCTCGCTGAGATCCGGCATCGTCTGCAGCAGATCCCGGAGGTGTTCGCCGAGGCGGCGGCATCCGGTCCGTTCGCTCGCTCTGCGCACCTGGCGTTCTTCCTGCACGACGAGGTGATCCTCCACGTTCCGCTGGAACACGCGGAAGAGGCTGCCGAGGCGGTGCGAGAGGCGGCGGCCACGGCCACGACGAGGCTCTTCGGCTCGTTTCCCATCGACGTGCCCCTCGACCTGCGCATCGCGGAGTCCGCGGAGAAGTAGCCGCCGGCCGTGTGCTCCGGAGAACGTAGACTGGAAAGGCGAATGGGTCGACTGGACGGCCGCGTTACGGGCAACCGTACCGAGGAACGTCCGGGCTCCTCAGGGCAGGACGGTGGGTAACGCCCACCCGGAGCAATCCGCGAGAAAGTGCCACAGAGAGCAGACCGCCCCGCAAGGGGTAAGGGTGAAAGGGTGGTGTAAGAGACCACCGGGGGCCATGGTGACATGGCCCGCCAGGTAAACCTCGTCCGGAGCAAGGTCAGACAGAGGATGTTGACGCGGCTCGCCGAGTCCTCGGGTAGACCGCTAGAGTGCCACGGCAACGTGTCGCCGAGAGAGATGGCCGTCGAAGGGGCGAAGAACCCCGGAACAGAACCCGGCGTACAGGTCGGCCCATTCGCCTCACACGAACGAAGGCCCCGATGACTGCAGAGTCGTCGGGGCCTTCGTGCGGATCTGGGTCGCTGAGCCTGTCGAAGGGTCAGTCTCCGGCGAGGGACGCCGCGCCGATGATGCCGGAGTTGTTGCGGTGGATCGCCGGGACGATCGGGGTCTTGAGGTCGAGCAGCGGGAGGAAGTCTCCGGCGTTCTTCGAGACGCCGCCACCGACCACGAACAGGTCGGGGCTGAACAGGAACTCGATGTGCGAGTAGAACGCCTGCAGACGCTCCGCCCATTCGGCCCAGCTCAGGTTCTCCCTCTCGCGTGCCGACGTCGCGGCATAGGTCTCGACCGACTCGTACTCGCGGAAGTTGAGGTGGCCGAGTTCGGTGTTGGGCAGCAGCACCCCGTCGTAGAGGAAAGCCGATCCGATGCCGGTGCCGAGCGTCGTGAGGAGCGTGAAACCGCGCACGTCCCTGGCCGCTCCGTGACGGGCTTCGGCGACACCGGCGGCGTCGGCGTCGTTCACGAACACGATGTTGCGACCGAGACCGTCGCGGAAGAACCGTTCGGCGTCGAAGTCGATCCATTCCTTGGACACATTGGCAGCGGAGAGGGTCTTGCCGCGCTTGACGATCGCCGGGAACGCGACGCCGAGCGGCAGGGTCGAGTCGTGCACGTCGAGGGTCTTCAGCACGGTCTGCACCGCGGTCAGCACGTCCTGGGGTGATGCGCCCTCGGGGGTGGGTACCCGCACCCGGTCGGACGCCATGATTCCGTGCTCGAGGTCGACGATTCCTGCTTTGATACCCGTGCCGCCGATGTCGACGCCGATCGCTTTTGCCATGGGCGATAGCTTAGCGACCGCGGTGCACGCCAGTAGGATCGATGACATCACGTGAAGAAGGGGCAGACATGTCTGACGGCGACCACAAGTACTGGTACAACTCCACGACCGGCGAGATCGAGTTCGGGATGATCTCGCCTTCCATCGACCGCATCGGTCCGTTCGACACCGAGGCTGAGGCCCGTCGTGCTCCGGAGGTCGTCAAAGAGCGTTCGCGCGCCTGGGCCGAGGAAGAGGCCGTCGAGCAGGGCTGGGACGTCAAGGGCTCCCAGAACACGGGCGACGCAAAGGGCCAGGGCGCAGAGTAGCCATGGACAAGCAGAGGGACTTCGTCCTCCGGACCATCGAGGAGCGCGGCGTCAAGTTCGTGCGACTGTGGTTCACCGACGTGATCGGCACTCTCAAGTCGGTGGCCATCGCGCCGGCCGAGGTCGAGGGCGCTTTCGCGGAGGGAATCGGGTTCGACGGTTCGGCGATCGAGGGGCTGACACGCACCTACGAGTCCGACCTGCTCGCCCAGCCCGATCCGACGACGTTCCAGACGCTGCCCTGGCGCGGCGAGATCGACCCGACCGCGCGCATGTTCTGCGACCTGACGACTCCCGATGGCCAGCCGGCCGTCGCCGATCCCCGTCATGTGCTCAAGCGCACGCTCGCGAAGGCCGCGGACGCAGGGTTCACGTTCTACACGCACCCTGAGATCGAGTTCTACCTGCTCAAGTCCTCGTCGTTCGGACCGGAGGGCCCCGTGCCCGTCGACTCGGCAGGCTACTTCGACAACGTGCCGGGCGGCACCGCGCACGATTTCCGTCGCCGTTCGGTCCGGATGCTGGAAGACCTCGGCATCTCGGTCGAGTTCAGCCACCACGAAGGCGGGCCCGGTCAGAACGAGATCGACCTCCGATACGCGGACGCCCTCACCACGGCCGACAACATCATGACCTTCCGGACGGTGATCAAGGAGGTGGCGATCGAGCAGGGCGTCTATGCGACGTTCATGCCGAAGCCGCTCAGCGACCAGCCCGGAAGCGGTATGCACACGCACATGTCGCTTTTCGAGGGCGACCAGAACGCCTTCTACGAAGAGGGCGCCAAGTACCAGCTGTCGAAGACGGGTCGGCACTTCATCGCGGGCCTCCTCCGTCACGCGAACGAGATCTCCGCGGTCACCAACCAGTTCGTCAACTCGTACAAGCGGCTCTGGGGCGGCGATGAGGCGCCGAGCTTCGTCACCTGGGGCCATGCCAATCGTTCCGCGCTCGTCCGCGTGCCGATGTACAAGCCGAACAAGAGCCAGTCTTCCCGCGTGGAGTACCGCGGCATCGATTCCGCGTCGAACCCGTACCTCGCCTACGCGCTCCTGCTCGCAGCCGGACTCAAGGGCATCGAGGAGGGATACGATCTCCCGCCCGAGGCCGAGAACAACGTGTGGTCCTTGAGCGATGCCGAGCGGCGCGCTCTCGGTTATGAGGCACTGCCGGCGAGCCTCGACCACGCTCTGGAGTACATGGAGGCGTCCGAGCTCGTCGCGGAGACTCTGGGCGAACAGGTCTTCAACTACGTGCTGCTCAACAAGCGCAAGGAATGGGAGGCCTACCGCGGTCAGGTCACCCCGTTCGAGCTGAAGAGCAACCTCGAGCTGCTCTGACCCGCCCGATGGCGCGTCCTGACGACTCCGTCTCTCTCTCCGCGTTGGCGAGGCTCGGTTTCTCCGAGCTGAGCGAGGCCGCGGCATCCCTCGCCGAGCTGGCGGCCATTCTGGATCAGCCGCGGACGGTGCTGCTCGAGGCCGCCGAAGCCGCGGACCCCGATGCCGCCGTCCGCGGGCTGCTCCGGGTGGCGCGTCGGGATGCGGCGTCGTTGAGGAAGCTCCTGGGCGACGAGGAGACGCGGCGCGGTGTCTGGCGGCTCTTCGGCGCTTCGGAGGGTCTCGCCGAGTTCTTCCTCCGCCACCCGGAGCAGCTGAACGTCCTGGCAGCTCCCCTCACCGGTCTGCCGTCGCCGGGGGAGCTCCAGGAGCGGCTGCTGGCCTCGGTCGGTGCCAGCGACGGCTTCGCGAAGTCAGGCGGGGACGAGACGGTCGTCGCGCTCAGAGTCGCCTACCGGCGCAATCTCGCTGCCATCGCCGCCTTCGACCTCTCGCGCACGGCACCGGAGATGGCGGTCGGCCCCGTTTCGGCGGCGCTGGCCGACCTCGCGGGTGCTGCGCTGGAGGCATCGCTCGCGGTGGCGAAGACCCGGGTGCAGGAGTCGATGGATCGGGATGAGGTGGCGGCGACCCGTCTCGCCGTCATCGGCATGGGAAAAGCCGGCGCTCGGGAGTTGAACTACGTCAGCGACGTCGACGTGATCTTCGTGGGCGGCAGCAGCGATGAAGAGGTCGTCACGGAGGCGCGTGCCATCGACATCGCGACCAGGCTCGCGCGCGAGACTATGCGCAACCTCGACGCGATCGAGGTGGAACCGCCGCTCTGGGAGGTCGATGCCGCGCTGCGTCCAGAGGGCAAGCAAGGTGCTCTGGTCCGCTCGCTCGCATCCCATCTCGCCTACTACGACCGCTGGGCCAAGAGCTGGGAGTTCCAGGCTCTGCTCAAGGCGCGTCCCCTCGCCGGAGATGCGGAACTCGGGGCGGAGTACATCGCCGCGGTGCAGCCGAAGATCTGGTCCAGTGCCGCGCGGCAGGACTTCGTCGAGAGCGTGCAGCGTATGCGGGAGCGCGTGATGGAGCACATCGACCCGGATGACGCTCCGTATCAGCTGAAGCTCGGGGCGGGGGGTCTTCGCGACATCGAGTTCACCGTGCAGCTGCTGCAGCTCGTCCACGGCCTCACCGACGAGTCGCTGCGCACGCGCGGGACCCTCGAGAGCCTCGATGCGCTCGTCGAGGGCGGTTACATCGGGCGGGTCGACGCGGCGGCGTTCGCCGAGGACTATCGCCTGCTCCGGCTCATGGAGCATCGCCTCCAGCTGAGAGAGCTCAGCCGCACGCATCTGATGCCACGCACTCCGGCCGGGTTGCGGATCCTGGCGAGGGGCACGCGCCTCGCGGAGAGCGGCGACGGCGTGTGGGCCCGCTGGGAGAGCGTGCGGCGGGAGGTGCGCGAGATCCATACGCGCCTGTTCTACCGCCCACTGCTGAGCGCTGTCGCCGGTCTGCCGGAGGAGGAACGCACCCTCTCCGCCGCGCAGGCGCACGACCGCCTGGCAGCCATCGGCTTCCGGGATCCGGCCGGCGCGCTCCGCCACATCGGCGCCCTCACGAGCGGGCTCAGCCGCAAGGCGACCATCCAGCGACACCTGATGCCCATCATGGTGCGGTGGTTCGCCGACGGCAGCGATCCTGACTACGCGCTCCTCGCCTTCCGCCGCATCAGCGAGCGTCTCGGGGACACCCCGTGGTTCCTCAGGATGCTGCGCGATTCGTCGGGGGCGGCGGAGAGCCTCACCCGCCTGCTGTCATCCTCCCGGTACATCGGCGAGCTCCTGGAGTGGATCCCGGAGTCCGTGGCCTGGTTGGACAATGCTGGGCGGCTGCGCCCGCGCGGGGCCGCGGCCCTCGACGAGGAGGCCAGGGCGATCCAGACGCGCCATGAGACGATCGGCGATGCGCTGCGGGCCGTCAGAGCGCTGCGGAGGAGAGAGCTCCTGCGCACGGCCATGGGGGCAGTGCTCGATGTCCTCACGATCGAAGAGGTCGCCACCGCACTCACGGAGATCACCGAGGCGACGATCCAGGCCGCTCTCCGCGCGGTGATGCGCGAGGTCGTCCCGGTCGAGGACGAGGCCCTCGACTTCGCCGTCATCGCGATGGGGCGCTTCGGCGGTGCCGAGCTGGGCTTCGGATCCGATGCCGACATCCTTTACGTCTACGACGCGAACGGTGTCGATCCTCAGCGCGCGCAGAAGCTCGCGACGCAGATCGTGGCCGGCCTGCGCGAGCATCTGACCGATCACCGGCTGCCGCTCGACCTCGACGCCGACCTGAGGCCGGAGGGGCGGAACGGTCCGATCGTCCGCTCCATCGAGGCATACGCGGAGTACTACCGACGCTGGTCGCTGTCGTGGGAGGCCCAGGCGCTGCTCCGGGCGCGCGGAGTGGCGGGAAGCGCGAAGCTGATCGCCCGGTTCACGGCGCTTGCCGACACGATCCGCTACCCGGAGTCCATCGACCTCCAGGGCACCCGCGAGATCAAGCGCATCAAAGCGCGGGTCGAGGGGGAGCGGCTGCCACAGGGTGCTGATCCCCGTCGCCACCTGAAGCTCGGCCCCGGCTCGCTGAGCGATGTGGAGTGGCTGGTCCAACTCCTCCAGCTGCAGCATGCGCACGGTGTCCCCGGGCTGCGCACGACGTCGACGCTCGGTGCGCTCGAAGCCGCCGTCGCCGCCGACCTGGTCACAGAGGACGACGCCGCACGTCTTCGCGCGGCGTGGCTGCTCTCCAGCCGTCTCAGGTCGGCGATCACTCTGCTGACGGGGCAGACCAGCGATGTGCTCCCCGCGGATCGCCGTCAGCTCGATGCGATCGGTCGACTGCTCGGCTATCCCGATCGCTCCGCCACAGAACTCGAGGAGGACTACCTCGGGGTGACCCGGCGCGCCAGGAAGACCTTCGAGCAGCTCTTCTACGGGTGAGTCGAGGGCGTCGGTTTGCGGTATCGCGTGTCGTGTCCCAAGCTGACGATATGACCAACGCGCGAATCGGCATCGTCTGGAACCCCTCGAAGGTCGAGCAGGAGGTCCTGCAAGCCGCGGTGAGCGACGTGTTCGACGAGCGGTACGACATCCGCTGGTGGGAGACGACCCCCGAGGACCCGGGTCGCGGCATGGCTCGCGAGGCGCGTGAGGACGGCCGCGACATCGTGGTCGCCGTCGGGGGAGACGGCACGGTGCGCGCGGTCGCCGAGTCGTTGGCGGGTTCCGAGACGGCGCTCGGGATCGTGCCGCAGGGGACCGGCAACCTCCTCGCGCGGAACCTCGAGGTACCGCTGAACAACGTGAAGGCGGCACTGGAGCGGGTGCGCGACGCCGAGCCCCGTCGCATCGACCTCGGCTGGGTGTCGTACGACGGAACCGAGCACGCGTTCGCCGTGATGGTCGGGTTCGGGGTCGATGCCCAGATGCTGGTGGAGACCGACGACGACCTCAAGTCCAAGGCGGGCTGGCTTGCGTACGTCGAGGCCATGGGACGCGCTCTCGCCGGTACCGAGATGACCGACATCACCCTCACGATCGACGGGGAGAAGGCTGTCGCGGTCCGCGGTCACACCATGTTGATCGGCAACTGCGGGATGGTGCAGGGCGGCATCCGGCTGCTGCCGGACGCCGTGTTGGACGACGGCAAGCTCGACGTGCTGATGATCAGCGCTGACGGCGCGCTGCAGTGGCTCGATACGCTGCGTTCATTCGTGTGGGACAACGGCATCCGTCGCCTGTTCGGCGCGACGGATGAGGCCGTCAGCACCGACTCGGCGCGCCACCTCCCGGTCGAGACCATCTCCGTCGAGCTCAAGACACCCCTCGTGTTCGAGATCGATGGCGAGGAGATGGGCGAGGTGTCGTCATTCGACGTCCGCGTCGAGGCCGGCGCTCTCCTCGTCCGCTGAGGTGGCCCGACGGGAGTCGTGATCAGCGCGCCGATGCCGGCGGGACGATCTTCCTGTCCTGGGCCGGGAACGTCACCTTCTGCACGATGATGATGATGCTCGCGGCGACGGGGATCGCCACGAGGGCTCCCAGGATGCCGCCGAGTGCACCGCCGGCGACGGCGGCGATGACGACGAGCGCTCCCGGCACCGCGACGGCCTTGCTCATGATCCGCGGCGAGAGGATGTAGGCCTCGATCTGCATGTAGATCAGGTAGTAGATGATCGCGATGAGCGCCGTCACGGGGGAGACGAACAGGCAGATCAGAGAGTTGATGATCGACGCCGTCAGCGTTCCCACCAACGGGATCATCGACCCGATGAAGGCGATGAGTGCGAGCAGCGCCGGAACGGGCGCGCCGATGATGGTGAGGAAGATCAGGCTCAGGATGCCGTTGATCAGCGCGAGGCTGGCCTGGCCCATCACATAGCGGCCCACGGCCCCGGAGACGTCTTCGAGGAGGCCGCTGAAGGTGTCCCGCTGGTACGCCGGGACGAAGCGTGCCGCGAGGTGCTTCATGCTGCGCAGCGATGCCATGAAGTACAGCGTCAGGATCAGGACGATGGTGACACCGGTGAAGCCGCCGGCGATACCGGCGCCGACCGCGAAGACGCCGCCGCCGATGTCGAAGAAGTTGTTGGGGTCCTGAACGAAGCCGAGGATGCCCTGCACGGCATCGTCGATCGTGGAGCCGAACTGGCCGCTCACATCTTTGAACCAGTCGCTGGCCATGAAGTCCTTGACCATCTGTGGACCGTCCTTGATCAGGTTGCTGACCTGTTCCACGAGGAGCGGGACGATGGCGAGGATGATGCCGGCGAAGGCGAGGAGCACGGCAGCGACGACGATGGCGACGGCGGCGGGGCGCGGGAGTTTCTTCTCGATGAACGAGACGATCGGGTCGAGGCCGAGCGCCAGGAAGACCGCCACTCCGATGTAGACGAAGACGGTCGCGAGCTGGCCGATCACTCCGCCGATGGCCAGGGCGACCAGCACCCCGAGGGCACCCAGCAGGCCGAACATGAACGGGTTGGTCCTTGCATACGCGACGACCGCGTTGGAAGGCTGGGACGGCGCGGCGGCGACCGGCCTGTGTGCGTCGGTGTTCGCGATGACTCTTCTACGGCGCATGGTTCCCCCGGTCGGATCTGTGTTTCCGTAGTCGATCATCCCTCATCACCGCGGTCAAGGCGGTGTGCACGCGCGGGCGAGGCGGGTACGGATGAGTGGCGGCTCCGGACGATGACGCCCGGTCGACGATCGATGGGCGGCCCGTGAACTCCGCGCAGGTACCAGGACCACGCAAGAGCCCGTCTCCACCGAGGCGGAGACGGGCTCTTGCATGAAGCTGCGGCCTACCCTTCGGTAGGTGGGTTCATCGGGTCAGACCCCGAAGTACAGCTCGTACTCGAACGGGTGCGGGCGCTGTGCCATCGGCAGGATCTCGTTCTCGTACTTGTAGGAGATCCAGGTCTCGATGAGCTCCTTGGTGAACACGCCGCCCTCGAGGAGGAACTGGTGGTCGGCAGCCAGGGCGTCCAGCGAGTCGAGCAGCGAGTTCGGGACCTGCGGGATGTCCTTGGCCTCCTCGGGGGGAAGCTCGTAGAGGTCCTTGTCGACCGGCTCGTGCGGCTCGATGCGGTTCTTGATGCCGTCCAGGCCTGCCATGAGCTGCGCGGCGAAGGCGAGGTAGGGGTTGCCCGAAGCATCCGGTGCGCGGAACTCGATGCGCTTCGCCTTCGGGTTCGAGCCCGTGATCGGGATGCGGATCGCGGCGGAGCGGTTGCCGGCCGAGTACACCAGGTTGACGGGAGCCTCGAAGCCCTTGACCAGACGGTGGTAGCTGTTCAGCGTCGGGTTGGTGAAGGCGAGCAGGGCGGGCGCGTGCGCCAGGATGCCGCCGATGTACCAGCGCGCGATGTCGCTGAGCTGTCCGTAGCCGGCCTCGTCGTAGAACAGCGGCTTGCCGTCGTTCCACAGCGACTGGTGCGTGTGCATGCCCGAGCCGTTGTCACCGTAGAGGGGCTTGGGCATGAAGGTCGCGACCTTGCCCCACTCCTCGGCCGTGTTCTTGACGATGTACTTGAACTTCAGGATGTCGTCAGCCGCGTGCACCATGGTGTCGAAGCGGTAGTTGATCTCCTGCTGGCCGCCCGTGCCGACCTCGTGGTGCGAGCGCTCGAGGATGAAACCGGCGTCGATCAGCTTGAGGGTGATGTCGTCACGGAGGTCGGCCGTCTTGTCGACCGGGCTGACCGGGAAGTACCCGCCCTTGTAGGGGGTCTTGTTCCCGAGGTTGCCGCCCTCTTCCTCGCGACCGGTGTTCCAGGCGCCCTCTTCGGAGTCGACGCTGTAGAAGCTGGAGTTCGAGGTGACGTTGTAGCGGACGTCGTCGAAGATGTAGAACTCGGCCTCGGGGGCGAAGAACGCGGTGTCGGCGATTCCGGTCGAGGCCAGGTACTTCTCGGCCTTCTTCGCGACCTGACGCGGGTCCTTCGAGTAGATCTCGCCGGTGCGCGGGTTGTAGATGTCGAAGAGCATGACGAGCGTGCTCGCCTCGCGGAACGGGTCGACGTACGCCGTCGTGACATCGGGGATGAGCTGCATGTCGGACTCGTGGATGCTCGCGAAGCCGCGGATCGAGGAGCCGTCGAACAGCTGACCGTCGGTGAAGAACGCCTCGTCGACCGTCGATGCAGGAATGTTGAAGTGCTGCTGTACACCCGGGAGGTCGGTGAAACGGATGTCAAGGAACTTGACGTCGTTCTCCTTGATGTAGGTCAGTACCTCGGACGAATCTTTGAACATGTACGACTCCTGTAATGCGGATCGATGGCTTCACGGCCACTCTGCAGAGTACGGACGGGGGATTTCTCTACGGTATCCGCTTTGTTTCGGGCGTGTTACGAGCGTGAGGGCGTCAGCACGTCATTTCATGCTCGGTAGGCTGGGGGAGTGACGGATGCAGTGAACGCGTACCCCGGTGAACGACTCGGACTGCCCGAATCCGGTTCGGGGAGCATCGCCCGTCCCGGCCGCCGGATCGGCGCGCTTCTGATCGATTACACGGCGGCGACGATCATCGCCACCGGTTTCCTCGGGTTCAATCAGTTCGCTCTGCCGACGGAAGCGGGTCTGAGCCAGTTCGCCCCGATGCTGGTGTTCGCCGTGCTGCAGATCGTCTTCATCCCGACCGCAGGCGGCAGCCCGGGGCACCGCATCCTCGGCATGCGTCTCGCCCGTCTCGACGGGAGCTGGGTCGGGCTGTGGCGCCCGATCGTCCGCACGCTCCTGCTCGTGGTCGTCGTGCCCGCCGTGATCTGGGACGCCGACCAGCGCGGTCTGCACGATAAGGCGGTCGGCACGGTTCTCATCCGTACCTGACGGCTCCGCCCGACGGTGTCAGTCGCGGCCGCGGTTGCGCCGGCGCGCCTCGCGTGGTGCTCGTCCGCCGAGGAAGGAGCGGGCAGGGTCGACGACGTAGCCCCGGCGCAGCGCCTCACGACCGATGAGCATCCGGAAGCCCATCTCGTCGCGGTTGCTCAGCGTGACCTCCGCCAGCACCTCGCGATCGACGAGCCGGATCAGCAGCTCGACCACGAGCCGCTCCTGGGCGTGCCCGGATGAGCTCCGAACGGCACGGCGATCGTGGATGGGGCACTCGACCACCACCGCGTCCTCCTGGCTGTCCTGCCAGGGCTTCACCTTGAAACGGACCCACGGTTCGCCGTCCTGCTCGAACTCCACGATGTCGAAAGCGTGCAGCGAGGAGGTGCGCGCACCCGTGTCGATCTTGGCCTTGAGCCAGTCCACCCCGAGATCGGGCAGGCTCACCCATTCTCGCCACCCCGTAAGGGTGTTTGAATGGGGGGTAGTCCTACTCACCTGATACATCCTGGCAGGAAAAATCCCCCGTGAAGATCGCAGTGCTCTCCCGCGCGCCGCAGGCGTACTCCACCCAGCGTCTGCGTGCAGCCGCGCTCCAGCGTGGGCACAACGTCAAGGTGCTCAACACCCTGCGCTTCGCCATCGATCTCACGGCCGATGAACCCGACCTGCATTACCGAGGGCGACAGCTCAGCGACTACGACGCGATCCTCCCTCGCATCGGCAACTCGATCACCTACTTCGGCACAGCCGTCGTCCGTCAGTTCGAGCAGATGGACGTCTACACGCCGAACACCGCCAACGGCATCTCGAGCGCCCGTGACAAGCTCCGCGCGAACCAGATCCTCTCGCGCCACAACATCGCGATGCCGCCGACGGCCTTCGTGCGCAACCGCGCGGACGTGCGACCGGCGATCGAGCGGGTCGGCGGAGCTCCGGTCGTCATCAAGCTGCTCGAGGGCACCCAGGGAATCGGGGTGATCCTCGCTCCGCAGGTGAAGGTGGCCGAGGCGATCATCGAGACGCTGCACTCGACCAAGCAGAACGTGCTGATCCAGAAGTTCATCGCGGAGAGCCGCGGACGCGACATCCGAGCGCTGGTCGTCGGCGACCGCGTCGTCGCCGCGATGCGACGCTCCGCTGCCGGTGACGAGTTCCGATCGAACGTGCACCGCGGAGGGTCTGTCGAGGCGGTCGAGCTCGATCCCGTCTACGAGCGCGCGGCGGTGCGCTCTGCGCAGATCATGGGCCTGCGGGTCGCGGGTGTCGACATGCTCGAGGGCGAAGACGGTCCGCTGGTCATGGAGGTCAACTCCTCGCCCGGACTCCAGGGCATCGAGACCGCGACGAAGCTCGATGTCGCGGGTGCCATCATCGACTACATCGCGGGGCAGGTCGCCTTCCCGGAGATCGACGTGCGCCAGCGTCTCACGGTCTCTACGGGCTACGGTGTCGCCGAGCTCATGGTGCACGGTGCGGTCGACCTGGTCGGGAAGACGTTGGGCGAAGCGGGACTGTGGGAGAGGGACATCACGGTCCTCACCCTGCACCGCGGCGTCAGCGTGATCCCGAATCCCCGCAAGCATGTCGTGCTCGAAGCCGACGACCGGCTGTTCTGCTTCGGAAAGCTCGACGAGATGCGATCGATGGTCCCGGAGCGTCGACGTCGTCGGGCGAAGGTCCGTCGTCTGCCCCGGCAGCCGCTCTCCGAGTGAACGAGAGAGCGCGGCCGTCCTCGCAGGAGGACGGCCGCGCTCTTGAGCTGTGCGGTGCGTGTGATCAGCGCGGACGCTGAGAGCGCACCTTCGTCGGGTCGATGCCTTTCGGGATCGGCAGCGAGGAAAGCGACTGCGATACCGAGTCGACGCGACGGATGACCGCGGCCATCGTCGCCTTGTCGATCGCCTTCGGGAGCTTCTTGATCGTCTTCGAGAGATCGGCGATCGCCACTTCGTCGTCACCGTGTCCGACATACAGGACGGTGATCGGGACGCCGTGCGCGACGCGCTGGGCCTTGCTGCGCTCCTCGTTCACCAGGCGTGTCAGTCGCCCGCGTGCACCTTCGCCGACGATGACGATGCCCCCGCGGCCGATGGTGCGGTAGACCGCTTCCTGCGTCTTCGGGTTGATGCCGACGGGAGTCTCCGAGGCCTGCCAGCTGCGACCGAGGCTGGTGCTCAGCACGTGGCCGGTCGCACCGGGCATGCCGTCGATCTTGCTGTACATGGCGGAGGTCGAGAGCCGCGTCATGAGGAACAGCGCGCCGAGGATGCCGAGCATCAGACCCGTGATACCCCACAGGACGAGCGTCCATACCTGGAAGGGGGGGATCAGATAGCCCGCGACGAGCCCGAGCAGGACGCCGCCGATGAGGATCGCAGCCTGTGCCCACGGCAGCCAGGAGTAGGCCTCACGTGTGAACCGGAAGAGGGACTTGATCTGGGAGAAGAACCCAGGACGCTTTTCGGGTTCAGGAGCACGCTTTGCCATGAGCACCAGCCTACCGAGTCTGACGACCTCGTGATGTCGGCGTTCGCGCGGAGCGGAGCAGCCGGATTCCACTCGTCCTGCACTGCAGAGGCATCAGAAGGGATCCGTCCCGACGGTCGGCCTGGGCACCTTTCGGGACGATCTCCGCGGTGAGATGGAGGAATGGAAGACATCGCGATCGACGACGGTGGGGGGACGCCGCTCGTGCCGCGGGCGCACCGTGTGGTGCGGACCCTCGATCCCGCCGAGGGACCGTTCCCGGGCACGCTGGTCACCCACGGCGACGAGGTGGTCGTCAGAGTGGATGCCGCGCGCCTCGGCGGATGGTCGGGATGGCGCTACTCGGGGGCCGAACACATCGCCGCTCCCATCGACGTCAGCCGGCGCCGGGACGGTCACGACGCGTTGTTCCCCTGGTGCACGGATCGGGTGCGCGGGTACCTGGGCCGTCGAGCGGCAGCTGGATCAGACATCACTGCGGGGGAGACCAGCACTCTCGTCGTCAGCCTCCTTCGTGGACTCGACGAGTTGGGAGAAGGCCTCGATGGGGTGCACACCGGCACGTGGTGGCTCACCGACGGTGGGCGGCCTGTCTTCGTCATCGGGGAGGGCACCGATGTCAGGACCGGTGTGGTGGAGATCCTCGACCTTCTCGGCGAGCAGAGCGCGGACAAGGTGGTCCGTCGCGCCCTGTCTGCCATCGGAGAGGGTCTGCGTAAGACCCTCGCTCAGCCGCGTCTGCCTCGCAAGCTCACGGAAGCATGGGAGACCACGGTGCTCGATGTCGCTGCGCCGCAGCCTCTCCGGCGCGAGTTCCACACCCCGGAGCGGGCACGGGATGTCGCTCGGGCGGTCGGTCCCCGCGTCGCCGTGGTTCAGGAGAGCGCGCCGCGCCTGCGCGCAGATCGGGTCCGCCAGCGGGACGCGGGCCGCCCTCGCGCCATCAGCGCGGTCGTCGACGCCGCGCAGACGGTGATCTTCGAGCTGCGTGTGCGCTCGGAGAGACGGTCGCAGGATCCTCACGCCCGATCCGCACCGCCGAGGAGGGGAGGCGGACGATCGACGGCTCGTTCCAAGGCCCGTCTGCGTTCCCTTGCCATCGCAGGAGGCGCCGCAGCGGCCGTACTGGTGGGAGGACTGCTCCTTCCCGGTGGTGACTTGGAGACAAGCGCCCGTGGCGCGCCCGGCGACACGGAGACACCGCCGCCGGCGTCCTCCGGGGAGGCGTCCGACATCCCGACGCCCCGGGAGACGGATGTCGCGGAGACCGGGGCCACGGAGCCGGGGTCCGCTGACTCCGACGATCCTGTCGAGGCGCTGTCCGCGCTCCTGCGGATCATCGCGGAGTGCGACGCCGCTGGAGACGGCGCGTGCACGAGCGCGGTGGCCGGGAACGCGGAGGGGATCGTCGATGTGCTCAGCGCGAAGACCCGGGTTCCGACGGCACCCGAGCTGGTCGACGCCTACGGCGACGTGGCGGTCATGAGATTGCGTGCGACCTCTGAGAGCGATGCGGGCACGGCCGACGACGCGTCTTCGGACGAGACCGTCGTCGTCCTCCTCCGCACAGACGAGAAATGGCTGGTCCGCGACGTCTATGACGTCGCGGACCAGCCAGGATGACTCGTGTCGATCAGGCTCCGAGCTGAGCGGCGAACTGCGCAGCCTCGAGGCGGGCCTTCACGGCGCCGAGGAACCGCGCCGCGTCCGCGCCGTCGATGATCCGGTGGTCGTAGGACAGCGCGAGGTACACGTAGGACCGGACGGCGATCGCATCCGCACCGCCCACCTTGACGAGTCCGGGGCGCTTGACGACGGTACCGGTGCCCAGGATCGCCGACTGCGGGAGGAACACCACAGGCGTGTCGAACAGCGCGCCGCGGGAGCCCGTGTTGGTCAGAGTGAACGTCCCGCCGGCCAGCTCATCGGGCTTCAGCTTGTTGTCGCGGGTGCGAGCGGCCAGATCGGCGATCTCGTGCGCGATCTGCGCGATGTTCTTCGAGGCGGCGTCGCGCAGCACCGGCGTGAGCAGTCCACGCTCGGTGTCGACGGCGATCGAGACGTTCTCGCTGGCCGGGTAGACGATGTTCTCGCCGTCGACCGTCGCGTTCACGATCGGGAACGCCTGCAGCGCTTCTGCGGTTGCGAGCGCGAAGAACGGCAGGAAGGAGAGCTTGTCGCCCGTCTTCTCGAGGAACGACGCCTTCACGCTGTCGCGGTAGTCCGCGAGCGCGGTGACATCGACCTCGACGACCGTAGTCAGCTGGGCCGTCTGCTGCATCGACTCGACGGCACGCTTCGCGAGGACCTTGCGAAGACGCGACATCGGCTGCGTGGTGCCGCGCAACGGAGAGACCTCGAGCGGCGCGGGAGCAGCGGGTGCCGCAGCAGCGGGCGCTGCCGTCGCCGTCTCCGCTGCCTTCAGGACGTCCTCCTTGCGGATACGACCGCCGACACCGGTTCCGGTGACGGAAGCCAGGTCCACTCCCTGCTGGGAGGCCAGACGACGCACGAGCGGCGTGACATAGAGGTTGTCGTTCTCGGTCGGGAGCGCGAGCTTCGTCTCGGCGGGAGCCGCAGCCGCAGGAGCCGGAGCGGCAGCCGGAGCAGCCGCAGGAGCCGGAGCGGGAGCCGGAGCAGCGGCGGGAGCCGGAGCAGCGGCGGGAGCCGGAGCAGCAGGCGCTTCGGCCGCGGGGGCGGGCGCTGCAGCTGCAGGCGCAGCGGGTGCTTCGGCCGCGGGAGCGGGCGCCGGGGCCTCAGCCGCGGGAGCAGCGCCGGAGCCGACGCGTGCGAGCACGGCGCCGACTGCGACGGTCTCGTCCTCACCGGCCACGATCTCCTGGACCACGCCGGCCACCGGCGACGGGATCTCGGTGTCGACCTTGTCGGTGGAGATCTCCAGAAGGGCCTCGTCGACGGCGACGCTGTCACCGACCTGCTTGAGCCAACGGGTGACGGTGCCCTCGGTGACGCTCTCGCCCAGCTCGGGGAGCACGATGTCGGTGGCATCGCCCGCGGGGGCGGCAGGAGCGGCCTCTGCGGCGGGCGCCGGTGCTTCTGCCGCCGGTGCGGGCGCAGCCGGAGCAGCGTTCGCAGCAGGTGCGGCCTGCTCGGGGGCGGCCTCCGCGGGGGCGGATTCGGCTTCGGGGGCCGCGGCTTCGGGCGCGTCTGCGGCGGGAGCCGCTCCGCTGCCATCGCCGATGCGCGCGAGGAGCGCGCCGACCTCGACGGTCTCGTCTTCGGCCACGAGGATCTCCTCGATCACGCCGCTGACGGGGGAGGGGATCTCGGTGTCGACCTTGTCGGTCGAGATCTCGAGCAGGCCCTCGTCCGCCTGCACGGTGTCTCCCACCTGCTTGAGCCAGCGGGTGACCGTACCCTCTGTGACGCTCTCGCCGAGAGCGGGGAGGACGACGGATGTGCTCATGACTGAGTCTCCTTCAAGAAGTTGTATGACGCTTGTCTAGCTTAGTGACTCGGGCACCGGTTGGTGCTCAGAGGGCGTGCAGGGGCTTGCCGGCCAGGGCGAGGAAGGCTTCCCCGAGGGCCTCGCTCTGGGTCGGGTGGGCGTGGATCAGGGGAGCGATGTCCTCAGGGTGCGCCTCCCAGGCGACGGCGAGCTGTCCTTCCGTGATGAGCTCGCCGACGCGGTCGCCGAGCAGGTGGACGCCGACGACGGGGCCGTCCTTGAGGCGGACGACCTTCACGAGCCCGCCCGTCCCGATGATCTCGCTCTTGCCGTTGCCTGCGAGGTTGTACTCGTAGGCGATGACCGCGTCGGCACCGTGGGCGGCGACTGCTGCCTCTTCGGTCACCCCGACCGAAGCGACCTCCGGGCTCGAATACGTGACCTTCGGGATCTGCGAGTCGGGGATGTTCACGGGGGACAGCCCCGCGATGCGTTCGGCGACGGCGATGCCCTGCTGGAATCCGCGATGTGCGAGCTGCAGACCGGGCACGATGTCTCCGACCGCCCACACGCCGGGAACTCCGGTGCGCAGGTTGTCATCGACGGTCACGAAACCGCGGTCGAGCGTCACGCCGGCCTCTTCGAATCCGAGGTCGGAGGTGACCGGACCGCGTCCCACGGCCACGAGGAGGTAGTCCGCCGTGAACTCCTTGCCGTCTTCGAGGGTCACGGTGACGGATGTCTCATCCTGGACCGCACCCTGGAATCGGGTCCCGAGGGAGTACTGGATGCCGCGGCGCCGGAACGCACGCTCCAGACCCTTGCTGAGGGCGATGTCCTCGTTCGGGACGAGGTGCGGCAGAGCCTCGACGATCGTGACCTCTGACCCGAACGACCGCCACACGCTCGCGAACTCGACCCCGATCACACCGCCGCCGAGGATCAGCACGCGCTCGGGGATCACGTCTAGGGCCAGTGCCTGCTCGCTCGTGAGGATCCGCCCGCCGATCTCCAGGCCGGGAAGCGAGCGGCTGTACGAGCCGGTCGCGAGCACGACGTCTGTACCCACGTACACGTCGTCGCCGACGCTGACGCTGTGATCGGGGTTCAGCCGGCCGAGTCCGCCGACGGTGGTGATCCCACGCGCCTTGACCAGCCCCTCCAGCCCCTTGTACTTCTTGGCGACGATGCCTTCGCGGTACGTGCGCACCCCCGCCGGATCGATGCCCTCCAGGCTTGCGGTGACGCCGACGGACGCGGCATCGCGCACGTGCTCCGCCACCTCTGCGGCATGCAGCAGCGCCTTGGTCGGTATGCATCCCCGGTGCAGGCAGGTTCCGCCGACCTTGTCCTTCTCGATCAGCGCGACGGACTTGCCGAGCTCACTGGCGCGCAACGCCGCGGCATAACCGCCGCTGCCGCCGCCCAGGACGACGATGTCGAAGGTGTGGGTTGTCATAGGTCATGCCTCCGTGTGGGATGCTGCGGCGAAGGCGACGATCGATCGGACCATCGCCCCCGTTGGGCCCTTCTCGGTGAAGCCGTACGGGGCGCCGGCGTGTTCGCCGGATCCCGCGATGTCGAGGTGCACCCACGGGATGCGCGGGGCATCCTCGGCGTCCGAGGTGCGACCGACGAAGCGACGCAGGAACAGGCCGGCGTAGGACGCGCCGCCCATCCTGTCGCCCATGTTCGCGTTCTGCAGGTCGGCGATGGGGGACTCGAGCGACTCCTCCATGTAGTCCGGCAGCGGCATGTGCCACGCCGGCTCGTCGACCTGAGCGGTGGCGGACATGAACGAGGACACCGTGTCGACGTCGCCGAAGACGCCGGTGTGCCGATGCCCCAGCGCGGCGACGATGGCGCCCGTGAGAGTCGCCACGTCGATGATGACGTCCGGGTTCTCACGGCTCGCGGCGACGAGACCATCGGCGAGCACGAGTCGACCCTCGGCGTCGGTGTTCTGGACCTCGACAGTGGTCCCGTCGAGGATGCGGATGACATCGCCAGGGCGCAGCGCACGCCCTGACGGCATGTTGTCGGTGATGCACAGCCACGCGGTCACTCGGACCGGGAGGCCCAGCGTGGCGATGGCGCGGATCGCCGCGAGAGAGGTCGCCGCGCCCGCCATGTCGAACTTCATGCCGACCATCGAGGCTGCCGGCTTTAGGGAAAGACCACCGGTGTCGAAGGTGATCCCCTTCCCGACCAGTGCGATGTGCCGTGAGGCGTCGGCGGGGGAGTACTCGAGGCGGACGAGACGCGGAGGGCGATCCGACCCCTGACCGACGCCGAGGATGCCACCGAAGCCCTGCTCGGCGAGAGCCTTCTCGTCGAGGATCTCGACCGTGACGTCGAGGTCGGCCACGCTGTCGGCGGCGCTCTGCGCGAGCTGCGCCGGGCTCTGCCACTCTGCGGGGACGTTCACGAGATCCTTAATGAGCGCTACCGCGTCTCCCAGGACCTGGGCGTACTCGACGTCGTCGTCGTCGACCGCGGCGTGGAGCGTGATCGACGTGGCGCGCGCCTTGCCCTTCTCCGTGCGGTAGCCGTCGAACTTGTGCCCGCCGAGCACCGCCCCCTCGGCGGCTGCAGCGGCGAACGATTCGAGGCCGTCGGCGAGAGCCACTGCGACGTGCTCGAAGCCGGTGAGCGAGCGCAGCGCCGTGCCTGCCGCGTTGCGCACCGCGGCAGCGTCCGGCGAGCTTCCGACGCCGACCACCGCGAACGGCGAAGACGTGACCTCGGGGACGTACACGCGGGTGAACGATCCGACCGAACCGGTGAATCCGACGCCGGCCAGCGCATCGGCGAGTCCGGGGTATCCGGCCAGCGACTCCGCCGAATCGGGGAGAGCGGCGACGATGAGCACTGCGGCATCTGCAGCGCTTCCAGGGAACTGATCGGTGGTGTGCGAGAGCACGGGAAGCGTCATGCCTCCATCCTAGGATCTCCGTCACACCATGGTCGTCCGCCCAGTCTCCGCGTGTTCGCTCTCAGCATGATGCGCCGCGCCCCGGGGTAGGCAGCTGCTCGTAGCATGGACACATGCCCCTCTCCGGTGAGATCCATGAACGCGTCGCGAATGCGCCGACAGTGCCGCACGGCCTGCCGCTGGTGCTGCTTCTGACCGGTTTCACGGACGCGGGAAGCGCCGTCTCCGGCCTGATCGATCACCTTCGGGAGACCGCCTCCCCTGAGCCCGTCGTGGTGTTCGACAACGATGCACTGCTCGACTATCGCGCGCGGCGGCCGGTGATCTCCTTCGACCAGGACCACCTGACCGAGTTCAAGCCGCCGAGGCTCGAACTGTCGCTCGCGACGGACGCACTCGGTCGTCCCTTCCTGCTGCTCGCCGGATACGAACCGGACTTCGCATGGAATCGTTTCGCGACCACCGTGCTCGCCCTCGCGGCGGAGTTCGAGGTCTCTGGACTGCACTGGGTGCACTCGATCGCGATGCCCGTTCCGCACACGCGTCCGATCGGCACGACAGTCAGTGGGAATCGGCGTGACCTGACCGTCGCGCACTCCGTGTGGCGTCCGCGCACGCAGGTGCCGGCAACGGCCGGTCACCTCCTCGAATTCCGATTCGTCGAGCGTGGGGACGCATCGGTGGGCTTCGTCCTGCTCGTGCCGCACTACCTCGCGGAGACAGAGAACCCCGATGCCGTCATCGCGGCAGCGGAGCGTCTGATGGCATCGACGGGACTCGTCCTCATCCTGGATTCCGTCCTGGAGCGCCGCGAGGACTATCTGGCACGCGTCGACGAGCAGGTCTCGGGGAACGACGAGCTCCAGCAGATGGTCCACAACCTCGAGCGCCGGTACGACGCCTACATGGCGGGGCGAAACCCCGACGACGACTCCTACGACGAGGGGGGTTTCAGCGAACGGGACCTCCCGAGCGCCGATGAGCTCGCGGCCGAGTTGGAGCGCTACCTGGCCTCTCGGCCGTCCGGCGATGAGGACAAGCCTGGCCGCGGCTGAGGCGGCGCACAGCGGGATTCGCGCGAAGTTCGCCGGAATGCGTCCGCATCGCCACACGTGTGCGATACTAGGACTCTGACCCGTTGTCAATCAGTGTTTTCGAGCATTGGACTTGACAAGGGTCTTACTAGTGTCCGAAATGTCCCGGGGCTACACAGCAGCTCCGTGAAAGGCGAAACGTGACTCCTGCCACGACGAAGAACACCCGGACGAAGAAGGCTGCCGAAGAGACGACCGCCGACGCTCCGGTCGAGACCGATGCGCCCGAGAAGCCCGCACCCCTGAGCGCGGCGAAGCGTGCTGCCGCGAAGCGCGCCCCCGTCAAGAAGAAGAAGTCCGAGGACGTCGTCGAAGAAGACGAGTCTCCCGCAGCTGCTGCTGTCGAGGAGGACGAAGACGAGGATGCGAAGCCGGCCTTCACCGAGCCGCTGCCAACCGGCGCGATCGTCATCTCGTCCAAGGATGACGAAGAGGTGCCGGTCTACTCGACGCAGATCACGGGAGCGACCGCCGACCCGGTCAAGGACTACCTGAAGCAGATCGGAAAGGTCGCACTGCTGAACGCGGCCGAAGAGGTCGAGCTCGCGATGCGCATCGAGGCGGGTCTCTTCGCCGAGGAGAAGCTGTCGGCGATGACCGCGGCTGAGAAGACGAGCCAGCTCGGTCTCGACCTGCAGTGGGTCGCCCGCGACGGCCAGCGCGCGAAGAGCCACCTGCTCGGCGCGAACCTCCGTCTCGTCGTCTCCCTCGCCAAGCGCTACACCGGTCGCGGCATGCAGTTCCTGGATCTGATCCAGGAGGGCAACCTCGGTCTCATCCGTGCGGTCGAGAAGTTCGATTACACCAAGGGCTTCAAGTTCTCGACCTACGCCACCTGGTGGATCCGTCAGGCGATCACTCGCGCCATGGCCGACCAGGCCCGCACGATCCGCATCCCGGTGCACATGGTCGAGGTCATCAACAAGCTCGCCCGCGTGCAGCGGCAGATGCTGCAGGACCTCGGTCGCGAGCCCACTCCGGAAGAGCTGAGCCGCGAGCTCGACATGACGCCGGAGAAGGTCGTGGAGGTGCAGAAGTACGGCCGCGAGCCGATCTCCCTGCACACCCCGCTCGGCGAAGACGGCGACAGCGAGTTCGGTGATCTCATCGAGGACACCGAGGCCGTGGTCCCCGCCGACGCCGTGGGCTTCACGATGCTGCAGCGGCAGCTCGAGCAGCTCCTCGACTCGCTCTCCGAGCGCGAAGCCGGCGTGATCCGGATGCGCTTCGGGCTGGGCGACGGTCAGCCGAAGACGCTCGACCAGATCGGTGACACGTTCGGCGTGACGCGTGAGCGCATCCGTCAGATCGAGTCGAAGACGATGGCCAAGCTGCGTCACCCGAGCCGCTCGCAGTCCCTGCGGGACTACCTCGAATGAGCCAGGCGAACGACGGCAAGGCCCTCGAGGCGAGCGTCGACGGCAAGAGCTACGCCCGCATCCCGCTGCGCACCCGCGTGGTCATGCCCCAGGACGACCTGGACGCGATCATCAGCGAGTACGCGAAGGATGCCGTCCAGCCGGGCGACCTCCTCTTCGTGACCGAGAAGATCGTGGCCATCACGCAGGGGCGGTCCTACCGCCTCGACGAGATCAAGCCTCGGAAGCTCGCGCTCTTCCTCTCGAAGTACGTCACGCGCACGCCCTACGGCATCGGTCTCGGCATGCCGGAGACGATGGAGATGGCGTTGCGGGAGTGCGGCACTCCGCGCATCCTGTTCGCCTCCGCGGTCGCAGCCGTGACCAAGGCCTTCGGTCGTCGCGGCGACTTCTATCGGATCGCGGGCGACAAGGCACGGGCGATCGACGGTCCCACCAAGCACACCATTCCTCCATACAACGAGGCCGTGGTGCTCGGACCCAAGGATCCCGATGGCGTGGCGGCTCGTCTGAAGGCGCTCATCGGCGGTCAGGCCGAGGTCGCCGTGGTGGACATCAACGACCTCGGCGGGAACATCCTCGGCTCGACTCTCGACAAGGCGGGCGAGCAGCGTCTCGTCAGGATCCTCGGCGACAATCCGCTCGGTCAGGGGCTGGAGTCGACGCCGCTCGGCATCGTCCGCGAAGTCTGAGCCCCGTACGAAGAATGCCCCCGGATCTCTCCGGGGGCATTTTCGTCTCTGCGTCTCAGAAGCCGATGACCTCGCGGTAGCGGGGCTTGTGGCCGGTGCGGATACCGGTCACGCTGGGCTTGTTCTCGTAGACGCCCGCGCCCCAGTTGCCTTCGACGAGGACCGGCCCGTCCGGGGAGACGACGATGTCCCAGCCGACGTACTGCACCTGCGGCACGACCCGCGCGACCTGATCGATGAAGGCGCGCACCTCGTCCATGTACGGCAGCTGGAAGTCGGCGATGCGGAAGCCGGAGTCGGGGTGGGTCTCATGGACGTGGCCGTGGGAGTCGTACCCGGCACCGACCGCGTGGCCGTTCTCGTCGAGCATCGTGTAGAAGCCGCCGAACGTCATCTGGTCGCTCACGGCGCCGCGGCCGAACTTCTGAGCCATGGCGAGGATGTGAGCCTTCTCGCCGTCGAAGAACGCGGTGATGCGGGTGGTGTTCACCGTGCCGGGGCAGACGGCCGCCAGCGCATCGTGCTGTCGGATGACCTCCTCGATGAGGAGCTCGCCTCGCGCCAGCAGCCCGCGGTGGAACTCGTCCCAGTCCTCGATCTCGGCGGCGTGATAGCGATGCACTCCGGTGCCGGCCTGTCCGACCGGCTCCTTCGTGACGATCGTGCCGAGACGCTGGGTGAGCTCGCGCACGGCCTCGGCGTTCCCCTCCTCGACCACCATCCACTCGCGCTTCAGGAACGGAGAGAACTGCTTGTCGAACTCGACCTTGTCCTGGAAGATCCAGCGGTAGTCGGGGTGATCGTAGCGCTGCGAGAGCTGGTTCGAGACCGGATGGGTCATGTACGTCTCGCGCTCGGCCTTCGTGAGCATGGCGAAGTCGTAGTCGATGTAGTCCTGGAAGCCGACGTTGTGACGGGCAGCCGACCACAGCATGTCGACGACGATCGCCGGCACGGCTTTGTGGTGCTGGGCCGAGGCCTCCTTGGCGCGTTCCACCACCGATCCGACGTCGATGCGGCGGGCACGTCCCATCAGATAGCGGATGCGGGGCGCGAGGGAAAGTCGAGACATGAGGCTCCAGGGTCGGGGTCCCCTCCAGTCTACGGGGGCCCGCGAGGTCGACCTGGAAGCCTGAAGCTAGGCTGGAGGGCGTGTGTGAGACGACTTCCAGCTCCCTGCCACGTGCCATGATCTCCCGCGCGGCGTTGGCCGCAGGAGCCTCGGCAGCGGTGTCTGCCGGTGGAACGATCGCCGACCTCAGACGCGATGCCTGGGGACACGGTGTCCTCGCCGTCGCCCAGGTCGTGACCGCCGCCGGTGCGGAGCGCGTCCTCGTCGACGCGCAGGGCGAGGTCGAGGCGCTGCAGCTCGAGGGCATCCGCGGTGTCACGACCGGTGAACCCGACATCGACGCCAACCTCCTCTACGGTCTCCCCGATGGGAAGGGTCAGCTTGCGGCTCGGCCGGTGATGCGGCTGGCAGGGCGGGTCCTCTCCACCAAGCGGCTCCAGCCAGGGGATGCCGTCTCTTACGGCTACACGTATCGCGCGGAGAGAGAGACCACGGTCGCACTCGTGACGGGTGGCTACGCTCAGGGCATCGTGCGCGCACTCGGCAATCACGCGACTGTGGAGATCCGGGAGGCATCCATGCCCATCGTGGGGCGTGTCGCCATGGACGTGTGCGTCGTCGACCTCCAGGGAGCAGACATCGATGTCGACACCGAGGTGACATACTTCGGAGGCACCGGTCCGTCCGCATCCGGAGTCGCGCGTTGGGCGGATGTCACCGGGATGACCGCGGCGGAGCTGGTCGCCGTCGCCGGCGCCCACGCCGTGAGGGGGTGGGAAGCGTGAGCCGCCCCGAGGTGCGCCTGAGCAGCAGCATCTTCCGCGCCAACATCGAGGCAGTGCGTGACCGGGTGACCCCGTCCGCGTTGATGCTCGTGGTCAAGGACGACGCGTACGCGCACGGGCTGTCCTGGGCAGTGAGGGCTGCGGTCGAGGCGGGGGTCGACTGGTTTGGCAGCTATGACATCCGCACCGGACTCTCCGTCCGCAGACTCGCCGGCGGCGACGCCAGGATCTTCGCCTGGGCGACCTCGACGGACTCGGAGATCGACGATGCGCTGATGCAGCGTCTCGATCTCGGGGTCGGGACCACCGACTACCTCAGGCGGGTCATCGCGCGGGCCGAGGCGCTCGGGACGACGGCACGCGTGCACCTGAAGATCGACACGGGCCTGCACCGCAACGGCATCCTGCCGGAGGACTGGGCATCGGCCGTCGACGAGGCGAGACGGGCCGAGCGCGCCGGTGTGCTCGAACTCGAAGGTGTGTGGAGCCATATCGCGGAAGCGAGCGACGAGGAAGACGACATCGCGCAAGCCGCTTTCCTCGATGCGGTGCGCATCGTGGGGGAGACCGGCGCGGTCCCCGCGGCACTGCACCTGACCGCATCCGCAGCATCGTGGTGGCGTCCCGAACTGCGCGGAACCGTCTCGCGCATCGGGGCGTTCTGCTACGGCATCCGGTCGGCAGAGGGACCGGAGCTCGAGGGAGTCCACCCCGCAGCGAGCCTCGTCGCAAAGGTGTCCGCCGTCGACGGGGATCGTGTGACTATCAGCCTCGGCAGCTTCGACGGGCTTCCCTCGACGCTCTCCGGGATCCAGGTCGGAACACCGGAAGGAGCGAGGGCTCTCGTCTCCGTCGGGCACACCTCATCGATCGTCGAGGGGTGGCGCGGTGCCGAGGTGGGGGCGGAGGTCGTCATCTTCGGGTGCGGTGCGCACGGAGAAGCGTCGGCGACGACCCTCGCCGAGCGGATAGACACCGTGGGAGAAGAGATCCTCACCCGGCTCACACCGCGAGTGCGAAGAGTCGTCGCCGACTGACCGTCATCGGCTGATCTCGTAGCCGCTGAGCGGAATCAGCGGACTGTGATCAGCAGACCAGGATCAGCGGACCGATCAGACCGTCTCGATGAGACGCGCGGTCTCGTCGTGCCAGCTGGTGGCGATGCTGCGGAGCTTCTCTTCGTACTTGCGGCCGTGGTGGGCGCAGAACAGGAGCTCGGATCCGTTCACCTCAGCGGCGATGTACGCCTGAGCGCCGCACGAATCACAGCGATCCATGGCGGTCAGACGGAACTCGACAGTGGAGGTGTCACGTTCGGTCGTTGCATTCATCTCGGTGCCTCCTCGGGTGTCGGCTTCGCTGAGCGATGTGCTCAATACAACCACGCGCCACCTGTACGCATGCCCGGTTTGCGGCGTGTTTCGCTCAGCGCGTACGCGCGGCTTCCCGACTGGCCTCGCGCGGGGAGTGTCTGCAGAGGAGAGGTACCTCGCGAGATTAGACTCGGAGATTGTGAATGCCGAGTACTCCGCCCATCATCTCCAGGTGCTTGAAGGCCTCGAGGCCGTCCGCAAGCGGCCCGGAATGTACATCGGGTCGAACGGGTCGCCCGGCCTCATGCACTGCCTGTGGGAGATCATCGACAACTCGGTCGACGAGGCGGTCGCGGGCAACGGGACGAAGATCGACATCATCCTGCACGCCGACGGCAGCGTCGAGGTCCACGACCGTGGCCGCGGAATCCCGGTCGACGTGGAACCGCGCACCGGGCTCACCGGTGTCGAGGTCGTGTACACCAAGCTGCACGCCGGCGGAAAGTTCGGAGGCGGGTCGTACGCCGCATCCGGTGGTCTGCACGGTGTCGGCGCCTCTGTGGTGAATGCCCTCTCCGAGCGCCTCGACGTCGAGGTCGACCGCGGCGGCAAGACCTACGCGATGTCCTTCCACCGCGGGGAGCCCGGCATCTTCACGGACTCCGGTGAGAAGCGGCCGGATGCGCCGTTCACTCCCTTCCAGGAGAACAGCGAGCTGCGCGTCATCGGCAAGGCGCCCCGCGGTGTGACGGGAACGCGTGTCCGCTACTGGGCCGACCGTCAGATCTTCACCAAGGACGCGGCTTTCCAGCTCTCCGAGCTCGAGACCCGGGCTCGACAGACCGCCTTCCTGGTGCCTGGCCTCGAGATCCTCGTCAAGGACGAGCGTGCGGCGGGTCAGGTCGTCCCCGTGCCCGACTCCGACGGCGAGACGATCACCCTCGGACCCACCGAGACCTCCTACCTGTACGAAGGCGGAATCTCCGAATTCGTCGACTACCTCGCGATCGACCCGCCGATCACCGACAACTGGCGCATTCAGGGGGAGGGCACGTTCAAGGAGACCGTCCCTGTCCTGCAGCCGGATGGCCACATGGTCGCGACCGAGGTGGAGCGGGTGTGTGCCGTCGACATCGCACTGCGGTGGGGTACCGGTTACGACACCAAGATCCGCTCTTTCGTCAACATCATCTCCACGCCGAAGGGCGGCACGCACCAGCAGGGCTTCGAGCAGGAGCTGCTCAAGGTGCTCCGCGCGCAGGTGGAGCAGAACGCCCGACGTCTGAAGGTCGGCAACGACAAGCTCGAGAAGGACGATGTGCTCGCCGGGCTGACGGCCGTCCTCACGGTGAACGTCCCCGAACCGCAGTTCGAGGGCCAGACGAAGGAGATCCTCGGAACCCCCGCCGTGCGGCAGATCGTGGCTCAGGTGCTCCGCAAGGACCTGGCTGAGCGCTTCGGCTCGACCAAGCGTGACGACAAGATCCAGGCGTCGCAGCTGCTCGACAAGGTCGTGTCGGAGATGAAGGCTCGCGTCTCGGCGCGAGCGCACAAGGAGACCCAGCGCCGCAAGAACGCGCTCGAATCCTCGACCCTTCCGACCAAGCTCGTCGACTGCCGCACGAACGACGTCGAACGCAGCGAGCTCTTCATCGTCGAGGGCGACTCGGCCCTCGGCACGGCGAAGAATGCGCGCAACAGCGAGTTCCAGGCGCTGCTGCCCATCCGAGGCAAGATCCTCAACGTGCAGAAGGCCTCCGTGGGCGACATGCTCTCGAACACCGAGTGCGCGTCGATCATCCAGGTGATCGGTGCAGGCTCCGGTCGCACGTTCGACATCGACGCAGCCCGCTACGGCAAGATCATCCTCATGAGCGACGCCGATGTCGACGGCGCGCATATCCGCACCCTGCTGCTGACCTTGTTCTTCCGCTACATGCGGCCGTTGATCGAGCACGGTCGCGTCTTCGCCGCCGTGCCGCCTCTGCACCGGATCATCGTGATCAATCCGGGGTCGAAGCCGAACGAGACGATCTACACGTACAGCGAGCAGGAGATGCACGCGCTGCTGGCGAAGCTCCGCAAGGCGGGCAAGCGCTGGCACGAGCCGATCCAGCGCTACAAGGGCCTCGGAGAGATGGACGCCGAGCAGCTGGCGAACACCACCATGGACAGGTCGGGTCGTCTGCTGCGTCGCGTGCGGATGGAAGACGCGGAAGCCGCTGGGCGCGTGTTCGAGCTCCTGATGGGGAATGAGGTGGCTCCGCGCCGCGAGTTCATCATCGACTCCTCCGACCGGCTGTCGCGCGAGTCCATCGACGCCTGAGACGTCAGACGAAAGGAAGCCGGCCCGGTGCAGACCGGGCCGGCTTCTCGTCTCTTGTGCGGGGTAGGACCGCTCGCCCTGTGCTCAGACCAGTGTGCGACCGATGCTGCCGATGACGCCTTCGACGGGCTGGCCGGACGCGTCGCGGCGCGCTCCGTTCTCCGGAAGCTTGCGGACCGCGCCTGTCGGATCGACGGCGAGCGGCGGGTTGGGTCCGACCCATGCGACCGTCAGCCGGTCCTCGCCCTTCAGGAAGGCATGGGCGCGGACGCCTCCGGTAGCACGCCCCTTGGACGGATACTCCGCGAAGGACGACACCTTGGCGCGCCCGGGCTCTGTGCCGGGAAGAGCGCTGTCGCCTCCGGATACGGTGGCCACGACGGACTCTGCGGCGGGATCGACGACGCCGAAGAAGAGCACTGATGCGCCGGAGCCGAGCTTGACCCCGGCCATTCCTGCGGCCGGGGCGCCCTGCGGGCGCACAGCGGAAGCCGCGAAGTGCAGCAGCTGCGCGTCGGTCGTCACGAACACCAGCTCGGCGTCGTCCGGAGCCTCTGCCGCCCCGACCACGGTATCGCCCGGTTTCAGGCCGATGACCTCGAGGTCAGGACGCACAGGGAGGCTGGAGGGGACGATGCGCTTGACCGTGCCCTGAGCGGTGCCGAGGGCGATCGGAGTCTCGCTGTCGAAACGCACGAAACCCAGAACGCGCTCGCCCTTGGTCGTGATGCCGAGGTAGTCGCGCAGCGGAGTGCCGGCGGCGAGCTGCACCGACGTCGCCGGCACGGACGGGAGGTCGACGGGGGAGAAGCGGACGACGCGACCGAGGTTGGTCAGAGCCCCGATCTCGGCGCGGACGGTGGTCTCGACGGTGGTCAGGATCGCATCGTGCTTGCTGCGCCGTGCAGGGACGGTGAGCTCCTGGCCCTCGCCGAGGTCGACGCGGACGGTGCGTCCCGTTGTCGAGAGCACGAGCACGGTGGGCGCATCGGCGATCTGCAGATCGACCGCCCCCTTGGTGGCTCGGGGCTTGGGCGGAGCCGCGTTCATCAGGAGCGTGCGCCGGGGCGTCCCATAAGCATCGGCGGCGGCGTCGAGCTCCTTGGCGACCGCGGCGCGGAGCAGCATCGGGCTGTCGAGCAGTTCCCGAAGCGCGGCGATCTCCGCGAGCAGAGCATCGCGCTCGGACTCCAGCTCGATCCGCGAGAACTTCGTCAGACGACGCAGGCGCAATTCGAGGATGTACTCCGCCTGGAGCTCGCTCAGGTCGAAGACGGAGCGCAGCCGCGTGCGGGCCTGCTCCGAGTCGTCGGAGGAGCGGATGACCTGGATGACCTCGTCGATGTCGAGGATCGCGATGAGCAGACCCTCTACCAGGTGCAGACGCTCCTCGCGCCGCTTCAGACGGTATCGGCTGCGGCGGGTGATGACCTCGAGCCGGTGACCGACGTAGACGCTCAGCATCTCCTTGAGGCCCAGCGTGCGCGGCTGGCCATCGACCAGGGCGACGTTGTTGATGCTGAACGAGTCCTCCAGCGGAGTCAGCCGGTAGAGCTGCTCGAGCACGGCGTTCGGGTCGAAGCCGGTCTTGATGCCGATCGCGACGCGCAGGCCGTGGTTGCGGTCGGTGAGGTCGGTGACGTCGCTGATGCCCTGCAGCTTCTTCGACTGCACCGCATCGCGGATCTTCTCCAGCAGTCGCTCGGGGCCGACCATGTACGGCAACTCGGACACGATGATGCCGGTGCGTCGCGGGCCGAGCGGCTCGATGGAGGTCTTGCCCCGCACCTTGAGAGCGCCGCGTCCGTTCGTGTACGCGTCCTTGACGCCGTCGAGTCCCATCAGGATCCCGCCGGAGGGGAAGTCGGGTCCGGGGACGAACTCCATCAGCTCCTCGGTCGTCGCATCCGGATTCTCGAGGAGATGTGTGGCCGCCGCGACCACTTCGATGAGGTTGTGCGGCGCCATGTTGGTCGCCATGCCGACGGCGATACCACTCGCTCCGTTGACGAGCAGGTTCGGGAAGGCGGCCGGCAGCACCGCGGGCTGCTGGAACTGACCGTCGTAGTTCGGGATGAAGTCGACGACGTCCTCGTCGAGGTTCTCCGTGAGGGCCAGTGCGGCGGCGGCGAGTCGTGCCTCGGTGTATCGGGCGGCAGCGGGACCGTCGTCGAGGGAGCCGAAGTTGCCGTGCCCGTCGACCAGGGGCACACGCAGCGCCCACTCCTGCGCGAGCCGCACGAGCGCGTCATAGATCGCCGAGTCGCCGTGGGGGTGCAGCTTTCCCATGACCTCGCCGACGACGCGCGCGCTCTTGACGTGGCCGCGGTCCGGACGCAGGCCCATCTCGGCCATCTGATACAGGATGCGGCGTTGCACGGGCTTCAGACCGTCGCGCGCATCGGGCAGGGCACGTGAGTAGATCACCGAGTACGCGTACTCGAGGAACGAACCCTGCATCTCGCTGGAGAGGTCGATGTCCTGGATGCGCTCCTCGACGGGCTCGGGCGGCGGAGTTTTCGGCATGGACTTCCTGGGGGGCATACGGGAGCCTGTGTCAGACTGGCTCGGATGTCCTTCATGCTACCGTCCGCGGCGCCCAGCGCCCGGAGTGTCGTCGGGGTGGCGGGCGACCTGTTCGCCGCCCTCCGAGGCGAATCCGAGGTTCTGCCGCGCGCGGAATCGGTCGTGCTCGTGGTGATCGATGGGCTCGGGGCGATCAGCCTGCGTGGACATGCCGGACACGCGCGATCCCTCACCTCGGGGATGGCGAAGAAGGACGTCGCCCAGTCGGTGTTCCCCACCACCACGGCGGCGGCGCTCACGAGCATCGTCACGGGTGTGTGGCCGGGGGAGCACGGGCTCGTCGGCTACCGCGTGATCGATCCTGACCGCGATGTGCTCGTCAACCAGCTCAGCGGCTGGGAGACCGACGGCATCGATCCCCTCACCTGGCAATCGGCCCCGACGATCTTCGAGCGAGCGGCCCGCGACGGACACCGGAGTTTCGCCGTCGGGTTCGCCGGTTACGCACACAGCGGCTTCACGAGAGCCACTCTGCGCGGTGCCGAGTTCGTTCCCGCGACGACCGCTTCCTCGCGGGTCGAAGCCGCATATGAGCTCGCTCGCGCGCACCCGGGGTCGCTCGTCTACTGTTACCTGCCGGAGGTCGACAAGGCAGGTCACAAGTACGGCATCGCCTCCCCGGAGTGGATCGCCGCGCTGGAAGACGTCGACGCGGCGCTGTCTGCACGTGTCCCGGCGGGCGTGGGCGTCGTGGTCACCTCGGATCACGGGATGGTCGATGTGGCGCCGAACCGTCAGGTCGTCCTGGACCAGGAGCACGTCGCGGGGATTCGCCACATCGGCGGCGAGCCGCGCATGCTGCACGCGTACCTGGAGCCCGAAGTGGACCCCGCGGCAGTGACCACGCGATGGCGTGCTGACCTGGAGGGGGTGGCCGACGTGCTCACCCGCGAGGAGGCGATACGTCACGGACTCTTCGGACCGAAGGTCACCGATGCCGCTGCATCGCGCATCGGCGACCTGCTCGCGATCGCTCGCGGCGCCTGGGCTCTCTACGACGGTACGGCAGCCGACCAGCGCAGTCGCGGGATGGTGGGCCAGCACGGCGCGCTCACGCCGGAGGAGAGACAGGTACCGGTGATCCGGCTCGGCGCGTTCGAACGCTGACGAAGATCCTCATTCTCGCCGCGGGCGGGGATCACACGGGTGGCGTCTCACTCATCGGTGCGTGCGCCGAAGACGATCTCGTCCCACGACGGCATCGCGTTCCGACGACGGCGGCGTCCCGTGGAGTCGCCGGTGTCCGAGCTGTTGGTCTGTGGCGCGGGCTGCGGGGGCTCCGGGTCTTCGTCGGGCTGCTCCAGGGCCTCGAACAGCGCGATCGGATTCTGGTCCGAGCGATCCGTGTCCTCCACCTCGTCGAGCAGTGGTGCGGTCTCCCGCTGTCCGCGGCGGCGGCGCAGCGCTTCGAGGAGGTCCGCCGTCTCCGGACTCGTCGTCTGCGCGGCAGGAGCGCGCTTGATCGCGGCATCCTGCGCCGCCGCGTCGGAGCGGGCGGGGAGCGAGGGGTCTTCCACGTCCGCTTCGGGTGCGGGTACCAGTCGGGGTCCGAACGCGCCGGAGTCGAAACGACTCTCATCCTTGTACGGGGAGGTCCGTTCTGCATCGACCGCTCTCAGGCGAGGGATGAGGCCCTCGGGGAGAGAGCCCTGCCGTGACAGCTGCGTCGCGTCCGCGTTCAGCGGTGAGAGCGCGCTGCGGCGAGGATCGAAGCTCCAACGGGCGTCGTGGTCCACGTCGTTGGCGGTGAACTCGAGCTTGATGGTCCAGCCGGAGTCCTCCTTCCAGCTCGCCCAGCGCTCGGAGGTGGCTTCGATCTCGGCGAGCTTTGCGCGGACGGCCACACCGAAGGTCGGCTGCGCGTCCGGCTCGACCTCGCTGCCGATCAGGACGGGCACGGCGAGGGCCTGTCCGATCACGTGCTCGCGCTCGGCGAGGACGGGTCCTTCGAATCGAGCCACGTCTTCGATGCTGATGCCGAGCAGCTCCGCGACCTCGGGTGCGGTGAGCCCGGCGCGGATCTGAGCCTGGATGTCGCGCGGGCTCGCAGCGAGCTTCTGGGCCGTCGGCTCGCTCTGACGGGTGGCGCGTCGGATCTCGCGCTGCAGCATGTCGTCGATGGGCAGCGCGAACCGCTCGCCCGACTCGGTCGCGAGTACGAGGACTCCTGCTTCTGTGCCGACGATGGTGACGTTTTCCATGCGAATGCCCCTCTGATGGGTGTCCGTTCATGGTGTCACGCGTGAGGGGTCGCGGACGGGAATAGCGTGGGCGTGCCGTGAGTTTCCTCTGTCGCACGGACGAGCATTTGCGTTATGTCGTCTGGTCGTGCAAACTATGGCCGCCGAATACCCGACGGCGCACCACCCACTCGCACCATGAAAGTGGAGATCTACCGCATGGCAACCGATTACGACGCCCCCCGAAAGAGCGAAGACGACTCCGAGTCGATCGAAGCCCTCAAGGAGCGTGTGCCGGACAAGAACTCCGGCTCAAGCGGGGACGAAGACTCCGACAACCCGTCGAGCTTCGACCTCCCGGGTGCCGACCTCTCCGATCTCGAGCTCGATGTCGTCGTGCTGCCCGCGCAGCAGGACGAGTTCACATGCATGAGCTGCTTCCTCGTGAAGCACCGCTCGCAGCTCGACCACGAGGGCGCATCCGGGCCCATCTGCAAGGAGTGCGCTGCGTAAGCAGTCCTTCGAGCGACGTATCACGCGCCCCCGACCGTCTCGGTCAGGGGCGCGCTGTCGTTGAGTGAGCTTGTCAGGCCTGGGAAGCGCGGATCGCGGCGACGAGCCGGTCGGGCGTCCGCGTCGAGATCGTCCATGCCTCGACGGGGTCGTCCTGGTCGAGGTTCGGCACGACGACGACGCCGTCGATGCCGCCGCGGATCAGGTGCCACCCGCGTGCCGGGAGACCGGGGCCGCGGGCATGACGGGCTTCCTCACCCGTCAGTGCAGTGGGTGCTCCGAGGTGCTTCGTGTCGATGTGCGCACGACCTGCGTGCAAGGTGGAGCCGACGACCGACACGACCGGTGTGGCGGCGATCACACCGAACACGAGCAGGGCCGAGACCGCTGCACCGACCACGAGCGCGACGGTCGAGCCGATGGGCACGAAGACGAGCGAGACCATCGGGCCGGCGACCGCGACGGTCACGAGCAGCCAGAGGCTCGGGGAGAGCCTCTCGCGGTAGCGGGGACGTGAGTCTGTGACGGGGTTCTGCATTAGCCTCATGGGGTGACCGATTCCGTTGATGTCCCCATTATCGCTGCAGTGGTGCCCGGGTATGCGCATCCGGGAGATGCCGGAGCCGATCTCGTCGCGGCCGAAGCGGTGCGCCTGGAGCCGGGGGAGCGCGCTCTCGTGCCGACGGGGGTGAGCATCGCCCTGCCGGACGGCTATGCGGCATTCGTCGTACCGCGCAGCGGCCTGGCCGCGAAGCACGGCATCTCGATCGTGAACTCTCCCGGAACGGTGGACGCCGGCTATCGCGGCGAGATCAAAGTGAGTCTGATCAACACGGATACCAAGAGCGCGTACGATGTGGCGGTCGGCGATCGTATCGCGCAGCTGATCATCATGCCGGTCACGCGCGCCACGTTCATCCCGGTCGACGTGCTGCCGGACAGCGTCCGCGGTGCCGGTGGATTCGGCTCCACCGGATACCAGGCAGCGACCCACCAGAGCGAAGCAGGACGAGCCAATGACTGACAACAACGAGACCCCTTCGAAGTCGGCACCGTTGAACCGTGCCACCGACGGGCCCTTCGATGACTCCGAGGCGAACCCGGTCCGTCCGTACATCGACCTCGGCGGCATCAAGATACTGCCGCGCGAAGGCCTGAATCTGCGCCTCGAGGTCGAGGAGCAGTCGAAGCGCATCGTGGCGGTCGGCCTCGACTACGCGGACTCCTCGCTGCAGGTGCAGCCGTTCGCGGCGCCGCGCTCCGGCGGACTGTGGGACGAGACCCGTGTGCAGCTCCGCGACCAGGTCAAAGCGCAGGGCGGTCGCGTCGAAGAGCGGGAAGGCCCACTGGGCAAGGAGCTCCTCGCGGAGGTTCCCGCCACCGCGGCGGAGGGGTCAGGGCTGCGTCTCGCACGCTTCATCGGCATCGACGGCCCGCGCTGGTTCCTGCGCGGTGTGATCGGCGGCGCAGGAGCGTCCGACCCTGAGGCCGCCGAGAAGGTCGAGGACCTCTTCCGCTCGATCGTCGTCGTCCGCGGCGGTTCGCCGATGCCGCCGCGCGACCTGATCCCGCTGAAGATGCCGGCGACTCCGGGTTCCGCGTGAGCGTTCCCGAGCCCGACGCCGAACGCGAGAAGAGCACCTCCGAGATCCTCGGGGCGGCGCTCGGCGGTGCCGCGCGTCGTGCCGGTCTCGATCCCGCTGAGAGCTCCAGCACCCACAAGGTGGTCTGGACGGCGATGGGGGGATGGCGCGGCATTCTCGAGTCCGTGCTGCCGAGCCTCGCCTTCGTCATCCTCTTCACCATCCGTCCGGAACCGCTGATCCTGTCGTTGGGGGTGTCGGTCGGCCTGGCCGCGGTGTTCACCCTCATCCGGCTGGTGCAGAAGTCGCCGCCCTCGGCCGCGCTGGGTGGTCTCATCGCGGCTGTGGCCGCCGCAGCGCTCGCGTTGTGGACCGGACGCGGCGCAGACAACTTCGTGCCAGGACTCATCACGAACGCGGTCTACGGATCGGTCATCCTGGTCTCCGCACTGATCGGATGGTCGCTGATCGGCCTCGCGGTCGGATTCCTGATGGGGGAGGGCACCACCTGGCGCACCGACCGCCGCAAGCGACGTGCGTACTTCTGGCTCGGAATCGCCTGGGCCTCGCTGTTCTTCGCGCGCCTCGCCGTCCAGCTGCCGTTGTATCTCGCCGGCGACGTCACGGCGCTCGGGACGCTCAAGCTCATCATGGGGTTGCCGTTGTTCGCACCACTCATCGCCGTGACCTGGTTGGTCGTACGGGCGCTCCACCCCCGCGAGCCTGCGCGCGAGGATGCCCCCGAGGCGTGATAGATTTATCTTGACATCAAGATAAATCGCAGGCTTTCGCCGGTGCGCTTCCCGGAGCAGACTGGTTAGGTCCCCCTTGCTAGCCGCAGGGGCTCACTGGCGAGCAAGATGGAGGCGCCTGTCGCTCCCATCCGAATAGAAGGAGACGGATTCGTGTCCACGGTGAACAGCTTCGGTGCCAAGAGCACCCTGACAGTCGGCAGCACCGACTACGAGATCTTCCGCATCGACACGGTGCCCGGTTTCGAGAAGCTCCCCTTCAGTCTCAAGGTCCTCCTGGAGAACCTGCTCCGCACCGAGGACGGCGCGAATGTGACGAAGGCGCAGATCGAGGCGCTGGGGTCCTGGGACGCAGCGGCTGAGCCCAACACCGAGATCCAGTTCACGCCGGCGCGCGTGGTCATGCAGGACTTCACCGGTGTCCCGTGCATCGTCGACCTCGCCACCATGCGCGAGGCCGTGACGGCTCTGGGCGGCGACGCCAACAAGATCAACCCCCTCTCGCCCGCCGAGATGGTCATCGACCACTCGGTCATCGCCGACCTGTTCGGCTCCGAGAACGCACTCGAGCGCAACGTCGAGATCGAGTACGAGCGCAACGGCGAGCGTTACCAGTTCCTGCGCTGGGGCCAGACCGCCTTCAGCGACTTCAAGGTCGTCCCGCCCGGGACCGGCATCGTGCACCAGGTGAACATCGAGCACCTCGCCAAGGTCATCTACGACCGCGATGTCGACGGCGTGCTCCGCGCCTACCCCGACACCTGCGTCGGCACGGACTCGCACACCACCATGGTCAACGGTCTGGGCGTGCTCGGCTGGGGCGTCGGTGGCATCGAGGCCGAGGCAGCCATGCTCGGCCAGCCCGTGTCGATGCTCATCCCTCGCGTGGTCGGCTTCAAGCTCTCCGGTGAGATCCCCGCCGGTGTCACGGCGACCGACGTCGTGCTCACCATCACCGACCTGCTGCGCAAGCACGGCGTCGTCGGCAAGTTCGTCGAGTTCTACGGCGAGGGCGTGGCATCCGTGCCGCTGGCGAACCGCGCCACCATCGGCAACATGTCGCCGGAGTTCGGTTCCACGGCGGCGATCTTCCCGATCGACGACGTCACCCTCGACTACCTGCGCCTGACCGGCCGCAGCGACGAGGCCGTCGCACTCGTCGAGGCCTACGCCAAGGAGCAGAAGCTCTGGCACGACGCATCGCACGAGCCCACCTTCAGCGAGTACCTCGAGCTCGACCTCGGCACCGTCGTGCCGTCGATCGCCGGCCCGAAGCGCCCGCAGGACCGCATCCTCCTCTCGGAGGCGAAGTCGCAGTTCGAGCAGGACATCCTGGCGTACGCGACCGCGTCGACCTCGGACTCGGTCGTCGACCTCGAGTCGAAGCACTCCTTCCCGGCGTCTGACCCCGGTTCGGTTCCCGGTGAGGAGGAGCCGACGACCACGCGTCCGGTGCACATCAACAGCGGTGCCCCGGCGAACGCGTCCAAGCCCGTCCCCGTGACCACGCCCGACGGGGAGAAGTACATCCTCGACAACGGCGCCGTCACCCTGGCTGCCATCACCTCGTGCACCAACACGTCGAACCCGTCGGTCATGATCGCCGCCGGTCTCGTCGCACGCAAGGCGCTCGAGAAGGGGCTCAAGCAGAAGCCGTGGGTCAAGACCACGCTCGGCCCCGGCTCCAAGGTCGTCACCGACTACTACGAGAAGTCCGGGCTGGACAAGGACCTCGAAGGGCTCGGCTTCTACACGGTCGGCTACGGCTGCACCATCTGCATCGGAAACTCCGGACCGCTGATCGAAGAGGTCTCCGAGGCCATCAACTCGCACGACCTCGCCGTCACGGCCGTCCTCTCGGGCAACCGCAACTTCGAGGGTCGCATCAGCCCCGACGTGAAGATGAACTACCTCGCCAGCCCGCCGCTGGTCATCGCCTACGCGCTGGCGGGGTCGATGCACTTCGACTTCGACAACGACGCACTCGGCAAGGGCAGCGACGGTGAAGACGTCTTCCTGAAGGACATCTGGCCGACGCCCGACGAGGTGCAGGAGATCGTCGACTCGTCGATCTCGCGCGATCAGTTCATCAAGCAGTACGCCACGGTGTTCGACGGCGACGAGCGCTGGCGCAACCTGCCCACGCCGGACGACGACACGTTCCAGTGGGACGAGAACTCCACCTACGTCCGCAAGGCACCGTACTTCGACGGCATGACGATGGAGCTCACCCCGGTGAAGGACATCGAAGGTGCTCGTGTGATGGCGACGCTCGGCGACTCGGTGACCACCGACCACATCTCGCCGGCCGGAAACATCAAGCCGGGAACGCCCGCGGCCCAGTACCTCACCGAGCACGGCGTCGACCGCAAGGACTTCAACTCCTTCGGCTCGCGTCGCGGAAACCACGAGGTGATGATCCGCGGAACGTTCGCGAACATCCGCCTCAAGAACCTCATGGTCTCCGCTGTGAACGACGGGCAGGTCGTCGAAGGCGGCTACACCCGCGACTTCACGCAGCCGGGCGGTCCGCAGTCGTACATCTACGACGCGAGCATGAACTACCAGGCTCAGGGCACACCGCTCGTGATCTTCGGTGGCAAGGAGTACGGTTCCGGTTCGTCGCGTGACTGGGCGGCCAAGGGCACGAGCCTGCTCGGCGTCAAGGCCGTCATCACGGAGAGCTTCGAGCGCATCCACCGGTCGAACCTGATCGGCATGGGAGTCGTGCCGCTGCAGTTCCCCGCCGGTGAGAGCTGGGAGTCGCTGGGCCTCGACGGGACCGAGATCGTCTCGATCTCCGGCCTGGAGGAGCTCAACAACGGCGTCACGCCGAAGACGGTCAGGGTCACGGCCACCCCGAGCGAGCACTCGCCCGAGGGCAAGCAGCCGGTCGAGTTCGACGCGGTCGTGCGCATCGACACCCCCGGTGAGGCGGACTACTACCGCAACGGCGGCATCCTGCAGTACGTGCTGCGCTCGCTCGTCTGATCGCATGACGGAGGGGCTCGTGTCTTCGGACACGGGCCCCTCCGTCGTGTCAAGGGGGTCTCCAGCCTCGGAGCTTTCCCTGCCCGGGGCGGTAGGATCAGGACGACGCCCGCACCCGTGTCGGGCGTCTCTGACGAAGCCTGTGAGGAGGCGCAGATGCCCATTCTTCAGAGCATCTCTGGACCCCGCGATCTGGATGCCCTCTCGACCGAACAGCTGGCGGAACTCGCCGCGGAGATCCGCGAGTTCCTGGTCGAGAACGTGTCCCGCACCGGCGGCCATCTGGGCCCCAACCTCGGTGTCGTCGAGCTGACGATCGCGCTGCATCGCGTGTTCTCGTCTCCGGAAGACCCCTTCATCTTCGACACCGGACATCAGTCCTACGTGCACAAGCTGCTCACGGGCCGCCAGGACTTCTCCGGCCTGCGCGTGCGCGGCGGACTCGCGGGGTACCCGCAGCGAGGGGAGAGCGCCCATGACGTGGTGGAGTCCTCCCACGCCTCCAGCTCGCTCAGCTGGGCCGACGGCATCTCCCGGGCGCTCACGGCGACCGGCCGCGCCGACAGGCATGTGGTCGCGGTGGTCGGTGACGGCGCGCTGACCGGTGGCATGACCTGGGAGGCGTTGAACAACATCTCGGATGACAACGACCGCAACCTGGTCATCGTCGTCAACGACAACGGACGCTCCTACGCGCCGACGATCGGCGGCATGTCGCGTTACCTCAACCGAGTGCGCACGGCTGCGGCATACAAGGACCTGCATCAGCGCTCCGACCGTCTCTTCCGTGCTTTCGGTCCCGTCGGCCGTGCCGTGTTCAGAGGTGTCCGCGGCGGTACCCACGGCTTCCTCTCGCGGTTCACGAACAACGAGGCGCTGTACTCGAACCTCGACATCAAGTACCTCGGCCCCGTCGACGGGCACGACCTCCCTGCGCTGCTCGAGACGTTGGAGCTGGCGAAGTCGTACGGTGCCCCCGTCATCGTCCACACGATCACCGAGAAGGGCCGCGGCTATCAGCCGGCCCGCGACGACGAGGCCGACCAGTTCCACGCCGTCGGCAAGATCGATCCGACGACCGGGGAGACCCTGTCCTCGGGCGGTCGTGGGTGGACCGACGTCTTCTCCGACGCCCTGGTCTCCGTGGGTGAGCAGCGTGATGATGTGATCGCCATGACCGCAGCGATGCTGCGACCGACGGGCCTCGCGCCGTTCGCCGAGCGCTTCCCCGACCGCGTCTACGACGTGGGAATCGCCGAGCAGCATGCCGTGGCGTCGGCCGCGGGACTGGCCTACGGGGGACTGCACCCCGTCGTCGCCCTGTATGCCACCTTCATGGGGCGTGCCTTCGATCAGGTGCTGATGGACGTGGCGCTGCACCGCGCCGGGGTCACGTTCGTCCTCGATCGCGCCGGTGTGACCGGCCCCGACGGGCCGAGCCATCACGGGATGTGGGACCTCGCCATGCTGCAGATCGTCCCGCACATCCGCATCGCCGCGCCCCGCGACGGCACCCGACTGACCGAAGCCCTCCGAGAGGCGGTCGACGTCGAGGATGCGCCGACGGTCATCCGCTTCCCCAAGGGGGAGGTGTCCGCCGACCTCCCGGCCATCGAGCGGCTGAGCGACGGCGTCGACGTGCTCGCCCGCGGCGAGACGGAGGATGTGCTCATCGTCGCCATCGGCCCCTTCGCGGAACTGGCGCTCGATGTCGCTGACCGGCTTCGCGCGCAGGGCATCGGCGCCACCGTCATCGATCCGCGATGGGCGATCCCGGTGCAGCCGTCGATCGTGGAGCTCTCGGCTCACCATCGCCTCGTGATCACGATCGAGGACGGGATCAGGGTGGGCGGCATCGGCACCCGTGTCCGGCAGGTCCTTCGCGAGGCGGGGATCGACACGGCGGTGGACGAGCTGGGTCTTCCCGACGAGTTCATCGATCACGCCTCCCGCGATCAGATCCTCGCCGATGCGGGGCTCACCGCACCCAAGATCGCGCAGGACATCGTGTCGCAGGTGCTCGGGACGCGCATCCCCAAGGCGCGTCACGCGGGCGAGACCGGGACGATCGACCTTCCCTTGCACGAACGGCACTGAGACCCCGCCCACGGTGCGCTCGCTCCAGCGGAGTGCCCTCGCTCCAGCGGAGTGCCCTCGCTCCAGCGGAGTGCCCTCGCTCCAGCGGAGTGCCGGGGGAGATCAGTTCAGTGCGTGCAGCGCAGCGACGGCCTGGGCTCCGCGATCCACGTCTCGGAGCGCGGTCGACAGCAGATAGCCGTCGGTGAGCGCATCGCCGGTGACCATCACGCGCACCAGCTCGACGCCGCAGGCGCGGCGAACTTCGTCGGCACTGGCCGCGACGACCCGGGTGTTGATCTCATCGTTGTGCGGCAGCTCGGCTCCTTCGAGACTGCGGACCACATCGCGCAGCGCCGCGCCGACGATGTTCGAGGCGCGTTCCTTCACGTTCACGACGTCCAACTCGAAGACGCGCAGATCGTGCCCCGTCGGTAGGGGACGCCACTCGAACGAGGCGTGCACGCGATGCTGATGACCGCTCGCACCGCTCAGCTCCCGCGCTGGCAGATCCGTCGCGCGGCACCGCACGTCGACGAGTTTGTACCAGTAGAACAGGGGGAACGCCCCGTGCGAGCCCGGGGCCAGCACGACGACTTCGCCGACCGCGCCACCGCGCGGGGACGGACGCCGTTGAGGGCGGTTGCGGATGATGGGTTTGCCGTTGCGGGTTCGGATCGCCGCCCAGCCCTCGTCGACCGTGACGATGAAGAGCTTGAGGAGAGCGGGGAGGACCAGGAGAGTGGTGAGGATGGCCGTTCCGGTCTTCAGCAGGCCCGACATCCCCTTGCCGCCCAGCATCGTGAAGAGCATGTCCATGTCACCACTGTGCAGGTTCGCCGGGTGCCGACGTGTCGTCGGGCGGCCTGCACGCACTGATTTCATGCGGTGTTCGCCGGACGTTCCCTGCCCGGCTGTGCAGTGGATACGCGACGGCTCCGACCGCGCCGTGATCCGGTCTCAGAGAAGCTCGGAGATCGCCCGGGCCACGACGGACTCGACCGCAGGGCGACAGCGGGAGCGATCTGCGTCGACGAGTCCGATGCGCGTGCGCCGGTCGAGGACATCGTCGACCGTCATCGCCCCCTCCACGCGAACGGCGTACTCGACCTCCGCCGCGGTCAGCGCCGTCGCCTGGTCCAGCAGCTCGTCCGATGAGGGGACGTCACGATCCGCGAGCCGCAATGACGCGGTGCGGCTCTGTCGCGACGGCAGCCTCCGCGCCGTGACGGCGAGATCGACGGCATCCTCGGCCATGCGTCGATAGGTCGTCAGTTTTCCGCCGAGTACCGAGATGAATCCCGACTCCGATGCCGCCACCAGGTGCCGACGGGAGATGTCGGCCGTCGAGTCGGTTCCGCTGTCGACAAGCGGCCGCAGGCCGGCGAAGGCGCCACGAACCTGATCGCGTCGGACGGCGGTGGCGAGAACACGGTTGAGGCTGTGGAGGAGGAACTCGATCTCCGTCTCGGTCGGCTGGGCGACCCGCGGGACCGCGCCGGGTGAGTCTTCGTCGGTGAGTCCGACGATCAGTCGTCCGTGTTCTTGTGGCAGAGCGAAGACGTATCGGCTGATCGACCCTTCGTGGGGAATCGTCAGTGCCGTCGACGGAGCGCCGAGGTCGGCGGCGTCGAGCACGATATGGGTCCCTCGACTCGGCCGCACGGTGATCGACGGATCGAGTGCTCCCGCCCACACCCCCGTCGCGTTGACGACCGCACGTGCACGGATCTCGAAACGCTCGCCCGTCGTCGCCTCCTCGACCGAGGCTCCGTCTGCGCGCAGGGAGAGGGCACGGACCCGGGTGAGGATTCGGGCGCCGAGAGCCGCTGCGGTGCGGGCCGCCGTCGTGACGAGGCGCGCGTCGTCGACGAGTTGACCGTCATACGACAGCATCCCGCCGCGGAGGCCCCGCTGGTCGAGGGCCGGCATCAACCGCATGGCCGTGTGCGCGGAGACCACTGCGGGAGCAGGGAGGACCCGACGCGGGGTATGTGCGCGCATCCGCAGCAGATCGCCCAGTCCCATGCCCACAGTGCCTGCGACGCGCTGACGGAGCGTGACGGCCTGCGAGAACGGCAGGAGCTGTCCGAGGGGGCGGATGAGGTGAGGGGCGATCGACGTCATCAGGAGATGGCGTTCGTGCGCGCTCTCCCGCGCGGTCGCGAAGTCTCCGGTGGCGAGGTAGCGCAGGCCCCCGTGCACGAGCTTCGAGCTGAATCTGCTGGTGCCGAAAGCCAGATCCTCGGCTTCGATCAGCGTCACGGTGAGTCCGCGAGAGGCAGCATCGAGTGCGACTCCCGCGCCCGTGATGCCGCCGCCGATCACGAGCACGTCGACCCGTTCCTCGGCTGCGAGCGTGAGCTCCGTCCTCCGTCGCGCGACATTGAGCGCGGATGGCTCCCTGATCATGGGCGCAGCAGTCCGTCGAGGGCGGCCCGCAGTTCGCGCTCCCATGCTGACTCCGAGATCAGATCGGAGACCGTTCCGTGGGAGAGCACCGCGGACTGGGCGATGAGCAGCAGCATGACGGCGATCTCCTGCGGTGCACCGTCGCGCACCGATCCGTCGAGCTGTGCGGTTTCGATCGCTGCGGACAGCCACCCGAGGATCATGCGCTGGCTCGAACCCACGCGCTGCAGGGTGTATCGCGTGAACGCTTCCGGCTCGTCGGCCAGCAGTCGTGCATACAGGGCGTCGCTCCGGAACAGGCCGATGAAGCGCAGCACGTCGTCGACGAGGGCGGGCCTGGAGGCCGCAGTCGCGGGGAAGGCGCTCAGGATGGCGGTCACACGGCGCAGCAGTGCTGCACGGACGACGTCGTCGGCGTCGTTCCAATTGCGGTAGATCGTCGGCCGACTCAGCTCTGCGCGCCGGGCGAGCTCCGCGACGGTGACGCCGTGCACGCCGCGCCTCTCGATCAGCGCATCGGCCGCGTCGAGGATCTTCGTCTGCGTGGCATCCCAAAGAGGTTGACGTTCTTCCATGATGTGTCACACTGTAACGCATGGGCCAAGAGAACGGCAGGGTCGATGCGGACCCGCTGATGAGGTGGAACGGCTGGGGCGACCCGGCGAAGGCGAAGGGGCTGCCTCTGCCGGTGCGTGCTCTGCTGCCGATGCTGTTGGGTCGTGTCCGCACGCCCGCTCCGGCCGTCGAGTTCTCGGAGGTGCAGCTGCGCCCGTCGCGTCTGACAGCGGAGGACCGTGCGGCGTTCGTCGTCGCCGTCGGCCTCGAGAACGTCGACGACACACCGGAGGCCCGCGTCCGTCACGCGGGCGGGCGCTCGACACCCGACCTGCTCCGACGACGCGAGGCACGACAGGACGCACCGGACGCCGTCGTCCGCCCCGCCGACCATGACGAGGTCCGTGCGTGTCTCGATGCCGCGGCGGCGCAAGGTGTCGCCGTCATCCCCTTCGGTGGCGGGACGAGCGTCGTCGGCGCGCTCGATCCGGAACGGGGCGCGCATCACGCGGTGGTCAGTCTCGATCTGCGACGGCTGAGCGGCATGGTCCGGCTCGACGAGACCAGCGGCGAGGCCGTCCTCGCGGCCGGAACGACGGGTCCGGAGGCGGAGGCGCTGCTGTCCGCGCGCGGGTTCGAGCTCGGTCATTTTCCCCAGAGCTTCCGCTACGCCACGATCGGCGGATTCGCGGCGGCTCGGTCTTCGGGGCAGAACTCCGCGGGGAACGGGCGCTTCGACACGATGGTGACCGGGATCAGAGTGGCCACTCCGACCGGCGACATCGAGCTCGGGCGGTCGCCGGGCTCTGCCGCAGGGCCCGACCTGATCCGAGTGTTCCTCGGCTCCGAGGGCATCTTCGGCGTGATCACCGAGGTGCGGGTGCGCGTTCACCCGATCCCGCGCGCGAGGGTGTTCGAGGCCTGGTCGTTTCCGGACTTCGCCAGTGGAGCCGAGGGGCTCCGTCGTGTCGCGCAGCTGAGCGGCGGTCCGACGGTCATCCGGCTCTCCGACGAAGCGGAGACGGCTGTCAGCCTCGCCCAGGTCGGGCGGATCGGCAAGGCACTGGCCAAGGGTGCCAGCGTGGTCACGGTGTACGAGGGCGAGGACATCGCGGAACGACGGGCCCATGCCGGCGCTCACCTCGCCGCGGCGGGCGGGACCTCCTCGGGGGAAGGCCCGGCAGAGGACTGGCTCAGGACCAGGTTCGACGGACCTTATCTGCGCGATTCACTTCTCGACGCCGGTGTCTTCTGCGAGACATTGGAGACCGCGACGACGTGGTCGAACCTGCAGGCGCTGCGTTCGGCGGTCGAGGCGGCACTCAAGGAGGGCTTCGCGGACATCGGTGCCAAGTCCTACGTCATGTGCCACGTCTCCCACATCTACCCGACCGGCGCGTCTCTGTACTTCACCGTCCTCGCGGGAGTCCGCACCGACATGCTCCGTGCATGGGAGCCGGTGAAAGCGCGTGTGAACGATGCGATCATCACCGCAGGGGGAACGATCAGCCATCACCACGCGGTCGGGCGGGACCATGCGCCGTGGCTCGGTCAGGAGATCGGGGAGACCGGGGTCCGCATCCTCGCCGCCATCAAGAGGGAGCTCGATCCCGAGGGCATACTCAACCCCGGCGCCGTGATCCCCGCAGAACGGACGCACTGACGTGTCCGAGCACATCGCCGTGCTCGCGAACCCTTTCGCCGGAAAGGGCCGGGGCGGGCGAGCGGCGGAGGCAGCCGTTCGATTTCTCCGGGAGCGCGGTGCCGAGGTGCGCACGTACGCGGGTGCCTCCGCCGCCGACACCGCCCGGCTCGCCGTCGACGCGCTGGCCGACGGCCCTCGTCTCCTCGTGGTCGTGGGCGGTGATGGCACGCTGGCCGGAGTGCTCGACACGGTGTGCGCCGCCTCCGTCCCGGTCGTCCTGGTGCCAGCGGGCACGGGGAACGATCTCGCCCGAGCCCTGGGGCTCCCGCGTGCTGACGCACGGGCTGCCGCCGAACTCGCCCTCATCGGCGTGCCGCGAGCGATCGACGTCGGTGTCGTTCGCACGGCGAAGGGCAGCCGGAGCTTCCTGACCATCGCGGCGCTGGGCTTCGACGCGAAGGTCAGCGACCGCACCAACAGGCTCCGCTGGTCGCACGGCGCACCTCGCTATTACCTTGCGCTGCTCATCGAGCTCGCGCGATTGCGGACAATGGACTTCCGCATCGCCGTCGACGGGGAAGCCGCCAGGAGCTCGCCGGGCACGCTGATCGCCGCCGGCAGCACGTCCAGCTACGGAGGGGGTATGCCGATCTGCGCCGGAGCAGTCCCTGACGACGGACTCCTCGACATCGTCCATGTCGCGCCATTGGGCCGCATGCGCCTGCTGCGTCTCTTCCCGCTGCTGCTGCGCGGAACGCATCTCGCGCGCGGTGAGGTCGCGCACCGTCGTGCCCGGTCCGTCACGGTGTCGGCACCCGGCCTCGTGGTCTACGCGGACGGCGAGCGCATCGGCGAGGATGAGTGCACCATCTCGGTGCTTCCCGGCGCGCTGACGATGATGGTGCCGAAGGAGAGCGATGACTGAGTTCGACGAGGATGTCGTGATCGTGGGTTCCGGTTTCGGAGGTTCGGTCGCTGCTCTGCGACTGGCGGAGAAGGGCTACCGTGTTCGCGTCTACGAGGCGGGCCGCCGCCTCGAGGACGACGACTTCGCGAAGACCAGCTGGGACGTCCGCCGCTACCTCTGGGCGCCAGCGCTCGGCTGTTACGGTGTGCAGCGTATCCACCGGTTGCCGCACGTGATGATCCTGGCCGGGGCGGGGGTGGGCGGCGGATCGCTCAACTACGCGAACACGCTGTATCAGCCGGGCGCGGCTTTCTTCGCCGACCCGCAGTGGCAGGGCATCGCGGAGTGGGAGCCCGAACTGGCACCGCACTATGCGACGGCCAAGAGGATGCTCGGAGTCGTCGACCGGTACCCGCACACGGGCCCTGTGGAGCGGATCATGGCCGGCGCCGCTGACGATCTCGGCGTCGGCTCGATGTTCCGGCACGCGCCGGTCGGGGTCTGGTTCGGGAAGCCGGGGGAGCGCACGCCGGACCCGTTCTTCGGCGGCGAGGGGCCCGATCGCACCGGGTGCACACTGTGCGGCAACTGCATGGTGGGCTGTCGCGTCGGCGCGAAGAACACGCTCATGAAGAACTACCTGGCTCTCGCGGAGCGCCGCGGAGTCGCGATCGAGGCCCTCCGCACGGTGAGTGAGGTGCGTGAGCTCCCCGAAGGAGGGTTCGCGGTGACAACGCAGCGCAGCGGGGCCTGGTTCCGCCATGCGCGGAAGACCGTGACGGCCGGGCAGGTCGTGCTCGCTGCCGGCACCTGGGGCACGCAGCAGCTGCTGCACCGGATGAAGGAGTCCGGGGCTCTGCCGCGGGTCTCGGACGCCGTAGGTCGGCTCACCCGCACTAACTCGGAGGCCCTCGACGGTGCGGTGGCCGTGAGCGTCCCGAACTCGCTGCAGCTCGCCCGCGGCGTCGCGATCACCACGTCGTTCCACGTCGACGACCGGACGCACGTCGAGAACGTCCGCTACGGGCCAGGGTCGAACCTGATGGGTGCACTCGCTACCGTCATCGTCCCCGGTGGACGCCCGATAGGGGTGCGACTGCGAAGTCTGGTCGCCCAGATGCTCCGTTCCCCGGTGCGGCAGTTCCGTCTCGGGAGCCTCCGCCGCTGGAGCGAGCGGGGTATCATCGCGCTGGTCATGCAGACAGCGGACAACTCGCTGACGCTCTCCCTGCGCCGCCGCTTCGGCCGCCTCATCATGACGAGCGCACAGGGACACGGGGAGCCGAACCCGAGCTATCTGCCCCAGGCCCATGCGGCGGCGGCGGCGATCGCCGCGCGGGTCGAGGCGGATGGCGGGGTGCCCGCCGCTGCACGTGGATCCTGGCCGGAGGTGTTCGGCATCCCCCTCACCGCGCACTTCCTCGGCGGTGCCGTCATCTCGGCGTCACCCACGGACGGTGTCATCGACGGGTATCACCGGGTCTGGGGACACCCCGGCCTGCACGTTGTCGACGGTGCCGCCGTGCCCGCGAATCCCGGGGTGAATCCCTCTCTCACGATCACCGCACTGGCGGAGCGGGCGCTGTCGTACTGGCCTCATCGCGGTGAAGACGACGCGCGCCCGGTTCAGCCGGAGAGCTGAGCCTCGATGACAGGGCTATGCGGTGCAGGGTCTTCGGACAGCGCCCGTGACGCTGTCCAGTACCAGCCGTAGGCGACGCTGACGGCGCTCATCCCCAGTAGCGGAAGTGCGATGTACGGCTCGGTGATGTTCGTCAACAAAGACCCGAACTCCCCGGTCGGGTTCGTGGGCCAGGTGCCGACGACCGCGATGACGACGCCTCCGACTACGAGACCGAGTCCTGCGAAAGCGATGAGGTGTCGCCGCATGCCCGCCGTGGTCCGCAGAAGCCGGCCCAGCACGACGGCGGCCCCGCTGCCGATGACGGTCGCCAGAGCGGAGGTGGCCACGACGAAGAGCAGCTGGAACCATGCCACCAGGATCAGGATCGAGAAGACGGTCTGCAGGGAGCGCGACATGATGGCGAGGACGACGGTCGTCACCAGGAGGAACAGGGCGTTGAAGGTGATCCAGGCCGCAACGGCGCCGCGCCAGAACTCGCGCCGGCTGAAGGCCATCGGCTGCTCGGCGGTGCGCGGAGACGGGCGAGAGATCATCGATCCAGGCTAGGGCTTGTCGGGGCGTCGGACGACGAAGCGCCCCACCGGATTCGCTGAGAATCCTGTGGGGCGCTTCGCGGGATCGTGTCCGGCGATCAGCGGCTTTCGACGCCGCGGATCTGCGGGGTGTGGAAGGAGCCGCCGAAAGCCCGCTCGGATGCACCTTCGCGGTCGAGGTACGGCGAGGCGCCGCCGTCGATGAAAGGCCAACCGGCGCCGAGGATCAGGCACAGATCGATGTCCTCGACCTCGGGGACGACGCCCTCGTCGAGCATGAGCTTGATCTCCTGCGCCAGACCGTCCTGCACGCGCTGGAGGATGGTCGCGGCCGTGGCCGGAGTCTTGCCCACCGCCGGCTTCAAGACCTTCTCCGCCTGCTTGCTCCAGCCGACGACGCGTCCGCCCTTGTCCTTCTCCACGACCGTGTCGAGCTCGGCGAGCGCGTGGAAGTTCTCGTTGGCGTAGAACCGGTCGGGGAACGCATGCACCATCGTGTCCTGCACGTGGGCGGCGACCTTCCAGCCGACCAGGTCGATCAGCTGGAACGGGCCCATCGGGAGTCCGAGGGGTCCGAAGGCCTTCTCGACCTCGGCGATCGGCGTGCCCTCGTAGACGGCACGTGCGGCTTCGCCCATGACCTTCGCGAGCAGCCGGTTCACGACGAAGCCGGGGGCGTCGGCGGTGAGCACCGCGTTCTTCCCCAGGTTCTTCGCGACCACGAAGGCCGTCGACAGCGCGGCGTCGGCGGTCACCGGGGTCTTCACGATCTCGATCAGCGGCATGACTGCGACCGGGTTGAAGAAGTGGAAACCGACCAGACGCTCCGGGTGCGCGAGCTTCGACCCGATCTCCTCGACCGACAGGGAGGAGGTGTTGGTCGCGAGGATCGCGTCCTCGGCGATGATCTTCTCGATCTCACCGAACACCTGCTGCTTGACGCCGACTTCTTCGAACACGGCCTCGATGACGAAGTCGCAGTCCGCGTAGAGGCTCTTGTCGGTCGTGCCGGTGACCAGCGCACGCAGCTTGTTCGCGCTGTCGGAGTCAAGACGTCCCTTGGCCTCGAGCTTGCCGATCTCCTCATGGATGTAGGCGACGCCCTTGTCGACGCGTGCCTGATCCAGGTCGGTGATGAGCACAGGCACCTGGAGCTTGCGCACGAACAGCAGTGCGAACTGGCTGGCCATGAGACCGGCGCCGATGATGCCGACCTTGGTGACCTTCTTCGCGAGCTGCTTGTCGGGCGCACCGACCGGACGCTTCGCACGCTTCTGCACCAGGTCGAACGCGTACATCGACGCGGCGAACTGGTCCCCGGTCACGAGTTCCGCCAGCGCCTCGTCCTCGCGGGCGAAGCCCTCCGCCTTGGTGCCGCTCTTCGCCTTGTCGAGCAGCTCGAGGGCGGCGTACGGCGACTTCGGCACGGTGCCGATCTTCGACTCCAGCATGCCGCGCGCCATCTTGATCGCGATCGGCCACTTGGTGAGGCGCTCGAGCTTGCCCGGCTCGTTCTTGCGCTCGACCTTCGTGCCGCCGAGTACCGCATCCGCCCAGGAGAGCGAGTTCTCGAGGTAGTTCGCCGCGGGGAAGATCGCGTCGAAGATCCCGAGGTCGAACGCCTGCTGCGGCTTCAGCATGCGGTTCTGCTTGAGCGGGTTCGAGATGACCACCTCGAGCGCGTTCTCGATACCGATGAGGTTCGGCAGCAGGTAGGCGCCACCCCAGCCGGGGATGATGCCGAGGAAGACCTCGGGAAGCGCCACTGCCGCCGCCGAGGCGTCGACCGTGCGGTATGTGGAGTTCAGCGCGATCTCCAGCCCGCCGCCGAGCGCGAGTCCGTTCACGAACGCGAAGGACGGCACACCGAGGTCGCCGAGCTTGCCGAGCACCTTGTGGCCCAACTGCGCGATGAGGCGCGCGTTGTCCCTGGACCCGACCTTGCTGATGTCCGAGAGATCGGCGCCGGCCGCCATGATGTACTGCTTGCCGGTGATGCCGACCGCCTGGATCTCGCCGGTCGCTGCCCTGGCTTTGAGGCTGTCGAGTGTCTCGCCCAGCTGGGTGAGCGTCGCGGGTCCGAGCGTGTTCGGGCGGGTGTGATCGCGGCCGTTGTCGAGCGTGATCAGTGCCAGCACCTTGCCGGAGGCGAGACGGATGTCGCGCACCGGCGACTGTGTGATGACCTCGCCCTCGGTGAGCGCCTGGATGGGGGAGAAGTCGATGTCGTCGTAGTCGGTCACGTTCGCGCTCACTTCTTCTTCTTGCCGTCGTAGTGCGGGTTCTCCCAGATGACCGAACCGCCCTGGCCGAGACCCACGCACATGGCGGTGAGGCCGTAGCGGACGTCGGGACGCTCGGCGAACTGCGCCGCGAGCTGGATCATGAGGCGCACACCGGACGCGGCGAGCGGGTGCCCGAGGGCGATGGCGCCGCCCCACTGGTTGACACGCGGATCGTCGTCGGCGATCCCGAAGTGGTCGAGCAGGGAGATCACCTGGATGGCGAAGGCCTCGTTGAGCTCGAAGAGACCGATGTCGTCGATCGTGAGACCGGCTCTCTTGAGGGCCTTCTCGGTCGACGGGATCGGGCCGATGCCCATGATCTCGGGCTGGACCCCGGCGAACGCGAACGAGACCATCCGCATCTTCGGTGCCAGTCCGAACTCCTTGACCGCACCACCACCGGCGAGCAGCGACATCGTCGCGCCGTCGGTGAGAGGGGACGAGGTGCCTGCGGTGACGCGTCCGTGCGGGCGAAACGGCGTCTTCAGCGCGGCGAGGTCTTCCATCGTGGTCTGCGGGCGTCGACCTTCGTCCTCGGTGGCGAGGCCCCAGGCGCCGTCGGCACCCTTGATCGCCACGGACACGAGGTCGGGCTGGATCTTGCCTGCGTCGTATGCCGCCTGCACCTTGTGCTGGCTCAACATGCCGAAGCGGTCGGAGCGTTCCTTGGTGAGGTGCGGGAAGCGGTCGAAGATGCGCTCAGCCGTGACACCCATGTTGAGCGCACCGGGGTCGACCATCTTCTCCGCCACGAACCGCGGGTTCGGATCGGCGTTCCCGCCGATCGGGTGGTGCCCCATGTGCTCGACGCCGCCGGCGAGGGCGAAGTCGTACATGCCGACACCGATCGATGCGCCCATCGTGGTGACGCTGGTCATCGCGCCGGCGCACATGCGCTCGACCGCGAGGCCGGGCACCGTCTGCGGAAGGCCCGCGAGGATCGCCACCGAGCGCCCGAGCGTCAGCCCCTGGTCGCCGGTCTGGCTCGTCGCCGCGATGGCGACGTCGTCGATGCGGTCGGCCGGGACGGAGGCATTGCGCTCCATCAAGCCGATGGTCGCCTTGACGGCGAGGTCATCCGCGCGGGTGTTCCAGTACATGCCCTTTTCGCCGGCGCGCCCGAAAGGGGTGCGTACTCCATCGACGAAGAAGACGTCCGAGATCTCGGCCACTCTGCCTCCAAGTTAGTGCGTGGCCTCAGTCTATGAAGCCCGGGAAACAGGGAGGAATCGGTTGGTTCGAACCTACGAAGCGGGTGCGGAGGTGCTGTCGGGCGTTTGCGCCGCCTCTACAAAGGCGGCCGCGATCTTCTGTGCGGTCTGTTCAATCTGCCAGGGGCGGGCTCCGAGTGCTGCCAGCGCATCCCCGATCTCCTCCGCCGTCTCACCGGGGAGATCCCATGCCACGCGGCGGAGGTACTCCGGGGTGAGGAGGTTCTCGGTCGGCATCCCCAACTCCTCGGCGATGGCTTCCACGACAGGACGCGCGGCCTTGAGCCGCGCATCCGCTTCGGGGTTGCGATCGGCCCATGCGCGCGGGGGAGGAAGCGTGTCGCTCGGGACACGCTCGCGCGGGAGCTCTTCCGATGCCCGCCCATCGACGATCGCCTGCCACCACCTGTCGAGCTGCGTGCGGCTCGCGCGGCCCTGGAACTCCTTGATGCCGGCGAGGGCCTGCTTCGACGGAGGGTTGGCCATCACTGCGGCGACGAGTGAACGGTCGGGAACGAGCCGGCCGGGGGAGACGTCCTGGTCCTGTGCGTAGGCCTCACGGGCCTGCCAGAGCGAACGTGCGACCGCGAGGTTGCGAGCACCGCGCACCTGGTGCAGGCCACTGAGCCGGCGCCAGGGGTCTTCCCTCGGTGGCTTGGGCGCGCGGGCGAGAGTGGCGGCGAACTCCTGGGCGGCGTACTCCGTCTTGTTCTGCTCCCCCAGCTCGAGCACGAGGACATCGCGGACATCGATCAGGTGCAGCACGTCGAGCGCGGCATACTCGAGCCAGGAGTCGGGGAGCGGACGCGTCGACCAGTCGGCCGCCGAGTGCTCCTTCTTCAGCGTGATGCCCAGCGTGTCCTCGACGACGGCGCCGAGTCCGACCCGCTCGTGCCCGAGCAGACGGGACGCGAGTTCGGTGTCGAAGATCACCGGAGGCTCGAGGCGCAGCTCCCGCAGTGAGGGCAGGTCCTGGCTCGCGGCATGCAGAACCCACTCGACGTCTCCGATCGCCTCCTGGAGAGGAGCGAAGTCGCCGATGGCCGGCGGGTCGAAGAGGAAGACCCCGGCATCGCGCCGGAACACCTGCACCAGATAGGCGCGTTGCGAGTAACGGAAGCCGGACGCGCGTTCCACGTCCACGGCGACGGGGCCGGTGCCCGCAGCGAGCACGGCGCAGGCCGCGCGGAACTCCTCAGCATCCGAGATCACGGAGTATTCAGTCACGTACAGCCTTTCGCGCGCCGATCACGGCGATGCCCTCGGAGCCGGGCGGAAGTCCCGCCAGCATTCCGACCAGCTCGGCCCATGCTTCGACGTGCGGTCGGAACGGGCCCTCCGGAGTCCAGGACGCACGCAATTCTATCTGCGCGCCGTCGCCTTCGATGGCGAGCCCGCCGAATCCCTTCGACAGCGTCTTCGTCGACGTCCCCGATTCCGAGTGATAGACCGCATCCCGCGAATCGAGCGCATCGACCAACCACGACCAGGTGACGTCGGCGAGCAGGGGATCGGTGCCGATCTCGGTCTCCAGTGGAGCCTGCGCGAAGATGACGATGCGCCACGAGCCGCCCCATGCGCCGGGCTCGTCCGGATCGTGCAGCAGGACGAACCGGCCAGTGCCGTACACCGACTCGCCGTCGCTCTCCGGGCGCACGTCGGCGGCGAGGGCGATGGCGAAGGGTGCGAGGCCCTGTGGCGTGGCGATCTCGCGTACCGTGATGTCATCGCGGAACTCGGTCTCGCGCAGTTCGGCCACGGCGCTCTCGAAAGGCGTCCCGGCCTCGGGGTGTGCGGTCACGGCAACAGGCTAGAGTCAGGAAGCGATGAAGAGTCTCAGGCACGCCGTTACGCTCCTTGTCCCCGCGCTGTTCGCCTTCGGGGCAGCGTTCGCTCTCGTCGTGTTCGCGGTAGCCCGTCGGGTCGTCACCCCGATGCGCCGACCGACCGATACGCAGATCCTCGCGGTCGATACCGGTGCGCAGACCATCGAACTGCAGCGCACTCCCGACACCGAGCTCCCCGGGCGCTACGGCCTGTTCACGACAGGGACGTACGGCTACGTCAAGCTCGGTGCGGTGCTCAGTGCAGACAGCACGACCGTGCGACGCAAGCTGCTCACGCAGATCGAACCCGGTGCGCGAGTGGATCGCGCTGCGGCATTCAGCGGCTACTACTACTCCACTCCGAGCGAGCTGCACCTGCAGTGGGAGAACCTTCTGATCGGTTCTCCCGCGGGCCCGTGCCCTGCCTGGTACTTCCCTGCATCGTCGTCGACGTGGGTGATCCAGGTGCACGGCCGAGGAGCGACACGGGCGGAGTGCCTTCGCGCCGTGCCGGTCATGCACGCCGCGGGTCTTCCGACCCTGGTGGTGTCATACCGCAACGATGGCGAGGCTCCCCGCACCAGGGCCGGTGCGTATGCGCTCGGGGCGTCGGAGTGGCGTGACGTCGATGCCGCCATCGCGTACGCGCTCCGACACGGCGCAGAGCAGGTCATCCTGATGGGCTGGTCGATGGGGGGAGCGGTCTCGCTGCAGGCCGCGGTGAGTTCGGGCCACAGAGACCGCATCGCGGGGATCATCCTCGAGTCCCCTGTCGTCGACTGGCGCACGGTGCTGCGGTTCCAGGCGAAGCTCGCCGGAGTGCGGCCGCCCTTGCCCGAGCTCGCCATGGGGGCGCTGCAGATGCCTCTCACCGCGCGCCTCAGCGGCGCAGACGAGCCGATCCATTTCGATCGCCTGGACATGGTCGCCCGGGCGGAAGAACTGACCGCACCGATCCTGATCCTGCACAGCGACGACGACGGCTTCGTGCCAGCGGATTCGTCCCATGCCCTTCAGAACGCGCGCCCCGACCTCGTGACGATGCCGAAGTTCGCGGTCGCCCGTCACACGAAGCTGTGGAACTACGACCAGACCGGATGGACCACCGCGATCACGGACTGGCTCGACGCCAAGGGTCTCAGCGCTTCTGCATGACCTGGTTCTTCGCCCGCATCAGCATCCCGGTCATGCCTCCGATACGCAACGGCGACACGGCTCTGGTGAGGCCGATCGACTGCGGGTAGTCGTTCGGGATGGCGAGCACCTCATCGGCGGTGAGTCCGGTGAGCCCCTGCACCAGGATGCTCGCGAACCCGCGGGTGGTCGGCGCCTCCGGAGGCGCCGTCGCATGCATGGTCACGATGTCGTCCTGCACCTCGACGTGGATGTACACGGGAGATTGGCACTCTGCGACCCGCTCGTACATCTCGGGGTGCGCCGCGACCTCGTCGGAGACGTCCGGGAGCTCGTCCGAGAACTCGAGCAGCAGGAGGAGCCGATCCGACTCCGGGGTCTCCAGGAATCCCTCGCGGATCTCGGCAAGGGTGTCAGGAACGTCGCTCGTGCTCATCCCTGTCATTGTCACACGCTCAGACGGTACCCGGCTCTGAGCCCGCGACGATCGGCACGCGCACTGCGCTGCCCCACTCCGTCCAGGAACCGTCGTAGTTGCGGACGTTCTCGAACCCGAGGAGGTGCTTGAGCACGAACCAGGTGTGGCTCGACCGCTCACCGATACGGCAGTAGGCGACGACGTCGTCGCCGTCATTCAGGCCGGCGCCGTCACGGTAGATCGCGTCGAGCTCGGCCCGGGGGCGGAAACCGCCGTCTTCCGCGACCGCCTTCGCCCACGGCACGCTCTGCGCGGTGGGGATGTGCCCCGCTCGCAGCGTCCCCTCCTCGGGGTACGCGGGTGCCGTGGTGCGCTCACCGGAGTACTCCTCGGGCGAGCGCACATCGATCAGAGGGCTGCCGATGTGCGCCAGGACGTCTTCCTTGTAGGCGCGGATCACGGAGTCGTCGCGCTCGACCACGGGGTACTCCGTGGCCGGCCGGGAGGTCGCCTCCCGGGTGAGTTCCCGTCCTTCGGCGATCCAGCGGTCACGTCCGCCGTCGAGCAGGCGCACGTCCTCGTGGCCGAACAGGGAGAACACCCAGAGGGCGTAGGCGGCCCACCAGTTGTTCTTGTCGCCGTAGATCACGACCGTGTCGTCACGGGCGATGCCCTTGCGGCTGAGCAGTTCGGCGAAGCCCTCGCCGTCGACGTAGTCACGCACCACCGGGTCGTTGAGCTCGGTGTGCCAGTCCACTTTCACCGCTCCCGGGATGTGGCCGGTCTCGTAGAGCAGGACGTCTTCATCGGATTCGACCACCACGAGGCCGGGGGTCCCCAGCCGCTCCGCGAGCCACTGCGTGGTCACGAGGCGGCCCGGCTCGGCGTACTCGGCGAACTTGGGGGAGGAGGAATCGAACTCGATGGCCATGGGGTCTCCGAAGCGTTGAGCGGACGAGGGTGCTGCTGCAGACGGCGTAGTGTTGTTCCGTCCCTTCGACGATAGATCCCCGCCGAGCACCCTGCGCCCGATTCGTAAGACTTCGACACAGGTGAGCACCTGATCCAGGACCGTGATGACCGACCCGACCAGCCGCACGGGAATCGTGCACCTCACCGAGCGCCAGCCGACCGTCAGCGGACCCGAGATGCTGGCGAGCCTGGTGCCGCCGCCGCAGTTCGACACTGCGACGTTCGACAGCTACCGCGCGGACCCCGCCTACCCCTCGCAGGAAGAGGCGAAGGAGACGCTGATGCGCTTCGCCGGACGAGGTGCCCCCGTGAAGCGCGGAGGTCTGTTCAGTCGGGCGAAGAAGGAGCCGGAGCTCAAACCGGGCGTCTACCTCGACGGTGGATTCGGTGTGGGCAAGACACACCTGCTCGCCTCGATCTACCACGCGATGCCGGCTCGTCGGAAGTACTTCGGCTCGTTCATCGAGTACACCGCCCTCGTCGGCGCGCTCGGCTACAAGAACACCGTCGACCTGCTCAAGGGCGCCGACCTGTTGTGCATCGACGAGTTCGAGCTCGATGACCCGGGCGACACGATGGTCATGACGCGCCTGTTGGGCGAGCTCGTTCCGACTGGCACCAGGCTCGCCGCCACCTCGAACACCCCTCCCAACGCACTCGGTGAGGGACGCTTCGCCGCACAGGACTTCCTGCGCGAGATCCATGCCATGTCCGACAGCTTCCAGACGCTGCGCATCGACGGCGTCGACTTCCGCCAGCGCGCCCTCGACGGTCACGCCGTGGTGCTCGACGACGACGCCTACGCTGCGGCCGTCGCGGCAGCTGCGGCGACAGGCGCCGCGTCTGATGACCGCTTCGACGATCTGATCCGCCACCTCGCACAGGTGCATCCGTCGCGCTACATCCGACTCATCGACGGCCTCGGCGGCGTGGGTGTGCGCGACGTCCGTCGGCTGACCGATCAGTCGGAGGCATTGCGCTTCGTCGCCTTCGTCGACCGCGTGTACGACGCGCAGATCCCGATCCTCGCCACCGGGCTCGGCCTCGATGCGGTGTTCTCCGACGAGATGCTCGCCGGCGGGTACCGCAAGAAGTACCTGCGCGCCATCTCCCGACTCAACGCCCTGACACATTCTGCGTAAGCCCGGAGGCGCGCGTAACGCGATGTTCACGGGCGGAGCCGCGCTGTAACAGCGGGGAAACAAACCTCACGCATTGGCGAAACCGCAGGTCGTCACACTGAAGCTCTCAATTACTTCGGATGTGAGGTTTTCCTATGGATGCTCCCGGCAACATCTCGTGGGCGATCACCGCGACAGCGCTGGTGCTGCTCATGACGCCCGGCGTCGCCTTCTTCTACGGCGGTCTCGTCAAGGCGAAGAGCGTCGTCAGCATGATGATGATGAGCTTCGGCTCCATCGGACTCGTCGCCGTGCTGTGGATTCTCTTCGGCTTCTCGATGAGCGCCGTCGACAGCCCGACCGCCTTCGCAGGCAACCCGTTCGCCGACTTCGGCTTGTCGAGCCTGGCCGCAGGCGAGGGGTCGAACGTCGCTCTCCTCGGCGTCGCCTACGGTGCCACCTTCGCGATCATCACCGTCGCCCTGATCTCCGGGGCGATCGCGGATCGCGCGAAGTTCGGCAGCTGGCTGATCTTCGCCGGTATCTTCGCGACGGTGGGTTACTTCCCCGTGGCCGCGTGGGTCTGGGGCGGTGGCTGGATCATGAACCTCGGCACCACGCTCTTCGGTGAGGACAGCGGCATCGGCGTGATCGACTATGCCGGCGGAACGGCCGTGCACATCAACGCGGGTGCCGCGGCCCTGGCCCTGGCTCTGGTCCTCGGCAAGCGCATCGGCTTCCAGAAGGGCATCCTGAAGCCGCACAACGTGCCGCTGACGCTCCTCGGTGCCGCCCTGCTGTGGTTCGGCTGGTTCGGCTTCAACGCCGGCGCCGAGTGGCTCGCGGAGGACATGGGCGGTGTGGGACTCATCGGTCTGAACACTCTGGGTGCGACCGCCGCAGCCATCCTCGGCTGGATCCTGGTCGAGAAGATCAAGGACGGCAAGCCCACCTCGGTCGGCGCCGCCTCGGGAGCCGTCGCCGGTCTGGTCGCGATCACCCCGGCATGCGCCAACCTCACGCCGGGCTGGGCCCTGCTGCTCGGCGCACTCGCCGGTGTCGTCTGCGCACTCGCCATCGAGCTGAAGTTCCGTCTGGGCTTCGACGACTCGCTCGATGTCGTGGGCATCCACCTCGTCGGCGGCCTCATCGGAACGCTCTACCTCGGGTTCTTCGCCACCGAGACCGGACTGTTCGTCGGTGGGGATGCGCGCCAGCTCGCCGTGCAGCTGATCGCCGCCCTCGGCGTGCTGATCTACTCGTTCGTCGTGGCCTTCATCATCGGCTTCGCCATCCAGAAGACGATCGGCTTCCGCGTCACGAACGAAGACGAGATCGCCGGTGTCGACCAGGTCGTGCACGGCGAGGAGGGCTACGCACTCGCCGACGCGTGATCTGCGGTTAGGGTGACCGTGTGAGCAAGACCAACGGCATCCTGGCAACACTCGCGGAGATCCTGCTCAAGGCAGTGGGCTCCGGCCGGGCGTCTCGGACATCAGGTCCGAGGCGCCCGGACGCGCGTCTACGCACCCCTCAGGAGGGTGCCTCGCGTTCGGAGCGGGACGCGGATCGCGGACGCGGTCGCGGCACGGAGACCGTACGCATCGACCCGGGGCGCATCCGGAGTCTGCGAGTGGCCTACGCGCCGCAGCGGGACGGCGCACCGGATGCAGGCGAGATCGTCTGGACTTGGGTCCCGTACGAGGAGAACGACGGGCGCGGGAAAGACCGCCCCGTGCTCGTGATCGGGCGTGAGTCCGCCGATCGCGTCTACGCGGTGCGGATGACCAGCAAGCCGCACGACGGGGAGCACGACTACCTCTCGATCGGGTCGGGCGCGTGGGATTCTCAGGGCCGAGAGTCCTGGGTGGACATCGAACAGTTGTACAGCGTGCACGAGCGCGGGCTGCGTCGCGAGGCCGCTGTCCTCGACCGCCGCCGTTACGACCGTGTCGGAGCAGCTCTCGCACGGCGCTACGGCTGGTCCGTCGACGGCTGAGGTCTCGGCTGCCTCCGACGCGGAGAAATCGCATGAACCGGGGAGCAATCCGATCGGACGTGTGCTTCGAACCATCGGTGAGTCGCGAAAAGCGGCGCCACCCAAGGAGGAATCATGCGTTTCATCCCCACCAAGGTCCACGGAGTCCTCGACTACATCGTCGGCATCGCGCTCATCGCCGCCCCCTGGCTGTTCGGCTTCGCGAGCGTCGGCGGAGCAGCGGTCATCATCCCGATCGTGCTCGGCGTCGGTCTGATCGTCTACAGCCTCTTCACGAAGTACGAGTGGGGCCCCTTCGGATTCATCCCGATGCCCGTCCACCTCGTGTTCGACATCGTCGCCAGTCTGTTCCTCGCTCTCTCGCCGTGGATCTTCGGATTCGCCGGTGAGGCGCTCAACGTCTGGCTCCCGCACGTCGTGGTCGGGGTCGCCGTGATCCTCGTGGTGCTGTTCTCCCAGCCGCAGCCCGCGACCGCCCGGGGACGCGCCGCGACGGCCTGACCCCACCCCCGGACGCGGTGCCGGGCGACTGGACTTCCCGAAGCAGTCGCCCGGCATCGTCATGTCCGGCTAGTCCCGTGTGCCTTCGACGCCGCGGAGCGCGTCGCTCACCCAGCGGCCATAGAGCCGCCAGGGATCGCCCTCCCGCTGGAGCGCGGCGACGTGGGTGCGGAGCTCATCCGTGAACGTGAACCATTCGCCTCCTTCACGGATGCCGGCGAAGTCCCTGTGGCGTTGCTGCTCGACAGATCGCCCTCCGCGCTCGAAGGCGAGGAGCTCTTCATGCCGGATGCTCGCCAATCTCTGCCGCGGACGGCGGCTCGTGCCGATCTTCACGCGGCGGTCGAAGCGGATGTAGTAGACCACGTCGACCCGGGGGAGGTGGAGGTCGGGATCGGGAGCGTCACCGTAGCGCCAGCCGCAGGAGGTGCAGCACAAGGCACCGTCTCGGCGGATGCCCCGCGCGTTCCCGCAGAGGGCGCACGGACCCGGGAGCGTGAGTTCGGACGACACCGTGGCAGGCTACGCGCCGCCTCGGACACGCGGCCTTCTCCCTGGCCTGCGACGCGAATAGTGTCGAGTCCATCGGCGGAGGGAGCGAGGATGGTGGCGGCAGTGCGGATGGTGAAGACGTCGCTTGCCCTGTGGCTTGGTGCGATCGCACTTGTCGCGTGCGCGCCGACCAATCCCACGCCACCGGCCCCGACGCGCCCTGCGGAGTCCGGGCAGATGTCACTCGGCGAAGTCACGACGATCGCGGAAGGTCTGGCGGCCCCCTGGTCCATCGCCTTCTCCGGAGACGTCGCGTTGATCAGTGAACGTGACACCGCCCGCATCGTCGAGGTCTCGGAAGAGGGGGCGCTGCGTGAGGTCGGCGTGGTTCCCGGAGTCGAGCCGCGCGGCGAGGGCGGGCTCCTCGGCATCGCGGTACGGGATGCGTGGCTGTACACGTATTCGACGGCCGCCGACGAGAACAGGGTGCAGCGTTTCGCCCTGTCGGGGCTGCCGGGGGCGATGGAGCTCGGCCGGTCGGAGACGATCCTCTCCGATCTCCCGGCCGCGGGGAACCACAACGGCGGACGGATCGCCTTCGGCCCGGACGGCATGCTCTACGTCACGGTCGGAGACGCAGGAGATCGCGATGGCGCACAGGACCTGGACTCGCTGGCAGGGAAGATCCTCCGCATCACGCCCGACGGGGAGATCCCACAGGACAATCCTGTTGCCGGATCACCCGTCTACAGCTTCGGCCACCGCAACCCGCAGGGGCTCGCGTGGGATGAGGACGGCATCCTGTATGCGAGTGAGTTCGGGCAGGACACCTGGGACGAACTGAACGTGATCATCCCGGGCGGCGACTACGGGTGGCCGACGGTCGAGGGCATCGCCGATCGCGACGAATTCATCGATCCCGTCCAGCAGTGGCAGCCGGACATCGCGAGTCCGAGTGGCATCGCGATGACATCGGGATCGATCTTCATCGCGAACCTCCGAGGAGAGCGACTTCGGAGTGTGCCGCTCTCCGACCTCCGCAGCGTCGAGGAGCACTTCGTCGGCGCGCTCGGGAGGCTGCGTGACGTCGCGGTCGCTCCGGACGGGTCGCTCTGGATCCTCACGAACAACACGGACGGGCGTGGCGATCCGCGCGAAGGCGACGACCGCGTCGTCCGTGTCCAGATCGAGTAGCGCGGCGGCCGGCGCCGACCTCACTCTTCGGGAATCTCGCGCCCGAACGCCTCAAGCGTGATGGCCTCAGGCTCAGGTCCACCGCGCACACCGAAGTCCAGATCGTCGATGCGGCTGATCTCATCGGCGCTGAGGACGAAGTCGAAGACATCGAAGTTCTCGGTGATGCGAGCGGGCGTGACGGACTTAGGAATGGCCTGGACGCCGTTCTGGAGATGCCAGCGCAACATCACCTGAGCGGCCGTCTTGCCGTGCGCCTCGGCGATCGCACGGATCACGGGGTCGTTGAACGTGCTCCGGGATTCGTCTCCTCGGTACGACGTGATGCCGCCGATCGGCGACCATGCCTGGGTGAGGATGCCGTGCTCCGTGCCGAACCGCTGCAGCGGCTTCTGCGAGAAGTACGGGTGCACCTCGATCTGGTTCACCGCCGGCACGACGGTGGTCTCTGCGAGCAGCAGTTCGAGATGGGGCACCATGAAGTTGCTCACGCCGATCGCTCGGACCTTGCCCTCCGCGAGCAGGGCCTCGAGAGCCCTGTAGGCGCTGATGGTGCGATCGAACTCGCCGGGAAGGGCTTGGTGGAGGACGAAGAGGTCTATCACGTCGACCTGCAGCTTGCGGACGCTCTTCTCCCACGCGTGGAGCGTCTCCGAATACCCGTAGTCGGAGATCCAGACCTTCGTCTCGATGAAGACCTCGTCGCGCGGGAAACCCGACCCCCGGAGCGCGTCGCCCACGCCGCGTTCGTTCCCGTATGCCGCCGCGGTGTCGATGAGTCGGTATCCGACCTCGAGAGCGGAAGCGACGGCGTCCGCGGTCTCGACGGGGGGAGTCTGGAAGACACCGAAACCCAGTGCGGGCATCGCGACGCCGTTGTTCAGTGTGAGGTGAGTGGTCATGACTCGACGCTATGCCTGGTCGTCTGAGGCCGGGAGTTACGGTCAGTACCCCGAAGACCCCGCACAGGCGATCGTCGTTGCCTGAGCGGGGTCCTCGGTCGTCAGATGATGTCGCGTCCTTCGCGTTTCGCTTCCTTGGCATCTCTCACGAAAGCGCGGATCACGACGGTGAGCACGCCGACGACGATGATCGGCCACACCAGCACGTAGGCGGTCAACAGCAGGGTCTCCATCAGGCGTCCTTTCCGGCGAGCGTGTTGTCGCCCTTCACATCGGCGGTCGGCGCGACCGCCACGGTGTCGAAGCTGCCGGTGCGTTCCTTGATCAGGTCGAAGTCGAATCTCCTCGTCCTGTTCAACATGGTGAGCCCCACGCAGACGAGCGTGCTCACCGCGTAGGCCACCAGCGAGCCCGACAGCACCGGGTACTCGTGGAGGAAGCCGATCGCGAACGGGGCCGAGATGACGGTGGCGAGCACGCCGACGATCAGTGCCACCCGCAGGCCGAAGAAGCCGAACGACATCAGGGCGAGGACCACCCCGATCCCGATGACCGACAGGATGTCACTCACGAGCCCCCAACCGCCGGATAGCGAGATCCACTCGAAACGCACCGGTAGGAATGCGGCGAGGGCGGCTATCACGGCGATGCTGAACGCGGAGTTCGTGACGCGATCCCAGTAGAAGCTCGCGATGACGGGGAAGACGAGTGCTCCCCACATCGCGCCGACGAAGACCAGCAGGTCGAGGATGTTGAACTGCATCGACGCGAAGCAGAGCGCAGCGGCCGTCGCACCGATCATCGTGAGTCGGCCGACGAGCAGCATCGTCTTCGGGCTCGCGTTCTTCTTCCCCGCGATGTTCTGTCCGTAGACGTCGGCCATCATGATCGACGAGAGCGCTGTCATGTCGGCATCCGCAGTGGAGGACAGCGATCCGATGATCATGACGAAGAACACGCAGATCAGCAGCGGCGGCAGATAGGTCGACGCCATCTGCGGGATCAGGTTGTTCACATCGCCGTCCATGGGCTGGACTCCGGCGTACAGGGCGAGCACGCCCAGCATGCCGATACCGATGATCGATGCGCCGTAGCCGAAGGTCGCAGTGACGAACGTCTTCTTGATCAGGTCCTCGCGGACCGCGAAGAGACGCTGCGCGATGGTCTGGTTCCCGATGGCATAGGCCAGCACGGCCGCGATGTACGGCGCTCCCTGGTTGAAGAACGCATCCGAGGAGAAGAAGTCTCCCTGCTGCGGCGTGAGGTTCGACGCGCCCGTGACGAACAACTCGGGTCCCCCCGCGGCGAAGAAGATCACCGGGACGATGATCGCGACCGCCCCCAGCATGGCGATGACCTGCGCGAAGTCCGTCAGCACGGAGGCCCGGAAACCGGACCACAGCGTGTAGGCGAGGACACCGATCGCGATGGCGACGATGCCCTGCGTGAACGTGAAGGGCGACAGCATCGCGACCAGCGCCCCGCCGGCGATCAGGTTCGATGTGAGGCTGATCAGGCTCCCGAGCACGTTGGAGCCGGCGAGCATGAGCTGGCTCGAGCGCCCGTGCCGGGCGAACATCACTTCGGCGATGGTGTGCGCGTGGGGCGCGACCTTGCGGATGCGTCGCCCGAAGGGGTAGATGAGCAGGATCATCAGCGCGCCCCAGAGGCCGTAGTGGATGGGCCCGGAGATGCCGTAGGTGTATCCGGATGTCGCAGAGGCGTACATCGAGGATGCCCAGATCCAGGTGGCCGTCATCGACGCGGCCGAGATGCCGAAGCCGATCTTGCCGCCGCCGGTCATGTATCCGTCGGCGTTCTCCCTTCTTCGGGAGATGCGGATGGACATGTAGAGGCTGCCGCCGAAGAACAGCAGCATGAGCAGGACCACGATCGGGCCTGACAGTGTGGTGAATTCTTCCACCGGGTACTCGCTTTCTCGTCGTGATGCGGCGATGCCGCCTGTCGATGGAGAACGAGTCCCGCTAGGTGGGGGAGTACTGCGTCGTCTGGTGTTGGGGATTGCGGGGGCTGCGGTAAGCGGTCGACATGGTGAGAACGAACCTGGACCACTGAGGCGCATCGCAGCACACAGACGAGTGGCCCGGGGTGCGGCTCCTTTCGGGACGGCCGTTTCCGGGCGCACCGAACAGCAGTGCATCCTCGAACGGGATTCGTGGATCGCGTCGGCGAGCGTTCGGGCATCTGACGCGTGAGATCACGGTGGGCCGGTGATCATCGCTCGGGGGACGAGCGTCTTTCGACCATAGCAAGTTCTCAGAAACCTCGCGGGGCGCGTGGCGATGCAACAGAAAAGCCCCCGGAAGGACCGGGGGCTGGATAGTGGGCGATACCGGACTCGAACCGATGACCTCTTCCGTGTGAAGGAAGCGCGCTACCAACTGCGCCAATCGCCCATACCTGTGGGGTACGTCAACCGATACTACCGGACGCTTCGGGGCGGTGAAGACCACTCGGCGAGACACGCGCGAGATTCGCTGCCGGTTTGGCGGAGTGCAGATCTTCGGCTAATGTTTCATGAGTGCCCGGGACAACCGGGAACGAAATGCGGATGTAGCGCAGTTGGTAGCGCACAACCTTGCCAAGGTTGGGGTCGCGAGTTCGAGTCTCGTCATCCGCTCGAGTGCAGCAGGTCTTCTCAGGAAGGCGTGCAGCACGTGGGGTCAATCCACACGGTGGCGTGGCCGAGCGGCTAGGCACCGGCCTGCAAAGCCGTTTACACGGGTTCGAATCCCGTCGCCACCTCACGGGAAAACTGAATAGCCCCAACGGGCGCGATTGGCGCAGCGGTAGCGCGCTTCCCTGACACGGAAGAGGTCACTGGTTCGATCCCAGTATCGCGCACAGATAGAAACCCCCGGATTTCCGGGGGTTTTTTCGTGTTCCGCGCTGCTCTTCCCCCCCCGAGTAGGGGATGTCGGATCGATGAGCGGATGTCGGGCCCGAACCGGGCTTTCGCGCCGACATCCGTTCATCGGACCCGACATCCGCCGCCGGTTCACGCGAGAAGCGTCTCCCCGATGTACCCGCCCTCCCCGCATCCGGGTGGGATGGCGAACACTGCTGAGCCGATCGGGACGGTCCATTCGTTGAGCAGGTCGAGCTCGTCCAGTCGACGCTGCATAGGGATGAACTGCCGCTCGATGTCGGCCTGGAACGAGATGAAGATCAGCCCGGACTCGGAGACCTCGGCGCCGACCGGACGTTCGTCGTAGTTGTACGCGCGGCGGAAGATCTTCTCGCTGCCATCGCCGCGAGCGCGCCGGATGTGCGCGAACTGCGGGATCACGGGGAATCCGATCGACGTCTTGGCCTCGAAGTCCGGTTCGTCGAACTCCTCCGTTCCGGTCAGCGGTGCGCCGTTGGCGAGAGTCCGCCCCACGGAGGCATCCCGTCCGCCGCGGTCCAGCCGATCCCACTTGTCGAGATCCATCCGGATGCGTCGGAGCACCATGCCCGTGCCGCCCGCCAGCCACCCGTCTGCGCTCCACACGATTCCGTCGAAGTCCGCCGTGCCCGGTTCGGGGTTGGTCGTGCCGTCGACCTGCCCGAAGAGGTTCCGCATGGTCGTCCCCGGGCGCTCTGTGCCGTAGGCGCGACGAAAGCCCTGCTGGGTCCATCGGATGCTCGCGAAGCCACGGGCATCCTTCAACAGCATCCTCGTTGCATGGGCGACCGTCAGCGGATCGTCACCGGCGATCTGGAGCAGAAGGTGACCGTCCGAGAACTCCGGGCGCAGCTGATCCACGCCGAACGCCGGCAGAGGCGCGAGCCACGACGGGCTCGTTCCGCCTGCGCGTGCGACCAGGTCGGGGCCGAAGCCGAAGGTGATGGTCAGCCGCGCGGGTGCGAGGGCGAGCTCCGGCTCGGAATCGGCGAGGGCGGGGAGGCCCTGTGTGAGCCGGGCCGCGTCGTCCGTCAGTATCCGCATCAAGCGGACGAGCCCGTCGCGGTCCACATCATCATGGAGGTCGAGGCCCACGAAGACACCGTGAGCCTGCGCTGCGGTGTCGACACCGGCCTGGTGTGTACCGAAGAACGGCACCGTCTGCTCGCCGTTCATCGGAGCGGCGACCGGCTTCGTGTCGTCCTTCTGATCGTTCAGGGCGAGATCCACTCCGACGGCCGCGACCGCGCCGACGCCGGCGACAGCTCCTCCGAGGAGGAACTGTCGCCGGGTCGACCCGGTGCGACGGGAGCGGGCGCCCTCAGCGGGCGCCGACATCACTGCCCCGAGCCGTCTTGCATGTCGTCGCCCTCGTAGTTCTCGTTCGCACCGGAGTAATCCTTGACGGGTGCGGTGAACTCGAATGTCGAGTCGTCGGAGAAGGTCAAGGTGAAGGTGACGTCACTGCCTGCGGCGAGGGGACCGGTCAGATCCATCATCATGATGTGGTTCGCGCCGGGCTCCAGAAGGAGGCTCCCGCCGGCGGGGATGATGAAGCCGCCGTCCTTCTCGCGCATCACCATCTCTCCGGCCTCGTTTTCGACGGTCTCGTGCAGCTCGAGCATGTTCGACGCCTCGGACGCGACGGAGACGACGGTCACATCGTCGTCACCGCTGTTGACGAGTGTGCCGAATCCTGCCGACATGCCCTCGTCGGCCGACTTGACCCAGGCATCCTCGATGGTGACGGTGTCGCCGGCCGGGCGGGGCGCCGATTCGGTCGGCGTGCTCTCCGGAGAGCACCCCGTGAGCGCGAGGAGGGAGACAGCGATCACAGCTGCCAGGCGGGGAAGGTGCTTCGTGGTGTTCATGATGGTGCCTTTCACAGGTCATCTGCCGCGGATTCGCCGGCTTCCGGCGGTGCGGCTGCCGTCCGAGGACGGCGAAGGAATCGAATGGCGACGAAGGCGAGGACGGCGACAGCCGCCCCGCCTGCGCCGATGAGCAGCACCCTGGGGATGCCGCCGGAATCTGCTGCGGTCTGCTCCGACTGTTCTGCCGATGCGGGAGGACTCTCTGTCGAGCCGCCGGCCGTCGGGGCCCGCATCGGCTCGGCATCGCCGACCGCGAAGGGGATGACACCCGCGATCGGGTGTCCGTCCTCCGACACGACCTGCCAGCGCACCTGATAGCCGGCGACAGGCATCTCCGGAGCGAGCGGGGCCGTGACGGTGCGCCCGGCGACCGTGACGTCGCCGGCGACCCAGTCCCTTCCCGAGGCGTCGACGACCAGGACGACGGCCCCGGTCAGCGACTCGTCGAGGACCAGGAGCTCGCCGGAGAAGGTCATCGTGATGCTTCCGGGGGAAGACGCCAACTGCTCGTCGGTGGCCGGAGTGCTGGATACCAGCTGGTCGTGGGCGGACGCGGGCGTGGCGATCGCGAGGGTCGCGACCGTCGCCAACGCCAACCCGGCCGCAATCCTGCGGACAGGGGACATGGGAATGGCCTCTCATCAGACGTCGCGTGCGCGACGTTCATGCATGCGTTCAGACCCCGCGCGCATGGAGCGCGCGGCGGTGACGCACCACGAGGCCGGTGGGCCCAGGGCGCGGATCAGATCGCAGCGGCGAGAGGGGGTGCGCGACCTCTGAGAGTCGCGAGAAGGATGAGGCTGGTGGCCTCATCGACGTCGAACCGCCCAGGAAGTGCATCGACGGCGTCGATGCCTGGGGACTGGAGGACGTGATCGACACGCCTACGCACCCAGCGGATGAGCTGCGCGGCGAGATCCCGCACGGCGATGAGCAGGCGCTCACCGCGGTACAGCGCCGCGATCGTCAGCACGGCGGCGAGAGCATGTCCGAGCCACATGGACGCGTCAGCGCTCACCTCCGCCGGAATGCCCGTCGTCGGCGGGATCACCAGAGGGCCGCCGTGTACGTGGGGTATCGAGACGCCGGACGGCGTGACCGTGCCGAGAACGAAGAGCGTGTGGAAGAGGAACTGGCTCATCGCCACGGAGAGCCCGAGGCGGATGAGCGACAGCGACCGCCCCGCGAGCAGCACGCAGATCATGAATGAGAACACCCACGGCACGAGGATCCCGAGCGGTCCGGGCATCTGCCCTCCGCCGGAGACGTGACCGGCGAGGGCGACGAAGATCGCCAGAGAGGAAGCAGCGAAGCCGCGGATGACGGCTGGCTTCCTGGACTCGGTCACGGCACCAGTCTGGCATGGACGGCGCGGACGCCCCACCGCAGGCCGCCGTGCCGCGTCCGCGCTCCGCTCACTCGCGCGGTGGCTTCGGCGCTCTCTTCACCACGTCGTAGGCGGCGAGCGCATCCTTCCGCGTCTCGCCGAGGTCGACGATCGGCTCTGTGGGAGCGTCGGCTGCCCACCGGGAGATGTAGAGGTTCTGGGGGTCGAACTTCTTCGCCTGGAGCTCGGGGTTGAACACGCGGAAATACGGTGCGGCATCGGCGCCCGAACCTGCGACCCACTGCCAGTTGAACGGGTTGTTCGCCTCGTCGGCGTCGACCAGCGTGTCCCAGAACCACTCCTCTCCGCGGCGCCAGTCGATGAGCAGGTTCTTGACCAGGAAGGAGGCGACGACCATCCGCACCCGGTTGTGCATGTAGCCGGTGTGCCAGAGTTCGCGCATCCCCGCATCCACGAGTGGCACACCTGTCTCGCCGTGCTGCCAGGCGTCCAGATGCGCGGGGTCCAGAGGCGGCCAGGGGAAGGCATCGAACTCCGCACGGAGGTTCTCGGTGGCGAGATCGGGGGAGTGGTACAGCGTGTGCCAGGCGAACTCGCGCCATCCCAGCTCGGAGAGGAACCCTCCCGCTCCGTCCACGCCGACAGCCTCATGCCACACCGTGAAGGGACTGATCTCCCCCCAGCGGAGGTGCGGAGACAGCAGGGACGTGGCTCCGGCGGCAGGTTCGTCCCGCGCCCTGTCATAGTCCCGGAGGTCCTCATCGAGGAAATGACGCAGACGTCGTCGCGCGGCGGGCTCGCCGGGTTCCCAGGCCTCGCGCAGTCCGCCGGCCCAGTCGGGTCGGGTGGGCAGTAGACCCCAGTCGTCGAGCTCATCGGATGCCGGTGCATCGCCGAAGCCAGGAATCGATCGGGGCTCCGGCAGGGGAGCGCGAGGGGCAGGGAGGGCGAGGCATGCGCGCCAGAAGGGTGTGTACACCGAGTAGTGCGTTCCGCTGCCCGTCGTCACAGTCCACGGCTCGTGCAGCAGGGAGGCTGCGAACGAGACGGTCTCGATCCCGTCCGCCCGCAGGGCTGTCTTCAGAGACGCATCGATCTCGCGCTCGGCGCCGCCGTACCGTCGGTTCCAGAACACGGCTCCCGCATCGATCTCCGAGACCAGCTCACGCACGACGCGCTCAGCGGGGCCGCGCCGCAGCACGAGAGCTCCGCCACGCTCGCTCAGGCGCTCCTGGAGTGATGTGAGCGAATGGTGGAGCCACCAGCGGGCCGCGCCGCCGAGAGGCCTGATCCCAGGGGATTCCTCATCGAGCACGTACAGCGCGATCACCGGTTCTCCACGATCGATCGCGGCCCGAAGCGCCGGGTTGTCGGCGAGCCGGAGATCATCACGGAACCACACGAGCGAGGGGGACGTCATCGTGCCATTCTCCTGGAGAGCGCGATCTCGGGTCACGCGCGACGCCGACGGCCGCGTGAGCCGCGTGGCGTCGAGTCGCCCGTGGCCCACAGCGCCCACAGGACCAGGAGCGGCTGCAGGAAGAGCCTGCCGAGACGTCGTGCATCCGTGTCGAGTCCCGGCGTCGAGCGCTTGGTCCGCCACTGGTGGATGTTCCCCGGCATCACCGCGACGAAGAACGCGGCGGTCGCCCAGCCGATGCGGCGGCGCTCCTTCGGGAGGGTGAGCAGCCCTGCGGCGAGCGCGACCTCGGCGGCGCCGGAGGCGATCACGATCGTGTCCTTGTCGAGTCGGGTCAGGCGGGTCGCCCAATCGGGCACGACCACACGGAATCCGCGGGTGCTGAGGAAGTGGCCGACCCCGATCGCGCCGAGCGCGACCGCCAGGATCCATCGTGCGACTGCTCTGTCCATCCGTTCACGTTACGTGATGCTCCCCGGTGCGCGGACGACGTCCGCTGTGAGTTCCGACTCACTCCGCAAGAGAAGGCCTCTCGCGCTCCCAGGAGCGGAACGCATCGACGATCTGCGGAGCGTGGGTGTGATGGAGGTAGTGCTCTCCGTCGAGCGGCACGACGGTGCCATCCGCGACGGCTGCGGCCTGCTCCTCGTGCACCTGCAGCCACGTGGGGACGGTCGGGTTGTCGGAGACGACGAACAGCAGCAGGGGAAGGTCTTCGGGGAAACTCGTTCCGAGCGCGTCTCGGAAGTTCGCGGGGAGCAGCGACATCGCGTTCAGGTACGTCGGACTCAGCGTGTTCCGATCGGTGAGCAGGGCGATCTGCGCGCGTGCTTCTTCGGAGTACACGGCTTCGTCGTACCCCGTGCCGCGAATAGAGGCGATGAGTCGAGCGAGCCCGAGGTTCTTCGCAGCGCCGAACAGTCCGACCGGCAGCTCCGTGTCTGAGCCCGGCTGCCCGGGGACGCTGCTGTCGATACCCACGAACGCCCGCACCTCGTCGGGATAGCGATTCGCGAACTGGATGCCGTAGAGGCCCGCGATGGAGTGCCCCATCAGCACGTAGTCGTCGACCCCCAGCTGCTGCAGGGCGGAGTGCGTCTCGCTCACGATGTTCTCGGTGGTGCGCGGCTCATCCGTGCCGTCGCTCAGCCCATAGCCGAAGGGCTCCACCACGATGACACGATGGTCCTGCGCGAGCTCGGCGACGAGCGGCTCGAAGTCGAGGACGGGCGATGCGGTGCCGAAGCCGGGAAGGAGCACCACGTCTTCCGCGCCCTCGCCGACGACCAGTACGTTCATCTGCCGACCGTCCACAGTGACCTTCTGCCCGTAGGGTTCGATCCGATCCTGTTCGACCGCGGTCGCGACCGCGTTTCCCACGGAGGTCGTCGCAAGGCCCAGCGCGACCACCCCGATGACGGAGGCGACCGCGATGAGCGTTCTCTTGACGTGCTTGTTCATACAGACCTCTCCGAGCGCACTCCGTGTGCAGCGTCCTTTCCAGCTTCCCGATACGCATGTGCTGCCGCATCGTCGTGCCGTGGGCATTCGCGTACCGCGATCGCGGTATCCCGCCTCATCCCGTCGGGGGATCCACAGCGCGACGGGGCGGGGAATACTGGTGTGATGCCGGCAGTTCGTCCTCCACGAATCGCGGCGCTGTCCGGCGACGTGCTCGCCGTGCTCGTCGTGATGCTGTTCGCCGTGTCGCCGTTCCCCGACGACGGCTTCCGCGCTGACGGATGGCTGATCGTGGTCGCACTCCTGCCGGCGGCCGCGATGCTGTTCCGCCGCCGCTTCCCGCTCTTCGCGCTCGGTGTCAGTCTGGCGTGCGCGGTGTTCCTGGCGTTCGCTGGAGTGGTGTCGCCGAGTGCGCTCATCGCTGTGGCGATCAGTGCATTCGCCACGGTGGAGCGGCGAGGGCGTCTCGTGGGGATCACCGCCGTCGGCGCGACGACGGTGATCGTGTTCTTCGTCAGTGCGATCCCGCTCGGCGGCGATCTCTGGGACGCTCGCGCGCTGCAGTTCGTGTTCATCGTCGCTCTCGCCGGGGCACTGGGAGACGCCACCCGGTCTCGCAGGGAATTCGTCATCGCGATGACCGAACGCGCGGAACGTGCAGAGCAGGGACGAGAGGAGGAGGCGCGACGTCGGGTCGCGGAGGAGCGGGTGCGCATCGCTCGCGACCTGCATGACGTGGTGGCGCACCAGATCTCGGTCATCAGTCTGAACGCCGGTGTGGCCTCATCCGCGCTGGACCTCCGGCCGGAGCGTGCGCGGGAGGCGCTGAGCACGATCCGTCGTTCCTCGCGCACGGTTCTCGCCGACATCGGGGGTCTGATGGCACTTCTTCGGTCCGACGATCCTGAGGACGTCCGTGATCTGCGCCCGCAGCGGGGACTCGCCGGCCTCGACGCTCTGGTCGCACAGTTCCGCGAGGCAGGGCTCCGTGTCGAGCTGCAGGACGACCCGGATCGACCGGAGCTGTCGCCGGCAAGCGACCACGTCGCGTTCCTCTCAGTCCTCGAAGGATTGACGAACGCTCACAAGCATGGAGCCGGCGACGCGGCGCTCGTCCGGATCCGCACTGAGCAGGACTTCCTCCGACTCACCCTCGTCAATCCCGCGGCAGCTGAGGCGAGTCCTCCTGCCGCGCCCGGGGGTCACGGGCTGCGAGGGGTTCGCGAGCGTGTCGTCGCCGTCCGCGGCGACGTGCAGGCCGGTAGTGCCGGCGAGGAGTTCCACCTCGATGTGCGGATCCCGCTCGAAGGAAGCGGGCGATGATCCGCGTGCTCGTGGTCGATGATCAGCCGCTGGTGCGCCAGGCCGTCCGCGACATCCTGCTCGACGGCGGCGTCGAGGTGATCGGCGAAGCGGCGAACGGGCGAGATGCCGTCGCGCTGGCACGCCGGTCGAGCCCCGATGTCGTCGTGATGGACATCAGGATGCCTGAGCTCGATGGGATCGCGGCCACCGCGCAGATCACGGGCTCGTCCCCGTCATCGGCGACCCGCGTGCTCATCCTGACGACGTTCGAGGAGGACGACTATGTCGTGGCAGCCCTCCGAGCCGGCGCCAGCGGCTTCGTGGGCAAGGGAGCGGAGCCCGAGGAGATCGTCGACGCCGTGCGGGTCGTGCACCGAGGGGATGCGCTTCTCTCCTCGGCCGCGACTCGTTCGCTGATCGAGCGCTCGGTGCTGCCGCAGCTCCCGCGTGCCGAGGCATGGCACGGCGAACCGCTGCGACGGCTCACCGACCGCGAGCGCGAGGTGCTGCTCCTCGTGGCGGGCGGCGCCTCGAACCAGGACATCGCCGAAGAACTCGTGATCTCACCTCACACCGCGAAGACCCATGTGAATCGCATCATGTCCAAGCTGCACGCGCGCGATCGGGCCCAGCTGGTGATCCGTGCCTACGAGTCGGGAATCGTGATCCCCGGCGCATGAACGGGCTCCCATGAGACCACGGTCACGGACATGCTCGCCGCGGTCAGGACGACGGGATCATGCGAGTAACCTGGGTATCGACCCAGATGGAGAGAGTTTCTGTGCCTGAAAACGCCCGGCCGAATGACGGCTTCGCCCTGTTCACTGACCGAAACGTCGTTGCGATGCGCGTCAACGGCGACCTCAAGGATCTCGCCACGACCGTGACCGACACCGATGAGGTCGAGGCGGTCACGATCGACAGCGCGGACGGATTGAACATCCTCCGTCACTCGGCTGCTCACGTGCTGGCGCAGGCGGTGCAGCGCATCAACCCGCAGGCGAACCTCGGGATCGGCCCGCCCATCACCGATGGCTTCTACTACGACTTCGGCGTTGAGACCCCGTTCACGCCGGAGGACATCAAGGCCATCACCAAGGAGATGCAGCGCATCGTGCGTGAGGGGCAGCGGTTCGTCCGCCGTGTCGTGACCGACGAGGAGGCACGCGCCGAGCTGGCGAACGAACCGTTCAAGCTCGAGCTCATCGGCCTCAAGGGCGGGAAGGAAGCCGCTGAGGGTGCTTCCGTCGAGGTCGGCGAGGGCGAGCTGACGATCTACGACAACACGACCCGTGACGGCGAGGTCGTCTGGAAGGACCTCTGCCGCGGACCGCACCTGCCCAACACGCGCATGATCGGCAACGGATGGGACCTCACCCGCATCGCGGCCGCGTACTGGCGCGGCAGTGAGAAGAACCCGCAGCTGCAGCGCATCTACGGCACGGCGTGGCCGACGAAGGACGAGTTGCGCGCCTACCAGCACCGACTGGAAGAGGCCGCGAAGCGCGACCACCGCCGCCTCGGCAAGGAACTCGATCTGTTCTCGTTCCCCGAGGAGATCGGGTCGGGGCTCTCCGTCTGGCACCCGCGCGGCGGCGTGATCCGCGGCGAGATGGAGCAGCACGCCCGCAAGCGCCACATCGAGGGCGGGTACACCTACGTGTACACGCCGCACATCTCGAAGGAAGACCTCTTCCTCACCTCCAACCACCTCGTCACGTACAAGGAGGGCATGTTCCCGCCGATCGTGATGGACGAGGAGCGCGATGACGAGGGCAACATCACCAAGCAGGGCCAGGACTACTACCTGAAGCCCATGAACTGCCCGATGCACATCCTCATCTACAAGGAGCGCGCCCGGAGCTACCGCGACCTCCCGCTGCGCTTCGCGGAGAACGGCACGGTCTACCGCAACGAGCTCTCCGGCGCACTGCACGGTCTCACGCGCGTGCGCGGTTTCACCCAGGACGACTCGCACCTGTTCGTCACGCCCGACCAGCTCGAGGCCGAGGTCGCCAAGGTCCTCGAGTTCATCCTCTCGATGCTCCGCGATTTCGGTCTGACCGACTTCGAGCTCGAGCTGTCGATGAAGGATGACGAGAAGTCCAAGTGGATCGGCTCGGACGAGTTCTGGGAGTCGTCGACGGACGCGCTGCGCCGTGTCGCGGTGGCCTCGGGGCTCAAGCTGACCGAGGTCCCCGGTGAGGCCGCGTTCTACGGCCCGAAGATCGACCTCAAGACGCGTGATGCGATCGGTCGCACCTGGCAGCTCTCGACGGTCCAGGTCGACCCGAACCTTCCGGAGCGCTTCGACCTCGAGTTCATGGACAAGGACGGGCAGAAGAAGCGCCCGATCATGATCCACCGTGCGCTGTTCGGCTCGATCGAGCGGTTCTTCGCGATCCTGCTCGAGCACTACGCCGGCGACTTCCCGGTGTGGCTGTCGCCCGTGCAGGTCGTGGGCATCCCGGTCGCCGACGACTTCGCCGACTACCTGGGCGACGTGATCGACACCCTCCGCGCGCAGGGCGTGCGCGCGGAGCTCGACACGTCCGACGACCGCATGCAGAAGAAGATCCGCACGCACACGACCGGCAAGGTGCCGCTGCTGCTGATCGCGGGGGAGAAGGACCGTGACGCTGGCACCGTCTCGTTCCGCTACCGTGACGGGGCGCAGGAGAACGGTGTGCCGATCGCAGACGCCGTGGCTCGCATCCGCGCGGCCATCGACTCCCATGCCCTCGTGCAGACAGCAGGGGACCTGGCGTGACCGACGGGGAGCAGCCGCTGGAGGATGCCGGACGCCTCGCCGGGGTGCCGGACGAGTTCCAGCGGCTGTGGACCCCGCACCGGATGGCGTACATCCAGGCGGGACCGGAGCCCCTGCGCGAAGAATGCCCGTTCTGCGAGGCGCCGAAGTTCCCGGATGCCGAGCGGCTGGTCGTCGCACGCGGCGAGACGGCGTACGTGCTGCTCAACCTCTTCCCGTACAACTCCGGCCATCTGCTGGTCTGCCCCTACCGCCACATCGCCACCTATGACCAGGCGACGCCCGAGGAGGTGGCCGAGATCGGCGCGCTCACCCAGACCGCGATGCGGGTGCTGCGCGAGGTGTCGCGTTGCGACGGCTTCAACCTGGGGATGAATCAGGGTGCCGTGGCTGGTGCCGGCGTCGACGCCCATCTGCATCAGCACGTCGTGCCGCGCTGGACATCGGACGCGAACTTCTTCCCGATCATCGCGAAGACCAAGGCGCTCCCGCAGCTGCTGGGCGAGGTGCGCGAAGCCGTGGCGGCGGCCTGGCCGCATCCGAACGCGTGACCCTCGCTGAGCTGAACCCGATGTCTCTCCGGCGTCGCTTCGCCGCGGCCGTGATCGTCCTCGGTCTCGCCTCATCCATGGTCGCCTGTGCACCGCAGCCCGATCCCCAGCGGACGGCGACACCGACACCGACACCGACACTGCCGAGCGTGGAGGACGAGGGGCGCGCCTTCTACCTCGCCCAGGGGTTCGCAGAGAACGAGGGGCGGCTGTCCCCGAAGACCCCGGCACAGCAGGCGCTGGTCGACGAGGTGATCGAGAGCGGAGTCTGGGCAGGCATCCCCGACGAGGACGTCGCCTGGATGAGCCTCGAGCTCACGATCGACGTCTGCCTCGTCGCGATCGAGTCCGAGCACCGGGTCGATGCGGGCAAGGTCGGCGAGCACATCGATTCGTCGGAGATCATCGGCTCGTGGTCGAATGCGTTCGAAGAGAGCGACCCCGCTCTGCCTTTCATGCTCGGAGGCCTGGCGATCTCAGGCATGAAGCATCTCTGCCCCGATGACCACCCCGACTGGCTCGCCGCGTATCGAGAGCTCCCCATCCCCACCGGATGACGGACGCCCGGCTCAGCGCACCTGACGAGCCGTGAACTGCAGCCGTGGGTTCGCGTAGAACTCCTGGGCCTCGACGAGCTGCAGCTCGCGCTCTCCGGACTCGAGCGTCGCCTTGAGCAGGTCGTACACGCTGGACGCCGTGCGCTCGAGCGCGACCTTGGCGCTGCCGGTCTCGACGTAGTGCGCCGTGAACAGCGCGGCGGTCACATCCCCGGAACCGTTCGCCTTCATCGGCAGGTGCGGAGTCTGCACCAGCCAGGCACCCTTCTCGTCGGCGGCGAGCATCTCGATCGTGCCCTCTTCGCGATCGGGGCGCTCGACACTGGTGACGAGCACGGTGCGCGGGCCCATCGCGTGCGCGAGGTCGACCGACGCGAGAGTGGACTCCAGCGTGTCAGGCTCGGTGTCGGTGAGGAAGCCGAGCTCGAACTGGTTCGGGGTGATGATGTCGGCGACGGGAACCACGCGCTCACGCAGCAGCACAGGGATCGCGGGGGCGACGAAACAGCCCGACTTCGCGTTGCCCATGACCGGGTCGCAGGCGTACACCGCGTCAGGGTTCGCGGCCTTCACACGTGCGACGGCGTCGATGATCACGTCTCCGATGCCCTCTCCGCCCTGGTAGCCGCTGAGAACGGCGTCGATCTGGCTGAAGACACCGCGTTCCTCGATGCCGGTGATGACCTCGCGGACATCGTTCGGCGCGATCAGGGGGCCGCGCCAGGCGCCGTAGCCGGTGTGGTTGGAGAAGTTCACGGTGTAGACGGGCAGCACCTCGACACCGATGCGCTGCAGCGGGAACACGGCGGCCGAGTTGCCCACATGCCCGTAGGCCACGGCTGACTGGATGGAGAGGATCTTCATTCTCCGACTCTTTCGTTCAGGGCGGGCCGGTGCCCGCGAGGTGTGGTCATCGCCCGGCGGCGACGAGATCTGCGACCAGCGACTCGGCTTCATCGTCGGACAGGTCATGCACGGTCAGACGCAGGTGATGAGAGGGCTCCGCCTTCTCATCGAGCGCGAAGTCGTCGCCGGTGCGGGCGAGCCATCCGCGGCGCATGAGGCGGTCGGCGATGGTCCGAGCAGGCTGGGAGAACTCGACCCACAGGCTCATGCCGTCGGACACCGTGGCATCGATACCGCTCGCTCGTAGTCGTTCGGCGAAGGCGGCGTTGCGCTGCGCGTAGTGCTCCGCGGCCGCTGCCACCTCCGACATCGCCGTCTCGTCGGTCAGCTGTGTGAGGGCGAGACGCTGCAGCAGGTGGCTCACCCACGTCGTTCCGGGGCTGAGCCGCATCGCCAGGCGCTCGGCGGTCTCCGCGTCCGTCGCTGCGATCGCGAGGCACATGTCAGGACCCAGGAATTTCGAGACGGAGCGCACGAGGGCGAACCTGCGATGGTCGGGTCCGATGAGCGACTCGTACGGCCGTTGCGAGAGCATCGAGAAGTGGTCGTCCTCGATGATCAGCACATACGGGTGGTCGGCGAGCACGGCACGGAGCTCAGCGGCGCGGGAGGCGGTGAGGCTCGCGCCGGTCGGATTCTGCGCGCGCGGTGTGCAGATGATGGCACGGACGCCCGCCTCCAACGCGGTTCGCAGACCGTCGACGGTCATGCCCTCGGCATCGACGGGGACAGGAACCGCGCGATAGCCGCCCAGTCGCACGGTGTGGATGCTCGCGAGGAAGCAGGGATCCTCCAGGGCGACGGCGTCATCGCGCATCAGCGCCTGGGCGAGCAACCGCTCGACGGCGTCGACCGCGCCACTGGTCACGGTGATACGGAAGTCGACGCGTTCGAGGTCGCGCGCGATCCAGTGCGTCGACCACTCCTCGAGTCCGCGATCGATCACGGGCTCGCCGTAGAGCACAGGGCGGGACGCGATGGTCATCAGCGCCGGTGCAGGGTCGGGGATCAGCCGGGGGTCGGGGTTCCCCGTACCGATGTCGCGGAGGACGGTGTCGGGCGCATAGCCTTCCTGCGCCACTGCTTCCAATCCGGCGACGATGGTCCCTGCTCGTCCGCGGGACAGCACGAGCCCCGCCTGGGCGAGCTGCCGGTACGCGGCGACGGCGGTGTTCCGGTTGACGCCGAGCGTGGCGGCGAGTTCCCGCACCGGGGGGAGGACGCTGCCAGGTCGGAGGATTCCGCGGTCGCGCAGGGAGCGCACGCTGTCGGCGATGTCCGCAGCGGTGGTGCCTGTGATCTGGTCGCTCATGGTCCTCCTCAGCGATTCTAGGTCGAATCGGACAGTGCTATGTTTGATCTAGATCAAACCCGACTTCGGTGCATCCGACAGGAGTTCCCATGGCAGACCAGACAACCACCGGATCGCCGCGCGTCAAGCGCGGCCTCGCCGAGATGCTCAAGGGCGGCGTCATCATGGACGTCGTCACGGCTGAGCAGGCGAAGATCGCCGAAGACGCCGGCGCCGTCGCCGTCATGGCGCTCGAGCGCGTGCCGGCCGATATCCGCGCGCAGGGTGGCGTCTCCCGCATGAGCGACCCCGACATGATCGACAGCATCATCGACGCGGTGTCCATCCCCGTGATGGCCAAGGCGCGCATCGGTCACTTCGTCGAGGCGCAGGTGCTGCAGGAACTCGGCGTGGACTACATCGACGAGTCGGAGGTGCTCTCGCCTGCCGATTACGTGAACCACATCGACAAGTACGGCTTCACGGTCCCGTTCGTCTGCGGCGCGACCAATCTCGGTGAGGCACTCCGCCGCATCAACGAGGGTGCAGCCATGATCCGTTCCAAGGGCGAGGCCGGGACCGGTGACGTCTCCGAGGCGATGAAGCACATCCGCAAGATCCGCGGCGAGATCGCGGCTCTCACGGCCCTGCCCAAGGACGAGCTGTTCGTCGCGGCCAAGGAACTGCAGGCACCCTACGAGTTGGTTGCAGAGATCGCCGAGACAGGCAAGCTCCCCGTCGTGCTGTTCGTCGCCGGTGGCGTGGCGACCCCTGCGGACGCGGCCATGATGATGCAGCTCGGCGCCGACGGCGTGTTCGTCGGGTCCGGCATCTTCAAGTCGGGCAACCCCGCGGAGCGCGCGAAGGCGATCGTCAAGGCGACGACCTTCTTCGACGACGCCAAAGTCATCGCCGAGGTCTCGCGTGGATTGGGCGAGGCCATGGTGGGCATCAACGTCAGCGACCTTCCCGCGCCGCACCGTCTCGCCGAGCGTGGCTGGTAGCACCCGCGTCGGCGTGCTCGCGCTGCAGGGCGACGTGCGCGAGCATGCCGACCTGCTCTCGAGGCTGGGCGCCGACGTGGTGCTCGTGCGCCGTCCCGACGACCTCGTGTCGGTCGATGGTCTCGTGATCCCGGGCGGCGAGTCGAGCGTGATCGACAAGCTGTCGCGGGTCTTCGGGATGCAGCAGCCCATCCGCGAAGCCATCACCGCCGGTATGCCGGTCCTCGGCACGTGCGCGGGACTGATCATGCTCGCCGACGAGATCGTCGACGCCATCGAGGGGCAGGAGCCGTTCGGAGGGCTCGATGTCGTCGTGCGCCGGAACGCCTTCGGCCGTCAGGTCGAATCATTCGAGGCGCAACTCGACGTTCCCGCTCTCGGCGGGGATCCGGTGTCCGCCGCATTCATCCGCGGGCCGGTTGTCGAGTCGGTCGGCCCGAGGGCCGACGTGCTGGCGTCCCTGCCCGATGGACGCGTGGTCGCCGTGGAGCAGGGTGACCTGCTCGGTCTGAGCTTCCATCCGGAGATCACGGGTGAGACGAGGTTCCACGAGCGATTCCTCGTTCGCGCAGACGCGCGTCGCCGCGCTATGGCGCGGTAGATCGTCAGATCAGGCCCGAGAGCCATCGCAGGGCCGGAATCGCCTGCGCGCGCTGGAACTCCCGCAATCCTGGGAGTTGCGCGATCTCAGGTTGCGCCTGCTGGAACCAGAGGAACGACGCGAAGGCGGAGATCACGGGGAGCAGCTCAGCCTGAGAAGGTGCGCCGTGCTCTTCGAACACGGCCCATGCCTCCTCGCAGAGAGGGCCTCCGGATGCCTCGACGCTCGGGAGTAGACAGGGAAGGTCGATCCACGCGGCGCCCCTGCGCGCGTGCGGCCAGTCGAGCAGGTGTGCTCGTCCTTCGCTGATCAGGATGTTGTCGGCGCGCACATCGTCGTGCACGATGACGTCGCCGTGTACCGCGCTGTGGAAGCTCTGCTCGAGGCGCAGCAACTCCGCCATCCGCGCGGGAAGGCTGTGGGGGAGTGCCTCGCGCATCCGCCGATCCGCCGCGATCTCCGTCCACCGGGTGAAACCGGGGATCATGACATCTTCCGCTCGAGACATACTCGAAGGTGCAGGGGTGATCGACAGCATGTGCAGGGCCTCGGCCACGGCGTGCAGATCTGCCGTCGTCCACGGCCTGCTCGGGTGGCGGCCGTCGATCGCTTCGATCACGAGCGCCGTGCCGGTCCCGTCGTCGATGGCGGCGAGGAGTCGAGGGGCGATGGTGGTCGGCAGATGCGAGAGCGTGCGCGTCTCCTCGCGGAGGAAGTGCAGAGAGTCCGCGTGCCAATCCGCACCGCAGGCCTTCACGAATGCGCGCCCCGTCGTGGTCGTGATGACGCCCGCATAGGAGGCGCTGAAGCCGCCATGGGCTGGCGCGTCCTGCACGAGGTCACCCCCGATCGCGGAGATGATCCGAGTCCGAAGCGGCGGCGGGAGCGTGCGCCAGTCGGGCCGGAGCCGATCTGCTCCCGTCGTCATCATGCTGTTCCCTCGACGCCGGGTCCGTCGCGTTCGACTCCGCGCCGATGGGAGAGCATCCACTCGTAGAGTTCGGGGTTCTCGTACGTCTCGGTCCATGAGTCATGACCGACGCCCGCGTACCGAGTGAAACGCACGTCGGCATCGAGGGCCCGCAGCTCGTCGACGATCCGCTCGGTCTCGGCGATCGACACGACGTCGTCCGCGTCGCCGTGGAACGCCCAGGAGGGGATGGCGCGGATCGGAGCGGCGCTCTGCATCCACAATCCACCGCAGACTGGTGCGATCGCCGCGAATCGATCGGGATAGCGCACCGCGAGCGACCAGGTACCGAATCCGCCCATGCTGAGTCCTGTCACCGACACGCGCTCCGCATCGACCCGGTGTGCGGAGCTCACCTCATCGATCAGCGCGGCCAGCGTCGAGAGCTCAGCGACCCATTGACTCGCTGAGGCGCACTGGGGTGTGACGAGGATGAACGGGAACTCCTGCCCCGCGTCCGCCAGCTGGGGTGGACCGTGGACGGCGGCGAGATCGAGGTCGGAACCCCGTTCCCCCGCACCGTGCAGGAAGAGCACGAGCGGCCAGAGCCTGTTCGGATCTTCGTCGTAGCCGTCCGGGAGGTGGAGCAGATACCGCAAGGTGTCGGCGGGCGCCGGTGCGCCATCAAGAACCTCTGCCGAGCGGAGGGCGGGAGAGATGTGTCGTGATCTGCGCATGCTCCCATCCTGCGCCACCCGAGGCGTTCGTTAGAATGGACGATGCGCTGAGCGCGAGCTCATGCGGATACGACGAGCGGAGACTTATGTCCGGGCATTCCAAGTGGGCGACCACGAAGCACAAGAAGGCCATCATCGACTCCAGGCGCGCGAAGTCCTGGGCCAAGCTCATCAAGAACATCGAGGTCGCCGCCAAGCTCGGCGGACCGGACCTGGCGGGCAACCCCACCCTCTTCGACGCGGTGCAGAAGGCCAAGAAGACCTCGGTCCCCAAGGACAACATCGACCGCGCGGTGAAGCGCGGTGCCGGTATCGGCGGCGAGGCCGTCGAGTACCTCTCGATCATGTACGAGGGATACGGCCCCAACGGCGTCGCGCTCATGATCGAATGTCTGACCGACAACAAGAACCGGGCGGCCGCAGAGGTGCGCACGGCTCTCAGCCGGAACGGCGGCACGCTCGCAGACCCCGGCAGCGTCGCCTACAACTTCAGTCGCAAGGGCGTCATCGTCGTCGGCTCCGAGGGCACCACCGAGGATGACGTGATGATGGCGGCGCTCGAGGCCGGCGCGGAGGAGATCGAACCGCACGCCGAAGGCTTCGAGGTGATCACGGAGGCGACCGACCTGGTGGCTGTGCGCAGCGCGCTCCAGGAGGCCGGCATCGACTACGAGTCCGCCGACGTCGAGTTCGTACCGAACCTCAAGGTCGAGATCGACGCCGACACCGCGCGCAAGATCTTTCGTCTGATCGATGCGCTGGAAGACAGCGAAGACGTGCAGAACGTGTTCACCAATTTCGATCTGAGCCCCGAGGTCCAGGCGGAGCTGGAGAACGACGACGCCTAGGCGCGCCGGGTGACCGGTGACGGTTCCGCGGCTTAGCCTGGGGGAGTGACCTCCTCTCTGCGCGTGCTCGGCATCGACCCCGGTCTCACCCGCTGCGGTGTGGGGGTCGTGGATGTCGACGGATCGCGCCGCGGAACGCTCGTCCACGTCGGGGTGATCCGTTCCTCGCCGGAAGCGGAGATCGGGGAGCGTCTCTCGATTGTGGCCGCCGGCATCCGTGCCGTGATCGCAGAGCATCGACCAGATGCCGTCGCCGTCGAGCGGGTGTTCGCGCAGCAGAACACGCACTCGGTGATGGGAACTGCGCAGGCCAGTGGTGTCGCGTTGCTGATCGCCTCCGAGTCGGGGCTCCCCGCCGCCACGCACACACCCAGCGAGGTCAAGGCGGCCGTCACCGGGTACGGTGCCGCCGACAAGCGGCAGGTGCAGACGATGATCGCCCGCATCCTGCGCCTCGACGCGCTGCCGCAGCCGGCCGATGCCGCCGACGCGCTGGCTATCGCCCTCTGCCACGCCTGGCGTCGCGGGGGAGCAGCGGCCACCGCCCCTGGTGCTCTGACGCCCGCCCAGCGTGCCTGGGCCGAGGCTGAGAAGCGTGTCGGTCGAACATACCTACGAGCGACGCCGTAGGCTGAGGGGATGATCTCCTCTCTGCACGGCGTCGTCCTGCATGCGGCCTCCGATCAGGTCGTCATCGATGTGGGCGGGGTCGGATTCGCCGTCGCGGTGCCCGCCGACGTCGCGCACACCGCGACAGTGGGGGAGAAGCTGCTGCTGCACACCAGCCTCATCGTCCGTGAGGACTCGCTGTCGCTGTTCGGCTTCGCCGACCGCGGCGAGCTCGAGATCTTCGGACTGCTGATCAGCGTGACCGGCGTCGGTCCGAAGTCGGCACTGGGCGTTCTCTCGCACCTCACGAGCGATCAGATCGCCGAGGCCGTCACGGCGGAGGACGACGCTCCCTTCCGCCGCGTGTCCGGCATCGGCCCCAAGACAGCGAAGCTCATCGTGTTGCAGCTCGCCGGGAAGGTCCAGGCGTTCGCGGCTCCGGCGAAGCCGGCCGCCGCCGGAGGTGCCGACGTCGTCACTCAGGTGGCCGCGGCACTCGTGGGCCTCGGCTGGTCGGAGAAGGTCGCCGCCGACGCCGCCGCCCAGACGGCAGCGGATGCCACAGAGGCGGAGAGCGCATCCGTCGCCTCTCTGCTTCGTCGTACGCTCGCACTGCTCGGCCCGGCGCAGGGAGGCCAGGCACGTGTCTGATCCCCTCGACGCCAGCGAGCCCTCCGACGAGACCGAACTCGCCATCGAAGGCGCCCTGCGTCCGACGAGCCTCGGCGAGTTCGTGGGCCAGCAGAAGGTGCGCGGTCAGCTGCAGCTGCTTCTCGAGGCCGCCCGCATCCAGAGTCGTCCCGCCGATCACATACTCCTGGCGGGACCGCCCGGCCTGGGGAAGACGACGCTCGCGATGATCGTCGCACACGAGAGCGAACGTCCGCTTCGGCTGTCGAGCGGTCCGGCCATCCAGCACGCCGGTGATCTCGCCGCTCTGCTCTCGAGCCTGGTCCCCGGTGAGGTGCTCTTCATCGACGAGATCCACCGCATGGCGCGCTCCGCCGAGGAGATGCTCTACCTCGCGATGGAGGACTACCGCATCGACATCATGGTGGGAAAGGGTGCGGGGGCGACGAGCATCCCGCTCGAGCTCTCGCCGTTCACACTGGTCGGTGCGACGACCCGCTCGGGGCTGCTGCCCAACCCGCTCCGCGACCGCTTCGGGTTCACCGGGCACCTCGAGTTCTACGAGGAGGGCGAGCTGGAGCAGGTGATCGCACGATCTGCGGCCGTGCTCGGCGTCGACCTCCCCACCGATTCGCTCGCCGAGATCGCCCGCCGCTCCCGCGGCACCCCGCGCATCGCGAACCGCCTCCTTCGCCGGGTGCGCGATTATGCGCTGGTGCACACGGGGGGAGTGGCGACCATCCGCGAGGTGCGCGCGGCCCTGGACCTGTACGACGTCGACCCGATCGGTCTCGACCGCCTGGACCGTGCCGTACTCGACGCGCTCGTCCGACGGTTCCGCGGTGGCCCGGTCGGCCTCAGCACGCTCGCTGTCGCCGTCGGTGAGGAAGCCGAGACCGTGGAGAGCGTGGTCGAGCCGTACCTCGTGCGCATCGGGTTCCTCGGGCGCACTCCCCGCGGCCGTGTGGCGATGCCGGAGGCGTACGCGCACCTGGGTGTCGCGCATCCGGACGGGATGCTTAAGTTGGATGACCTATAATCACTGAAGACTTCCCGGATACCTTCGCGCGCCCAAAGGCTGGAGCGTGCACCTGAGAAAGGCGCTTCCCCCATGCCCATGGAATTCCTGCTCTTCGGCCTCCTCGCCGTTCTCCTCGTCTTCATGATCTTCAACACGCGCAAGCGCACGAAGCAGATGAAGGCCGAGCAGGAGGAGAAGGCCACCAAGACCGTTCCGGGCGCCAAGGTGCTCCTGCAGGGCGGCATCTACGGGACGATCGTCGCGTACGACCCCGATGACCTCGACACCCCTGCACTCGTCGAGATCGCTCCCGGCACCATCATTGACGTGCACAGCCAGGCCATCCTCCGCGTCGTCGAGCCGAAGGACGCCGTCGTCGACGCACCTGAGGACGACGTCGTCGAGGAGCGCGTCGTCGAGGAGTCGGTCGCCGATGAGCCGATCGCTCCGGCTGTCGAGACCCCCGAGGAGACCCGCGCCCGTCTCGAGCGCGACGCCGACGACAAGTAACGCCGAGGCCGACGCGGCCCCTCGGATCTCCGTCCTTCCAGAAAGCTGAACACACGTGGCTTCATCCTCTCCCGTCCGTCACGCCTGGCGGGTCCTTCTCGGCCTGCTCCTCGTGACGGGCGTGCTCTTCGGCATCAACGCGCTGGGCGTGTACGTCTTCAAGGACAGCAACGGGGAGGCCGCGAGCTCGTGGACACCTGAGCTCGCCCTCGATCTGCAGGGCGGCACGCAGATCGTGCTGAGCGCGGAGACCGAGGACGGAGCGGCTCCGTCGTCCGAGCAGCTCGACCAGGCCGCGGCGATCATCCGCCAGCGTGTCGATGCGTCCGGTGTCGCCGAGGCCGACATCACGACCGAGGGCGGACAGAACATCGTCGTCCAGATCCCCGGTGAGGCCGACGCGCAGACGCGGGAGCGTATCCAGTCCAGTGCTCAGCTCGAGTTCCGTCCCGTGCTCTACACGACGGCGGCGACCAACGAGTTCGTGGGCGAAGACGGCAACTCCACGCCGTACCCCAGCCCGGATCCGGGGCTGAACTCGACGCCGACGGCCGAGCCGACCGACGCGAGCGATCTCTCCTGGGTCACTGACAAGCTGGCCGCGGAGTTCCAGGCATACGACTGCGCGAACCCGGACAACGACGCCTCCAAGGCGCCGAAGGACCAGCCGCTCATCGCGTGCTCGGCGGACGGGAGCGCCAAGTACATCCTCGGACCGGCCGAGCTCGACGGCACGGCCATCACCGATGCCTCGGCAGGCCGTGACCCGAAGTCGGGCGCGTGGCTCGTCCAGCTGACGATGAACGGCGACGGCGCAGACGCGTTCGGCAAGGTGAGCACCCGCCTGAACCAGAACCGCATCGACGGACTCACGCCGCGGGATCAGTTCGCCTTCGTGCTGGACGGCAACGTGATCAGCGCTCCGCGGATGAACGGGCAGATCCTCGACGGTCGCCCCAGCATCTCCGGAAGCTTCACGCAGGAGTCCGCGACCACGCTCGCCGACCAGCTCAAGTTCGGTGCCCTTCCGCTGAGCTTCACCGTGCAGAGCTCCGACACGATCTCGGCGACGCTGGGCACGCAGCAGCTGCAGATCGGTCTGATCGCGGGCCTCATCGGACTCGCGCTGGTGGCGATCTACTCGCTCATCGTCTATCGAGCGCTCGGGTCGGTGATCATCGCGTCGATCGCGGTGATGGCGGTGCTCACCTACGTCATCATCTGCATCCTGGCGTGGCGAATCGGGTTCCGCCTCTCGCTCGCCGGTGTCGCAGGTCTCATCGTGTCCATCGGCTTCACCGCCGACTCGTTCATCGTGTACTTCGAGCGAATACGAGACGAACTCCGTGACGGGAAGTCGATCACCGCGGCGGTCGAGGATGGCTGGGGTCGTGCGAAGCGCACGATCTACATCTCCAAGTCGATCAACATCCTCGCGGCGGTCGTGCTCTACATCCTGGCCGATGCCACGGTGAAGGGCTTCGCTTTCACTCTCGGACTCACGACCCTCATCGACGTGTTCATCTTCGTGATCTTCACGCACCCGGTGATGCAACTGCTCGCGCGCACCCGCTTCTTCGGGGGCGGACACAAGCTCTCCGGACTCGATCCCGAGGCTCTCGGGGCCGTCTATCGCAGCCGCTCGCAGTACCGGGAGGTCACCACGGCGTCGGCAGGGAGGGGCGCGAAGAACGCGCGCTCTCGCGGCGAGGCCGACCGCAGACAGACGATCGCCGAACGCAAGCGCGCCGAGGCCCTCACGGGCGAGAGATCCACCAAAGCCGGAAGTGAGGGAGACGCCTGATGCCTTCCATGAATGAGTTCGGCAACAACCTCTACTCGGGGAAGACCTCCTTCCCGTTCGTCGGCAAGCGCCGTCTGTGGTTCATCATCGCGATCATCCTGGTCGTCGGCTCGGCACTGGTGCCGCTCATCCGGCCGATCCAGTTCTCGATCGAGTTCACGGGTGGATCGCAGTTCACCGTGCAGGCCCCGGACAGCCTCGATCAGGAGACGGCGACCACAGCCGTGCAGTCGGTCGTCCCTGGCGCTGCGACCAAGGTCGTCGTCGTCAGCGGCAAGGACGTCCGCGTCCAGACCGACCAGATGAGCGCCGCCGAGACCCAGCAGGTCGGCGAGGCGCTGGCGAAGGCCTACGGCGTCGATCCGTCCGACGTCACGTCCTCCTTCATCGGACCCGCGTGGGGGGAGAACGTCACCAAGCAGTCGCTGTGGGGTCTCGCGATCTTCCTCGCCCTGACCTTCCTGATCCTGGCGATCTACTTCCGTACCTGGAAGATGTCGGCCGCGGCCATCATCGGTCTCCTCGACGTGCTCGTGATCACGGTGGGCATCTACGCGCTGGCCGGCTTCGAGATCTCGCCGGCGGCCGTGATCGGCTTCCTCACGATCCTCGCGTACTCGCTGTACGACACCACGGTCGTGTTCGACAAGATCCGCGAGAACACGACCGAAGACGGGGAGAAGTCTGCCCGGTTGTTCGGCGAGTCGGTCAACCTCGCGGTGAACCAGACGCTCGTGCGCTCGATCAACACGTCCGTCGTCGCTGCTCTGCCGGTCGGCGCAGTGCTCTTCATCGGCGCCTTCTGGCTGGGGGCGGAGTCGCTCACCGACATCTCGCTGTCGATCTTCGTCGGTATCCTCGTGGCGACCTACTCGACGCTCTTCGTGGCTGCCCCGCTCTACTCGCTGTTCCGCGAGAACGAGCCGCAGCTGAAGGCACGTGATGCCCGCATCCGAGAGGCTCGCAGCAGGGCGGCCGTCGAGGTCTGATCGGTTCCTCAGCGGGCCCGGTCCCGCACAGCACGCGTAGGATTGATCGATCAGGAGGTGAGTAGATGGCGGAACCGCAGACGTCATCGCAGGGCTCGAGTCTGCGACGGCTGGTTCCCCGCATCTTCTCCCGCGCGTCGAGGATCAACGACCTCGACAACTTGATCCGCACCGTTCGGGCGAACCACCCCAAGGGCGACTTCTCGGTGATCGAGAGAGCGTACGCGGTCGCCAAGGAGAAGCACGAGGGGCAGAAGCGCCAGAGCGGTGAGCCGTACATCACGCACCCGCTCGCGGTCGCGCAGATCCTCGCCGAGCTCGGTCTCGGGCCGCGGGCGATCGCCGCAGCGCTGCTGCACGACACCGTCGAGGACACCGGGTACGCGCTGACGGATCTCACCGCCGAATTCGGCGACGAGGTCGCGATGCTCGTCGACGGCGTCACCAAGCTCGACAAGGTGAAGTACGGCGAGAGCGCGCAGGCCGAGACCGTCCGCAAGATGATCGTCGCGATGTCCAAGGACATCCGTGTGCTGCTGATCAAGCTCGCTGACCGCCTCCACAACGCGCGCACCTGGGGCTTCGTCCCGCCGGAGAAGGCGGCGAAGAAGGCCAAGGAGACCCTGGAGATCTACGCTCCGTTGGCGAATCGCCTCGGAATCCAGGCGATCAAGTCGGAGCTCGAGGATCTCTCCTTCGCGGTGCTGCACCCGAAGATCTACAACGAGATCCACAGCCTCATCGCGCAGCGCACCCCGCAGCGCGAGAAGTACCTGAACCAGGTCGTCGAGGAGATCGACGAAGACCTGCGGGATCTCCGCATCCGTGGCAAGGTCGTCGGGCGTCCCAAGCAGCTCTACTCGGTCTACCAGAAGATGGTCATCCGCGGTCGTGAGTTCGACGACATCTACGACCTGATCGGCATCCGGGTGCTGGTCTCCTCCGTGCGCGACTGCTACGCGGTGCTCGGTGCCATCCACGCACGCTGGACTCCGCTGCCCGGTCGTTTCAAGGACTACATCGCCACACCCAAGTTCAACCTCTACCAGTCACTGCACACCACGGTGATCGGCCCCGCCGGCCGCACGGTCGAGATCCAGATCCGCACGCATGAGATGCACCAGCAGGCCGAGTACGGCGTAGCTGCGCACTGGATGTACAAGGAACGGATGAACGGCGGGGGCAAGACCGAGGTCCGTGCATCCGACACCGACATGGCGTGGCTCGCGCACATCTCCGACTGGCAGGCCGAGACCGCCGATCCCGGGGAGTTCCTCGAGTCGCTCCGGTTCGAGATCGGCGCGAAGGAGGTCTACGTCTTCACGCCGAAGGGCCGCGTGATCGGACTGCCCTCCGGTGCGACCCCGGTGGACTTCGCCTACGCCGTGCACACCGAGATCGGCCACCGCACGATGGGGGCCAAGGTCAACGGTCGCCTGGTGCCTCTGGAGTCCGAGCTCAAGAGCGGCGACGTCGTCGAGGTGTTCACCTCGAAGAACCCCGACGCGGGACCCAGCCAGGACTGGCTCGGGTTCGTCGCGAGCACGCGCGCCCGCAACAAGATCCGCGGGTGGTTCACGAAGGAGCGCCGCGAGGAGGCGATCGAGCAGGGCAAGGAGGCCATCGCACGGGCGATGCGTCGACAGAACCTGCCGCTGCAGCGACTCATGAGCCATGACTCGTTCACGGAAGTGGCGCGGGGCATGCACTACGAAGACGTCTCCGCGCTCTATGCGGCCGTCGGCGAGGGACACGTCTCGACCCAATCCGTGCTGGAGAAGGTCACCGCACTGGTCGCGGCGAACGACCCCGCGACGGGGGCCATCGACCTTCCCGGCAGCGTGCAGACGCGCGAGCCGCGGTCGGGTGACTCCGGCGTGCTGGTGCGCGGCGCCAATGACATCCTCGTCAAGCTCGCGAAGTGCTGCACCCCGGTTCCGGGCGACCAGATCGTCGGATTCGTGACCCGTGGAAGCGGCGTCTCGGTCCACCGTGCCGACTGCGTGAACGTGAAGGCGCTGGGTGCCGAACAGGATCGATTCGTCGAGGTCTCGTGGGCTCCCACCACCAAGAGCGTCTTCAGGGTGCAGATCCAGGTCGAGGCGCTCGACCGTTCGGGACTTCTCTCCGATGTCACGCGCGTGTTGAGCGAGCACCATGTCAACATCCTCTCGGCGACGGTCACCACGACGGACGAGCGACTCGCTCTGAGCCGATTCGTCTTCGAGATGGGTGATGCCGTGCACCTCGATCGCGTGCTCAACGCGGTGCGCAGGATCGACGCGGTGTACGACGTCTATCGCGTCACCTCTTCCTGACTGCGAGCCTGTCCAGCACGGCCCGACCCGCGCGGCTTCCGGGAACGCGCGACATGCCGCGCAGCATGGCGGAGGCCTCCTCCGGCACCTCGGGCGACACGAGCGCGAGTCTGTCCATCCAGGTCAGCACGCGAGGGTCGCGATGCACCGTCGTGGCGAGATCGAGCATCGTCCGCACGGGCGTGGTGACGAGGACTCCGCCGATCGACTCCAGATCGCAAGAGGCGACGACGGTGTCGTGGAAGACGAGTCGTGAGTTCGTCGTTGCTCGGATCCGTCGTTCGACGCACCGTCGCACATGATGCACGCCCGGCGCACGATCGCCGGCGCCATGGATCCACGCAGCCGTCGGCCCTGACGCCGCGGTTCCCGCACGCACCAGCGATGCGACACTGCTCGCCCTGACATCCGAGCCTTCGATCAGGTCCGCCGGGACAAAGGCGTCTCCGACCTCGACCACATGCCCGTCGATCCGCGCCGCGCTGAGCTCCGCCTCACTCAGCCGAACGCCGGGCAGGTATAGAAGTGCGGGGTGCATCACGTCAGTCTGACGCAGTGCACCCCGCCTCGTCCGTCGTCGTGCGGGACCTGTGGAGAAGGGTTCAGCCGCCGAGTGCGCTCAGCCAGGCCCGGCGTGCTTCCAGAGCATCCGCTGCGGCCTTGGCGGCCTTCTTGTCGCCGGCCTGCTCTGCCGCGGCCACCTCGGCCTCGAGCTTCTCGATGGCTTCCAGCAGCTGGGAGCTCATGTCGTTCGCGCGTGCCTTGGTCTCGGGGTTGTTCTTCCTCCAGTCCACATCTTCACGGGCTTTGAGGCCCTGCTCGATGGCGCGCAGCTTGTCGTCGAGCGCGCGCTCCTTGTCCCGGGGGAAGATGCGCCCGATCTCGTCCCACTGCCGCTGGATGCGGGTCAGGAGAGCGCGAGCTCGCTTGATGTTGGGCTCGTCTGCGACACCCTTCGCCTCTTCGAGGAGTGCTTCGCGTGCCTCGATCTTCGGAGCGGAATCCGCTTCCTCAGCGGCAGCCTCCTCGGCACGGGCGGCATAGAGGGCGTCGCCCGCAGCCTTGAAGCGCGCCCAGAGCGCGTCATCGGCCTTGCGACCGGCGCGGCCGGACGCCTTCCACTCGTCGAGGAGGTTGCGGTAGGCGGGGATGCCGTCGGTGCCGCGGGGGGCGAGGGCTTCCGCGCGCTCCACGAGACGGGTCTTCGCGTCGCGGGCGACCTTGTGGGCGTCATCGAGCTCGGAGTAGAAGGCGCGGCGCTGCTTGTCTACGACAGCCCGCGCGTCGCGGAAACGCTTCCAGAGCTGCTGGGAGATGCCCTTCGACAGGCGCGGCCCGTTCTGCTGCTGCGCCTGCCAGGCGTCGAACAGCTCTCCGAGTTCAGCCGTGACCTGCTTCCACTGCACCTTGCTGAGGTCACGTGCGGCGATCGCCTCGGCGCGCTCGACGAGTTCGGTTCGCTCGGCGATCGCCTTGTCGACGAGTTCCTTCGCCTGCTTCGCCTCCTGCTCCGTCGCCTCCGAGAGAGACGAGGTCAGGGCGTCGAGTCGATCGCGCAGACCGGCCAGGTCGCCGACCGCAGCCGCATCGGTGGCTTCGTCGATCAGGTGCTTCGCCTGCTTGACGAGGTCGCTCGCTGACGCGCCGCCGGCCTGATGGCGCTGTTCGAGCGCATGCACCTTGAAGGCGATGTCGTCGAACTTGCGGACGAAGTAGGCGAGGGCCTCATCGGGCGTGCCGTCCGGGTACTGGCCGACGACGCGCCAGGCGTCGCCCTCCTTGACCTCGACGGTTCCGTCCTCGGTGACGCGCCCCCATTCCGCCGACGTCGATGACGCGGCGGGAACCGGTGCGGCAGGCGCGACAGCGGCCGGCGTCGGCGCCTTGCGCGGCATAGGCACGGAGGGGGGTCCGGGGACGGGGGGAGTCGGCTTCGTGGGCTCGTTGGCAGACACGTGATTCTCCTTGCGCGGTCGGGCCGCGGGAGGCGGAAAGGACGAGGCTCAGCCTAGTACGCCCGAGCGCCACGGGTGAGGCCCGGGCATCACGCGGGATCGTTACCGTTCTGTGATGAGATCTTTCGACGGAGGACACACAGCTCGTCATCTCCGGGAAACACGGCCCTCCTAGTGTCGCCAGGACGACAGCCATCCGGTCGACAGGAGCAGTATGAAGGACACCACATCCCCACCGGGCGAGATCGTCGTCGTCGGAGCGGGGATGGCGGCGCATCGGTTCGTGGAGCGCCTGCTCCGCGACCCGGGAACGGCCGCGCGGATCACCGTCATCGGAGATGAGAGTCACGGGCCGTACGACAGATCCGAGGTGGCGGGGCTCCTCTCCGGTGACGATCCTGCAGGGCTCCAGTTGGACCGCTCCGTCTTCCGCGACGACCGCGTCCGGCTGGTGCGTGATGACCGCGTGCTGCGTATCGATCGCACGGCCCGCACCGTGCGGACGCGCTCCCGGCGCACATATTCCTACGACACCCTGGTGCTCGCAACCGGCTCGTTCGCTTCGCAGGTGGCCGTATCGGGAGCTCGGCTTCCCGGGTGCTTCGTGCTGCACTCGATCGAGGACGCGGAAGCGATCAGGACCTTCGTGGAGGTGCGATCCGGCGTCCTCGGGCGCCCGCTGCGCGGCGTCGTGATCGGAGGAGGCCGACGCGGGCTCGAAGCCGCGGTCGCGCTGGACGAGGCGGGGGTCGCCACCACGATCGTGCAGTATGCGGATCGCCTGCTTCCCGATCGGCTGGACGAGGTGGGCGCCGGCGTGCTGCAGTCCGCTCTCGAGGATCGAGGCATCGCGGTGCGCACACGCACGAGGACGACGCGGCTCGACGCGGACGACTCGGGTGCGGTCACCGCTCTCGAGTTCCAAGACGGGACGTTCCGGCGGGCAGATGTAGTGCTGTTCACCGTCGGCGTGCGACCACGTGACGAACTCGCCCGCAATGCGGGGCTCGGTGTGCACGCGCAGGGCGGGGTGATCATCGACGAGCGGTGCGTCACTTCGGATCCGCACATCCTCGCGATCGGCGAGGTGGCCTGCTTCGACGAACGTGCCGTGGATTCCGCCGCCGGCGCGCACTCCACGGCGGAGGTCGCGGCGGAGCGAGTGTGTGGGGGAGTGACACGGTTCACCGGGCACGAAGCCCATTTCCACCGCACCATCGCCGGGGTCGACATCGTGAGCTTCGGCGAGCCGTGGGCGGCTTCTCGGGGTGCGGTCGACGTCGTCACGCTCTCCCGTCGCGGCGGTGCCTACCGCAAGCTGGTCCTGAGCGACGATGCGCAGACTCTCCTCGGGGGCGTCCTCGTCGGCGATACGAGCGGACACGTCGCCTTTCGGCGGGCCGTCGGTGCACGGCTACGGGGCGAGGTCGCCGAGGAACTGGGTCGTACGGCTCCGGACCAGGGTGGGACGATCCCGGTCTGCGTCCACATCGGGATGTCATCGCGCGAACTCCGGGAAGTGATCCGCACAGAAGGGTTGACCACCTTCACCGAGTTCGGGGTGCGTCTCGGGCGAGAGCCCGACTGTGCGCGTTGCAGCCTGGCTGTGGCTCGTGCACTCATGGAGCTGGCTGACGAGCGGTTGCCGCAGCGAGGGGAAGACGCCCCAGGAGGGCGAGCCCGTCGTGTGGTCGGCTCGGCGTCGGCCGGCAGCCGCGTGAGCCTCTCCGCCGCGAAGGGAGGGGAGCTCGGCCCCCAGCAGCTCGTCGACATCGGCTGTATCGCTCTGGACCTCGGCCTGTCGCTGCAGATCCTCGACTCGCGGATCGAGCTGCGGGGAGTCCGTCGCGGACAGCATCCAGCGTTGCGGGAACGACTGGCCGCGGCCGGGATCCTCGGCGAAGAGCCCCCGCTGCTCACGGGCTCGGGCGACGCTCAGGAGCCGTCCCTCCCGAGCGGCGGATCCGAGCCACCGCAACCGAGGCCGTCGACCGACGCCTCGCAGAACATCGTCAGAACGATGGACGCAGGTTGGGCCGATCGCGGTCGCTCGATCGGTCGGCACCGTGCCTCGCCGCTGCGCGCGGAGAACCCCGCATGACGGCCGGGCGTTCGGGGGCACGCCCGGTGCTCGCAGGATGCAGGATCATCGTGTCGGACGATGCGCGAACCGCCGGAGGTCACTCCGCGGGGAGCAGCGGGTCGAACGATGACGACTGGCGTCGCGTCCTGGAAAGAGCGGGGGCCGAGCTGCTGCGCGTCGTGACGCCGCGCGTACCGACGCCGGCTCCGGTCGGCCTGCGTCGTGCCGCGCACCGAGCAGGAGCCGGCGGCGCGGATGCTGTGCTGTTCACGGCGTCGACGGCGGCGTGGGTCGAGGCGGTGGCGAGTTCCGGTGCCCTCGACGCGAACCGGCGGAGGGCGGAGGCGGAACGGCTGCTCCTCATCGCCGTCGAGGAACGGGAGGCGAGCCGGCTGCGAGCGATCGGGCTCCGTGCTCGACACATCGAGCCGTCGACGCAGGCCGGGCTGGCGGAAAGCGTCCTCGCGCACTATCGAAGCGGAGCAGGATCCGTTCTCACAGTGGCCGGGCTCCTCGAGGTGCGCAGCGGAGGTGTCGTGCTCGACGACGGCTTCGTCCCCCTGTCGGGTGGAGCGGTCGCGCTGATCGAAGCACTGTTCCTCGCCCGCGGCCGCGTGCTCTCGCGTGCGGAGCTCGGTCGGGTGCTCCCGGGTGGGCGTCGCAGTGATCGAGCGGTGGAAGTCGCCGTCGGGCGGTTGCGCGACTCCCTGGGGCGGAGCGATCTCATCCAGACGGTCGTGAAGCGGGGTTATCGCCTTGCGGTCGCAGAGCCCCGATGAGGGCGAGGGGCATGAGAGCGTGTGCAGGCTACTCGGTCGGCGCCGGTTCCTCGCTGGGAGCGGGCGTCTCGGCGGGAGCCGGTGCGTCGCTGGGAGTCGGCGTCTCGGTCGGAGCAACCGTGGGAGTGGGCGTGGGTTCGGGCGCCGTGACCTGCGCATGCACGACCTGGCTCGCGACCGCAGCCGACACGATGACGATGCCGACGATGACCCCGATCGCGTTGTCTCTGGTACGGCGACGGATCAGTCCTTCGTGCACGGCGTTGCGTGCCGCATGGATGCGGGCGCGTTCCGCCTGCGTGCGCTGCTGTGCATTCTTGGATCCGCGTGCTGCCATCTGCCCTGTTTCCCCTCACTGTGTCGCTGTGCGACCTCGCCTCAGAGCCTAGCGTCGTCAACTCTTCGCACCGATGCGCTGCGTACGGCCGCTCGGCACGGCTCGGCGCCGAAGGCTCGCCATTCCGTGGCCGAGCGGCTACTTTTGGGCTATTGATCGCCTCCGTCCGAAAAGGAGCACACTCATGCGGTGGACCCGAAACCTCGTCGCGGCCCTCGTCGTCAGCGCGGCAGCCGTCCTCGGTGTCGTGCCGCCGGTGAGCGCGGCGGAGATCGCACCGCCGAATGCGGATATCGCACGGATTCTCGCGGATACGAACGCCGCACGGGCCGCCAACGGACTTGCGCCGCTGGTGCTGGACGGGGATGTGACGACGGTCGCACAGAACTGGTCGGCGACCCAGTCCCGCGAGGGCCGGATGTACCACAACCCGCAGTATTCGAGCCAGATCCCCGGGGGATGGAGCAGGGCAGCCGAGAACGTCGCGTCCGGCTATTCGTCGGCGACTGTCGTCGCAGCATGGATGAACTCGCCGGGGCACCGCGCGAACATCCTCGGCGACTACACGACGATCGGCATCGGTCTCGTCAACGGCTATGCCACACAGGTGTTCGCCAAGTATCCGGTATCGACGCCCACTCCGACGGTGTCGCTGCGGGACGCCTCCGTGCGCAGTCACGTCGCCCAGCGGGGATGGATCGCTGGGGGCGGCACGACGGGGCAAGGACTGCGCCTCGAAGCGGTCGCGGTGCGCCAGCAGACGGGCAAGGTCATCTGCCTTCAGGCGCACGTGCAGAACATCGGGTGGATGACGCCCGTCTGCACGCAGGGTGCCGGTACCGAGGTGACGGCGGGGACGACCGGTCGAGGGCTTCGGATGGAGGCCCTCCGCGTGTGGAGTCCGGGCAACACGGTGTCAGGGCGAGGGCACGTTTCGAACATCGGTTGGCAACCACGTGTGGTCTCCTCGGCGCCGGGCAACCAGATCTCCCTCGGCACGACGGGGCAGGCGAGGCAGCTCGAGTTCGTCGACCTCTTCCAGTGACGGCGACTTCCTGAGACGGCGATGTCGCTCGCCCCGAGTAGCCTTGGCGGGTGACCCCTTCCGCGCCGCTGCTCTCCGGGCAGACGCCCCTCGCCGTGCGCATGCGCCCGACCTCGCTCGCCGAGGTCGCCGGGCAGCGTCACCTGCTCCGGGCGGGTTCGCCGATCGTCGCCCTCGCTGATCCGAAGGCGGCAGCGCCGGGAGCCGTATCGATCATCCTGTGGGGGCCGCCAGGCACCGGCAAGACCACGCTGGCACAGGCCATCGCACGTTCGTCGGGGCGACGCTTCGTCGAGTTGTCCGCCATCACCGCTGGTGTCAAGGACGTGCGCGAAGTCATGCAGGAGGCGGTGAATCAACGCGATCTCTACGGTCAGACGACCATCCTCTTCCTCGACGAGATCCACCGCTTCACGAAGGCGCAGCAGGACGCTCTGCTGCCCGGGGTCGAGAACGGGTGGGTGATCCTCATCGCCGCGACCACGGAGAACCCCTCCTTCTCCGTGATCTCGCCGTTACTCTCGCGTTCTCTGCTGCTGACGCTGCAGCCGCTGACCGACGAGGACATCGGCGTGCTCCTCGACCGTGCGGTGACCGACGCGCGGGGCCTCAACGGAACCGTCACGCTCAGCGACGAAGCCCGATCCGCCCTCCTGAGACTCGCATCGGGGGATGCTCGGCGCGCCCTCACGGGGTTGGAGGCCGGCGCTGCCGTGGCCCTGTCACACGCCAAGACAGGCGAGCCCGGTGACGGCGCCGGTGGCGAGGAGGACGAGAGCACGGGGCCGCCCGAGGTCTCCGCCGATGACATCGCCCAGGCGGTCGACAAGGCGCTGCTGCGGTACGACCGTCAGGGTGATGAGCACTACGACGTCATCAGCGCGTTCATCAAGTCGATCAGGGGATCCGACCCCGACGCCGCGCTGCACTATCTCGCCCGCATGATCGAGGCGGGGGAGGATCCGCGGTTCATCGCCAGGCGCCTCGTCATCTCCGCATCGGAAGACGTCGGCCTCGCCGACCCGCAGGCGATGGTCATCGCCGTCGCCGCCGCCGATGCGGTGGCGTTCATCGGCATGCCGGAGGGACGCATCCCGCTCGCAGAGGCGACCGTGTACCTGGCGACCACGGCCAAGTCGAACGCCGCCTACGTGGGCATCGATGCCGCGATCGCCGACATTCGTGCGGGAGGTTTCGGCAGGGTTCCGCTGCATCTGCGCGACGCCCACTATCCGGGCGCGAAGCGGCTCGGGCACGGCCGCGGGTACGTCTACTCGCACGACAGCGAATTCGGGATCGTGCCCCAGCAGTATCTGCCGGATGAGCTGGATGGTCGACGCTATTACCAGCCGAAGAACCTCGGCGCGGAGCGTGACATCGGTTCCCGGCTCGAGCGCATCCGTCGCATCCTCGGCGATCGCTGAGCCGCAGATCCGGTCGAGAGGCACGATCTGTTAGACTTGAGCGGCTCGAAACCGAGTTTTCGGGCATCTCCTCGTTCACACCCCACCTTGCTGGCGCCCCGGCGTGCGCTCCAAGGCAGAACGCGGACGATACGTCCGCGAGTCGCGAAAGCCGCGACCGCGTCATCGGAAGGAACGCTTCGTGACCACGAAGTCCCAGGACCGCCGCAAGGTGCGTCTCAGCCGCGCCCTCGGCGTCGCACTCACCCCGAAGGCCGCCCGCTACCTCGAGAAGCGCCCGTACGCTCCGGGTGAGCACGGCCGCACCAAGCGCAAGGCAGACAGCGACTACGCCGTCCGTCTGCGTGAGAAGCAGCGTCTGCGTGAGCAGTACGGCATCCGCGAGAAGCAGATGCGCAACACGTTCAACGAGGCTCGTCGTCAGGACGGCCTGACCGGTGAGAACCTGGTCGAGCTGCTCGAGATGCGTCTCGACGCACTCGTCGTTCGTTCGGGCTTCGCCCGCACCACCGCGCAGGCTCGCCAGCTCGTCGTGCACCGTCACATCCTGGTCGACGGCCAGCTCGTCGACCGCCCGTCGTTCCGCGTGAAGCCGGGTCAGCTCATCCACGTCAAGCCCAAGAGCGAGGGCACCGAGCCCTTCCAGGTGGCAGCAGCCGGCGGTCACGCCGAGGTCCTGCCCCCCGTTCCCGGCTACCTCGAGGTCGAGCTCGACAAGCTCCAGTCGCGTCTGGTCCGTCGCCCGAAGCGCGCCGAGGTCCCCGTGACCTGTGAAGTGCAGCTCGTCGTCGAGTACTACGCGGCTCGCTGATACACCGCATACACGAGAGGCGTCGGGGAAACCCGACGCCTCTCGTCGTTTTTGCATACGATGGGATCACCGCGCCTTCGCGGCTCAGAGGCAAGGATGGCGTCATGAAGAAGTTGCAGTGGTTCCTGATCGGAGTGATCGGCGGCTTCGTCGCGGCCCATTTCATGAACAAGGACCCGCGGGGTCATGACATCCTCGCCGAGGTCGATGCCCGCATCAACGGCTTCACCTCCCTGATCGGCGACGCATACCGTGCCGAAGACGCTCGGCTCGCAGAGCCGGAACAGAACTGACATCTCCCGCGCGCCTCGCGCAGCATCGCTCCACGCGACCATCTCTCCACGCGACCTAGGACACCTGGCACCTCTATGAAAACTGCGGAAATCGCGCAGCGTTACCTCGACTTCTTCGAGAAGAACGACCACCTCATCGTCCCCTCCGCCTCTCTGGTCAGCGACGACCCTTCTCTGCTGTTCACCGTCGCCGGAATGGTGCCGATGATCCCGTACCTCACCGGGGTGGTGCCCGCTCCGCACCCGCGCATCGCGGACGTGCAGAAGTGCATCCGCACCAATGACATCGAAGAGGTGGGCCGCACCGCCCGTCACGGGACGTTCTTCCAGATGCTGGGCAACTGGTCCTTCGGCGATTACTTCAAGGAAGGCGCGATCCGTTACGCCTGGGAGCTGCTGACCAGCTCGGAGTCCGACGGCGGTCTCGGCTTCGACGAGAAGGACCTCTGGGTCACGGTCTACGAGACAGACGACGAGGCCGAAGCGATCTGGCGCGACATCATCGGGCTCAAGCCCGAGCGCATCCAGCGTCTCGGCCGCGCGGACAACTACTGGAACACCGGTCAGCCCGGTCCGGGTGGCCCCGATTCGGAGATCTTCTTCGATCGTGGCCCCGCTTACGGCAAGGACGGCGGCCCCGCCGTCGACGACTCGCGGTTCCTGGAGATCTGGAATCTCGTGTTCATGCAGGACTTCATCGAGAACATCCGCGGCAAGACCGAGTTCGACATCGTCGGTGAGCTCCCGATGAAGAACATCGACACCGGGATGGGTCTCGAGCGCGTCGCCTTCCTCAAGCAGGGCGTCGACAACATGTACGAGTCCGACCAGGTGCGGCCCGTGCTCGATCGCGCCGTCGAACTCTCCGGACGCCCTTACGGCGTGCAGCATGAGGACGACGTGCGGTTCCGCGTCGTCGCCGACCACGTCCGGTCCTCGCTCATGCTCCTCTCCGACGGAGTCCGCCCCTCCAACGAGGGACGGGGATACATCCTCCGCCGTCTGATGCGCCGCACGGTCCGTTCGATGCGGCTGCTCGGCGTCGACGAGCCGGTCTTCCCCGAGCTCTTCGCCGCGTCGCGCGACGTGATGAAGACCACGTACCCCGAGCTCGAGAAGGACTGGCCGGTGCTCTCGGCGTCGGCGTTCGCCGAGGAGGAGACGTTCCGTCGCACCCTCGTCGCCGGCTCCACGATCCTCGACCTGGCGCTCGACGAGACCAGGAAGGGCGGCGGGAAGACGCTGAGCGGGCCGGAGGCGTTCCTTCTGCACGACACCTACGGTTTCCCCATCGACCTCACGCTCGAGGTCGCCGAGGAGGCGGGGCTGGACGTCGACCGTTCCGCCTTCGACAATCTCATGCAGGAGCAGCGTCAGCGCGCCAAGGACGACGCCCGCAACCGCAAGCGGCAGCTCGCCGACGTGTCGGTCTACCGTGAGCTGCGCGCCCTGGGCGAGACCGGCTTCGACGGGTACACGGCGCTCGAGGTCGAGTCGCGTGTGCTCGGACTCCTCGTCGACGGCGTTCCCGTGCGCAGCGCCGCCGAGGGGCAGATCGCCGAGGTCGTGCTGGCCGAGACGACGCTGTATGCCGAGTCCGGCGGCCAGGTCGCCGACAAGGGCACGATCGTGGGCCCGGGCTACGTCCTCGAAGTGCTGGATGTGCAGAAGCCGGTTCCCGGTCTGATCAGCCACACCGTCGAGGTCACGCGCGGAAGCGTCGCCGTCGACGACATCGCGACCACGGTCGTGGATGCAGCGAACCGCCGTGCTGCCCGCCAGGCCCACTCGGCGACGCACCTCGTGCACGCCGCGCTGCGCGACACGCTCGGTCCGACGGCGACGCAGGCAGGATCGTTGAACCGCGCCGGCTACATGCGCTTCGACTTCGCGTGGTCGCAGGCGCTCTCGGCAGACACCCGCAGCGAGATCGAGGAGATCACGAACCGCGCGGTGCAGGACTCGCTCGAAGTGACCACGCGCATCGTCTCGCTCGACGAGGCCGAGGAAGCCGGGGCCATGGCCCTGTTCGGCGAGAAGTACGGCGACGTGGTGCGCATGGTCGACATCGGCGGCCCGTGGTCCCGCGAGCTGTGCGCCGGTACGCACGTGAGCACGAGTGCCGAGATCGGACTGGTGAGCCTGGTCGGCGAGTCGTCGGTCGGCGCATCGAACCGCCGCATCGAGGCGCTCGTCGGCGCCGATGCCTTCCGTGAGCTCGCCGCTGAGCGTGCCATCGTCTCACAGCTCACCAGCTCGTTGAAGACTCCTCGCGAGCAGCTGCCCGAGCGTATCGCCGATCTGACCGCGAGCCTCAAGGCGGCAGAGAAGCGTATCGCGCAGTTCGAGGCGAAGGAGCGGGCGGGTCAGGTTCCCTCGATCGTCGAGGCTGCGACGCGCGTCGGAGCGTTCCGGCTGGCTGCGCAGAACCTCGGTGACGTGGCTTCTGCGGATGACGTGCGCGATCTCGTCAACGGCGTCCGTGATCGCCTCGGTTCGGATGCGGCTGTCGTGGCACTGGGCGCCGTGGTCAACGGACGCCCTGTCGTTGTCGTCGCCACCAACGAGGCGGCGCGGTCGGCCGGCGCGAAGGCCGGTGCGCTGGCGAAACGCGCAGCCGGGGTGCTCGGCGGCGGCGGCGGTGGACGAGACGACGTCGCACAGGGCGGCGGAGCGGATGTCACCGCACTCTCCGCGGCGCTCGACGCCATCTCCCAGGAGCTGCACAGCGCGTGAGCGGATTCCGTCGCGGAGTGCGTCTCGGCATCGACGTGGGAAGAGCGAGGGTCGGTGTCGCGCGCTCCGATCCCGACGGGATGCTCGCGGTGCCGGTGGAGACCGTGCCGCGGGATGACGCCTCGATCGACCGCATCGTCCAGATCGCGCAGGAGTACGACCTGTTGGAGTTCGTCGTCGGATTGCCGGTGAACATGCAGGGAGCGGACACCCCTTCGACGACGGATGCCCGTGAGTTCGCGGCCGCGCTCCAGGTGCGCAGCGGGCTCCCGGTGCGGCTCGTGGACGAACGACTGAGCACCGTGACCGCCCACGCAGCTTTGCGCAGTTCCGGGAGATCTCAGAAGAAGTCTCGTAGCATTGTGGATCAGGTCGCCGCCGTGGTGCTTCTGCAGCAGGCGATCGACATGGAGAAGAGCACCGGAAACCCGGCCGGTGCCACCATCTCGCCTGACGAGGAGCACGCCTGACGATGTCTGAACGTGACAGCGCCACACCCGAGCCCGACACCGACGCCCGGCTGGGCGACCTGTTCGAGAATCTGCCCGAACCCACGAGACAGATTCCGACCGTGGACAACAGCGCGCCTGCCCCCGGGTCGCGACGCGCCGCGAGGGAAGCGGCTGCGGGTGAGGGGACGGCCACACCGGCCCGCGGCACCGCCGGCCCGGCGGCACACCCCTCGAATGCGCCGGTGCGCGAATCTGCCGATCACGCCACCGGCCCGGACGCGTCGGCACCGTCTCCGACTCCGGTGCGAGCCTCTGCCGACGCGGCTCACGAGGCTGACGCGACGACACGGGCACACGCCGTGGCCGTCCCTGCGGCGGCTCCTGTCGCCGATGTGCCGGGGCCCGCGATCGGCGGCGGACTCGACGCCCTCTTCGTTCCCCACGACGACAACGTCGAGGCGAAGCCCAAGAAGAAGAAGCGGCGGAAGGGCTGCCTGATCGCGCTCGTGATCGTGCTCGCCATCTTCGGGGGGATCGCCGCCGGCGGCGCGTGGGTGTGGAACGCCTACGGCGACAAGATCAGTGACGCGATGGGGTGGGGCGAGTCGAAGGACTGGGAGCCCGGGCTGGCCAACGGCGAAGCCCTCGTCACCATCAAGCAGGGCGACACCGGGGGTCCTGTGTCTACCGCCCTCTATGAGGCCGGTGTGACGAAGACCGAAGACGTCTTCTACGACTACATCGTCGACGAGAACCTCGCGGTGACCTTCTACCCTGGCGTGTACCGCCTGCAGAAGAAGATGACGGCAGAAGCCGCCCTGGCCGCGCTGAAGGACGATGGCAACAAGATGGCCAACGCCGTCTCGGTCTCCGAGGGCGGGACGATCGTCTCGTCCCTCCCCGGTATGGCTGAGACGCTCGGTCTTCCGCTGGCCGACTTCGAAGCGGCGGTTCAAGACCCCTCGGCGTACGGGGTGGACGCACCGAGTCTGGAAGGCTGGCTGTTCCCCGCGGTGTACGAGTTCGACCCGGGAGTCACGGCGCCGCAGGTGATCCAGCGCATGGTGGACCGCACGCGGGAATCGCTCGACGCGGCAGGCGTACCCGCCGCCGATGCGGAGCGGATCCTCACGATCGCGTCGATCATCCAGCGCGAAGGCCGGCTCGACGACTTCGCGAAGGTGTCGAGGGTCATCCAGAATCGTCTCGACATCGACATGAAGCTGCAGATGGACTCGACGGCGCAGTACGGGTACGGCTCGCTGCATGAGGGGGTCGTCTCGAGCTCCAAGGAAGCTCTGGAGGACGACAACGACTGGAACACCTATGTGCGCACCGGTCTGCCGCTGACTCCCATCGCCAGCCCGAGCGATGCCGCCATCAAGGCCGCGATGGCGCCTGCCGACGGCCCGTGGCTGTACTTCGTCACGATCAACCTGGCGACGGGGGAGACGCAGTTCTCCGAGACGATGGCCGAGCACGAGCAGGGCATCGAGAAATGGCGCGAGTGGTGCCGGGCGAACCCCGACGCCGGTTGTTGAGACGGTGACGCGCTCTCGTCTGGCGGTCTGGGGCGATCCCATCGCGCATTCCAAGTCGCCTGCGCTCCATGCCGCTGCGTATCGCGTGCTCGGGCTCGACTGGGTCTATGGCCGGCGTCGGGTCGCCGCTGATGAATTCGAACCGGCACTCAACGGGCTCGACGACACGTGGCGGGGCCTCTCGCTGACCATGCCCCTGAAGGAGGCGGCGTTCCGTGCGGCGGTGAAGGTCGACCGTCACGCAGAGCTGACCGGAGCGGTCAACACGCTCCTGCTGGGGGAGCACCTCGCCGGTTTCAACACCGATGTGGGCGGGATCGTCGACGCTCTCACCGAGGCGGACGTGCCCGAGGCAGGGCACGTGCGCATTCTCGGTGCGGGGGCCACGGCTTCGTCCGCACTCGTCGCCGCATCCGAGCTGGGCGCCGTGCGTGTCGACGTCCGAGCGCGGCGCCCCGAAGCCGCCGCCGCACTCGTGGAACTCGGCGAACGGCTCGGAGTGATCGTCGACGTCGACTCCTTCGACGCGCCGCTGTCGGACGTCGACCTCACCGTGGCGACGCTGCCCGGAGGCGCCGAGCTCTCCGCCGATGTCACCGAGGCACTGGCTGTGTCAGGCGGAGCCCTCTTCGATGTGGCGTACGCGCCCTGGCCCTCTGCCCTCGCCGCGCTGTGGGGCGGAGACCGTGCCATCTCGGGACTCGGCATGCTGCTGCACCAGGCCGTGCGCCAGATCCGCATCTTCCGGAACGGAGATCCGGCGATCGCGCTGCCGGACGAGGACTCGGTGATAGCCGCCATGCGCGCCGCTCTCTGACACGGTCGGCGCGGACGACGAAACGCGGCGCGGCGCCGGTCGAACCCATGGGAGACTGGAGCAATGCTCCGCGTGCTCACGGCCGGCGAATCGCACGGCCCAGAACTCATCGCCGTCATGGAGGGACTGCCCTCCGGCGTCCCTGTGTCCTCCGAGGCCATCCAGGCCGATCTGGCTCGGCGCAAGCTGGGCTACGGTCGCGGCTCACGGATGAAGTTCGAGCAGGACGAGTTGACGATCTCGGGCGGCGTGCGACACGGGAAGAGCCTCGGCAGTCCGATCGCGCTCCGCATCGGCAACACCGAGTGGCCGAAGTGGATCGAGGTCATGAACCCCGAACCGGTGGAGCTCACGGACAAGTCCCGTGGGCGCAGCGCACCCCTCACGCGTCCACGTCCTGGTCACGCCGACCTCGTCGGAATGCAGAAGTACGACTTCGACGAGGCCCGTCCTATCCTCGAGAGGGCGAGCGCCAGGGAGACCGCCGCACGCGTCGCACTCGGTGCGATCGCCCGGTCGTTCCTCGGCGAGCTCGGTATCCGGCTCGTCAGCCACACGTTGTCGATCGGTCCGGTGCGCGTGCCGGAGGGATCTCCGCTGCCCACACCGGACGACGTGGACGCGCTGGACGCGGATCCGCTCCGGTGCTTCGACCCGACGACCTCCGCGCTGATGGTCGCTGAGGTGGACGACGCCAAGAAGGACGGCGACACCCTCGGTGGCATCGTCGAGGTCCTCGCTTACGGGCTCCCGCCCGGACTGGGCTCCCACGTGCACTGGGACCGTCGCCTCGACGCGCGCCTCGCGCAGGCGCTCATGAGCATCCAGGCCATCAAGGGTGTCGAGGTCGGCGACGGCTTCGAGACCACGCGCCGGCGGGGGTCTGCGGCGCACGACGAGCTCTTCGCCACCGCCGAGGGCATCACCCGCGGTTCCGATCGAGCCGGTGGCACCGAGGGCGGCATGTCGACGGGGACGGTGCTCCGCGTGCGCGCAGGGATGAAGCCGATCGCCACCGTGCCGCATGCGCTGCGAACGATCGACATCTCCACCGGAGACGACGCGACCGCCCACCACCAGCGATCCGACGTGTGCGCCGTGCCGGCAGCGGGCGTCGTCGCCGAGGCCATGGTCGCGGTCGAGCTCGCGAACGCCGTGCTGGAGAAGTTCGGCGGAGACAGCATCCGCGAGACCCGTCGCAACCTCGACGGATACCTGGCGGGCATCCCCGAAGAGCTGCGCACGACTCCCGCGTCCGAGGCGGCGCTCATCGCGCATGACGAGCGCGGCTGACCCGCTGACGCTGGTGCTGGTCGGTCCGATGGCCGCCGGCAAGACCAGCGTGGGTCGGCGTGTGGCGCGCCGGCTCGGGGTCGATTTCATCGACACCGACAAGCGGATCGTCGCCGCTCACGGTCCGATCTCCGTGATCTTCCGGGAGCATGGTGAGGAGCACTTCCGCGACCTCGAGCGGGCGGCTGTGGCCGAGGCGCTCTCCGAAGGGGGCGTGATATCGCTCGGCGGAGGCGCGGTGACGAAGGCCGCCACGCGGGACCTGCTCGCCGAGCATCCGGTGGTGTTCCTGACCGTGAGCCCCGAGGCCGTCGCCGATCGGCTGCGCGGCAGCAGCCGTCCGCTGCTGGCGGGGGAGGACCCGCTGGAGCGCTGGAAGAAGATCTTCGAGGAGCGCCGAGGGTGGTACGACGAGGTCTCCTCGGCCACCTTCGACACCTCACGTCGTCCGATGCAGAAGATCGCGGACGACATCGTGGCATGGAGGAGAGAGCAGCGATGAGCACGACGACCATCAGCGTCACCGGAGACGACGCCTACGACATCACGATCGGACGGGGGATCCTCGATCGGGTCTCGGCCGCGCTCGCACCGGGCGTGCGCAAGGTGCTCGTCGTGCACCCGCCGACCCTCGCGGCGCGCGCTGCCGAACTGCGCGACCGCCTCCTCGCCGATGCTGCCGATGGGCCGCGTGAGGTGCTCCTCGCGGAGATCCCCGATGCCGAGCAGGGCAAGCGGATCGAGGTCGCCGCATTCTGCTGGCAGGTCATGGGTCAGGCCGACTTCACGCGTTCCGATGCCGTGATCGGCTACGGCGGAGGCTCCGTCACCGACCTCGCCGGCTTCGTCGCCGCGACCTGGCTCCGCGGCGTGCAGCTCGTCCAGGTGCCGACGACGGTTCTCGGATTGGTGGACGCGGCTGTCGGCGGCAAGACGGGTATCAACACGGCCGAGGGCAAGAACCTCGTCGGGGCGTTCTGGGCACCGTCGGCCGTCGTCGGCGATCTCGACGAACTCGCCAGCCTGAGCCCGAACGAAGCGACGGCGGGCTTCGCGGAGGTCGTGAAAGCCGGCTTCATCTGGGCGCCGGAGATCCTCGACATCGTCGAAGCAGATCCCGCACGCGCCGTCGACCCGACGACCGAGGAGTTCCGTCGTGCCGTCGAGCTCGCGATCCGGATGAAGGCCGAGGTCGTGTCGGACGACTTCCGCGAGGCCGGACTGCGGGAGATCCTCAACTACGGCCACACGCTCGGCCACGCGATCGAGCACGCGGAGCGCTACCGGTGGCGTCACGGCGCCGCGATCTCGGTCGGCATGCTGTATGCGGCCGAGCTCTCGCGTCTCGCGGGACGACTGTCGGACACGGCAGCCGAGCGCCACCGCACGATCCTGGAATCGCTGGGACTTCCGACGTCGTACCGTGCCGGTGCGTGGCCACAGCTGCTCGCCACGATGCAGCGCGACAAGAAGAGCCGCGGAGGCATGCTGCGATTCATCCTGCTCGACGACATCGCGAAGCCGACGGTGCTGCAGGCTCCGGACGAGTCGCTGATGTTCGCCGCCTACCAGGAGGTGGGCGCGTGACCCGACGCATCCTCCTCGTCAATGGGCCGAATCTGAATCTGCTCGGCTCGCGCGAGCCGGAGATCTACGGCACCGCGACGCTCGCCGACGTCGAGCGCCTCACCGCCGATGCTGCGGCGGACCTGGGCTTCGAGGTGCGCGCAGTGCAGAGCAATCACGAGGGGGTGCTGATCGATGCGATCCACGCCGCGCGCGAAGACTGCGCGGCGATCGTGATCAATCCGGGCGGCCTCACGCACACGTCCGTGGTGCTGCGTGACGCGCTCACCGGAGTGTCGCTCCCGTTCGCCGAGGTGCACATCTCCGACGTCTACGCTCGCGAGGCGTTCCGGCACCACTCGTACCTCGACGACGTCGCCGCCGTTCGCGTCGTCGGGCGCGGAGTGGACGGCTACGCGGACGCCGTGCGGCAGCTCGCAGCACTCATCCCTTAGAATCGACTGTCGGCTCCGCCCGACCCCGCAGACTCACGAACGGAACTCGCAGCGCATGGCATCTACCGCAGACATCAAGAACGGCGTCGTCCTCAGCATCGACGGGCAGCTCTGGAGCGTCATCGAGTTCCAGCACGTCAAGCCCGGCAAGGGCGGTGCGTTCGTGCGCACCAAGCTCAAGAACGTCGTCTCGGGCAAGGTCGTCGACCGCACCTACAACGCCGGCGCGAAGATCGAGATCGAGAACGTCGACCGCCGCGACTACACGTACCTGTACACGGACGGCGACGGCTACGTCTTCATGGATCAGACCGACTTCGACCAGATCACGGTCGGCGCCGCCACGGTCGGCGACGCGAAGAACTTCCTGCTCGAGAACCAGAACGTCACGATCGCCCTGAACAACGGCAACCCGCTGTACATCGATCTGCCGGCGTCGGTGATCCTCGAGATCACCTACACCGAGCCTGGCCTGCAGGGCGACCGTTCCTCGGCCGGCACCAAGCCCGCCACGCTCGAGACCGGCTACGAGATCCAGGTGCCGCTGTTCGTCGAGGGCGGCACGAAGGTCAAGGTCGACACCCGCACGGGTGACTACCTCGGCCGCGAGAAGTAAGGCGTGAGCGCTCGGACGAAGGCGCGCAAGCGCGCTCTCGACATCCTGTTCTCCTCCGATGTGCGCGGAGACGACCTCGCGGTGACGCTGGCTGCCGAGGCGAAGCGCGCGGCGAGCGAGCCCGCCCGTGAGGCCTCGTGGCTGTACGCCAGGGAGATCGTCGACGGCATCATCGACTCGCGCGACGAGATCGACGAGCAGATCACGACCCACAGCAGGGACTGGAAGCTCGAGCGGATGCCCGCTGTCGACCGCGCCCTGCTGCGCATCGCTGTGTGGGAGATCCTCCACAACGACGAGGTTCCCACTGCCGTCGCCATCGACGAGGCCGTGGAGCTCGCGAAGGAGTTCTCGACCGACGACTCCGGGGCGTTCGTGCACGGCGTCCTCGCGCGGGTGGCCCGAGCCGCCTGATCCGTCGCGCGCGGCGGCACTGTCGGCGGTGTCGGAGAGGATGGCCTCATGTCCCTCGCTTCTGACCCGGCTCGACCGGAAGACGCGTCGTCGGCGAACTGGAGGAACATCCTCGGTCCGGCGCGCGTCGACGCCGATACGTCGCTCGCGCTCGGCATCGAGCTCAGAGTGCGCGACGGCCGCGGGGCGAACCCGTGGGCATCCCGTCCCCAACGGACCGCGACCGCCCGCGATGTCGCCACACGCACAGGCGAGATCCTGCTCGGGATCCGGCCGCTCGAGCAGAGCCCCTCGACCGGTTCCTGGGTGCAGGGGGCTGCGACCTGGGATGCGGTAAGACGCTCGCCGACGCAGTACGGACGTGATCGCTCACGGTGGTTCGCCGACCTGCTCAGCATCGCGCGTGACACGCTCCTGTCCGGCACGGCCGGCGACTGGCTCGTCGCAGATCTGATCGAGTCAGGGCTCCTCTGGGGACATCTTCGCGCCGCCTCGGAAGTGGGGATCCCTCTCGTGGCCATGCAGAAGAGCACGACCGTCGTGCTCGCCGATCGCGCCGAGATCAGCGCGACCGTCGGACGCGGTGACGACGGAGGTCTCATCGTGCACCCTCACATCGTGATCGACGGGCACGATGCGGAACCCTCCTCGGTGCAGACGATCGGACACAGCGGTGTCTACGAGATCTCCCAGCGGGGGAGTGCGATCAGCGTGACGCTCGCCGAGGTGCCCCTCAGCGAGCCCGTGCACGCCCTGCTCGGTGCGAAGACAGGTCTCGAGGTTCCCGCGGGCGACGAGGGCGCGTTCTTCCGCGACGCCTACCCGCTGCTGGCGCGTCGGATCGAGGTGCGTCCTACCGGTCGTGTCGAGCTCCCCGCATTGCCGGCCCCGCGCCCGGTGCTCGCGCTGTCTTTCCATAGAGGCGACACCGTCAAGTACCTGTTCGAGTGGGAGTATCGCGGCTTCGGAAGGGTTCCGTTCGCGCAGGACGGGGATGCCGTGCGCGACACCGCCGCCGAGGATGCGCTCCGCGAGGGCCTGTGCTCGGTATGGGCCGAACACCTCGGGGAAGAGCTCACCTCGACGGGGTCGTTCCATGACGTCGCGGCCGCCGAGTTCATCACGCGACTCGTGCCCGCGCTCGAGGCCGAGGGCGTCCTGGTAGCGGTCTCGGGGCGTCGGAAGAGCTACCACGAGCTCACGGGGGAGCCCGAGATCACGGTGTCGACCGTGGAGAGCAGCGACCGGGACTGGTTCGATCTCGGAGTCCTGGTCAAGATCGACGGACGCACCATCCCGTTCGAACCGCTGTTCACGGCACTCAGCAAGGGCCGGGAGAAACTCCTCCTCGTCGACGGCAGCTACTTCTCGCTGAATCATCGTGCCCTTGATCGGCTGCGCGAGCTGATCGACGAGGCTGGTGAGCTCGAGGAGTGGGAGACCGGCCCGCGGATCAGCCGCTACCAGACGGATCTCTGGGAGGAGTTCGAAGACCTCGCGGATGAAGCTCTGCCCGCCGTCACCTGGCGCGCGACCGCCGAGGGCCTTCGCACCGCCGCCTCGGTGCCTGCCGTCGCCGTGCCGTCGGGTCTCACGGCCGACCTCCGTCCCTACCAGCGTGAGGGGCTGGACTGGCTCGCCTTCCTCTGGAGTCATCGCCTCGGCGGCATCCTCGCCGACGACATGGGCCTCGGCAAGACGCTCCAGCTGTTGGCGCTCATCGTGCACGCGCGGGAAGCGGGGGAGCGGCGGCCCTTCCTCGTGGTGGTTCCCACCTCGGTGCTCGCCACCTGGCGCAGCGAGGCGGCGCGGTTCGCCCCGAGCCTGCGAGTGCTTCTGCGGGGATCCACACAGGGCCCGTCCCTCGACGACGGCGTCCGTGGGGCCGATGTCGTCATCACGACCTATGCCGTCGCCCGCCTCGACGAGGTCGAGTACGCGCGCATCGACTGGGCGGGTCTCATCCTCGACGAAGCACAGTTCGTGAAGAACCCGGCGACCAAGCTGCACCGCGCCGTCGCCTCCTTCAGAGCGGATGTGACGTTCGCCGTCACCGGAACGCCGATGGAGAACAGCCTCAGCGAGCTCTGGGCTCTGCTGAAGCTCACCGCGCCGGGACTCTTCGCCTCTGCACGGAAGTTCCGCGAGCAGTACATCCAGCCCATCGAGCAGGGCAAGGTGCCGGAGAACGAGGAGGGCGGAGCCTATCGCCAGCGCCGTCTCGAGCAGCTGCGTCGGCGCATCCGACCGCTCCTGCTCCGGCGTACGAAAGAGCTGGTGGCGCCAGACCTGCCCGCGAAGCAGGAGCAGATCCTCGAGGTCGAACTCAGTGCCTCCCACCGCGCCCTGTACGACGTGGTCCTGCAGCGCGAACGCCAGAAGGTCCTCGGGCTGCTGGAAGACCTGGATCGCAACCGATTCATCGTGTTCCGCTCGCTCACCCTGATGCGCATGCTCAGCCTCGCGCCGGGGCTGATCGATCCCGAAGACGCGAAGATCGGCTCCCGCAAGCTCGACGTGCTGATCGAGCGTGTGATCGAGCTGCAGGCGGAAGGCCTCCGGGCGCTCGTGTTCAGCCAGTTCACGTCGTTCCTCGACCTGGCGGCGGCCCGCCTCGATGCCGCAGGCATCCCGTACGCCCACCTGGACGGCTCGACGCGGCATCGCCAGAAGGTCGTCGACGGGTTCACGTCCGGCGAGCAGCCCGTGTTCCTGATCAGTCTGAAGGCCGGAGGGTTCGGTCTCACCCTGACCGAGGCCGACTACGTGTTCCTGCTCGACCCGTGGTGGAATCCGGCCGCCGAAGCGCAGGCCGTCGACCGCACGCACCGCATCGGCCAGGACAGCCAGGTGTTCGTCTATCGGATGATCGCCACCGGCACGATCGAGGAGAAGGTGCTCGACCTGCAGCGCCGGAAGGCGCGGCTGTTCACCGCGGTGCTGGACGACGAGGCGCTGTTCGCGCAGTCACTCTCCGCCGACGACATCCGCGGGCTGTTCGAGGGCTGACCGGAATACTCACGGCGGTGCCGACCGGTCGCACAGGGACCCCTCGGTACAATCGAACGGTTCACTTTCGGGAGGAATGCAATGCGGATCACGGGACTCGGCCACGCCGGGATGTTCATCGAGACGGTCGGCGGGAACATCATCTGCGACCCGGTCCTCGGACCATCGTTCTACGGATCATGGTTCCCGTTCCCCGACAACCGCGGCCTGGACTGGGAGCGCTACGGACGTGACGCCGACTTCCTGTGGATCTCGCACCGCCACCGCGACCACTTCGACCCGCGCCTCCTCGAGCGGTACATCCGCAAGGACATCGAGGTGCTGCTGCCCGAGTACCCGACGGATGATCTCGAGAAGGACATCCGCGCCCTCGGCTACACGAACATCACGTACGCCCCGGCCGGACAGGTGATCCAGCGCGGCGAGCTGAAGATGATGATCACGCCGCTCCGGGCGCCCAGCGACGGACCGATCGGCGACTCCTCGCTGAGCGTCGACGACGGCACCGGCTCGATGCTGAACCAGAACGACTCGCACCCGCTCGACCTCGAGAAGCTCCTCGACTTCGGCAAGCCCGACGCGTACTTCACCCAGGTGTCCGGCGCGATCTGGTGGCCCATGGTCTACGACCTGCCCCTCGATGCCAAGCAGAACTTCGCGCGTCTCAAGCGCGAGGCGCAGAACAAGCGCGCCATGTACTACATCGAGAAGGTCGATGCCCCGCACGTCTTCCCGATGGCAGGGCCGCCCATGTTCCTCCGCGACGACCTGTTCGACTTCAACGGTCTCGGAAAGAACGGCGAGTCGATCTTCACGGACCAGAAGCAGTTCCTCGCGCACATGAAGGAGCTCGCTCCGCAGTACGACGGACAGCTCTTCATCCCCGGCACCGTCGTCACGGTCGAGGGCGGCGAGGTGACGAGCGAGCAGACCCTGTACACCGAAGCGGAGATCGCTCACATCTTCGACGAGAAGTGGGAGTACCTCGAAGAGCAGCGTGCATCCCGTCAGCAGGAGATCCGCGACGAGGAGGCCTCCCGCGCCGAGATCATCCCGCCCGCCGAGATGCTGGCCGCGATCAAGGAGTGGTGGGAACCGCTGCTGAAGAAGTCCCGCACGATCCGGCTCGGCGTCGGAGGCTGTGTCCGCTTCCGCATCGGCGAGCTGGACATGGTGGTCGACTTCCCCCGCGCGAAGGTCCGCGAGTACGCGGGGGAGGAGTGCATCTACTGGTACACGATCCCCGCAGATCTGGTCTCGACGAACATCGTCGACCACGAGATCGACTGGTCGAACTCGATCTTCCTCTCGATGCAGTTCTCGGTGGGCCGCAGCGGCAAGTTCAACGAGTTCCTCACCACGTTCCTCAAGTGTCTCTCGGTCGACCGCATCGAGTACGTCGAGAACTGGTACCAGGAGCAGACCGACCAGACAGAGGACGCCGAGATCGGCGACTGGGTCGTGCAGCGCCGCTGCCCGCACCTGCGCGCCGACCTCACCAAGACCGGCAAGGTCGACGAGGACGGCATCCTCACGTGCAGCATGCACGACTGGAAGTGGGACCTGAAGACGGGACGCTGCCTGTCCACGGCCGGGCACCCGATCCGTTCCTCGAAGATCGACGAGGTCACCGACCCCGTGCTGCAGGAGGCGAGCTGATCAGCGGAGAGCGGAGCGCTCCGATAGACTGACATCACAAGCAACCTTTAACACCGTCCTGTGAGGCGGAGAAGGGAGCGGCCGATGAGCATGCGCACTGTGCTGCACGAAGCCGACATCTCACGAGCGCTGACCCGGATCGCGCACGAGATCCTCGAATCCAATCGGGGCGCCGAGAACCTCGTCCTCTTGGGCGTTCCGACCCGCGGCGTCACTCTCGCCCATCGCCTCGGCCTGCTGATCAGCGAGATCGCGCAGCAGTCGGTTCCGGTCGGCTCCCTCGATGTGACGCTGTTCCGCGACGACCTCGCGAAGCACCCGACCCGCTCGCCGCAGCCGACGGAGATCCCCGTCGGGGGTATCGACGGCAAGACCGTGGTGCTTGTGGACGACGTGCTGTTCTCGGGCCGCAGCATCCGCGCGGCGTTGGATGCGATCCAGTCGATCGGACGACCCTCCGTCGTCCGCCTGGCGATCCTCGTCGACCGCGGGCACCGGGAGCTCCCGATCCGCCCCGACTTCGTCGGCAAGAACATTCCCTCGGCGCGCACGGAGCGGGTCAACGTTCGCCTCTTCGAGAACGATGGGGCGGAGGAGGTGACGATCGGCGAATGAGACACCTCCTCGATACCCGCACCCTCGACAGCACCACCGCGCTTCGCATCCTCGACGTCGCCGAGGACATGTCCGACACGCAGTCGCGCGAGGTCAAGAAGCTTCCGACGCTGCGGGGCAAGACCGTCGTGAACCTCTTCTTCGAGGACTCGACCCGCACGCGCATCTCGTTCGAGGCCGCCGCCAAGCGCCTTTCCGCCGACGTGATCAACTTCGCGGCGAAGGGCTCCAGCGTCTCGAAGGGCGAGAGCCTCAAGGACACCGCCCAGACGCTCGAGGCCATCGGCGCCGACGCCGTCGTGGTCCGCCACCCGGGTTCCGGTGCCCCGCAGACCCTCGCCACCAGCGGCTGGATCTCGGCCGGGGTGGTGAACGCCGGCGACGGCACCCACGAGCACCCCACGCAGGCGCTGCTCGACGCCTTCACCATCCGCAAGCGGCGTTTCGGTGCTGAAAGCCGCGGACGGGATCTCCGCGGACTTCGGGTCGTGATCGTCGGCGATGTCCTGCACTCGCGGGTCGCGCGATCGAACGTCTGGCTGCTCACCACGCTCGGCGCGGATGTCACCCTGGTCGCTCCGCCGACGCTGGTTCCGCAGAACGTGTCGCTCTGGCCGGTCCGGGTCGTCTATGACCTCGACGAGGCGCTCGCGGACGAGCCGGATGCCGTCATGATGCTCCGCATTCAGCTGGAACGCATGAATGCCGCGTATTTCCCGACTGAGCGGGAGTATTCCCGTCGCTGGGGTCTTGACGCACGGCGAGTGGCCGCGCTTCCGGGCGGTAGCATTGTGATGCACCCCGGACCCATGAACCGGGGACTGGAGATCTCCTCCGAAGCTGCCGATTCCGCCCGTTCGACGGTGCTGGAACAGGTCACCAACGGAGTATCCGTCCGCATGGCGGTGCTGTACCTGCTGCTCGCAGGAGAACGAGACGACGAACGAGGGGGAGACCTGTGAACGAGACCCTCGTCATCACCGGTGCGCAGCTGCTCGGTGCCGAGAGCGCCGACATCATCATCGAGGGCGGGCGGATCGCCGAGATCGGGACGGGTCTCACCCGCACCGGCGCGCGCGTGATCGACGCTGCTGGCCTGGTCGCGCTGCCGGGGCTCGTCGACCTGCACACCCACCTGCGCGAGCCCGGGTACGAGGCGTCGGAGACGATTCTGACCGGCACCAGGGCGGCCGCCGCCGGCGGGTTCACCGCCGTGTTCGCGATGCCGAACACCTCGCCGGTCGCCGACACGGCGGGGGTCGTCGAGCAGGAGCTCGCCCTCGGCGAGGCGGCCGGCTACGCGACGGTGCAGCCCATCGGGGCCGTCACCGTGGGACAGAAGGGCGAACGTCTCGCCGAGCTCGGCGCCATGGCCACCTCGCGCGCCCAGGTGCGCGTCTTCAGCGACGATGGCTTCTGCGTGTTCGACCCGCTCATCATGCGTCGGGCTCTGGAGTACGTGAAGTCCTTCGACGGCGTCATCGCACAGCACGCCCAGGACCCCCGTCTCACCGAGGGGGCGCAGATGAACGAGGGAACGGTGTCCGCTGAGCTGGGCCTCGCCGGCTGGCCCGCCGTCGCGGAGGAGTCGATCATCGCGCGCGACGTGCTGCTGGCAGAGCACGTCGGCTCCCGCCTGCACGTCTGCCACCTGTCGACGGCCGGCTCCGTCGACATCATCCGCTGGGCCAAGAAGCGCGGCATCGACGTCACGGCCGAGGTCACGCCGCATCATCTGCTGCTGACCGACGAGCTCGTGCGGGGATACGACGCGCGCTACAAGGTCAATCCGCCCCTGCGTCGGGAAGAGGACGTGCTCGCCGTGCGCGAGGGTCTCGCCGACGGCACGATCGACATCGTCGCCACCGACCACGCGCCGCACCCCAGCGAGCACAAGGCGTGCGAGTGGCAGGCTGCGGCGAACGGCATGGTGGGTCTCGAGAGCGCGCTGCGCGTCGTGCACCAGTCGATGGTCCAGACCGGGCTGCTCGAGTGGGCGGACATCGCGCGCGTGATGAGCGCAGCACCGGCGCGGATCGGACGCCTCTCCGGCCACGGCACACCGCTCGAGGTCGGGCAGCCGGCGCAGCTCACCCTCTACGACGCGTCGGCGGACGGCGTCTTCACCGAAGCAGACCTGCACGGTCGCAGCGTGAACTCACCCTATCTCGGCCGTGCTCTTCCCGGGCGGGTGGAGTACACGGTGCACGGCGGCGTCCTCACGGTCGACGGGGGCAGCGTCGTCGAGGAGCTCGGCGCATGAGCGCTCGGGATCTCGCCGTCGCGATCACCATCGCGGTCGCCCTTCTGGTGCTGCTGGTGATGCTGCGCGCCTGGCGACGACGAATCCGCCGCGATTCCGTGTTCTCGGCCCCGCTGGGTGTACCCGAGCATGCGGAGGTCGCCCGCCGCGACGAGGTGCTGTACGTGTCGACGACGCGGCACGGACAGCCGCTCGAGCGTCTCGCGGTGTCGCCTCTCGCATACCGGGCCCGCGGTGAAGTGGCCGTCACGGATCGCGGCATCGCCCTCTGCCTCGACGGCACGCCGACGGTCTTCCTGGCGAAAGACCGTCTGGTCGCCGTCGACCGCGCCACGGTCACGATCGACCGTGTCGTCGAGCCGGGTGGTCTCGTGCGCATCGCATGGAACATCGACGACGACACGATCGTCGACAGCTACCTGCGCGTCGCCACCGGCGAACCTCAGAACCTCATCTCCGACCTGCAGCGGCTCGTCCCCGCCGCCCCCGACACAGGAGCAACGTCATGACACTCTCCACGCCCTCCGAGCAGGCCTCAGCGGCCCGGCTCCCCGACCCCGCCGTCCTCGTCCTGGAAGACGGCACGCGCCACATCGGCCGCGCCTACGGCGCCCGTGGGCGCACTCTGGGCGAGGTCGTCTTCTCGACCGGCATGTCCGGCTACCAGGAGACGATCACCGACCCGTCCTACGCGGGGCAGATCGTTCTGCAGACGGCGCCTCACATCGGCAACACCGGCATGAACGACGAAGACGCGGAATCGCGTCGCATCTGGGTCGCCGGCTACGTCGTGCGCGACCCCTCGAGGGTCGTGTCGAACTGGCGTGCGAACGCCTCGCTCGACGACGTCCTCGTGGAGGACGGCATCGTGGGCATCAGCGGTATCGACACCCGATCGGTCACCCGACACATCCGCTCGGCGGGTTCCATGCGCGGTGGCATCTTCTCCGGTCCGGATGCCGCGCTCGACCCGGAGGAGCAGGTGCGCATCGTCCGCGAGGCTCCCGAGATGGCCGGCCGCAACCTGTCGGCGGAGGTCTCGGTCGACGTCGCCACCGTGACCACGGCGCTGGGGGAGCGGATCGGCAACCTCGCCGTGCTCGACCTCGGCGTCAAGCAGGCGACGATCGACAACCTGGCCGCTCGCGGCTTCGAGGTGCACGTGCTTCCGCAGAACGTGACGATCGACGAGATCCGTGCGGTCGATCCGGTCGCCGTCTTCTACTCGAACGGCCCCGGCGACCCCGCGGCATCGGGTGATCACGTCGAGCTGCTGCGCTCCGTGCTCGACGAAGGACTCCCGTTCTTCGGCATCTGCTTCGGCAACCAGCTGCTCGGTCGGGCTCTCGGTCTCGGCACCTACAAGCTGCCGTTCGGACACCGTGGCATCAACCAGCCGGTGCTCGACAAGCAGACGGGCAAGGTCGAGATCACCGCCCACAACCACGGCTTCGCGGTCGAGGCGCCGATCGAGGGGACGTTCGACAGCCCCCACGGCTACGGCAAGGTGGAAGTCAGCCATGTCGGCCTCAACGACAACGTGGTGGAGGGACTCCGCGCCCTCGACATCCCGGCTTTCTCGGTGCAGTACCACCCCGAGGCGGCTGCGGGCCCCCACGACGCCAACTACCTCTTCGACAGGTTCCGCGACCTGGTCATCGCCAGCCAGAAGGACTCCAAGTAATGCCCAAGCGCGACGACATCAAATCCGTCCTCGTCATCGGCTCCGGCCCGATCGTCATCGGTCAGGCATGCGAGTTCGACTACTCCGGCACCCAGGCGTGCCGCGTGCTGCGCGAGGAGGGCGTCAGGGTCATCCTGGTCAACTCCAACCCGGCCACGATCATGACCGATCCCGACTTCGCCGATGCGACGTACATCGAACCGATCACCCCTGAGGTCATCGAGACGATCATCGCCAAGGAGAAGCCGGATGCCATCCTCCCGACTCTCGGTGGGCAGACCGCTCTGAACGCGGCCATGGCCCTCGACGAGCGCGGCATCCTCGCGAAATACGGTGTCGAGCTCATCGGCGCCAAGGTCGATGCGATCAAGAAGGGCGAGGATCGACAGGTCTTCAAGGAACTCGTGCTCGAAGCGGGCGCCGACGTCGCAAAGAGCGTCATCGCCCACACGATGGACGACCTCCTGGCCGGTGCCGAGAAGCTCGGCTACCCGCTCGTGGTGCGTCCCTCCTTCACGATGGGCGGCCTCGGTTCCGGCTTCGCCTACGACGAGGAGGATCTGCGTCGTATCGGAGGCGCGGGTCTGCGTGACTCCCCGACGACCGAGGTGCTCCTGGAGGAGTCGATCCTCGGCTGGAAGGAGTACGAGCTCGAGCTCATGCGCGACACGGCGGACAACACGGTCGTCGTCTGCTCGATCGAGAACGTCGACCCCGTCGGCGTGCACACGGGCGATTCGATCACGGTGGCTCCGGCGCTGACCCTCACCGACCGCGAGTACCAGAAGATGCGCGACATCGGCATCGACATCATCCGCGCCGTCGGCGTCGACACCGGCGGCTGCAACATCCAGTTCGCGGTCGACCCGACGAACGGGCGCATCATCGTGATCGAGATGAACCCGCGCGTCTCCCGCTCGAGCGCCCTCGCCTCGAAGGCCACCGGCTTCCCGATCGCGAAGCTCGCCGCGAAGCTCGCCCTCGGCTACCGCCTCGACGAGATCCCGAACGACATCACCGGGGTCACACCGGCGAGCTTCGAGCCGACGCTCGACTACGTCGTCGTCAAGGTGCCCCGCTTCGCATTCGAGAAGTTCCCGGCGGCGGACGCCACGTTGACCACGACCATGAAGTCGGTCGGCGAAGCCATGGCGATCGGGCGCAACTACGCGACCGCGCTGCAGAAGGCGCTCCGCTCGCTCGAGAAGCGCGGGTCGAGCTTCCACTGGGGCGAGGAGAACCGCTCGGTGGAAGAGCTCCTGGAGGTCGCCAAGACGCCGACCGACGGACGCATCGTCACGCTGCAGCAGGCGCTGCGCAAGGGTGCGACGGTCGAGCAGGCCTTCGAGTCGACCGCCATGGACCCGTGGTTCCTCGACCAGATCGTGCTGATCAACGAGGTCGCGGAAATCGTGCGGACGGCTCCCGAGCTGGATGCGGCGACTCTGCGTTACGCCAAGGAGCACGGTTTCTCCGACGCGCAGCTCGCCGAGCTCCGCGGCACGTCCGAGAACGAGGTCCGCGGCGTCCGCCATGGCCTCGGCATCCGTCCGGTGTACAAGACGGTCGACACGTGCGCGGGCGAGTTCCCCGCTCTCACGCCCTACCACTACTCGAGCTACGACTTCGAGACCGAGGTCGCTCCGTCCGAGCGCACCAAGGTGGTCATCATCGGCTCTGGACCGAACCGCATCGGTCAGGGCGTCGAGTTCGACTACTCGTGCGTGCACGCGTCGTTCGCGCTCTCCGACGCCGGGTTCGAGACCGTCATGGTCAACTGCAACCCGGAGACGGTCTCGACCGACTACGACACCTCCGACCGCCTGTACTTCGAGCCGCTGACGCTCGAGGACGTGCTCGAGGTTCTCGACGCCGAGGCGGCGAGCGGCACCATCCTCGGCGTCGTCTGCCAGCTCGGCGGCCAGACGCCGCTGGGACTCGCGAAGGGCATCGAAGCCGCCGGCTACACGGTTCTCGGCACGAGTCCGGAGGCGATCGATCTCGCAGAGGAGCGCGAGCTGTTCTCCCGTCTCCTCGACGAGGCCGGCCTCGTCGCACCGCGCAACGGCACGGCGATCGACGTCGACGGAGCGGTGAGCATCGCCGAGGAGATCGGGTACCCGGTACTCGTGCGTCCGAGCTTCGTGCTCGGTGGGCGCGGTATGGAGATCGTCTACGACACGGCCTCACTGCGCGACTACTTCGTGCGCACCGCGGGCGAGGTCGTCATCGAGGAGGGCAAGCCGCTGCTGGTCGACCGCTTCCTCGACGACGCGATCGAGCTCGACGTGGACGCGCTCTACGACGGCACCGACCTGTACATCGGCGGCGTCATGGAGCACCTGGAGGAGGCCGGTATCCACTCCGGCGATTCCAGCTGCACGCTGCCTCCCGTCTCGCTGGGTCGCACGGACGTCGATCGCGTGCGCGAGGCCACCCTCGCCATCGCGAAGGGCGTGGGCGTGCGCGGACTGCTCAACGTGCAGTTCGCCATCAGCGCCGGCGTGCTCTACGTGATCGAGGCGAATCCGCGCGCCAGCCGCACGGTGCCGTTCGTCTCCAAGGCGCTGGGCATCCCGATGGCGAAGGCCGCGAGCCGGATCATGACCGGTTCCACCGTCGCCGAGCTGCGCGCCGAGGGCATGCTGCCGGAGCAGGACGGCTCGCGTGTTCCGCTGGACGCTCCCGTCTCGGTCAAGGAGGCTGTGCTGCCCTTCAAGCGGTTCCGTACCGCCGACGGCAAGACGGTCGACTCCGTGCTCGGACCGGAGATGCGCTCCACCGGCGAGGTCATGGGCATCGATCGTGACTTCCCGACGGCGTTCGCCAAGAGCCAGGCAGCGGCCTACGGGGGCATGCCCACGTCCGGCACCGTCTTCATCTCGGTGGCCGACTCGGACAAGCGCGCGGTCATCCTTCCCGCGCACCGCCTGCAGCAGCTCGGCTTCACGATCGTCGCGACCGAGGGCACAGCCGAGATCCTCTCGCGCAACGGCATCGCGGTGACGGTCGTCGAGAAGTACAGCGAGACGCAGGAGTCCGGCGCCCGGAACATCGTCGACCTCATCAACGACGGGGAGATCGACATCGTCGTGAACACCCCGTCCGGTGGCGCGGCTCGCGCAGATGGCTACGAGATCCGCGCTGCAGCCGTGGCCGCCGACAAGGCGCTGTTCACCACGATCGCCGTGCTCGGCGCGGCGGTGAGCGGAATGGATGCCGCCCATGAGGGCTTCCAGGTGAAGAGCCTCCAGGAGTACGCGCTGGACCGGAAGGCGGCACTGTGAGCCGACGCTTCGGCGAACGCGTACGGGCAGCGCTGCGCGCGCACGGCCCTCTCTGCGTCGGAATCGACCCCCACGCGGCGCTGCTCGCTGCGTGGGGGCTCCCCGACGACGCGCGCGGTGTGCGGGACTTCGGTCTGCGCACGGTCGAGGCGGCCGCCGGGCGAGTGGCTCTCGTGAAGCCCCAGGTGTCGTTCTTCGAGCGCTTCGGTTCGCGGGGCGTCGCCGCGCTGGAAGACGTGCTCGCGGCCGCACGAGCGGCCGATCTGCTCGTGATCGCCGATGCCAAGCGCGGAGACATCGGATCGACCATGGGCGACTACGCACGCGCATGGCTCACACCCGGCTCGCCTTTGGAGGCCGACGCGCTCACCGTCAGTCCCTTCCTCGGAGTGGGCGCCCTCGACGGGGCGTTCGCCTTCGCCGAGGAGCACGACAAGGGAGTCTTCGTCCTGGCCGCGACCAGCAACCCCGAGGCCGAGGGCCTGCAGCGCGCGGTCACCTCGACCGGTGAGACCGTCTCCGGATCGGTGATCGGCGAGGTCTCCGCCCGCAACGCCGCGCGGGCAGACGCGGGGGAGTGGGGCAGTTTCGGATTCGTCATCGGTGCGACCGTGGATTGGGCCCTTGCGGGAATCCACCCGTTCGGCCCCGTGGCTCCGATCCTCGCTCCGGGCTTCGGCGCGCAGGGCGCCACGCCTGTCGATCTCCGGGCGCGCTTCGGGCCCATGTCGGATGCGGTGATCGCGAGCGAGAGCCGCAGCATCCTCGGCGCAGGCCCCGATCATCTGGCTGCCACGATCACCGCTCGCGCGGCCGAGTACTTGGAGGTGGCGCGTGCCTGACGCGCAGCGTACGGTTCCCGAGGTCGACAGGGCGGCCGCCGCACGCCGTGCCGTGGAGCGTCGGCGCGCGAGGGCGTCGGTGAAACGCGACCTCACGATGCGCGTGGTGACGCCGCAGACGGTCCTGCACCGCGCGACGGGAGACGCCGATTCGGTCGAAGGATCGATGCGCATCACCGACTTCCTGCTGGCGCTCCCCGCAATCGGTGCGGGGAAGCGCGACCGCGTGCTCGAAGAGCTGCACATATCGCCGGTCAAGCGTCTCGGAGGTCTCGGCGCTCGCCAGCGTCGGGTGCTGGAGGCCTGGCTGGACTCCCGGTTCCCGCCGGCGGCTCCCCGCGCTGCACGCAGTCGCCTGTTGGTTCTCGCCGGTCCCACCGCCGTGGGAAAGGGCACTGTCGCCGCGCACATCCGCGAGCACAACCCGGAGATCCACCTCTCGGTCTCGGCCACCACCCGGCCGCCGCGTCCCGGTGAGATCGATGGCGTGCACTACTACTTCGTTGACGACGACGAGTTCGACCGGTTGATCGCCGACGGCGAGCTGCTCGAGTACGCCGTGGTGCACAACCGCTCCCGGTACGGCACACCGCGCGCCCCGATCGACGCCGCTCTCGCCGAAGGCAAGACGGTACTGCTCGAGATCGACCTGCAGGGCGCGCGGCAGGTGCGTGCCGCCGAACCGGCCGCGACGCTGATCTTCCTGCTGCCCCCGAGCTGGGACGAACTTGTGCATCGACTGGTCGGGAGAGGTACGGAAGACGCCGAGGAACGGGCCAGGAGGCTGCGTACCGCGAAGGTCGAACTCGCCGCTCAGAACGAGTTCGACCACCTCATCGTGAACGAGGACGTCGCCACTGCGGCCCGCGAGGTCGTAGAATTGTCTACAAGCTCTGCGCGCTGAGCGTCTTCGCGCGCCTTTCGCACCGTCTTCGCGACGATCCCGTCGCCTGATCAGGAGGTCTCACCATGGCCGGACACAACAACGGCATCATCGATCCCCCCATCGACAACCTGCTCGACCGCGTCGACTCGAAGTACGAGCTCGTCATCTACGCCGCGAAGCGCGCGCGTCAGATCAACGACTACTACTCCGACCTGCACGAGGGAAACCTCTTCGACAACGTCGGCCCGCTCGTGGACTCGTCCGTCGAGGACAAGCCGCTCACGATCGCGCTGCACGAGATCAACGAGGACAAGCTCCGCCTTCGTCACGCAGAGTGATATTCCAGGCCGCGCCTCCGTTCTGTCGGAGGCGCGGTCCAGAATGGGTGCAACACCCTCCCTCTGTCCGTCCCGTTCTGGAGTATCGATGAGCGCCCTGCGTCTGTTCACGTCCGAGTCCGTCACCGAAGGACACCCGGACAAGATCTGCGATCAGATCTCCGACAGCATCCTCGACGGACTCATCGCGAAGGACAAGGGCTCCCGCGTCGCCGTCGAGACGCTCGTCACGACCGGACTCGTCCACGTGGCAGGCGAGATCCGCACCGACGCCTACGTCGACATCCCCACGATCGTCCGCCAGGTCGTGAACGGCATCGGCTACACCTCGAGCGACACCGGCTTCGACGGCTCCTCCTGCGGTGTCAGCGTTTCGGTGGGCGAGCAGTCGACCGACATCGCCCACGGCGTCGACAGTGCCCAGGAGCACCGCGACGGGTCTTCGATCGATCCGCTGGACGGTCTCGGTGCCGGCGACCAGGGGATCATGTTCGGCTTCGCCACGAACGAGACGCCGCAGCTGATGCCGATGGCCGCCTGGACGGCGCACCGCCTCGCCGAGCGGCTCACCGAGGTGCGTCGCAACGGCCTGCTGCCGTTCCTGCGCCCCGACGGCAAGACACAGGTCACGCTCGGCTACGACGGCTTCACGCCGAAGACCGTCGACGCCGTCGTGGTCTCCACGCAGCACCACCCCGACATCTCCCAGGACGAGGTCAAGGCCCAGGTCCGGGAGCACGTGATCGACCCCGTGCTCGCGACCACTGGCCTCGACCTCGACGACGTCACCCTGTACATCAACCCCGCCGGGCCCTTCGTCACGGGCGGCCCCAAGGGGGACGCGGGTCTGACCGGGCGCAAGATCATCATCGACACCTACGGGGGAGCCTCGCGTCACGGCGGCGGCGCCTTCAGCGGCAAGGACCCGTCGAAGGTCGACCGGTCCGGCGCGTACGCAACGCGGTGGGTCGCCAAGAACGCCGTGGCCGCGGGGCTGGCCGACCGTCTCGAGGTGCAGGTCGCCTACGCCATCGGCGTCGCACGCCCGGTCGGTCTGTACGTGGAATCGTTCGGCACGGGCAAGGTGTCGGACGAGATCATCACCCGGGCGATCAACGAGGTGTTCGATCTCCGCCCGCAGGCGATCATCGAGCAGCTCGACCTGCTGCGCCCGATCTACGCGCAGACCGCGGCATACGGGCACTTCGGGCGTGAGCTCCCGGACTTCACCTGGGAGCGCACCGACCGCGTCGAAGAGCTGCGCCGCGCTGCCGGGCTCTGATGGGACCGCGGTCCTGATGCCTGCGGAGAGCCGGCGCATCGCGCGCGTGCTCCTCGATTCCCCTCTTCCGCAACTCGATCGGCTCTTCGACTACGCCCTTCCCCCCGAGCTGGGGGATGTGCCCCTGGGTGTTCGCGTACGGGTGCCCCTGCGAACCGCCGGACGCGTGATCGACGGCTACGTCGTCGACATCGACGCGGAGGACGACGCCGACCGGGCTCTCTCGGAGGTCGAGAGCGTCGTGTCTCCGGTGCCCGTGCTCCCCGCGCGTCTGCACGCACTCGCTCGTCGCGTCGCCGACCGGGCAGCGGGCTCGGCCTCCGACGTGCTGCGCCTGGTGATCCCCAAACGTCAGGTGCGTGTCGAGAAGGCCTGGACGGCCGATACGCCTGCCGAGGTCCCCGAGGCCGATGCACTGGACGTCGCGGAGAGCACAGTCGATCTGTACGAGGGGCTCGGCGCCGTGCTCGACTCCGGTGGTCGGGCCGCGGTCGAGGCGATTCCCCAGCTCGTCGACGGCGTACAGGGCTGGGCCCGTCTGCTTGCGGCATCGGCCGCACGGATGCTCGCTGCGGGACGATCATCGATCATCGTCGTCCCGGACAGTCGCGATCTCGATCGGCTCCTCGCGGCTCTGGAGGCGCTCGTCCCCGCCGCCGCAGTGGTCCGTCACGACTCCCGGCAGACCAACCCCGACCGTTATCGTGGCTTCCTCCGCACGCTCGAAGACGCCCCGTGCATCGTGGTGGGCAATCGCTCGGCCGTGTACTCACCCGTCGTCGCCGGCCTGGTCGCGATCTGGGACGACGGCGACCCGCTTCTCGGGGAACCGCTGGCCCCGTATGTGAATGCACGGGACGCGGCACTGCTGCGTCAAGAACTGGAGGGGTCGGCGCTGCTCTTCGCCGGCCACACGCGCACGACGGATGTCGAACGGCTGGTCGTCCTCGGTTGGCTGCAGGACGTCAGAGCCACACGTCGAGTGCTGCCGAGGGTCGTCCTCAGCACGCCCCAGGAGATGGAGCAGCCGACGGCGCAGCGGATGCCGTCGTCCGCGTTCCTCGCCGCACGCACCGCGGCGGCGGAGGGTCCGGTGCTCGTGCAGGTGTCGCGCCCCGGATTCTCTCCCTCGCTGGTGTGCGCGGAGTGTCGGGCACCCGCCCGGTGCGCCCATTGCGGCGGTCCACTCGGTGCGAAGCATCGCGGTGCCGTACCGGTGTGCGGATGGTGCGGACGCGGAGCCAGTGCGTGGACGTGTCCCGCCTGCTCGTCGACGAAGCTCCGCCTGGCTTCGTCCGGCAGCGAGCGCACGGCCGACGAGCTGGGGCGCGCGTTCCCCGGCGTGAGGGTGATCGTCGCGGACGGCGCTCATCCGGTGGAGCGGGTTCCGGCGAAGCCCGCACTCGTGGTCGCGACCCGTGGTGCCGAGCCGATCGCCGATGGGGGATACCGCGCTGTCGTGCTGCTCGACGGGCCGAGGATGCTCCAGGCCCCCGACCTGCGGGTCGCCGAGTCCTGTCTGCGGTGGTGGTCGAATGCGGCCGCGCTGGCGGCCCCCGGTGCGCCCGTGCACCTCGTGGGCGTCAACGGGGCGGCCGCGAAGGCGCTGGCCACCTGGAACCAGGTCGGCCACGCCCGATCGGAGCTGGAGAGCAGAGCACCTCTGCACATGCCTCCGACGACGCGCGTGGCGCTCGTACAGGGATCGGTTCCCGCCGTCGCTGATGCCCTCGCCGCGCTCGACGATCTCGCCCTGCCTTCCGACGCGGTGCTCGGCCCGGTCCCGGTCGAGACCGACGACGTGCCCCCACGGGTGCGTGCGCTCGTCCGCTTCGACTACGGTGCAGGAGCGCGGGTGGCGACGGCCCTGCGCGCGGCGGTCGTCGCCGAAGCCGTGAGCGGTCGTCGCCGAAAAGGGCGCGCCACCAAGAGCACCCTCTCCGTCCGCCTCGATATCCTCGAACCAGAGCTCTGACCCTTCCGGAGAACCTTCATGCGCCTCGTCTTCGCCGGCACACCGGCCGCCGCCGTCCCCAGTCTCCAGCGACTCGCAGAGTCCCACGACATCGCTGCGGTCGTCACGCGCCCCGACGCCCCTCTGGGCCGTCGTCGTACCCTGACTCCGTCTCCGGTGGCGCAGGCCGCTGCGGATCTGGGTCTTCCCGTGATCAAGACGGCGCGCCTGGACGACGCGGCGACAGCGGAGATCTCCGCGCTCGAGGCGGACCTCGGGGTGATCGTGGCGTACGGCGGGCTCGTGCGCGAGCCGCTGCTGTCCGCGCCCAGGGCGGGCTGGATCAACCTCCACTTCTCGCTGCTGCCGGCCTGGCGCGGAGCCGCTCCTGTCCAGCGTGCGCTGATCGCCGGGGACGAGGTGCTCGGCGCGAGCGTCTTCCAGCTGGTCGCGGAACTCGACGCCGGCGATGTCTACGCCATGCGCGAGGTCGATGTTCCCCCTGCAACCACCGCGGGGGAGGCACTCGAGCTCCTCGCCGCCGACGGCGCGCAGCTCCTCGCCGAGGTGGTCGCCGCGATCGCCGAGGGTACGGCGTCGTCGATACCGCAACAGGGCGAGCCCACCTTCGCGGCCAAGCTCTCGCTCGCTGACGGTTTGCTCGACTGGCGTCGGCCGCTCGACACCGTGTTCGCCCACTTCCGCGGTGTGACCCCGGAACCGGGTGCGCACACCACGGTCGCAGGTCAACCTCTCAAGGTGCTCGAAGCCACGCCGGCCCCTGAAGCCGAGCCCCTCGCGCCGGGCCGGCTCCGTGGCACCAAGACGGCTCTCCACATCGGCACCGGCACGGGAGCACTCGCGGTGACCAGGGTCCAGCCGGCGGGCAAGGGCGCGATGAACGCGGTCGACTGGTGGCACGGTCTGCGTGGAGGCGACGAACTGGTGGCCGGATCATGAGCGATGAACGACGGAACCGTCAGACGGCACCGAAGAACGCCGGTGCGCGTGGGGCGCAGCGATCGGGCGACGCGTATCGCGGGGGTCAGCGCGGTCCCGCCCGCACCGTGCAGCCCGCGAGACGAGTCGCGTACGGCGTGCTGCGTGCGGTCTCCGAGACCGATGCCTATGCGAACCTCGTGCTGCCCTCGGCGATCGCCGAAGCACAGCTCACCCCCCAGGACGCTGCTCTCGCGACCGAGCTGACGTACGGCACGCTGCGCCGGCTCGGCACCTACGACGCGATCATCGCCGCGGCGGCGGATCGTTCTCCCGACAGCATCGATCCCGCCGTCCTCGACGCCCTGCGACTCGCCGTGCATCAGCTGCTGGCGACGCGGGTGGCTTCGCACGCCGCGGTGAACGAGTCGGTGAACCTGGTCGCCACGGAGTCAGGTCGGGGAGCATCGAGCTTCGCGAACGCCGTGCTCCGTCGTATCGCACGGGAATCAGGCGACGAGTGGCAGGAACGCATCGAGAGCAGCGCACGCTCCGACGACGAACGACTCGCCCTGCGTTCCGCGCACCCGGTGTGGGTGATCCGCGCTCTGCGTCGTGCTCTGATCGCCGAGGGGCGCGGCGAGGAGCTGGAGGCGCTTCTCGAGGCCGACAACGCATCGCCCGATGTCACGCTCGTCGCGCTCCCCGGGCTCGCCGAACCAGGGGAGCCTCGTCTGCCGTACGCGCCCACGGCCTTCGCCTCGGCCGGCGGCGACCCCCGGCATGTCGTCGAGGCGTCCGGAGGGACCGTGCGCGTGCAGGACGAGGGATCCCAGCTCGTGGCACTCGCGTTGGCCGGCGCCGCGCCCATCACCGCCGGTGAGCGCTGGCTCGACCTGTGCGCGGGGCCAGGAGGCAAGACGGCGCTCCTCGCGGCTGTCGCCCGTGAGCACGACGTCACACTGGAGGCGAACGAGGTCGTCCCGGTGCGGGCCCGATTGGTGCGCAAGGCATTGCGGGCCGTCCCCGGTGAGATCGTGGTGCACGAGCAGGACGGGCGGACGCTGGCCGCATCCCGACCGCGGGAGTTCGACCGCATCCTCGTGGATGCCCCCTGCACGGGTCTGGGGGCGTTGCGTCGGCGTCCTGAAGCGCGATGGCGGAAGTCCCCGGCCGACGTCGCCGAGCTGGTGCCGCTCCAGGTCGAGCTGCTCTCTGCCGCCCTCGATGCCCTCGCCCCGGGCGGGATCGTGGCGTACGTCACGTGCTCGCCTCATCTCGCGGAGACCACGGGCGTCGTGAAGGAAGTGCTCCGCGACCGCGTTGATGTACGCGAGCTCGATGCGCGAGCCGTGATCGCCGATGTCGCCCTGGGCCCGATCGATCTCGCGGAGGACGGCAGGGGTGGTTCCGGCAGCGTGGGTTCCGGCAGCGCACAGCTCTGGCCGCACCGACATGGGACGGACGCGATGTTCCTCGCGCTCCTGCAGCGCTCATCGATCGACGACACCTCATCCGAGAAGGAAGACTAGGACTGTGGAACTCCCTCGCGCCCCGCGCATCAACCCGAGCATCCTCGCCGCCGACTTCGTGAACATGCAGGCGGACCTCGCCAAGATCGCGACCGCCGACTTCGCGCATGTCGACGTGATGGACAACCACTTCGTGCCGAACCTGACCTTCGGTCCGCAGATGGTCGAGCGCATCCAGGCCACCAGTCCGATTCCGCTCGATGTGCACCTGATGATCACGGACCCCGAGCGGTGGGCGCCCGAGTATGCCGAGATCGGCGCTGCGAGCGTCACATTCCACCTCGAGGCCGCCGACGATCCCGTCGCTCTCGCCCGTCGCCTTCGTGACATCGGTTCTCGGGCCGGGGTCGCGGTGAAGCCGGCGACACCTGTCGAATCGCTCTTCGAGATCCTCGACGAGTTCGATCAGATCCTCGTGATGACCGTGGAACCCGGGTTCGGCGGGCAGAGCTTCATGCCGGAGACGATGCCGAAGCTGAGCGCTCTGGCGGAAGAAGCCCGTCGGCGCGGCTCCCGGGTCTGGCTCCAGGTCGACGGCGGCATCTCCGACCGCACGATCGAGATCGCGGCCTCCGCGGGCGCCGATACATTCGTCGCGGGCTCGGCCGTGTACGGCGCTGACGACATCGAGGCGGCCGTCACCCGGCTGAGAGACCTCGCCGGAGCCGCTAGCCTGGAAGCGTGAAGACTTTCGACGAGCTGTTCGCCGAGCTCAGCGTCAAGGCCGAGACCCGCCCTGCCGGATCGGGGACCGTGGCCGAGCTCGACGGCGGCGTGCACACGATCGGCAAGAAGATCGTGGAAGAGGCCGCCGAGGTGTGGATGGCGTCGGAGTACGAGTCCGACGAAGCCGCCGCCGAGGAGATCTCCCAGCTGCTGTACCACGTCCAGGTGATGATGCTCGCGAAGGGGCTCAGCCTGCAGGACGTCTATCGACATCTGTGATGCGCTCCGTTCCGACCCCCTCGAACTGAAAGCCATCCATGCTGCGCATCGCCGTTCCCAACAAGGGCTCGCTCTCCGAGACCGCCGCCGACATGCTCGCGGAGGCGGGCTACGCCGGCCGACGAGACCCCAAGACCCTGCACGTCATCGACGCCGACAACGACGTCGAGTTCTTCTTCCTCCGCCCCAAGGACATCGCCACCTATGTCGGCTCCGGCGCGATCGATGTCGGTATCACCGGTCGCGACCTCCTGCTCGATGCACGTATGCCCGGTGCGCGCGAGATCGAAGCGCTCGGCTTCGCCGGCTCGACGTTCCGCTTCGCCGCGCCGACCGGACGCTATACCGATGTGAGCGAGCTCGACGGCCTCCGTATCGCGACGTCGTACCCCGGCCTCGTCGATGCGTTCCTCGACGAGCGTGACATCGCCGTCGACCTCGTGCCCCTCGACGGTGCGGTGGAGTCCGCGGTCCGCCTCGGTGTCGCCGACGCCGTCGCCGATGTCGTCGAGACCGGCACGACGCTGCGTCAGGCCGGGCTCGAGGTGTTCGGCCCCGTGATCCTGGAGTCGGAGGCGGTGCTCATCGCCGGACCCGTCGACGCCGAGGGGGCTGACACGCTGCTCCGCCGTCTTCGGGGTGTCATGGTCGCTCGACGCTTCGTCATGATCGATTACGACCTTCCGGTCGCGCTCCTCGACGACGCCGTGAAGATCGCCGGGGGCGTGGAGTCGCCGACGGTCTCGCCGCTGCGCGATCCCGAGTGGGTTGCTGTGCGCGTCATGGTGGCCCGTTCGCGGGTCAACCCCGTGATGGACGCTCTCTACGCGCTGGGTGCACGGGCCATCCTCGTCACCGCGATCCACAACGCGAGGCTCTGATGACGCTCGCTAGCCGTGTCATCCCGTGTCTCGACGTCGCCGATGGGCGTGTCGTCAAAGGGGTGAACTTCGAGAACCTGCGCGACATGGGTGACCCGGTCGAGCTCGCCAGGCACTACGCGGCGCAGGGCGCGGACGAGATCACCTTCCTCGATGTCACTGCTACGGTCGACGCGCGCGCCACGACGTACGACGTCGTGCAGCGGACGGCGGAGCAGGTCTTCGTGCCGCTCACCGTCGGTGGGGGAGTGCGCAGCGTCGATGACGTGGCGCGCCTGCTGTCGGTCGGCGCGGACAAGGTCGGCGTGAACTCGGCGGCCATCGCGCGCCCGGAACTCATCGGTGAGATCGCCGACCGCTTCGGTGCGCAGGTGCTCGTGCTCTCACTCGACGTGAAACGTGCGCCGACGACCCACTCGGGCTTCGTCGTCACCACGCACGGCGGCCGCACGCAGACCACCCTCGACGCCCTCGACTGGGCCCGGGAGGCGGCGGAGCGCGGAGCGGGCGAGCTTCTCGTGAACTCGATCGACGCGGACGGCACCAGAGACGGCTTCGACCTGGAGCTCGTGCGCCTGATGCGGGAGGCGGCGTCCGTGCCCGTCATCGCGTCCGGCGGTGCCGGAAAGGCATCGGACTTCGCGCCCGCCATCAAAGCCGGAGCCGACGCCGTCCTCGCGGCCAGCGTGTTCCACACCGGCGCTCTCACGGTCGGCGACGTCAAGGACGCGCTTCGCGCGGAGGGGGTTCTCGTCCGATGAGCGACGCGGAAGCACAGACCACACCCGTCGACGAGCGCATCTCGCAGGTCGACTTCAATGCCGACGGGCTCGCGCCGGTCATCGTGCAGCAGTGGGACACGCGCGAGGTGCTGATGCTCGCCTGGGTCGACGCCGAGGCGCTGCGGCGCACCCTGACCTCCGGACGGGCGACCTACTGGTCCCGCTCTCGTCAGGAATACTGGCGAAAGGGCGACACGTCCGGACACATCCAGGTCGTCCACGAGGCGCGCCTGGACTGCGACGGCGATGCGATCCTGCTCCTCGTGGCGCAGACCGGCCCCGCCTGCCACACCGGCACGCGCACCTGCTTCGACACCAACGACCTCGAGGCCGTCACCGGAACGGATCGGTCATGAGCTTCGCGAAACGCGGTCGCGCGCTGTCCGTCTCCGGCTTCCTTCTCGCCGGGGCGATCGGCATCATCTCGTCGACTCAGACCTGGCTGACCGTGGAGCGCGCCGACGCGGGCGAGGCGATCCTGGTCCCCGGAGCGTCCGCCCTGGTGCTTCTCGCGCCGCTCAGCCTGGCCGTGCTCGCTCTCGGCGCCGCACTGTCGATCGCGGGAAAGCCGGTGCGCCTCGTTTTCGGCGTGCTCGCGGCGGCGACAGCGGTGTTCCTCGGCTGGTCGACCCTCCAGCTGCTGCTCTCCGAACCCTTCGACGCCGTCGGGGCCACCGTGACCGAGGTGACCGGATTGGCGGGAGGCATGGCGGTCCATGAGGTGGTCGCGAGCATCGTGCCGTCGGCCTGGCCGTACATCGCGCTCGTGGGCTGGGTGATCCTGCTGGCGGCCTCGGTCGTGGTCCTCACGACCTGGCGCGGGTGGAAGGCCGGTGGACGCCGGTACCGCACCGACCGCGTCGACGTCGCGCACGATGGGCCCGTCGATGCCGTCGATTCCTGGGACGAGCTGTCCCGGGGAACCGATCCGACACGCTGACCCCGATAGACTGAATCCGAACCGCACGTCGTCCCCCGGAGGAGAACATGACCAACCCGATCGCCGATCCCGGCCACGGACACTCGCCTGCCGCTTGGACCGCTGTGGTCATCATGCTGGTCGGCGTCGCCGCCGCCACGGTCGCGTTCTGCTTCGAGCAGCCCGCCCTCGTCATCGCCGCGGTGGCCCTCGTCCCGATCGGCGCGATCGTCGGCTGGGCGCTGGCAAAGGCCGGTTACGGCGTGAAGGGTCCGAAGTACGCTCCGAAGGCGCACTAATGGTGCTCGCCGACCTGACGGCCGGCGCTGTCGCAGACGCCGAGCGTCGCGCCCTGTCGCGACCGCTGGCCGCCCTCGAACGAGATGCTCTCGCCCGCCCAGCGGCGAAGGACGCGCTCTCGTTCCTCGCCCCTGCGGATCGCGTGAAGATCATCGCGGAGGTCAAGCGTGCGAGTCCCTCGAGAGGTGCACTCGCCGACATCCCCGACCCCGCTCTTCAGGCATCCCTGTACGAGACGGGTGGGGCGTCCGCGATCAGCGTGCTCACAGAGGAACGTCGTTTCGGTGGCAGCCTCGCCGACCTCGAGGCGGTCACCGCGCGGGTCTCGCTCCCCGTGCTGCGCAAGGACTTCATCGCTACCCGCTACCAGGTGCTGGAGGCGCGCGCAGCCGGCGCAGATCTCGTCCTGCTCATCGTCGCCGGCCTCGAGCCCGATGTGCTGCGTGACCTCTTCGGCTTCATCGGCGAGCTGGGCATGACGCCGCTCGTCGAGACGCATTCCGCTGACGAGCTCGAGGCCGCGATCGACCTCGGCGCCCCACTGATCGGCGTCAACGCACGTGACCTGAAGACTCTCGAACTCGATCGCGACCTGTTCGGGCGCCTGGTCGAGCGCATCCCCGACACGGCGGTCAAGATCGCCGAGTCGGCGGTTCTGACTCCCGCTGACGTCGTGCACTACCGTTCCGCGGGCGCCGACGTCGTGCTGATAGGCGAGGCGCTCGTGACCGGCGACCCCGTCGCCACCCTCAAGAGTTTCCTGGAGGCATGATGAGCCTGCGCGACCAGCACGGCCCCTTCTTCGGCGAGTTCGGCGGGCGGTACATGCCCGAGTCGCTCATCGCGGCGATCGATGAGCTCACGGTGGCCTACGAGGCCGCGATCGTCGACCCGTCGTTCCGTGACGAGCTCGCGCATCTGCTCAGCTCCTATGCCGGGCGCCCTTCCGCGATCACCGAGGTCCCGAGATTCGCCGAGCATGCCGGCGGCGCGCGCATCTTCCTCAAGCGCGAAGACCTCAACCACACCGGGTCCCACAAGATCAACAACGTGCTCGGCCAGGCGCTGCTCACCAAGCGCCTCGGGAAGACCCGCGTGATCGCGGAGACCGGCGCCGGACAGCACGGAGTGGCCACGGCCACGGCGGCAGCGCTGTTCGGTCTGGACTGCACCATCTACATGGGTGAGGTCGACACCGAGCGGCAGGCGCTCAACGTGGCCCGCATGCGCCTCCTCGGCGCCGAGGTGGTCCCGGTGACGTCCGGCTCGCGCACGCTCAAAGACGCGATCAACGACGCCTATCGCGACTGGGTCGCTTCGGTGGAGACCACCAACTACATCTTCGGCACGGCGGCGGGTCCGCACCCGTTCCCCGCGATGGTCCGCGACTTCCAGAAGATCATCGGCGAAGAGGCCCGCGCGCAGCTGCTCGACGAGGTGGGACGTCTTCCCGACGCGGTCATGGCATGCGTCGGCGGCGGCTCCAACGCGATCGGCATGTTCGATGCGTTCCTCGACGACGAGGGTGTCCGGCTCTACGGCGTCGAGGCAGCAGGCGACGGTGTCGACACCGAGAAGCACGCGGCGTCGATCGAGCGCGGCCGCCCCGGCGTGCTCCACGGGGCGAAGACCTACGTCCTCCAGGATGCCGACGGCCAGACGATCGAGTCGCACTCCATCTCGGCCGGACTCGACTACCCCGGTGTCGGCCCCGAGCATTCCTGGCTCGCCGACATCGGTCGCGCCGAGTACATCCCTGCGACCGACGACGAGGCGATGCAGGCGCTGCGTCTGCTCAGCCGCACCGAGGGGATCATCCCCGCCATCGAGTCGGCGCATGCCCTCGCCGGGGCCCTGCGCATCGGTCGCGAACTCGGGCCCGATGGCTTGATCGCCGTCTGCCTGTCCGGCCGCGGTGACAAGGACATGGACACTGCGGCACGCTACTTCCAGCTCTACGACGAGGCCGCGCTGGCTCACGACGTCGAGCAGGAGAGCGAAGAGGAAGAACGCGTCGCGAAGGGGGAACCGCAGCTGTGAGCCGCGTCGAACAAGCCATCCAGCGTGCGCAGGACGCGGGCCGCAGCGCCTTCGTCGGGTACCTGCCCGTCGGCTTCCCCGATCTCGAGACGAGCATCCAGGCAGCCATCGCGCTGGCCGAGAACGGCGTCGACATCATCGAGCTGGGACCGCCGTACAGCGACCCCGTGATGGACGGCGCGATCATCCAGGAGGCGACCACCAAGGCTCTGGCTGCGGGTTTCCGGATGGCCGACCTCTTCACGGCGATCCGTGCCATCACGGAGGCCACCGATGTCCCCGTGCTCGTGATGACCTACTGGAACCCCGTCATGCAGTACGGCATCGACCGCTACGCGGATGACCTGCTCGCCGCGGGCGGTGCCGGCCTCATCACGCCGGACATCACACCAGACGCGGCAGGGGAGTGGATCGCCGCCAGCGAGAGGACCGGCCTCGACCGCGTGTTCCTGGCGGCACCGACCTCCTCCGATGAACGCCTCGACCTGGTGGTGAAGTCCTCCACCGGGTTCGTGTACACGGTCTCGACGATGGGCATCACGGGGGAGCGCGCCGAACTCGATCGCGCTGCCCGCACTCTCGTCGGACGTCTGCGGGCGCACGGAGCCCACCGCGCCTGCGTCGGCATCGGCATCTCCACCGCCGAGCAGATCGCCGGAGTCTCCGAGTACGCCGACGGCGCCATCGTCGGCACGGCGCTCGTCCGCGCTCTGCGTGACGGCGGAGTTCCGGCCCTCGCAGAAGTCACCCGAAACCTGGCCTCCGGCACCTCGTCGGCACGCCCCGATCACGAGAACTAGAATCGCACTCATGTCACTCGCGCTCCACAGCACCTTCACGAACGTGCTCGCCAGCATCCCGAGCCCCACGGTCTCGTACTTCGACCTCGGGCCGGTCCGGATCCACTTCTACGCGCTGTGCATCATCGCCGGGATCATCGCCGCGACGTTCCTGACCAACCACCGCCTCACCAAGCGCGGAGCGGAGCCGTGGGTCGTGATCGACATCTCGATCCTCGCGGTGCCGCTGGCGATCATCGGCGCGCGCATCTTCCACGTGCTCACCCACCCGAACGACTACTTCGGCGAGGGCATCAACACGTGGAACCCGTTCCAGCCCGGCTCCGTCTGGGCCATCTGGGAGGGCGGCATCGCGATCTTCGGCGCGCTCATCGGTGGTGCCATCGGCGCGTACCTCGGGTGCCGCTGGACAGGCATCCGCTTCTGGACGCTCGCCGACGCGCTGGCACCCGGTCTGCTGCTGGCACAGGCAATGGGTCGCTTCGGCAACTGGTTCAACAATGAACTCTTCGGGCTCCCCACCGATCTGCCCTGGGGTCTGGAGATCCCGTCCACCAACTCGGCCTTCCCCCCGGGACTCCCCGAGGGCACGCTGTTCCACCCGACCTTCCTGTACGAGGTGATCTGGAACGGTCTCGGCGTCATCGTCCTGCTGTGGCTCGGTCGCAAGCTCTTCTTCCAGTGGGGTCGCCTCTTCGCGATCTACCTGATCTGGTACAGCGCCGGTCGCATCGTCTGGGAGTCGATCCGCATCGATCCGAGCGAGATCATCCTCGGCCTGCGCAGCAACGTCCTCGCCGCCATCATCGGCGTGCTCATCGGTCTCGCGATCCTCATCGTGCAGACGCGCCGTCACCCCGGACTGGAGCCCTCGCCGTACCAGCCCGGTCGCGAACGGACCGACCCGGACGCTGTTGTACAATCGCAGGACAATACCTCTGACTTCGTAGACGTGAGCGAGCCTCCGGCCGAAGAAGTCACCGCAGGAGCCACCGCCACAAGCACTGCTCCCACGAGCGAGGACGGCTCTCGATAACGCCGCCTCGTAGCGGGAGAACCATTGCACTGAACGAGCGGGCCGACGTCGTCCCCGGGTTTCACTCGAAGATCTGAGGACGGTAACTGGTGTACTTCCAGCCCCCTTACGGCGCCTCCGGCGCATACCCCCCGAAGCAGGGCATGTACAACCCGGCGTTCGAGAAGGACGCCTGCGGCCTAGCCATGGTCGCCACCCTGCGCGGCGAAGCCGGGCATGACATCATCGCGTTGGCCCTCGAGGCCCTGCGCAACCTGGAGCACCGTGGAGCCATCGGCTCGGATGCGGGCACCGGGGACGGCGCCGGCATCTTGACGCAGATGCCCGATGCGTTCCTCCGCGCCGTGGTCGGCTTCGAACTGCCGCCGGTGGGGGAGTACGCCGCAGGACTGGCGTTCCTGCCTCGCGATTCCAGCGAGCGCCGCCAGCAGAAGGCCGGCATCGAGAAGATCGCCCGTTCCGAGGGGCTTCGCGTCCTCGGCTGGCGTGAGGTGCCCACCGCCAACGAGAACCTCGGCAAGCTCGCCGATGAGGCGCGCCCCGCGTTCGAGCAGCTCTTCGTCAGCGCGGGCGGCGCGACGCACTCCGACGCGCCCCTCACGGGCATCGCGCTCGACCGCGTCGCCTACCGTCTGCGCAAGCGCGCGGGCCACGAGCTCGGCGCCTACTTCGTCTCCCTGTCGGCGCGCACCCTCGGCTACAAGGGGATGGTCACGACTCTGCAGCTCGAGCCGTTCTATCCCGACCTGCAGGACGAGCGCTTCGCGTCCGAGCTCGCCGTGGTGCACTCCCGCTACTCGACGAACACCTTCCCGTCGTGGCCGCTCGCGCAGCCGCTGCGCATGCTCGCCCACAACGGTGAGATCAACACCGTCGGCGGTAACCGCAACTGGATGCGCGCCCGCCAATCGCAGCTCGAATCCGAGCTCCTCGGCGACATCACGCCGCTGCTCCCCATCTGCACCGACGGCGCCAGCGACTCCGCCTCGTTCGACGAGGTGCTCGAGCTGCTCACGCTGACCGGGCGCAGCCTGCCCCACGCGATCATGATGATGGTGCCGGAAGCGTACGAGAAGCAGGCCGACATCTCGCCGGAGCTGCGCTCGTTCTACGAGTACCACTCCAACCAGATGGAGCCGTGGGACGGACCGGCCGCCCTCATCTTCACCGACGGCACCCTCGTCGGGGCGACGCTCGACCGCAACGGCCTGCGTCCTGGACGCTGGACGGAGACGACCGACGGACTGGTCGTCATCGGATCCGAGACCGGCGTTCTCCAGTTCGAACCCGAGCGCATCAAGCGTCGCGGGCGCCTGCAGCCGGGCAAGATGTTCCTGGTCGACACGTCGCAGCGTCGGATCATCGAGGACAGCGAGCTCAAGCGCGACCTCGCCACGATGCACCCGTGGCAGGAGTGGCTGGATGCCGGTGCCGTGCGTCTGGCCGAGCTTCCCGAGCGTGAGCACATCGTGCACCCGCCGGCGTCGATCACCCGTCGTCAGCGGACCTTCGGCTACACCGAGGAAGAGGTCCGCATCCTCCTCACGCCGATGGGGCAGACCGGTGTCGAACCGCTCGGCGCGATGGGCTCGGACACGCCAATCGCCGTGCTCAGCAAGCGTCCGCGGTTGCTGTTCGACTACTTCACGCAGCAGTTCGCGCAGGTGACCAACCCGCCGCTCGACTCGATCCGCGAAGAGGTGGTCACGAGCCTCAAGCTGGGCCTCGGACCGGAGAGCAACCTGCTCACCTGGGGGCCGGAGCACACCCGCACGGTGTCTCTGGACTTCCCGGTGATCGACAACGACGAGCTCGCGAAGATCCGCCACATCGACAAGGCCATGCCCGGTCGGTCGAGTGCGACGATCCGCGGCCTGTACCACTTCGACGCCGGCCCTCAGACGCTCGCCGACCGGCTCGCCGAGATGTGCGCCGAGGTGGACGAGGCCATCGAGAACGGTGCCGAGTTCATCATCCTGTCCGACCGCGACTCGAACAAGGATCTGACACCGATCCCGTCACTGCTCATGGTCTCGGCGATCCACCACCACCTCATCCGGCGCGAGAACCGTATGAAGGTCGGTCTCATCGTCGAAGCCGGAGACGTGCGCGAGGTGCACCACGTCGCGACCCTGATCGGCTACGGCGCCTCCGCCGTCAACCCGTACCTCGCGATGGAGACGGTCGAGCACCTCGTGCGCACCGGCTACATCACCGGCATCACGACGGAGAAGGCCGTCAAGAACCTGATCTACGCGCTCGGCAAGGGCGTGCTGAAGATCATGTCGAAGATGGGCATCTCCACCGTGTCGTCCTACGCCGGGGCTCAGGTGTTCGAGGCGGTCGGCCTCAGCCAGGAGTTCATCGACGCGTACTTCACGCGCACCGAGTCGAAGCTCGGCGGCATCGGCATCGAGGAGATCTTCGCCGAGAACCAGGCACGCCACGACTACGCCTATCCGGAGGATGCGGCAGCGCGTGCGCACGAGAGGCTCTGGACGGGCGGCGAGTACCAGTGGCGCCGCGACGGCTCTCCGCACCTTTTCAATCCCGAGACGGTGTTCAAGCTTCAGCACTCGACGCGGACGCGACGTTACGACATCTTCCGCGAGTACACGAAGCTCGTCGATGAGCAGGCCGCCGAGCTGAAGACGCTGCGCGGGCTGTTCACGCTGCGCACCGGCACCCGCAAGCCCGTCCCGCTGGACGAGGTGGAGCCGGTCTCCGCCATCGTCAAGCGCTTCTCCACGGGTGCGATGAGTTACGGCTCCATCTCCAAGGAGGCGCACGAGACGCTCGCCGTCGCGATGAACAGCATCGGCGCGAAGTCGAACACGGGCGAGGGCGGCGAGGACCCGGACCGCCTGGTCGACCCCGAGCGTCGCAGCTCGATCAAGCAGGTCGCGTCGGGGCGGTTCGGTGTGACGAGCCTGTACCTCACCGAGGCGGACGACATCCAGATCAAGCTCGCTCAGGGAGCCAAGCCCGGCGAGGGCGGCCAGTTGCCGCCCACCAAGGTGTACCCCTGGGTCGCGCGCACCCGTCACGCCACCGCCGGTGTGGGACTGATCTCCCCGCCGCCGCACCACGACATCTACTCGATCGAAGACCTGAAGCAGCTGATCTTCGACCTGAAGAGGGCGAACCCCGAGGCCCGCATCCACACCAAGCTGGTGAGCCAGTCGGGCATCGGCGCGGTGTCGGCCGGTGTCGCGAAGGCGCTGAGCGACGTGATCCTGGTGTCCGGTCACGACGGTGGAACGGGCGCGAGCCCATTGAACTCGCTGAAGCACGCGGGCACGCCGTGGGAGCTCGGCCTCGCGGAGACGCAGCAGACGCTCATGCTCAACGGCATGCGGGATCGCGTCGTGGTGCAGGTCGACGGTCAGCTCAAGACCGGCCGCGACGTCATCATCGGAGCGCTGCTCGGCGCGGAGGAGTTCGGCTTCGCCACCGCTCCGCTCGTCGTCAGCGGCTGCATCATGATGCGCGTCTGCCACCTGGACACGTGCCCCGTCGGTGTCGCCACGCAGAATCCGGTTCTGCGCGAGCGCTTCACGGGCAAGCCCGAGTTCGTCGTGAACTTCATGGAGTTCATCGCCGAAGAGGTGCGCGAACTCCTCGCCGAGCTCGGCTACCGCTCGATCGACGAGATCGTCGGCCGTGCCGACCTCATCGAGGTCAATGCCGCGGTCGAGCACTGGAAGGCGGAGGGGCTGGACCTCACTCCGGTGCTGGAAGGCCCGGTGTTCCCGGCGGGCGAACCGCGTCGCAGCGCACGCAGCCAGGACCACGAGCTCGAGAAGCACTTCGACGTGAAGCTGATCGACATCGCGAAGGGCGCGCTGCTCAACGGCGAGCCCGTCGTGGTCGAGCTGCCCATCGCCAACACCGAACGTGCGGTCGGAACCATGCTCGGTCATCAGGTGACGTCACGGCACGGAGCAGCCGGTCTGCCGCAGGGCACCATCGACGTGACTCTGCACGGCACTGCCGGTCAGTCGCTCGGGGCGTTCCTGCCGCCGGGCATCGTCCTGCGGCTCGAGGGCGATGCCAACGATTACGTCGGCAAGGGGCTCTCGGGCGGTGACATCACGATCCGTCCGCCGCGAGGCTCCAAGATCGCGCCCCACGAGAACGTGATCGCCGGCAACGTGATCGGCTACGGCGCGACCTCGGGAACGATGTTCATCTCGGGCGTCGTCGGCGAGCGTTTCCTCGTCCGCAACTCGGGTGCGACCGCCGTGGTCGAGGGCGTGGGCGACCACGCTCTGGAGTACATGACCGGCGGGCTCGCGGTGATCCTCGGTTCGACCGGACGGAACTTCGGCGCCGGGATGTCCGGGGGAGTGGCCTACGTGCACGCCCTCGACACCAGCAAGGTGAACGCGCAGTCGCTCGGCAGCGGCGAGCTGCTCCTCGAACCGCTCGACCGCGCGGATCTCGAAGTGCTGCGGAGCCTGCTGGTCGCACACGTGGAGCGCACGGCGTCTCCGCTGGCCGCGGGTCTTCTCGAGAACTTCGAGGCGGCTGCCGCAGAGTTCGTGAAGGTGCTCCCTCGTGACTTCGCCGCCGTGCGGAGCATGCGCGAGGAGGCGCTGGCCGAGGGGATCGACCCCGACGGCGACATCGTGTGGAACCGCATCCTGGAGGTGACCGGTGGCTGACCCCAAAGGCTTTCTGAAGGTGACCGAGCGGGAACTTCCCGCACGTCGCCCCGTGCCCGTGCGCATCATGGACTGGAAAGAGGTCTATGAGCCCGGCGACAAGCAGGTCCTGCGCCGTCAGGCAGGGCGCTGCATGGATTGTGGCGTGCCGTTCTGCCATCAGGGATGCCCGCTCGGCAACCTGATCCCGGAGTGGAACGACTTGACGTGGCGAGGTGAGGGTCGCGCCGCGATCGAGCGCCTGCACGCGACGAACAACTTCCCGGAGTTCACGGGGCGGCTGTGCCCCGCACCGTGCGAGAGCTCGTGCGTGCTCGGCATCAACCAGCCGGCTGTGACCATCAAGCAGATCGAGGTCTCGATCATCGACGAGGCCTTCTCGAAGGGCTGGGTCGAGCCGGAGCCGCCGGAGCGGCTGACGGGCAAGACGGTCGCGGTGGTCGGGTCCGGCCCTGCGGGACTCGCCGCTGCCCAGCAGCTCACCCGGGCCGGGCACACCGTCGCGGTCTTCGAGCGCGACGATCGCATCGGCGGACTGCTGCGCTACGGCATCCCCGACTTCAAGATGGAGAAGACGCAGCTCGAAGCGCGCCTTCGTCAGATGCAGGAGGAGGGCACGCGCTTCCGCGCCGGCGTCGAGATCGGCAAGGACATCTCCTGGCCGGACCTGCGTGCGCGGTACGACGCGGTCGTGATCGCCACCGGCTCCACGGTTCCGCGTGACCTCGCGATCCCCGGCCGCGACCTGGACGGCGTCCACTTCGCCATGGAGTACCTCGTCGAGTCGAACCACGCGGTGGCGGGCGACAAGGTCACGGATCAGATCAGTGCCGAGGGCAAGCACGTCATCGTGATCGGAGGTGGCGACACGGGGGCGGACTGCATCGGCACCGCGCACCGGCAGGGCGCGCTCAGCGTGACCAACCTCGCGATCGGCAAGCAGCCGGGTGACACCCGTCCCGACCACCAGCCGTGGCCGATGATGCCGACCCTGTTCGAGGTCTCCTCCGCTCACGAGGAGGGCGGAGAGCGCGTGTTCCTCGCCTCCACCGTCGAGTTCCTCGGCAACGACGTCGGCGAGGTCCGTGCATTGCGCGTCGCCGAGACGGAGTTCGTCGACGGTCGGCGTGTGCCCAAGAGCGGCACCGAGCGGGAGATCCCGGCCGATCTCATCCTGATCGCCATGGGCTTCACCGGACCGGAGCAGGACGGCTACACCGAGGAGACGCTTCCCCAGGTGACCGATCGGGGTGCGTTCCGACGCGACTCCTCCTACGAGTCGACGGTGCCGGGTGTGTTCGTCGCCGGCGACGCCGGCCGTGGACAGTCGCTCATCGTGTGGGCCATCGCCGAGGGACGTGCAGCGGCGGCCAACGTCGACCGGTTCCTGATGGGCACCACCGTGCTCCCGGAGCCGGTGCGTCCGAGCGATGTCGCGATCGGACTCCAGCCCGCGTAGGCTGAGGCCGGCACCGTCGCCTGATTCACCATCCCCCACTTCTACCCTGGAGCAATCTTTGAGACGCGCGAAAATCGTCGCCACCCTGGGCCCCGCCACCTCCACCTATGAGACGGTGCGCGCACTGATCGATGCGGGCGTGGACGTCGCCCGACTGAACCTCAGCCACGGTGACTACTCCGTGCACGAGAACAACTATGCCAACGTGCGCCGTGCCGCTGAGGACGCTGGGCGCCCCGTCGCGATCCTCGTCGACCTGCAGGGCCCGAAGATCCGTCTCGGCAAGTTCGAAGGCGGACCCTACGAACTCGCCAAGGGCGACATCTTCAAGATCACCACCGAGGACATCATCGGCAACAAGGAGATCTCCGGAACGACGTTCAAGGGACTCCCGCAGGACGTCAAGCCCGGTGACTTCCTCCTCATCGACGACGGCAAGGTCCGCGTCGAGGTCGTCGAGACCGACGGTGTGACGGTCACCACCAAGGTCATCGTCGCCGGTGCCGTCTCGAACAACAAGGGCATCAACCTCCCCGGCGTCGCCGTGAACGTCCCTGCGCTGAGCGAGAAGGACGAGGAGGACCTCCGTTGGGGTCTGCGCATCGGCGCCGACCTGATCGCGCTGTCCTTCGTGCGCAACGCCGCCGATGTCATCCGCGTCCACGAGATCATGGCGGAGGAGGGCGTTCGCGTCCCCGTCATCGCCAAGGTCGAGAAGCCGCAGGCGGTCGACGCGCTCGAGGAGATCATCGACGCGTTCGACTCGATCATGGTGGCCCGCGGCGACCTGGGTGTCGAGCTGCCGCTCGAGGCCGTTCCGATCGTGCAGAAGCGCGCCGTCGAGATCGCCCGCCGCATGGCGAAGCCGGTCATCGTCGCGACGCAGATGCTCGAGTCGATGATCAACAGCCCGGTGCCGACCCGCGCCGAGACGTCTGACGTCGCGAATGCCGTGCTCGATGGAGCCGATGCTGTCATGCTCTCGGGCGAGACCAGCGTGGGCGACTACCCGGTCGTGGTGGTCGAGACCATGGCGCGCATCATCGAGTCGACCGAGGAGCACGGCCTGGAGCGCATCGCGCCGCTCACGGCCAAGCCCCGCACGCAGGGTGGCGCGATCACCCTCGCCGCTCTCGAGGTCGCCGAGTTCGTCGACGCGAAGTTCCTCTGCGTCTTCACGCAGTCCGGCGACTCCGCCCGTCGCCTGTCGCGTCTGCGCTCGCGCATCCCGATGATCGCCTTCACCCCGGAGCCCGGCATCCGCCGCCGCATGGCGCTGACGTGGGGTATCCGCTCGACGCTGGTCGACATGGTCCAGCACACCGACCTGATGTACCACCAGGTCGATGAGTACCTGCTCGGCAACGGTCTGGCCGAGGAAGGGGACAAGGTCGTCGTGATCTCCGGTTCCCCTCCCGGAATCGTCGGATCCACGAACGACCTTCGCGTGCACAAGGTCGGCGATGCGATCCGCGGTGCCGCGCCGATCTACAAGGCCGGCGTCTGACGTACGTCGTCCAGAGGGGGTGGGGCTTCGGTCCTACCCCCTCTGTCGTCCGCATCGGGTAGCTTTCAGGCATGGATGCGCATCGTCGTCGAAGGGGGCCGTCATCGGCGTGTTGAGGAACGCGCGATGGTGGATCGCCGATTATGCGTATGCGGGGTACTGGCAGGTCCGTGCAGCATTCGACCGCACCGACCCGTCGTCTTTCGTCTCCGGGAATGCTGCACACATCGTCGTGCTCCCCGGCGTCTACGAGACCTGGAGGTTCCTGCAGCCGCTGGTCGTCGCGATGCATGAACGTGGCCATCCCGTGCACATCGTCGACGCGCTCCACCGGAACGAGCGTCCTGTGGCCGAGATGGCCGCGGTCGTCGCGGCGTTTCTCGAGGATCGTGGGCTCGAAGACGTGATCCTGGTCGCGCACAGCAAGGGCGGCCTTGCGGGGAAGACCGTGATGACCGGTCCTGCGGGCACACGCGTGCGGTCGATGCTCGCGATCGCAGCACCGTTCGGTGGGTCGCGCTATGCCCGGTTGATGCTCTCCCGAACGCTTCGTGCGTTCTCCCCTGGTGACCCGTCGATCGTGGATCTGGCGCACCAGGTGACGGTGAACGAGCGGATCGTCTCGGTGTACGCGGCGTTCGACCCTCACATCCCCGAGGGAAGCGAACTGGCCGGCGCCAAGAACGTGCGCCTCGACACCGGCGGGCACTTCCGGATCCTCGCGCATCCACGCGTCCTGGCCGAGCTCGCGGCCCTGTCGGAGTAGGTTGTTCGGCCGTCGCCGAGACCCGAGCGTCGGGCGGTCTTCTGGCGCGTTTCGCCGGGGGAGGCGTCCAAGAGTCGTCCAGGGCGGACTGGTCGGGCCAGTAGAGCCTCAGGTACAGGCTGAACTTCTCTGCGGGGGCGGGGAGCCAGTTGCGATCGTCTTGTGGATCGTTCCTCGAGATCGTGATGCTGAGCGCGCCGTCGTCGTCGAGCCGGAGGCCGGTGGTCTTGGTGCCGATCGAGTATCTGCCGATCGGGTTGGGCTCGAAGAAGTGCTGCTCGTTGTAGACGGTGAGCGACCAGAATCCGCGCGCGGGCGGCAGAGCGTCAGCGACGAAGGTTACGGTGTAGTCGTTCGCTCCGTCGAGGCGCTCCGCTGCAGAGTCGAGATCCAGGTAGAAGTAGCGCGTCTCGAAGAGGGCATTGGTGAAGATGTTCGACCGGGCGATCGCCGTGCGGGTGAGGTAGTCCGCTCCGAAATCGGCATTGTTGTCGACGGTCGTCCAATTGCCGGGCAAAAGGATGCCGTAGTTGCGGAACTCGAACAACGGCGCGACCACTTCCGCCTCCACGCGTGCCGCCTCATCGAGGATGGCGACGCGGAGCTCGGGACTCTCCGCAGCCCGCACCACGTCGGCGGCCTGAGCATATAGAGCCTCTTCGCCGTCGCGCGCGGGGACATCGCGCAGTACATCCTGCAGCCGTTCTATGAAGTCGGCGGGGTCCACCCACGCGACTTCGCCGCCGTCACTCGGCGGAGCGGGGAAGTCGGGGATCATCGACCAGTCGCGGACCTTCTCGGTGCCGTCGTACTCGTCCAGCGGGTACACGTCGATCCGGTTCAGCACTTCCTGCACCGCTTCACGGTCCTCGTCGCTGTCCGCGAAGAAGACACGGGGAATGCAGATGCCGATGCGCGTCGGCAGCCGGAACACGTCGACGATTCCTTCGGGCACCTCACCCGACCAGTCGTCCGCCACAACGAGGTATCGGCCCGGCGCGGAGCCGTACATCGCGCCGAGGCGGGCGAAGCTGTCCGTGCGTTGATCGCATAGCTCGTAGACCCAGAACCGGGATCCGAAATCGGGGACCTGGATGACGACGGGAGACGTCTTCGGGTCGAGCGAGCCGACGCCGTAAGCCACGTCCTGGTTCGGGCACGCGACCATCCGCTCCGCGGGCTGTATGTACTCCGTCAGCATGCAGGCACGGTTTGGAGGAGCGCCAGGCACCATGCCGCCGATTCGCCCTGGACCGGGAAGCCGTTCGAAGGCCGCTATGCGGTTGTGCACGTTCGTGGGCACCCACGCCCAGACGTAGACGACGCGTGTGAGAGCGCGTACCCACGCCTCGGAGAGCCGGTTCGGTCGTGCGCTCGGCGGAATCGTCATGCCTCAGGTGTACCAGCGGTGCTCCTGCAGGGCCGGCCGGTCTCACCTCGCACGGATGAGCGCCCGTAGCGCGGTCGGGCCGAAGGAGACGACTACGGCGCGCCCAGGTGCCTCGGTAACGGCGGATGATCGCTACGTGCTCGCGATCCTCACCACGTCAGTGTGCCGGCGGTGGGACTCGAACCCACACGCCCTTTCGGACAAAGCATTTTGAGTGCTCCGCGTCTGCCATTCCGCCACGCCGGCTCGTGTGTCGCGTCTACGACTTTAGCGCAGAGCAGGAGGCGCGACCGTCCGCGCCGAGCGCCTGAGGCCTGCAGACAGGGGCACTCCACTAGGATGGGTGTGTGACAGAGCAAGAAGAGCAGGTTGAGCAGCCCACGTCATCCGCACCCCGACGCGTCGTCGTCGCCGAAGACGAGTCGCTGATCCGTCTCGACATCGTCGAGATCCTCCGCGACAACGGCTTCGATGTGGTCGGCGAGGCCGGTGACGGGGAGACCGCGGTCGCTCTGGCCACCGAGCTCCGCCCGGACCTGGTCATCATGGATGTCAAGATGCCTCAGCTCGACGGCATCAGCGCGGCCGAGAAGCTGCACAAGGGGAACATCGCTCCGGTCGTGCTCCTCACGGCGTTCAGCCAGAAGGAACTCGTCGAGCGTGCCAGCGAGGCCGGTGCTCTCGCCTACGTCGTGAAGCCGTTCACGCCGAACGACCTCCTTCCGGCGATCGAGATCGCGCTGGCCCGCCACGAGCAGATCATCACGCTCGAGGCAGAGGTCGCCGATATGGTCGAGCGCTTCGAGACCCGCAAGCTCGTCGACCGGGCCAAGGGCCTGCTCAACGAGAAGATGGGGCTGAGCGAGCCCGAGGCTTTCCGCTGGATCCAGAAGGCTTCCATGGACCGTCGTCTCACGATGCAGGACGTCGCGAAGGCGATCATCGAGCAGCTCGCTCCCAAGAAGTAGCGGTGAGCGCCGGACCCTTCCGGCTCGATTCCGAGCACATCCTCAGGCCGGTGCGCCTGGGCGACGGTGCCGCCCTTTCGCGTGCGTATCTGGCGAACCGCGAGCATCTCGAACCGTGGGAGCCCACGCGCTCGGAGGCGTTCTTCACCGTCGCCTCGCAGGAGGAGCACGCACAGCACTGTGTGGACGACGCATCGGCCGGACGCAGCATCCGCTTCGTGATCGAGTCCGACGATGGTGAGATCCGCGGACGGATGAACCTCAACAACATCGTCCGGGGGGCGTTCTGGAGCGCAGACCTCGGTTACTGGGTGGACGCGACGCGCTTGCACCGTGGGCTTGCAAGCCGCGCGGTCGCGAGGGTGATCGAGCACTCCCGCACCGAGCTTCGGCTGCACCGACTCCAGGCGGCCACGCTGCTGCACAACCTCGGCTCGCAGCGCGTGCTGCTCGGAAACGGGTTCGAGCGCATCGGGACGGCGCCGAAGTACCTCCTCATCGCGGGGGAGTGGCAGGATCATCTGCTGTTCCAGCGCCTGCTGGAGGAACCGCTCAGCGCCCGGCGGGAAGGTCCTTGATCATGTTGGTGATGCGGATGGTCGAGCAACGACGACCCTGATCGTCAGTCACCACGATCTCGTGCACCGTGATGCTTCGTCCCAGGTGCACGGGCGTGCAGACGCCGGTGACCAGGCCCGAGGTCGCCGATCGCGTGTGTGTCGCATTGATGTCCACCCCGACAGCGAGCCTTCCGGCCCCGGCGTGCAGGTTCGCGGCCATCGACCCGAGGGACTCCCCGAGGACCACGTACGCCCCGCCGTGCATGAGTCCGACGGGCTGGGTGTTGCCCTCGACCGGCATCGTCGCGACGCAGCGCTCGACGCTGAACTCGACGAACTCCATACCCATCTTCTCGGCAAGGGCACCCATTCCCCGAGCCGTCGCCCAGTCGAGTCCCTCGCTCATCGCGACATCGCCCATGCATCCTCCTCAGCGGGTGTCCGTCGTCCTCGTTAGGCTGACAGGGTGACGGACTCCGCAAAGCCTACCCTCATGGTCGTCGACGGCCACTCGCTCGCCTACCGCGCCTTCTTCGCGCTCCCGGTCGACAACTTCACGACCAAGGACAAGCAGCACACGAACGGCATCTACGGGTTCCTGTCGATGCTGGTCAACCTCATCAAGGCGGAGAAGCCGACGCATCTTGCGATCGCCTTCGACACCTCGCGGCACTCCTTCCGCACCGATGAGTATCCCGAGTACAAGGCCACACGGTCCGAGTCGCCGCAGGAGTTCAAGGGACAGATCCCACTGCTGCAGGACTGCCTCGCCGCCATGTCCATCCCTGTCCTGACGAAGGAGGGGATCGAGGCGGACGACATCCTCGCCACTCTCGCGTCCCAAGGCGCAGAACAGGGTTTCGAAGTGCTCGTCGTCTCGGGAGACCGCGACACCATACAGCTCGTCAACGAAGACGTCACGCTGCTGTATCCGTCGGTGCAGGGGGTCTCCCAGCTCAAGCGCTACGACCCGACGACCGTTCAGGAGCGCTACGGGGTGCGACCGGAGCAGTACCCGGATATCGCCGCGCTCGTGGGTGAGACCAGCGACAATCTGCCCGGCGTGCCGAAGGTCGGCGAGAAGACCGCGGTCAAGTGGCTCACGCAGTTCGGATCGCTCGATGAACTGATCGCCCGCGCCGACGAGATCAAAGGCGTCGTCGGAGGCAACCTCCGCGACCACATCGAAGACGTCCGTCGCAACCGCAAGCTCAACCGTCTGCTCACCGACGTCGAGCTTCCGGTCGGCCCGGCCGACCTCGCCGTCGCACCGATCGATGCGCAGGCCGTGCGCGACATCTTCGCCCGTCTCGAGTTCCGCACCCTTCTGCCGCGGGTGTTCGAGGCCGTCGGTGCCGGCGACGTCGCTGACGACCCTGCCTCGGTCGTGGTGCTCCCCGTGCCCGTCGAGGTGGCTGCTTCCGACCTTGCGAACTGGGCTGCAGCACAGGAAGGCGATGTCGCGCTCCGCGTCACTACCCAGGGCGGTGTCCCCGTGCGCATCGGTGCTGCCACGCTCACCGAACTCCGTGAGGCCGATTGGTCGGATGAGAGCGCGGGTGCTCTGCGCGGGTGGCTGGAGTCCGATGCGCCGAAGGTGCTCCACGACGCGAAGCCGCAGGTGAAGGCGCTGATCCGCCAGGACATCCGCCTTCGCGGTCTCGCGTACGACGCGAGTCTGGCCGGCTGGCTGCTGCGGCCGAGCTTCCCCGACAAGACCCTCTCCGACCTCGTCGAGCGCTACCTGGGCGAGAAGCTCCCCGAGGCCGATCCTTCCCAGCTCGTTCCCGAGACCGAGGGCGCGACGCCGTCTCAGGAGGCGTGGTTCGCTCTGCGGGTCGCCGATGCTCTCCGCGAAGACATCCCGGAGTCGGTCGCGAAGGTCCTCGACGACATCGAGCTGCCCACGCTGCTCACCCTCGCCGACATGGAGGTCGCGGGTGTCGCCGTGTCGCACGACGTGCTGTCGACCTTCTCGGGTGAGCTCGCGGCCCGAGCGGAGGGTCTCGCACAAGAGGCTTTCTCCGTCGTCGGCCGCGAGTTCAACCTCGGCTCGCCCAAGCAGCTGCAGGAGGTTCTGTTCGAAGACCTGCAGCTGCCGAAGACCCGCAAGACCAAGACCGGCTACTCGACCGACGCCGCGGTGCTCGCCGACCTGCAGGAGAGCAATCCGCATCCGTTCCTGAGTCTCCTGCTGCAGCACCGTGAGGCCACGAAGCTGCGCCAGATCATCGAGTCGCTCGATTCGGCGATCGGCGACGACCACCGCGTGCACACCACCTACGTGCAGACCGGAAGCCAGACCGGGCGGCTCTCGAGCACCGACCCGAACCTGCAGAACATCCCGGTGCGCACCGAGGAATCACGCCGCATCCGCAGTGCGTTCGAGGTGGGCGAAGGCTACGAGGCTCTGCTCACCGCCGACTACTCCCAGATCGAGATGCGCATCATGGCGCACCTGTCCGGCGACGAGGGGTTGATCGAGGCCTTCAACAGCGGGGAAGACCTGCACCGTTTCGTCGGAGCGCGCGTGTTCGGTGTCGAGCCGAGCGATGTCACGGCGGCGATGCGCACCAAGGTCAAGGCGATGTCCTACGGTCTGGTCTACGGGCTCTCCGCGTTCGGACTGTCGAAGCAGTTGCGCATCGAGCAGTCCGAGGCCAAGCAGCTAATGGTCGAATACTTCGCACGGTTCGGCGCCGTGCGCGACTATCTGCGGGCATCGGTGATGAAGGCGAAGGAGGTCGGCTACACCGAGACAATCTTCGGACGCCGTCGCCCGTTCCCCGACCTCGCGAGTCCGAACCGCGTGCTCCGCGAGAACGCAGAGCGCGCCGCCCTCAACGCTCCGATCCAGGGCAGCGCCGCCGACATCATGAAGATTGCGCTGCTGCACATCCATGACGACCTCCGGTCCGAGAACCTCTCCTCGCGGGTGCTGTTGCAGATCCACGACGAACTCGTGGTCGAGGTCGCGCCGGGGGAGTGGGACGCCACGGAGCGGATCGTCCGCGCGCGGATGGGCGATGCTGCCGAGCTGTCCGTGCCGCTCGACGTGCAGGTCGGCCGCGGTCGTGATTGGAATGAAGCCGCGCACTGACCTCCGGCGGTGGGAGGGGGCCGGGGATTAGGCTGAAAGGTATGACTTCAGCTCCTCGCACCCCCTCTGCCATCGACGCCGTCGCCGATGAATGGGTCGACACGATCGCGGTACTGGCTCCCACGCTCGGGACGTACATCGGCCGCGACGAGGTGAACGACCGCTTCGGCGACCTGAGCCCACAGGGGCATGAGGAGATCGCTGCAGCTACCCGCGCGACACTCGACCGGCTCTCGGCACTCGAGCCCGTCGACGCGATCGATGAGGTGACGAAGACCGATCTCAGCGCCGAACTCCGCCTCGATCTCGAACTCCACGACGCCAAGTGGCACCTGCGCGACCTCAACGTCATCGCCTCGGCCGCGCAAGACGTGCGCGCCGCCTTCGACCTGATGCCCACCGCGACCGTGGAGGACTGGGACGTGATCGCGACCCGTCTCGCCGCCGTTCCGGATGCGCTCCGGGGGTACGTCGAGACGCTTCGGACGGGGATCGCCGAAGGAGTGACGCCGGCACGCCGTCAGGTGGTCGAGGTCGCGACGCAGATCGACCGATACACGGCCGACGACGGGTTCTTCGCCGCATTCGTCGCCGAGGCCGACCCGGACGAGGGTCAGCTCCCGGCCTCCCTCGCACGCACGCTCGCGGACAACTCGGCAGCTGCACGCGTCGCCTACGACGAACTCCGCCGTTTCCTCGCCGAGGAGCTCGCCCCCGCCGCGGACGAGGTAGACGCCGTCGGCCGCGAGCTGTACGCCCTCAACTCCCGCCGTTTCCTCGGCGCGACGATCGACCTCGACGAGACGTACGAATGGGGTCGCGAAGAACTCGCCCGCATGGTGGCGGAGCAGACCGCCATCGCGAACGAGATCCTCCCGGGAGCCTCGGTCGAGGAGGCCGTCGCCCATCTCGAGGCCGACCCCGCACGCAAGCTCGTCGGCACCGACGCCCTGCAGAGGTGGATGCAGGAGACGAGCGACAGAGCCGTCGCTGAACTGGGCGCCTCGCACTTCGACATCCCCGAGGCGATCCGCACACTCGAGTGCATGATCGCTCCCACCCAGGAGGGTGGCATCTATTACACGGGGCCCACGGATGATTTCTCGCGTCCCGGTCGCATGTGGTGGTCGGTCCCCGAAGGCGTCACCGAGTTCGATACCTGGCGCGAGCTCACCACGGTGTTCCACGAGGGCGTCCCCGGACACCACCTGCAGATCGCGCAGGCCGTCTACAACCGGGCAGAGCTCAACTCCTGGCGCCGTCTGCTCGCTGGCACGTCCGGCCATGCGGAAGGCTGGGCGCTCTACGCCGAGCGTCTCATGGAGCAGCTCGGCTACCTCGACGACCCCGCGGATCGACTCGGCATGCTCGACGGTCAGCGCATGCGGGCGGCCCGTGTGGTGCTCGACATCGGCGTGCATCTCAGCAAGCCCCGTCTCGACGGCACAGGCGTGTGGGACGCGGAGTACGCGCTCGACTTCATGCGCGCGAACGTGAACATGTCGGACCAGTTCGTGCAGTTCGAGGTGAACCGCTACCTCGGGTGGCCGGGACAGGCGCCGTCGTACAAGGTGGGCCAGCGCATCTGGGAGCAGGTCCGCGATGGTGTTCGCGCGGCGGCGGAAGGCGATGCGTTCTCGTTCAAGGACTTCCACAAGCGGGCGCTCGATATGGGCGGCGTCGGGCTCGACACGCTGCGCACCGCTCTGCTCCCGCGCTGACGGGAATGCGTCCGGACGGGCGCGTGTTCATTCATCTGAATAGGAAGGGATGACATGGGCATCGAATTCGGACTGGACACGTTCGGCGACATCACGCGAGATGCGGACGGGGAGCTCCTCACGGGGGCGCAGACGATCCGCAACATCGTGCAGCAGGCGGAACTCGCGGATTCCGTGGGCGTGGACTTCTTCGGGGTGGGGGAGCATCACCGTACCGAGTTCGCCGTGTCCGCCCCGGAGATGGTGCTGGCAGCGATCGCTGCGCGCACGGAGCACATCCGGCTGGGCACGGCGGTGACGGTGTTGTCCTCCGACGACCCCGTACGCGTGTTCGAACGCTTCTCGACGCTGGACGCGCTGTCGAACGGCCGGGCCGAGGTCGTGCTCGGGCGCGGTTCCTTCATCGAGTCCTTCCCCCTGTTCGGCTATGACCTGCGCGACTACGACGCGCTCTTCGAGCAGAAGCTCGAACTGTTCGTGGAGCTCCTGAAGGAGGAGCCGGTGACCTGGTCGGGAACGATGCGTCCGTCGTTGGAGAACGCGAACGTGTTCCCGAAGACCGAGAAGGGTCTGCGTACCTGGGTCGGCGTGGGCGGAAGCCCGGAGTCGGTCGTCCGTGTCGCTCGACACGGTCTCGGCCTCATGCTTGCGATCATCGGGGGTCCGGCAGTGCGGTTCAAGCCGTTCGTCGATCTGTACCACCGCTCGGTCGCATCGTTCGGCACCACATCTCATCCCGTATCGGTGCACTCGCCCGGCCACATCGCCGAGACAGACACGGAAGCCTGGGATGCCGCGTACTCCGGATTCGAGGCGATGAACAACACCATCGGCCGCGAGCGCGGGTGGCCGGTGTACAGCCGTGCACGTTTCCAGAACGACGTGGGGCCGGAGGGGGCGATCTATGCCGGGTCGCCGGATCGGGTCGCTGCGAAGATCGCCGACACGATCACCACGCTGGGCCTCGGGCGTTTCGACCTCAAGTACGCCACGGGCACCCTGTCGCACGAGTCGATGATGCGCAGCATCGAGCTGTACGGAACCGAGGTGATCCCGCGCGTGAAGCGGATCCTCGCCTCGAACGACTGACGTCATCGAGCGCAGGGCGCGCGGCGCTCGGCTCTACGATGAGGAGCATGGCCAACACCGCCTTGCCGAGCCGCTCATCGTTGGCTGAGCGCCTCGACGTCCTGCCGTTCACGCGTAAGCATCTCCGCTTGCTCACGGGCTCCGGTCTCGGCTGGGCGCTGGACGCGATGGACGTGGGTCTGATCTCCTTCATCCTCGCGGCTCTCACGCAGCAGTGGGGGCTGACCAAGGGGGAGGCGGGCTGGATCGCCTCTGTCGGCTTCATCGGCATGGCCATCGGTGCGACCCTCGGCGGCCTCCTGGCGGACCGCTACGGACGGCGGCAGGTGTTCGCGCTGACGCTGCTCGTGTACGGCCTCGCCACCGGAGCCAGCGCGCTCGTCGGCGGGCTCGCGGCGCTGTTGGTTCTCCGATTCCTCGTCGGCCTCGGGCTCGGCGCCGAGCTTCCTGTGGCATCGACCTACGTGAGCGAGTTCGCCCCCGCCCGAATCCGCGGTCGCCTGATCGTCGTACTGGAGGCGTTCTGGGCACTCGGGTGGACGGCTGCCGCTCTCATCGGGTTCCTCGTCATCCCCGCTTCCGAGGACGGCTGGCGCTGGGCGTTCGCGCTCGGGGCCATACCGGCGGTGTACGCGCTCTTCGTGCGTTGGCGGATGCCCGAGTCGCCGCGCTGGCTCGCGTCGCGGGGGCGGATCGCCGAGGCCGACCGCATCGTCTCCGCTTTCGAGGCGGAGGCGCGCGTGGAAGCGGCTCCCGCCATCAGGAGAGAGCCGGCATCACGTGCGATCGCCGTCACCGCCCGCGCGCGGTTGGCGACGCTCTGGAATCGGGAGTTCCGGCTGCGCACACTATGTCTCTGGCTGGTGTGGCTCGGCGTGAACTTCGCCTATTATGGAGCGTTCATCTGGATCCCGAGCATCCTCGTCGATGCCGGTTTCGACCTGGTGCGCTCCTTCGGGTTCACGCTCATCATCACGCTGGCTCAGCTCCCCGGCTACGCGGTGGCCGCATGGCTCATCGAGGTCTGGGGTCGTCGGCTGACGCTCTCCGTTTTCCTCCTCGGCTCCGCAGTATCGGCTGTGATCTTCGGCACGGCGACGACGGAGGGCGCCATCATCGCCGCCGGCATGGCGCTGTCGTTCTTCAACCTCGGAGCGTGGGGTGCCCTGTACGCGGTGACCCCGGAGATCTATCCGACCTCGTTGCGGGGCACCGGCGCGGGCTGGGCCGCGGGAGTGGGGCGCATCGCATCGATCGTCGCACCGCTGTCCGTGCCGATCCTCCTGGTCGGGGGCGGCGCGCCGCTGCTGTTCGCGGTGTTCGGCGTGTGTTTCCTCGGTGCTGCGGCTGCGGCGTGGGGACTCGTCGATCGCGGAGGCCAGGCTCTCGACGACCGCTGACGCGGGGAGACCCATCTGGTCCCGGCGCCGTGCGTCGTCGTCCCGCAATAGGCTGGGATGATGGCAGATGTACGATTCGTGGCGATCGGCGACTCGTTCACCGAGGGTGTCGGTGATGTCCTCCCGGATGGACGGGAGCGGGGCTGGGCCGATCTGGCGGCTCAAGGGTGGGCCGACGCCGCCGGGCACCCCGTCCAGTACGCGAATCTCGCAATCAGGGGCAAGCTCGCCTGGCCGATCGTCGAAGAGCAGCTCGAACCCGCGCTCGCCCTGCGCCCCACGCATCTCTCGTTCAACGGCGGCGGCAACGACATGCTGCGCCCGCGCACCGACGTCGAGCACATCGCCGACGCGTTCAGCCGTGTGCTGCGCCGATGCGACGAGGAGGGGGTGACGATGATCCTGCTCTCCGGAGCGAACCCGAGCGGTCAGCTCCCGATGGGCTCTCTCGTGCAGCGGCGGGGTGATCTGCTGTCCGAAGCCGTGCTGCGTCGCGTCGAAGATCGTCCGGACGTGATCCGCGCACTCAACTGGCCTGACCGTGAGCTCTCTCGCGGCGCCTACTGGGCGGAGGACAGGCTGCACATGAACGCATCGGGTCACCACCGTGTGGCCGCCCGCGTGCTGCACGCTCTCGGCTTCGAGCCCCCGGAGACGTGGTGGGCTCCGAGCGATCGACTCGGTGCGGGCCCCTCGGGCCTCGCCTACTACCGCGAGTTCGTCGGGCCCTGGGTACGGCGGCGTGTGACCAGGACGTCGTCGGGAGACGGCCGCGCGGCGAAGTACCCGTCGTGGGTCGAACGAGTGCCCTCATGACGTCGTTCGACAGAGCGCTCATGACGCCGTTCGACAGTGCCCGAACCCGGTGAGTGATTTCGAGCTCGCGGCCATCAGCGCCGGCACGGTGTCGCTGCACGACGCTCGCCGGCAGGAGAGGCGCGATGTCACTCTCGAATCATTCGAGATCGGCGTGTACCCGGTGACGGAGGAACAACTCGCCGAGGTGCTCGGCATTCCCGCACGGCATCCCCGCCGCCCTGCCGCGGATCTCAGCTGGTTGCGAGCGGTGCATTTCTGCAACGCCGCGTCGGAGTGGGAGGGACTGGAGCGGAGCTACTCGTTCGACGGTGAGGACATCACGTGGGATACGACGGCGGACGGATACCGACTGCCCACAGAGGCGGAGTGGGAGTTCGCCTGTCGTGCCGGCTCGACGGGCCCTCACTATGCGCCGCTCGCGGACGCGGCGTGGACGGCGGCGGACGGGGTTTCTTCGCCGCAGGATGTGGGCGGGAAGCTCCCGAATCTCAACGGGCTCTTCGATACGCTCGGCAATGTCTGGGAGTGGTGCTGGGACCTGCTCGATCCCGCCCGCTACGACGACTACCGGGTCTTCCGCGGAGGCGGTTTCGCCGACGACGCCTGGAGTGTTCGGGCATCCGTGCGCCGAGGGGGAGCGGCACGCATGCATCACGACGACGTGGGGTTGAGGCTCGCTCGAGGTGCCTTCGACACCATGGATCAGGCACAGGGCTGGTCCGCGCGAACCGATCGAGAGCGCGCTTTCCAGGATGGTCCGCTGCCATCGGGATGGACCCCGCGCCGCGACTGAGGCGCACCGATCCTCCGCTCATGGCATCGGTGGCATCCGCGAGAGAGGAGCGCATTTGTCGCTCTGGCCGTGCTGATGCCAGGCTGAGGGACATGGCATCCTCCTATTCGCTCATCGTCTCTCAGGGCCGGGTGGCCGACCGTACCGACGGCGCCTTGGTCGGCGCGCGCCGAGTGGGCGATGCAGTGTCGTCCCTGCTGTCGATCGAGGCACAGACCATCGGCACTCCGACCCCGGGTGTCGTCGATGACTGGACCACGGCGTTGCCGGAGGCGGAGCAGACGCTCCAGGGGATCCGGGCTGCGCTGCAGGACGCCCTTGCCGCGGGGACGACACCCCTGCTGATCACCAACACCTGCGCTGTGAGCCTCGGCACGCTCCCCACGGTCGCGGAGCATCACCCGGATGCGGTGGTGCTGTGGATCGACGCGCACGGCGACTTCAACACCCCGGAGACGACGGAGTCGGGGTACCTCGGCGGCATGGTGCTCGCAGCGGCGTGCGGCCTCTGGGACAGCGGCCACGGTTCCGGCATCGACCCGAAGCAGGTGATCGTCGTCGGTGGCCGGGACATCGACCCCGCCGAGGGAGACCTTCTGGCGGAGGCAGGAGTCGCCGTGCTTGGGCCGGCGGAGAGCACGCCTGAGCGCATCGTCGACATCATCGCCGGACGCCCGGTATGGATACACGTCGACTGGGACGTGCTCGAGCCCGGTTACATCCCTGCGGCCTATCGCATCGGGGGAGGGCTTCTGCCGCACCAGATCGCTTCGATCTTCGCCGCACTGCCCGGAGGTGCCGTGCAGGGCGTGGAGCTCGCGGAGTTCGAGGCGGGAGACACCGACGTTCCTGAGCATCTCAGTGTGGAGCTCGTGATCGAGACGCTGCAGCACCTCCTGCGCTGAACTCCGGACGCAGCTCGTGCGCGGCGTCAGCGACGGCGTTCCGGGTCGAGCCCCATACGGACGCGCGTCCGTTTGCGTTCGACGAGGATGAAGACGGTGCCGATGATCCAGAGCGGGATCGGCATGAGGAATGCGATGCGGAAGGCTTCCAGCGAGTAGGTCTCCGGCGTGCCGGCGCCTTGCAGATCGAGCGCGAGACCGATGAGGAAGATCGCGATGAGCGCGGCGATGAAACCTCCGGCGTTCGTGACGCCGGTGGCGGTGCTGAGGCGGTGCGTCGGGTTGTGCGTCCTGGCGTGATCGAAGGCGATCATCGAGGCGGGACCACCGGTCCCGAGAGCGATCGCCAGGACGTAGAGGAGCCAGAGCGGTGCGGTGTCGGGGAGAGCGATGACAGAGATCCACGCTGCCATCTGGACTCCCACGGCCGGAAGCACGAGGGCGAGAGAGCGGTGGTTGGGCAGTCGACGCGAGAGATCGCCGATGATGGGACCGAGAAGCATTCCGGCAACGACATATACGGAGATGATGCCCGCGGCGTGTGCGGCATCCAGGCCCTCCGCCGCCGTGAGGAACGGCATTCCCCAGAGAAGCACGAACGCGGTTCCCGCGAACGGCGTGGTGAAGTGCGACCAGAAGGCGAGGCGGGTCCCTGGGTGCGCCCAGGCGGCGCGTATGCCGACGCCGGTATCTATCGCTGAGGTGACGACGCGCACGACTCCCGTGTCGGTGTTCACCGTGACATCAGCGCCGCGCTCGACCGGGTGGTTGCGGATGACGAGCGCCACCAGGATCGTGAACAGCACTCCGAGCCCGGCGATGCTGCCGAAGGTGATGGTCCAGGTGGTGGCGTGCAGCAGCGCGGCGACGGGGACGAGGGCGATGAGCTGCCCTGCCTGGCCGATGATGCCGGTGAACTGCACCATGAGGGGTCCTCGCTGCGCGGGGAACCAGGTGGCCACCAGGCGCAGCACGGCGGGGAAGATGGCGGCATCTCCGGCTCCGAGCAGCACGCGCGCGACGATCGCGATGCCGATGCTGGGGGACAGGGCCATGGTCAACTGGCCGGCGGCCATGAGCAGCATCCCGATCGTCATGATCGGCCGGGACCCGAATCGGTCGAGCAGTATTCCCACGGGGATCTGCATCCCGCCGTACACCGCGAGTTGGACCACGGCGAACAGGGCCAGCGTCGACGCGTCGGCGTTGAACCGGTCGGCTGCTTCGACGCCGACCGCCCCGAGCGAGGTGCGGTTTGTGATCGCGAGCACATAGGCCGCGACGCCGACCGACCAGATCAGCCAGGCCCGCCACCCCGGTGTGGAGACGGGGGAGTGGGAGACCTGCGGCACCCCTCAACGCTACTCCTCTGCGATGCCGCAGATGAGATCTGTGATGTCGCAGGCGGGAGCTACCCTGGCGCCATGACCAGCACACCTCTGCATCACTCACTCGATTACATCGAGCTCGTCGTCACCGACCTCGATGTCTCGAAGCGCTTCTTCGCCGATGCGTTCGGCTGGCACTTCAACGACTACGGCCCCGGTTATGCGGGGATCGTGTCTCCACGCAGCGACGGGAACGAAGCCGGGGGTCTGCTACTCGCCGACGAGGCGCGTCCCGCGGGCGGCCCTCTGGTGCTGCTCTATTCCGAGGACTTGGACGCCACGAAGGAGGCCATCGTGGCGGCCGGGGGCACGATCCTGCAGGAGCCGTATGAGTTCCCGGGTGGGCGGCGGCTGCACTTCGCGGATCCGTCTGGCACCGAGCTCGGGGTGTGGTCCGCGCGCTAGCGCCCGGTTCGCGGCGTAGGACATGTCGACCGTGCGACGATTGCCCCTATGACGGACATCACCGCGGGAACAGTGGAAGACATCGCGAGATGTGTCGATCTCTGGGTGCAGTCTCTTCGACACCGCGACGGAGAGGTCGACGCGGACGCAGTCGCCGCCCGCATGCGCAAGCTGTTCGACAGGCCTCTCATCCGGTTCGCTCTGGCAGGGGAGCCCCTTGCAGGTTTCGCGCTGACGGCACCGAAGTCCGGTGATGCGACTGGGGCAGTGCTGGAGCGAATCGCGGTGCTCCCTGCGTCTTCCGGCAAGGGGATCGGAAGGGCTCTGCTCAAGGACGCGATGTTGGCGTCGAAGGACGCCGGGTACTCCACGGTCGAGCTCGCTGTGCGGCGAGGAAACCCCGCCATCCGGCTCTATGAACAGCAGGGATTCCGGCCTGTTTCCGGTCCGGTTCCTCATCCGCTCGGCGGCGAGCCCATGATCACCTTCAGCGTCGGCCTCTAGGGGAGGGGCGGGTGATGGCGGAATTGAAAGGGTTGATCGTCCCACGGATGTCTGCTCGTGGCGTCGTCCTTCGTCCGTTCGCGGCCGGTGATGCCGATGCTGTGCGGGAGGCGTCATCGGATCCAGCGATCACGGATGTCACCACCGTTCCCACCGTGGCCGATGTCGGCCTCGCTGAGGAGTGGCTGGAGCGACAGCACGAACGTGCCGTTACCGGCGTCGGGTACTCCTTCGCGATCGAGATCGACGGAGAATGCGTGGGCCAGATCGGGCTGTGGTTTCGCGAGCGGGACCAGGGTCGGGCGACCATCGGCTACTGGATCAGACCGTCGCGCCGCCGCCGGGGGCACGCTCTAAGCGCGCTGCAGACCCTCACGGAGTGGGCATGGAGTGTGCCGGAGATACACCGGCTGCAGCTGCACATCGATCCGGTCAACGATGGCTCGCTTCGGACGGCGGAACGGGCGGGATACACGCGGGAAGGGCTGCTTCGCTCCTGGCAGAGGATCGGCCACAAGCGCAGGGATATGTTCGTGTACAGCCGTCTTCGCGGCGAGTCTATGACGGCCCAGGGGAGGGGAGCGCCGGTCCCCTGAGATCCTCCACGATGATCGATACCAGTTCAGCGGTCCCGATCTCGGGGCCGATCCGTCGTTCTTCGAACCAGGGGAGTGGCTGCCACCCGTCGTGCCATTCGCGGATCTTTTCCTCCCCGAACTCCTTCGCGAGTGACCTGCCCGCGTGGCGGCGAATCGTCTCCTCGATACCGACGTCGAACTGGTAGATGCGTGTGGACCCGAGGTGGTCTCGGTACAACCGTTCGAACGCCTCTGAGTAGTCGCGCAGATTGAACACGCCGTCGAGGATCACGTCATACCCGAGGTCGAGCGCCTGGCGGGCGGTGGCGATGATGAGGACGCTGGCGTCGCGGGAGAGCTTCCGCCGATCCGGCTCATGGAGGAGCTCGCGGCGGAAGTGATCTTGAGAGATCAGAGCGACGCGTGCGCCCAGCGCTGTGCGCAACGATGTTGCCGTGGTCGTCTTCCCCGACGCCGCATCGCCGCGAAGGATGACGAGTCGGGTGGAGCCGCTGCCTGTGAGAGCCATCGGGCCATTCTCGCAACGCTTTCGGCCTGACGGATGTCAGGTGAGCTGGAACGGCATACCCAGGGCGGTCCTGAGCCTGCTCGCGAAGGCTTCGCGGTGGGCCGGACCGACCCATTCCGCCTCATCGTGCCGCTGGTACAGGCGGTCGTCCGGATAGCGGGGAAACACGTGAACGTGAAGATGCCAGACGTCCTGGCCTCCGGCAGGCTCGTTGTGCTGGCGGATCGAGGTGCCCTCACACGCGTACGAGGAGCGGATGCCGATGGCGACTCTCTGGGTGAGGTCCCACACCGCCGCGCTGTCCGACGGTGAAAGGTCGTAGATGTTCTCCACATGCGTCCGAGGGATGACAAGCACCGCGCCCGGGTTCCCAGGCCACCACTTCGGAGCGATCCGGGCATAGGCGCGCTCGGTGACAGCGACGACGTCTGCGGGCAGGTTGTGGTCGTCATGCGTGCCCTCGAGGAAAGCGCAGAACGGGCAGACGTAGCCAGCGGGCGCATGCGTAGGGGGAGTCACGCCCCGATCATTGCACGGCGAGCGGCTGGTCGCTCGTGGAACAATGAAGACATGCTCGCTCGGGTCGTCGCGGTCCATTCCAGTGCTTCTCACACGTTCAGCAAGGAGACACGGGGATCGATCTCGCTCCTCGAGGGTCTGGGTGTCGACGGCGATGCGCACTGTGGAGCGACGGTCAAGCACCGATCGCGGGTGGCCGCCGATCCGTCCCAGCCGAATCTCCGGCAGGTGCATCTGATCCACGGCGAGCTCTTCGAGACGCTGAAGGAGAGTGGTCATCTCGTGGCTCCAGGGGACCTCGGCGAGAACATCACGACGCACGGCATCGATCTGCTCTCGCTGCCTGTCGGAGCACGACTGCGAATCGGAGAGACTGTGGTGACGGTCACCGGGCTTCGCAATCCGTGCCAGCAGATCAACGGATTCCAGTCCGGGCTGCTCAAGCAGGTGGTGCGGAACGCCGGTGACGGCCAGGTCGTCCGCCTCGCCGGCGTGATGGGCATCGTGTCGCGGGGCGGGCGCGTGGCTGCGGGAGATCCGATCGACGTCGAGTTCCCGCCGCTCCCGCATCTCCCGCTCACGCGAGTCTGAGGGGGACGGGTTGCTTTCCGCTACCTGAGATGACATCTATTCAGCCGGGACGATCCTGCCTCGCTTGACTTCCGCTGATGCGGACTCGAGTGCGTCGACGAGCGTCTTGTTCGAGAGTAGTCGTCGTTCGTAGTCGCGGCTCTGTGCAGCGATTGCTCACCGCGTCATGAGATCAGACAGTTCTTTACCCGCACTGGAGCTTGTAATCGCCGGAGCTGAGCTCAGCTTCCGCAGCGATGACATCGTTGGCCCCAGAGGCTTTGAAATAGGAGACAACGCGGAACGTGTGCTGCCTGGTCCCATTGCATGCGTACTGGACACTTTTTTGCACCATGTTCCACGTGCCAAAACTCTCGAAGGCTTTAGTAACGGGAACCCAGAGCCACCCGTTATGCATGAAAACGATGGACCTGATGTACGTCTTGGTGACGGCTCCCCAACAACTAGAGATTGCTGGCTTCGCGCCCACTGAACTGGAGGGGAGCCCGCTTCCGGATGATCTCTTCCACATTTGTCCCACCGCAAAATGACAATTTCCTACTACCGTCGCCCTCGTGGTCGCACCGGGCGTCGATTCAGGAGCGCCGATGCTCGTGTCCGACCCAAGGGCATCCATCTCCGCGTCCGTCATCACCACCGCATCAGCAGAAAGTGGTGTTCCATCCGGGTAGACGAGGTACTCGTCGGGAACGTCCGCCGAGCTCACCGCTGTGAGTGGCGGGAGGTCGGGCGCGTCGTTCCCTGATGATGCCGCGTAAGACGGGCTGCCGCCGGCTGCTACGGTCCCGAGGATCAATGATCCAGCGATAATAATACCGAACTTGCGGTGGTGACGGTGCCTCATCTTTGAATATCTGTTTCTAGTTAACTAGAACTTCTGCTAGACACTCGAGCCGCTTGACGCGCGGTAGGGGAGTCGTAGCGTCTACTGCGAATAAAGAGCCCCATCTGTTCCTGCGACCCGATAAGGCACAGAGACGGGGGTAAGTAGAACTGAGAGTCCGCTATCAGCCGCATACTTTTCCTGGAATTCGTACGCGTCGCTTTCGACGTCAAAAACGCCGATGAAACCAGGGGATTCCTCCAAGTACACGATCCACACCATCATAAATGAAATGTAGCACTTTCGACCTGGTGACCGCCCTCGGCTATCAGCGCCTTCGCCCCGCGTGACGATGCTGTCAAGAACTTCTTCGTCATGAGCTATCTCCCTGAGTAACTGGAAGCTACAGCATCGCCGACCCGCAAGCTCTGTGTCTGTAGGACGTTCGGTCGACAGACAAAGCCCTGCCAACCGACTAAATCTCTTGGCTGCTCCGTCCATCGATCGAAGCCAGCCTGACGCACTCGACACACTGACTTCGTCCTATCCCCGGAGATCGGACGCGGGGGAGAGGCGAGCGAGTGCTACGCCGAAGAGGCTCGCACGTTCCTTGACCAGCTGCTCTACGGCCGCCACGTCGAACTCATCCCCGACCCGCCCCAAACCGACGTCGACAAGTACGGGCGCCTCCTCCGAAACGTCCTCGTCGAAGGGCTCAGCGCCGCCCAGCTCGCACTCACCGCCGGCACCGGCTACGAGTACACCTACGACACCGCGTACCGGGACCAGCAGACGCACCGCGACGACGAACGGGCAGCTGCAGAAGACGTGCTCGGGCAGGCGTGAGCGTCCACACGGTCGTGAGGAGTTCCGGCGCCTGGGGGAGCCGTTTACGTGCCATGCTCGACAGTATGCGCTAGTTGGATAGCGCATACGCATGCACGCATGCTGACATAATGTGCATTATCGGATATCTCTCAGGACTCGAGAGTGGTGCGAAGAGGTTGGTCTCGGTGCCCTCGACGCCCCTCATGCTCCGGGAACGGTCGCATGGGCGACGATGTCTCGGATCCATCCGTTCGCCGCGGACGGGTACAGCGGTGCCGACACATCGTCGTCGTCGAACGGGCGCCACAGGATCGGCACCATTGATCCGTCGGACTCCGTGAGCGTGCCGCCCTCCAGTGCAGGCTCTGGGTGCAGTCTGCCGGAGTACAGCGCGACGATCTCGTGACCGAGCTCGCCGTTGTACCGGAAGATGCTCTCGATGACGCCCAGGAGTGTCAGGTCGACCACATCGGCTTGGAGCTCTTCCTGGACTTCACGGAGTATTGCCTGCTCATGCGTCTCGCCGAGCTCGACACCGCCGCCGATCAGACGGTGAAAACCCAGTGGGTTCTCCACCGTCGCACCGTGCTGGCTGACGAGGTGCCGAGCGCCGTCGCTGTGGGCGGCCACAAGCATGGCCTTGACGCGAATGTGGGAGCGGTCGACCGGCATGGCCTTGACGCGAATGTGGGAGCGGTCGACCGGCATGGTCCCTACGATCCGACGTAGGCGGCGAGGTGCTCCCCCGTCAGCGTGGTTTTCTGGGATACCAAATCTGCAGGTGTCCCTTCGAACACGATCTTGCCGCCGTCATGGCCGGCGCCGGGGCCGATATCGATGATCCAGTCCGCATGGGCCATCACCGCCTGATGGTGTTCGATGACGATCACCGTCTTCCCGGCATCGACGAGCCGATCGAGCAGCCCGAGGATCTTGTCGACATCTGCGAGGTGCAGGCCGGTCGTGGGTTCGTCGAGCACGTAGACGTCGCCCTTCTCTCCCATCTGGATCGCGAGCTTGATCCTCTGACGCTCACCGCCGGACAGGGTCGACAACGGCTGCCCGAGCGACAGGTAGCCGAGACCCACGTCCTCCATCCGGCCGAGGATCGCGGAAGCCGCGGGCAGCTTCGCCTCGCCATCGCCGAAGAAGACCCGCGCCTCCGAGACGGGCAGATCGAGCACCTCGGTGATGTCCTTGCCGGCGAGCTTGTACTCGAGAACAGCTGCCTGGAAGCGCTTGCCGCCGCAGTCCTCGCAGGGTGTCTCGATCGTGTCCATGAACCCGAGCTCCGTGATGATCACGCCGGCTCCCTTGCACGAAGGGCAGGCGCCCTCTGAGTTCGCGCTGAACAGAGCGGGCTTCACGCCGTTGGCCTTGGCGAATGCCTTGCGGATCGGCTCCAGGAGGCCCGTGTACGTGGCGGGGTTGCTTCGTCGCGAGCCCTTGATCGCGGCCTGATCGATCGCCACGACGCCGTCGCGCTTCGAGACCGACCCGTGGATGAGTGAACTCTTGCCCGAGCCCGCCACGCCCGTGACGACGGTGAGCACGCCCGTCGGGATGTCGACGTCGACGTCCTGCAGGTTGTTGACCGTCGCGCCTCTGACTTCGATCGCGCCGGTGCCGGTGCGCACCGATTCCTTCAACTGCGCCCGGTCCTCGAGGTGATCGCCGGTCTTCGTGCTGCTGGCCTTCAGCCCGTCGACCGTTCCCTCGTAACAGATCTCCCCGCCGGCGCTGCCCGCACCGGGACCCAGGTCGACGACATGGTCACCGATCATGATCGTCTCGGGCTTGTGCTCGACCACGAGCACCGTGTTCCCCTTGTCGCGCAGCTGCAGCAGGAGCCCGTTCATGCGCTGGATGTCGTGCGGGTGCAACCCGATGGTCGGCTCGTCGAACACGTAGGTGATATCGGTGAGCGAGGAACCGAGGTGGCGCAGCATCTTGATGCGCTGCGCCTCTCCCCCGGACAGTGTGCCCGAAGGCCGTTCGAGACTGAGGTAGCCGAGCCCGAGAGTCACGAAGGCATCAAGGTTCGCGCTGAGCGCCTGGAGCAGCGGACCCGCGCCAGGAAGGTCGAGCCCCCGGACCCAATCCGCGAGGTCTGTCACCTGCATGCGGCATGCGTCCGCGATGCTTACGCCCTCGATCTTCGACGACCTCGCCCCCTCGGTAAGTCGCGTGCCGTCGCACTCCGGGCACACCGCGAAGGTGGCGACGCGCTCGACGAAAGCGCGGATGTGCGGCTGCAACGCATCGAGGTCCTTCGACAGCATCGACTTGGTGATCTTCGGGATCAGACCCTCATAGGTCATGTTGATCCCGGAGATCTTGACCTTCGTGACCTCTCCGTAGAGGAAGAGCTGACGCTGCTTGTCGGTGAACTGCGAGATCGGCTTATCGGCAGGATAGAACCCCGACTGGGAGAAGCCCTTCACCATCCAGCCGTCCGCCGTGTAGCCGGGAACCATGATGGCCCCCTCGTCGAGTGATCGCGACTCGTCGACGATCTGGGCGAGATCGAGGTCGGACACCGCTCCCCTGCCTTCGCAGCGCGGGCACATGCCGCCGAGGTAGATCGCGTCCTTCACGATCTTCTTCTCGCCGCCAGGGCCCGTCATCACGCCGCTGGCTCTCTGCGTCGGGATGTTGAACGAGAAGGCGGTGGGTCCGCCGATGTACGGCTGCCCGAGTTTGCTGAACAGGATGCGCAGCATCGCGTTGGCGTCCGTCACCGTGCCGACTGTCGAACGCGGGTTCGCGCCGAGCCGCTCCTGGTCCACGATGATCGCGGTTGTCAGTCCCTCGAGGACATCGACATCGGGCCTCGGCACCGACGGCATGAAGCCCTGCACGAAAGCGCTGTAGGTCTCATCGATCATCCGGCGCGATTCGGCGGCGATCGTGTCGAAGACGAGGGAGCTTTTGCCCGAGCCCGAGACACCGGTGAAGACGGTCAATCGGCGCTTCGGGATGTCGACGCTGACCTCCTTGAGGTTGTTCTCACGGGCGCCCTGGACGCGGATGAGGTCATGGGTGTCGGCAGGGTGCGCTTCGGTGCTCATCGGCGTCCTTCGGGTCTGCGGTGGAGAGATCAGGTGGTCTGGTCTATGCGGTCTGGTTGATACGGAGCAGGTTTCCGGCCGGATCGCGGAACGCGCAGTCGCGCACACCGTAGGGCTGGTCCATCGGCTCCTGCACCACATCGGCGCCGTGCTCGACCAGGCTCTCGAAGAGCGCGTCGACGTCGTCGCTCGCGAGGGTGAGAGCAGCGTAACTGCCCTTCGCGATCAGCTCGAGGATCGTCTGCCGTTCGGAATCGGTGATGCCTGGATCTGTTGCCGGCGGGTGGAGGACGACCGACGTCTCCGGCTGTCCGACCGGGCCGACGGTGAGCCACCGCAATCCGTCGTAGCCGACATCGTTGCGCACCTCGAATCCGAGAGCGTCGCGGTAGAACGCGAGAGCGGCTTCTGCATCGGTGTGCGGAAGGAATGCGTAGTGGATGCTGATTCTCATGGCTCTCACGTTAGGTGGGCATCGGGGCGCGGCGCTTCTCTATTCCTGATCGGTCTCGTGACCTGCTTCGCCTGGAAGGACGGGATGCCCTCGATAGTGGTGGCGCGTTCACGGTACACGCTGGGTGAGACACCGACGAGCTCCGAGAACCTCGTGCTGAACGTGCCGAGTGAGGAGCATCCGACTTCGAAGCACACCTCCGTCACCGTCAGGTCGCCGCGCCGCAGCAGAGCCATGGCGCGTTCGATCCGCCTCGTCATCAGATACGAGTACGGGGACTCCCCGTAGGCTTCGCGAAACTGCCGGCTCAGATGCCCGGCTGACATGTGCACTCCGCGCGCCAGTGCCTCGACATCCAGAGGTCGGGCGTACTCCCGATCGATGCGATCGCGGACCCGTCGCATGACAGCGAGCTCCCGCAGCCGGGCGTGGTCGAGGTCCGTCACGAGGATGATCTTGCCATGTCGGGGAATCATGTCGGGGAGTTTCCCGGCGTGACGAAGAGAAACGCGGGCGGGCGCTTCTCCCCCGCTCCTGACCTCAGGGGCGCTACCCTGAGGGGCATCCTCACAGGATTTTCTCAGAAAGGGGTCCCCACCATGTCTGAACCACTCGCAGAGGCGAAGTCGTTGTTCAAGTCGATCCGCGTCACGCTGGCGGTCGCCGGTGTCCTCGCGCTGATCGCGGGTATCGTCCTCCTCGTCTGGCCGGTCAAGTCCGCGGTCATCGTGACGGCGATCTTCGCCTCGTACCTCATCGTCGCCGGACTCGTCTATGTCGGCCTCGGCATCTTCTCGAGCGCGAAGGGCGGGTGGGCGCGCGTCGGTCACATCGTCCTCGGGCTGCTCTATATCGCTGCCGGTGTGATCGCATTCTTCAACCTGAACGTCGCTGCGGCCACGCTCGCCTTCGTGGTCGTGATCTTCATCGGTGTCAGCTGGATCGTCGACGGCATCGTCGCTCTGTCCCTGCTGGGCAGCGACGGATCACGCGTCTGGACGGTCCTGTACGCGATCCTGAGCATCGTCGCGGGAATCATCGTGCTGTTCTCGCCGCTGATCGCCGGCTTCGCCTTCTGGCTGCTGCTGGGGATCTCGCTGGTCGTGCTCGGAATCATCCAGATCGTCCGTGCCATCACGCTCGGTCGGGATGCGAAGGAGTACGTCTCCGCCGCTCAGGGCGGAGCGACGAGCTGACGCTCACCGTCTGAAACGAGAGCGGCCCCGACTTGCGATGCAAGACGGGGCCGCTCTTCTCGTACTGCTACTCGGCAGCGAAAGCGCTCACGTCACCGACGAGGCGCGTGTTGTCCGCGGGCACCGCGTCGACGGCCGCCCTGGCGACCTCGGCCGCGAACTCCGAGACGTTGTAGAGCTTGCCCGCCGATTCCCGGCGCTCGGCGATCGCCCCAGGGTTCGCTCGCTCCAGCAGTGTCGCGGTGATGGTGCCCTCGATCATGTCGCCCGACACGACCGTGAAGCCGATGCCCTTCTCAGCGAGGCCGGGGATGCGCTCCCGGAGGGCGTCCTCGCCTGCGCGCTTGGAGAGGGCCACGGGCTCGTACTCCGGCATGGTCGGTGTGGTGCGGATGAAGTGCGCCTGGTGGCTGGTGACGAACACCACGCGCGCTCCGTCCGAGAGCAGCGGCGTGGCGGCATCGAGCACGTTGAGCTGGGCGTCGCGGTTCAGGGTGAGTGCGTAGTCCGCAGCCATGCCCGACTCCATGCCCCCTGAGGCGTTGAGCACGAGCACGTCCAGGCGGCCGTACTCCGCCCGGATCGCCTCGAACATCGCCGCGACGGACTCCGGGTCGGTGAGGTCGGCACCCACGACGAGTGCACGGCGACCGAGCTCCCGCAGCTGGGCGGCGAGCTTCTCGGCGCGCGGGGCCTTGTTGCGGAAGTTGACGACGACATCGGCACCGGCCTCCGCCAGGTAGCGGACGGTGTCGGCGCCGATCCCCCGCGATGAACCGGTGACAAGGGCGACCTTGCCGTCGAGGGATCCTGCGGGAAGAACGTCGGTCACGGTGACTCCTCATGATGCGCGAAAAAAGCCGTGATCGCACGGCCTTCACACCCTACCAAGTGCACGCAGTGGCGCCCTGATCGAGCGCTCTGCGCGTGATACGTTGACCACAAAGGAGGCCGCATGGACAACATCGTGACGTTCGTCACGTTCATCGAGCAATGGGCGTGGATCGGCTGGCTGGTTCTCATCGCCGTCTTCCTGGTGATCGAGATGCTCTCGCTGGACTTCACGTTCCTCATGCTCAGCTTCGGCGGAGTCGTCGGTCTCGTCACGGATCTGGTCGGTGTCCCGGTGTGGCTGCAGGTGATCATCGCCGCCGCCGCTGCCGCCCTATTCATCCTGTTCCTGCGCCCTCCCCTTCTCAGACGTCTGCACCGCGGCGAGGATCCGACCAGGTCGAACGTCGACGCCCTCATCGACCTTCGTGGGATCGCGCTGAACGACATCACGCAGATCTCCGGCCAGGCCAAGCTCGCGAACGGCGACACCTGGACCGCACGCACCGCCACCCCCGTTCCCATCCCCCAAGGCGCCCCGGTCGCCGTGACCGCGATCAACGGCGCCACGGCCATCGTCCGCCCCGTGAACGACTAGGAGAACCCCGTGAACGACGCATCGTTCATCCCCACAGCGATCCTGTGGATCCTCGTTATCGCCGTGATCATCTTCGTGGTGGTCACCGTCGCTCGAGCGATCCGCATCATCCCGCAGGCCACGGCGGGGGTGGTCGAGCGTCTCGGGCGCTATCACAAGACGCTGACACCCGGTCTCAACGTGCTGGTGCCGTTCATCGACAGGCTGCGGCCTCTGATCGACATGCGCGAGCAGGTCGTATCCTTCCCGCCGCAGCCGGTGATCACCGAGGACAACCTCGTGGTCTCGATCGACACTGTCGTCTACTTCCAGGTGACGGACGCGCGTGCGGCGACCTACGAGATCGCGAACTATCTCGGCGCGGTCGAGCAGCTGACGACCACCACGCTTCGAAACGTGGTCGGTGGCCTCAACCTCGAGGAAGCGCTCACGAGCCGTGACAACATCAACGGTCAGCTGCGGGTCGTCCTCGACGAGGCGACCGGCAAGTGGGGCATCCGCGTCGGCCGGGTCGAGCTCAAGGCGATCGACCCGCCCATCTCGATCCAGGACTCGATGGAGAAGCAGATGCGCGCCGAGCGGGACCGCCGTGCCGCGATCCTGACCGCGGAGGGGACCAAGCAGTCCGCGATCCTCGAAGCCGAGGGAGCGCGGCAGGCGGAGATCCTCCGTGCGGAAGGTGACAAGCAGGCCGCAGTGCTCCGTGCACAGGGTGAGGCCGAGGCCATCCAGAATGTCTTCAGCGCCATCCACCAGGGCGAGCCGGACGACAAGCTTCTGGCCTACCAGTACCTGCAGATGCTGCCGAAGATCAGCGAGGGGCAGTCCAACAAGCTCTGGATCATCCCCAGCGAGCTCACCGAGGCGCTCAAGGGCATCGGCAGCGCGTTCACGCCGAAGCCCGGCCAGAGCCCGTCGAACACGCTTCCCGGCGCGTGACGCACCCGTACTTCTCGAAGACGCGGAGTCCCCGAGTCCTCGCCCACCGTGGTCTGATCACCGCAGCGGGCGAGGATTCTGGCGTCTGGGAGAACTCGGCGGGGGCTTTCGCGGCCGCCCACGCCGCCGGCGTCGAGTACATCGAGACCGATTGCCAGGTCACAGCGAGCGGCGACGTGGTGCTCTTCCACGATGACGACATCGCACGACTCACCGGCGACCCCCGGCCGGTCCGTGAGGTGAGTACACGTGAGCTGCGAACCCTGTTCGAGGACCACGGGGGGCTTCTGACCGTCGCAGAAGCACTCGATTCCTTCCCGGACGTGCGGTTCAACATCGACGTGAAGACCTCGTCGGCTGTCGAGCCTCTCGGGAAGATCCTGGTCGACGACACGCACCGGGTGCTCGTGACGAGCTTCTCCGACGCCAACAGGCGCGGAACGGTGGCGTCCGTGCTGCGGGCAGGGGCGGCGCTGCGTCCGGCCACGTCCGGGGGCAGCGCGACGATCGCCTCCCTGCGCGCGCTCTCGGCACTCCGCCTCTCCCCCGCGCGCATCCTTCGCGGCATCGATGCTCTGCAGATTCCGGAGCGCCACCGCGCACTGACGGTGCTGACTCCCGCTCTTCTGCGAGCCTCACACCGGCACGGGGTGGAGGTGCACATCTGGACCGTCAATGATGCCGCGGACATGCGCCGTCTCATCGGCCTCGGTGTCGACGGCATCGTGTCGGACCGTGCCGATCTCGCCCTGAAAACTCTCGCCCCTCGTTAGCGACGACCCGCCCCATAACCTCCGCCGCTGGGATTAACCTGTGAGTTCCGCCGAGAACTCGCCCGCGTGGATGAAGCCCACAGGCTGGAGCGTTATACCTGACAGCGACGAGAGGACCACACAATGGCAGATCGCAGCCTGCGCGGCATCCGACTCGGCGCCCAGAGCCTACAGAGCGAAGAGGGCGTCGTTTTCATGGAGCGCCGTGAGACCACCTACACCTGTGACACATGCGGCCACGTCACGAACCTGATGTTCGCGGCGGATGCCGAGCCGCCCCAGACCTGGGAGTGCCGCGCCTGCGGTGCCGAGGCTCGACTGAACGTCGACGGCCAGGCCGTCACGCTCGAGGCGAGCGACGAGAAGGCCGCGCGCACGCACTGGGACATGCTGCTGGAGCGCCGTACGCGCGCCGAGCTCGAGGAGCTGCTGGAAGAGCGCCTCGCCTTCATCCGGGCCCGCCGCGGTGCCGGTGAAGACCCGACCCGCGAGAAGATCGGCGCCTAGCGCCTCCTGGCGCGCCAGCACCCGACGAGGAGCGCGCCGACACCGCCCCACAGCACTACTGCCTGGATCCAGGGGCCCAGCACCACACCAGCCGTGAGGCCGGAGCGCAGCTCGACATCCTCGAGCATGGCTCCGGCCTCATCTGCGTCAAGGCTCGTGACCGTGGAGCCGTCAGCACGGATGACCTGGCTCGTGCCGACGGTCGAGACGTTCACCACGCTTCTCCCGGTCTCGATGGCCCTCATCCGTGCGAAGGCGAGCTGCTGCAGGTTCTCGTCTGTGCCGCGGAAGTCGGCGTTGTTCGTCTGGAACACCAGCACCTCTGCCCCCGCGTTCAGGCCCTGCCAGATCACATCGTCGTAGATCACGTCGAAGCAGATGGCGAGACCGACGCGGACCCCGCCGACGTCGACGATCGGAGGGTTCGAACCCGGCGTGTACTCCCGCTGGATGAGACCGATCAGATCGGGGGCGAGCGCGTTGAAGAACGGGCGATCCGGCACGTACTCGCCGAACGGGACGGGATGGCGTTTGTCGTGCAACTGCGTCGCTGTGCCGTCGAGATTCCAGAGCATCGAGGTGTTGAAGAAGCGGTCGTCACGCCCCGTCGCCGCGTTGGCGAGGAGCGGTGCGTCGATCCGGTTCGCGATGAGGGTCATCCGCCGTGCCAGCGCATCGCTCTGGAAAGGGTCGCCGTCCAAAGACCCTTCCGGCCAGACCAGCAGATCGACGTCTTCGCCGTAGAGGGGGGCGGTCGCCTCTGTCTGCGCCTGGATCACTGCGAACGGCTCGCGATCGTCGAAGTATCCCGTCGGGCCGTTCCCCTGCACGGCGGCGATCCGCATCGAGCCGCTGGGCGCTGTCGGGAAGAGCGGGGTGAACAGCAGCACCACCACGAGGGCTGCCGGCGCGATCAGCCACAACGGCCGACGCCATGCGCGCAGCCGGACGGCTTCGATCAGCATCGCCACGACGAGGACCATGAGGAAGCTGAGCCCGCTCACGCCGACCCAGGAGGAGACGGATGCGAGGGGACTCTCGGCCTGACTCATGCCGATACGTGCCCAGGGGAAGCCGCCATAGGGCCAGGAACCGACGAACAGCTCGCGGCCGACCCAGAGAGCGGCGACGACGGCCGGGAGCCCCAGAAGGCGCCCCGCTGTCCCGGGGAAGGCCTTCGGGAGCCAGCGATACGCGAGCGCTATCGGGATGAGGGCGAACGCCGTCAGCACCCCCTCGACGACGCTGAGAGCCGCCCACGGGATGGGACCGAGGTATCGCGATGTCCAGGAGACCAGGAGCCCGAAGAACAGGATGCCGTAGACCAGCCCGACAAGCAGCGCTCCCCCGAACCGTCGTCCTCTCAGCGCGAGCAGCAGAAGAGCTGTCGCGGGGAAGGCGAAGATCCAGATCGCGGCCGCCGGATACGCCAGGTTCATCACCAGGGCGGCCAGTCCGGCGGCGAGCACAGCAGCCCAGAGGGGCAGGAGGGCGCGTCGTGGCGCGGGTGTCGAGGTCATTCCGTCCATCTCACATCGACGAGTAGGCGACGATGCCGCGGCGCACGCCATCGAGCGCGGCCCGCGCCGTTCGCGCGAGCGCGGCGTCTTCAGCGACGATCGAGAGCTGATCGAGCAGGTCGATCGTCTGCTTGGCCCACCGCACGAAGTCTCCCGCAGCCATGTCGGCGTCGATGAGCACGCGGTCGAGCATGCCGCCGCGGGCCCAGGAGTGCATCGCGCCGGCCAGCCCTGCCGCCAGCGGTTCGCTCCCCGGCAGGTGGTGATCCTGCTCCAGATCGTCGAGCTCGGCCCAGAGCGTCGTGGTCTTCTCGTACGCCGCCCGGAAGGCACCTCGAGGCAGGCCCCGCTCCCCGGAATTCGCCTCGTCACGGCGAGGCTCATAGACGAGGCAGCACGCCATCGCCGCGAGCGAAGGAGCATCCAGGCCCGCCCACAGCCCCTGACGGAGTGACTCCGCGACGAGCAGATCCCGCTCCCCGTAGATGCGACGCATGGTACGTCCCGCTTCGGTCAACGCCGTCTGCCCGTCGACTTCGGTGAGGTAGTCGAGCGTCTCCAGGACCTCGACGACACGGTCGAAGACACGTGCGACCGTGCCGGTGCGCGTCTCGATCTGCCGGCGGATCCGATCGGTCTGTCGCTTGAGCTTCCAATACCGTTCCGCCCATCGTGCGTGAGCTTCGCGATCTGGACAGCGATGGCACGGGTGCCGCTGCATCTGCGTGCGCAAGGACTGGATGCGTTTCATCCGCTTGTCGCGTGAAGCGCGAGGGGCGTGCGAGTCCTGTCGGTTCTTCTTCTCGAGGTCGCTCAGCTCCCGCCGGATGGCCGCGTACTCGGGGTAGTCCCCGTGCTCACAGGCCATCGCGCTCTGGTAGCCGGCCAACGACTCCTCGGCCTCGCGCACCTGGCGTGCGAGCCCGACCACCGCCCGATCTGCTTGGAACTGCGCGAACGACGACTCCAGGATCTGCCGTGCCCTGGGCTTGCCGAACATGTCGATCAGGTTCACGGCCATGTTGTAGGTCGGGCGGAAGCTGGAGTTCAACGGATATGTGCGCCGGGAAGCGAGCGCAGCGACCGCCTGCGGGTCCATGCCCTCCGTCCACTGCACGACGGCGTGGCCCTCGACGTCGATGCCGCGACGGCCCGCGCGGCCAGTGAGCTGGGTGTACTCCCCCGAGGTGATGGCGACACGGGCTTCGCCGTTGAACTTCTCCATCTTCTCGAGGACGACGGTGCGCGCCGGCATGTTGATGCCGAGGGCGAGCGTCTCGGTGGCGAAGACGACCTTCACGAGCTTGCGCTGATAGAGCTCCTCGACGACCTCCTTGAAAGCGGGCAGCAGGCCCGCGTGGTGCGAGGCGACCCCGCGTTCGAGGTTGTCGAGCCATTCCCAGTAGCCGAGCACACCGAGGTCTTCGTCCTGGAGGGTCCGCGTGCGCTCCTCGACGATGGTACGGATGTCCGCGCGCTCCTCGTTGGAGGTGAGCCTGATGCCGGAGCGGCGCACCTGCTGCACCGCGGCATCGCACCCCACGCGGCTGAAGATGAAGAAGATCGCCGGGAGCAGATTCGCGCGTTCGAGCAGACGGACGACGTCGGGGCGGTCCATCCGCTCGATGCGGCGCGCGTTGGCGGCACGGACCGGACGCCGTCCCCCGCGCGGTGGGCGCTTCGCCTGGCGTCCGGCATGGCGATCGCTGCGGTACGACTGCGCCTGCCGGTTGTTCTCGTACGTCGTGCCCGTCGCGGAGCGGATCCGCATGAGCTCCTGGTTGACCTGCGCGGTGGCCAGACCCGCCCGATCGTCGAACAGAGGCAGGAGGTCGTCACGGACGAGGACGTGCTGCTCGAGCGGCACGGGACGGATCTCGGAGACGATGACCTCGGTATCGCCGCGTACCGTGTCCAGCCAGTCGCCGAACTCCTCCGCGTTGGACACGGTCGCGCTCAACGACACCAGGCGGACGCGGGCGGGGAGGTGGATGATGACCTCTTCCCACACCGCCCCGCGGAACCGGTCGGCGAGATAGTGGACCTCGTCCATGACCACGTAGCGCAGGTCCCTCAACGCCGCGGAGTCGGCGTAGATCATGTTGCGCAGGACCTCGGTCGTCATGACGACGATCCGTGCATTGCCGTTGATGTTGGTGTCGCCGGTGAGCAGGCCCACCTGATCAGCCCCGTAGACGTCGACCAGCTCGCGGAACTTCTGGTTCGACAGCGCCTTCATCGGCGTCGTGTAGAAGGCCTTGTCGCTCGACGTCTGCATCGCGAGGTGGATCGCGAACTCGCCGACGATCGTCTTGCCTGCGCCTGTCGGCGCAGCGACCAACACGCTTCGTCCGCTCTCGAGTGCGTGACACCCGGCGACCTGGAACGGGTCGAGATCGAACTTCTGCAGCGCTGCGAAAGCCGTCGACTGCGGATGCTCCCCCGCTTCCTGCGCGCGGGCGTACTTCTCCGAGGGCGAGCTCATGCCGGATCCGGCAGAAGCCCTGATGCCTCGTCACGCTTGCGCTTGCGTCGGTCGAAGATCAGCGAGAGACCGGCAGCGGCGAAGAACAGCACGATGAGGATGCCGGCCAGCATCAGCATGCTGACGACGTCTGCCGCTGGCGTCGCGAGCGCGGCGAAGACCGTCGCGATGATGATCGCGACGCGCCACCCCTTGAGGATCGCCCGTCCGGACATCACACCTGCGAGGTTGAGCGCGACGAGGAACACCGGCAGCACGAAGGAGATGCCGATCACGATCATCAGCTTGAAGATGAAGTCGTAGTACTCCTGCGCCGAGTACAGGTTCGTCGCCCCTGCCGGGGTGAAGCTCCACATCAGCTCGATGATGTGCGGCATGATCATGACGCCGAGGTAGCAGCCGGCGAAGAACAGCGGAACGGCGGCGACCACGAATCCGACGGTGTACCTGACCTCCTTGCGTGTGAGTCCGGGCATGATGAACGCCCAGATCTGCCACAGCCATACGGGAGCGGACAGGAAGATGCCGATGGAGAACGCGATGCGCATGCGCATGTCGAACGCGGCCGTGACGGTGCCGAAGTTGAGCGCGCTGAAATCGTCTCCGCGCTTCTCGGCGATGATACGGACCGGCTCGGTGATGAAGTTGATGATCGGATCGGCGATGAGGAAGGCGATCACCATTCCCACGAGCAGAGCGAGCGCAGCGAACATCAGGCGCTTGCGCAGTTCGACGAGATGCGCGCCGAGCGACATCCGCCGATCCCGATCCGCCTTCGGCATCACGGTCGGTTCGATGGCTGCCACGGCCGGTCAGGCGCGGGGCGGAGTCTCAGGGTCGATGCCCGAGTCCTTCACCGTGGTCGGCTCGGCGGCTGCGGAGTCGGTGCGAGCGGCGTCGTCGTCCTTCATGGCCTTCATCTCGCCCTTGAACACGCGAGCCGACTGGCCCATGCTCTTCGCGAGAGCCGGCAACTTGGCCGCACCGAACAGGAGGAGGATCACGGCGAGCACAATCAGCAGGTGCCAGCCTTGCATTCCAGCGAACATGTCAGGTTTCCCGTCGTCGGTGAGCGTTCGATCCAGTCTACAGATCAAACCTCTGCTTCGGGCTGGTGATAGAGCGCGAGTCCCGCAGCAGCCCACTCGCGGGTCGCCGCGCGGGCTACGGTCGGCTCCAGCACCTCCATCGCGCCGCCGAAGCGCGCGGCGAGCCGCTTGATGCCCCGCGGGTCCGCGAGGTGCAGCTGCGCGGTGACCGCACCGTCCACCGCGTCGGTGGTTCCGGTGGGCACGAATCCGCCGAGCAGCGGAGCCAGCCTCTCCGGCACCCGCACCGTGACGGTCCGCTCCTCCTCGAGCCCTGCGAAGGCTTCGGGGACGTGATCGCCCTGATGCGTGATCGGGATGTCGGTGAGCGTCGGCGCGCTGACACGGTCGAGGTGGAAGGTGCGCATGGCCTGACGCAGATGGCACCACCCTTGGAGGTACCACTGACCGTTCGTGATGAGGATCTGCATCGGGTCCACGGTGCGAGTGGTCGGCGCGGCATCGGGAGCCTGATACGTGAACGCGATCGCGACGCCCTCGTGCAGTCCGCGGGCCACCGCCTCCCTGACCTCGTCGACGGCGCTGGGGGCGACGACGACGTCGGCGGGCGCGTCGGCCGCACCGCGGGACAGCTTGGAGATCAGCCCGGCGACGAGACCCGAGTCCGAGACGGCCGGGACCGCTGCGACCATCTGGAGCCCCGCGAGCAGCGCCGCAGCCTCGCGGGCGGTGAAGCGCGGGACGCGGCGCAGAGCCACATCGTTGGTGATCTCGATCACGTCTTCCAGATCGAGGAGGTCCCAGTTGATGTCGAACATCTCCTGCGGCTGCTGCCAGTACCCCGCTTCTCCGGGGAGCCCGATCACGGTGAGCTTCTCCACCATCCCGCGCATCTCCTGCGCTGTGACGCCGAACTCTGCGGCCGCCTCCTCGAGGGACACCTGTCCGTGCTCCAGGAGATAGGGGACCAGCGTGAGGTACAGACGCACGCGATCGGCGGCGAGCAGGGGCTTCGAGGTCGCGCTCACTTCGCCTCCTCCGCTCCGGAGTGGGCGTCCACGACGGCACGCAGCCGCGAGATCACGGCGTCCCGCAGCGGTGCAGGGTCGACCACTCGCACCTCCGGTCCGTACGAGGCGAGCTCGTCGGCGAGGATGTGCAGGTCCACGAAGGGTACGTTGATGCCCTGCGTGGCAGGCGAGGCGCGTCGTCCCAGCCGCAGCGCCGCCTCCGTGCCGGGGGTGACCTCCAGAAGGGCCGAGTTCTCGGCGGCGACACGCTCCAGCCCGGCGAGTGCACGGTCTCCCGCACCGTCGCGCAGCGTCGGGTCGAAGCTCTGGGGAGTCACGCGTACGTCCCCGACGATTCGACTGAGCAGGAAGGTGCGGTCCTCTTCCACATCGACGTCGATGCCGAAGACATGCCACCGCGCCTCGTAGTCGACCAGAGCCAGCGGCCGGATGCGGCGTCGGCGCGGCGCATCCTCTCCGGGCTTGAGGTACTCGAACGTGACCACCCTGCACCGCTCGATCGCATCCTGCAGAGGCGAGAACGCCGCATCGCGCGCTGTGATGCGCGGCGCGAACCCGATGATCGGCTCGTCGCCGTCGATGCCGAGTGCGCGGATCTTGCGGACCCCGGACTGTGCGTCCCCGGAGACCGATTCGGAGCTCCATACGCTTCCGGCGAGCTGCAGCACCGCGAGTTCGGCCGGCGAGAACTCGATGTCGCTGGGGAGGTCGTACTCCGCCTGCGGGATGCGATAGCGCGCCTCGCGGAGATCATTCGGGTCTGCTGCATCCCCGATGGTCTCGATGGGTACACCGAGCGAGCGCAGCTCGTCCTTGTCGCGCTCGAACATCTTCTCGAGCGCATCCGATCGGGTGCCGGCCTCGGCGCGCTGCCGGTAGCCGGAGACGTTGTCGAGGATCTGCTGCTTGGTCAACCCGATCTCCGTGGCCATCAGCGCCACGACGAGATTCGTCAGACGCTCCTCCGCGGGGATCCGGGCTGCCATCACGGCGTGGGCGCCGTCACTGCGCCCAGGATGTCGACGACGACCGCCGTGGCCGGAGCGTTCTCTGCGGCCGGGAACACGACGAGGAGCTGGGAGCCGACCGTGGCTCCGACGAGCTGTTCGGCGGCCACGCTGACGCTGGCGTCGGCACCCCACGAGCTCGTGGTGACCTTCTTGTCGTCCCAGCCGACGCCCATGATGTTCGTGACGACGATGTCGTCCTTCTTCACCTTCGGACCGTCGCCCTTGATCAGCGTCTGCGTGGTGATCTCCTTGGGGGCGGGAACGTCGGGGATGATGACGCCCGGCGTGCCGTCGGGAGCGCGCACCACGGTGGGGAGTCCTCGCGCGTCGTTGAACTGCAACGCGCCGGATGCCTTCGCCGGCATCACATCGAGCACGTCGATGACCGCCACGATGTTCTCGCCCTTGTCGAGTCCGAACGCCTGGACGTTCTGCTCGCCGAAGTCCTCCGGGGTGAGCACGGCGAGGACCCGGCTGCCCTCGGTCGCGCATTCCAGCACGTCGGACAGACCGGCGGAGCGCTGCGCCCAGTAGTCGATGCTGTGCACGCGGCTCTGGTCGCCGTTGAACTCGGACTGGTAGAGCTTCTTGCCGCTGTCACCGCCGTAGAACGCGATGTCGAGCACCACCGGCTGGAACTTCGACCCCAGCGCGATGCCATCGCCGACTGTCACATCGGCGAAGGCCGTCTTGTCGGACTTGACGGGCCCGAAGACCTCGACGTCAGGCAGCGAACCGAGGTCGCCGCTCACGTCGGCGACGTTCAGGATCTTGTCGTCACCACCGCGATCACAGGCGGCGACACCGTCGGATGCGGTCGCGGTGCAGCCTGTCAGGGCGAGGACGGCGAGGCTGAGGGAGGCCAGAACGGCGGACGTTTTACGCACGCGCTCCAGTCTATTCCGTCGCGTGCCCGGAATCGCGCGATGCCGCGGCAAGGCGCGCCCCTTCCGCAGCCTTCTCGGCCTCCCGTGCGCGCTTGCGGAGATTCTTGTCGCTGATCTCGCGGTCGCCGACGGCTCCAGGGGTCCAGGCCTCGACGTCTTCGTCGCCGTAGCTGCTCTTGGAAGCACGTCTCTTCACGGAGGGGGCGACCGCACCCGGCGCGAGCCTGCGCGCGGTGAGCAGAAAACCTGTGTGCGCGACCATGCGATGATCAGGCCGCACGGCGAGGCCCTCCACGTGCCAGCCGCGAACCATCGTCTCGGAGGCATCGGGTTCGGTGAAGAGGCCCGTGGCGCGGATGTACTCCGCCACGCGGGAGAGCTGAGTGGCTGTCGCCACGTAGCAGAGCACGACGCCACCGGGGGTCAGCGCATCGGCGACGGCGTCCATGCACTCCCACGGAGCGAGCATGTCGAGGACCACGCGATCGACGGAGGCGGGCGCGACTTCGCGGGGAAGGGCTTCCACGAGATCGCCGACCACGACACGCCAGGTGTCAGGGCGCTCCCCGAAGAACGTCTCGACGTTGCCGCGTGCGACATCGGCGAAGTCCTCGCGGCGTTCGAAGGAGATCAGCGTTCCCGCCGGCCCCACAGCGCGCAGGAGCGAGAGGGAGAGAGCGCCGGAACCGACGCCTGCCTCGACCACGACCGAGCCGGGGAAGATGTCGGCCTGCATCACGATCTGAGCCGCGTCCTTCGGGTACACGATCGCCGCTCCGCGTGGCATCGACATCGCGAAATCGCGCAGCAACGGACGCAGCGCCAGATAGTCGTGCCCCGAGCTGTTCGCCACGACGGAGCCGTCGGGAAGCCCGATGAGGTCGCGGTGGCGCAGCACACCCTGATGCGTGTGTAGCTCGCCGTCCTCGCGGAGCGTCACGGTGTGCAGACGCCCCTTGGGCCCGGTGAGCTGCACACGATCGCCGGCGCGGAAGGGGCCACTCGGCCGGTTCGGGCTGGCTTCGGTCATCGGGCGGCTCCTGTCGCGGTGGCGCGGCTGTCGTAGAGGTCGGTGAGGTCGATCGCGCCCCGGCCGTCCAGCGTGTCCCAAAGCTCGTGAGCGCCGAGGTGGTCGAGGGGCACGATGTGCGGGACGGCGAGGGTGAGCGCGCCCGAGGCGAGGCCTGCCCGCACCCCGGTCGGCGAGTCCTCGATGACGATCACCTCGGCGATGTCGACGTCCAGAAGAGCGGCTGCTTGCAGGTAGGGCTCCGGATGGGGCTTGGGGTTGTCCACGTCGTCGCCCGCGACCACGATGTCGAACGCGTCGAACTCGATCAGGTCGACCACGTTGAGCGCCATGCGACGCAACGACATCGTCACCAGTCCTGTGGGGATCCCCGCGTCGCGGAGGTCGCGGAGCAGTTCGCGCGCACCGGGGCGGAACGGGACGCCCTGGGTGCGCAGCGACTCCTGCACGACGTCGGTCAGATGCGAGACGATGGCCTCGGCTTCCATGGCGACTCCGGCGTTCTGCAGGATGACCGCGCTGTCGATCAGGCCGCTTCCCACGAGCTGCAGTGCATCCTCATGGGTCCAGGAGCCTCCGAACGACTGGACGAGCGCCGTCTCGGCCGCCATCCAATACGGTTCGGTGTCGACGAGTGTTCCGTCCATGTCCCACAGGACCGCGCTGGGCTTTCTGCTCACTGAACCCATGCTAGCCGTGGTGCCGCCCGCATCCCGCCTCCGCGGACTAGCCTGGAAGGATCACGACCGCCATCTCGAAGGGAGCCTCGATGGATGTTCTCGGTCCGCGCATCGTCATCGCCGCCTTCGACGGCTGGAACGATGCGGGTGAAGCAGCGAGCGGCGCCATCGAGGCACTGCGGAAATCCTCAGAGTACGACCTCGTGCATTCCGTCGACCCCGAGCTGTACTTCGACTACCAGTACACGCGCCCATCGACACGCATGGACGCCGAGGGGCGACGCCAGCTGACCTGGCCGGAGGCAGGACTGTGGCGTCCGCGCGATCCCGGTCCCGGTCCCGAGATCTGGCTGCTCACCGGCGCCGAGCCCGCGCGCACGTGGCAGGCGTTCGCCTCCGAGTTCATCGACGTCGCGCTGCGCGACGACATCACCGGGCTGGTGACACTCGGTGCGATGCTCTCCGATGTGCCGCACACCCGGCCGATATCGATCTTCGCCTCCAGCCAGAACGAGCAGGTGCGCGAGGCGCACGCCCTGGAACGATCGATGTACGAGGGGCCGGTGGGAATCCTCACGGTGTTCGAGCACTTCGCCGAGAACGCGGGAATCCCCACCGCGAGCCTGTGGGCGAGTGTGCCGCACTACGTCGCATCGGCGACTCCCTCGCCGAAGGTGACCCTCGCGCTGCTGGACCGGCTCGAGGAGCTCACCGGCGTGGATGTCGACCGTCAGGCGCTGCGGACGGAGGCTGCCGCGTGGGAGGCGTCCATCGATGCCGCCGCTTCCGAGGATGAGGACATGGCGGAGTACATCCGCCAGCTCGAGCGCACGCGCGACACGTGGGACTCCCCCGAAGCCTCGGGAGACGCGATCGCCCAGGCCTTCGAGCGCTATCTCCGTCGACGGGACGACGGTCCGGGAGACCGCAAGCGCTGAGTCGCGCTCAGGCGGCGATCACGCCGGTGCCGAGCAGCACGAGCAGCACGGTGCCCAGCAGGATGCGGTAGATCACGAACGGCAGGAAGCTCCGCTTCGAGATCCAGTTCATGAAGAACGCGATCACGCCGAGCGCCACGACGAACGCGATGCCGGTCGCAGCAAGGGTATCGCCGAAGGAGAAGAACGAGGGCTCGTCCCAGCTTTTGAACACCTGGTAGAAGCCGCTGCCGAACACCGCCGGGATCGCCAGCAGGAACGCATAACGCGCAGCCGCGGCGCGCTCGTAGCCCAGGAACAGGCCCATGGTGATGGTTCCGCCCGAACGGGAGACGCCGGGAATCAGGGCCAGTGCCTGCGCGAACCCGAACGCGATGCCGTGCGGGTAGGTCAGGTCGTCGAGCTTGCGGCGCTTCGCCCCCACGTAATCGGCCACACCGAGCAGGATTCCGAAGACGATCAGCATGACCGCGACGATCCACATCGAGCGCAGCACGGTCTCGATCTGGTCCTGGAAGAGCAGGCCGAGCACCACGATCGGGATGCTGCCGATGATGATCAACCAGCCCATCCTCGCGTCCGGATCGTTGCGAGGCGCCTTCCCCACGAGGGAGCGGAACCACTGGGTCACGATGCGTACGATGTCGCGCCAGAAGAACACGACGACCGCGGCCTCGGTGCCGATCTGGGTGATCGCGGTGAATGCCGCGCCCGGGTCCTCACCCGAGGGGAGGAACGTCCCGAGGATGCGCAGGTGTGCGCTGGAGGAGATCGGGAGGAACTCGGTGAGTCCCTGGACGACGCCGAGGATCAGTGCTTCGAGCAGGTGCATGGAGGGCTTTCAGGTCGGAGGAGGCACGGAGCGCGCGGCGCTCAGTACGTGCGCAGCAGATCGGTCAGCACCCGCTGGCCGAAGACAAGCGATTCTACGGGTACTCGCTCATCGACTCCGTGGAACATGCCTGTGAAGTCGAGGTCGGCCGGGAGCCTGAGGGGTGCGAAGCCGTAGCCCGTGATCCCGAGGTACGCCAACGCCTTGTTGTCGGTGCCGGCACCGAGCAGATAGGGGATCACCGGGACCCCGGGGTCATGACGGCCGATGCTGGCGACCATCGCCTCCACGAGATCCCCTTCGAAGGGCGTCTCCATTCCGATGTCCCGGACGACCGTCTCGATCACGATCTCCTCGCCGACGATCTGCTGGAGCTCGGCCAGCACCTCGTCCTCGGTCCCGGGGATGACGCGCACGTCGATGAGCGCCTCCGCCCGTTCCGGGATCACGTTGTGCTTGTAGCCCGCCGTCAGCGCCGTCGGGTTCGTCGTCGTGCGGAACGAGGAGCGCAGGAAGGCCTCGGCGGGCCCTGCGGCTGCGGCGAGGGCGTCAGGGTCGTCGGCGCTGCGGCCGGACAGCGTGCTCAGTCCCTCGAGCAGCGCTCTGGTGGTCGGAGTCAGGCGGATCGGCCACCGGGTGCGTCCGATCGCGGCGACGGCCTCAGCGAGCTTCGTGACCGCGTTGTCGTCGTGCAGGCGGCTGCCGTGGCCCGCTCGTCCCTTCGCCACCAGGCGGATCCAGATCAGGGCCTTCTCCCCCACCTGCAGCAGATAGGCGCGGCGGTCGTCGACTGTGATCGAGTAGCCGCCGACCTCGCTGATCGCGGCCGTGGCACCCTCGAACCAGTCAGGGCGATTCTGCACGACGAGCGCCGACCCTTCGACCCCGCCGTTCTCCTCGTCGGCGAAGAACGCGAGAACGAGGTCGCGCTCCGGCTTCTCCCCCGCACGCAGGATCTCGGCGACCGAGGTGAGGATCATCGCGTTCATGTTCTTCATGTCCACGGCTCCACGGCCCCAGAGCATCCCGTCCTGCACCAGTCCGGCGAACGGGTCGACGCTCCAGCCCTCGGCCATGGCGGGGACGACGTCGAGGTGCCCGTGCACGACGAGTGCGGGCTTGTCCCTGTCGCGTCCCGCCACGCGTGCCATGACGTTCGTGCGGCGCGGGATCGGCTCGTAGTACTCGACCTCGAGTCCGAGTCCCTCCAGGTAGGCCCCGACATACTCCGCGGCTTCCCGCTCGCCCTTCGCGTTGCCGCCGCCGAAGTTGGAGGTGTCGAAGCGGATCAGGTCGCTCGCGATGCGGACGACCTCCGGGAGGGACGGTTCAGTCATGGGTCCAGGCTATCGAAACGTCGCGCCACGCCCGGGCGTGCGCCTCGGTTCGAGAGGCCGCGGAGGACATGGTAATGTCATTCTTCGGTCGGCAACGATCATCCAAAACCTGCGCGGGTGGCGGAATGGTAGACGCGCTACGTTGAGGTCGTAGTGCCCGTAAGGGCGTGGGGGTTCAAGTCCCCCTCCGCGCACAGGAAGAAGAAGGCCCCGGATCCCAGGATCCGGGGCCTTCTTCGCGTTCCGCGATCGGGTTCGTCTTCCGCTATCCGGCGGGCACGCAGCCCACCCGCCGGATGGCGGATCGGTCAGGCTGCGCCGACGCCGAACAGCACGCCGAGCGCGTAGGTGATCGCCGCAGCCCCGAATCCGATGGCGAGCTGGCGGAGCGCTCGACGAAGAGGCGGGCCCCCGGACAGCACCCCCACCATCGCGCCGGTGCTCAGGAGGGCGATGCCGACGAGCACGAGGGCGACGACGATCGCGGTAGTGCCCTGAAGCCCGAAGATCCAGGGCAGCACGGGGATGATCGCACCGGAGGCGAACAGCAGGAAGCTGGAGATGGCCGCCGTCCAGTCGCTGCCGACGATCTCGTGGTCATCGCCTCGCTGGACGTTCACGGGACCGGTCGCAGCCTGACGCACGCCGGCCTGCGCCGCCTTCACGATGCGGCGTGCACGCGCGAGGGATTCCTCCTGCGCCATGCCGCGGGCACGATAGACGAGAGCGAGCTCGTTCTCGTCGATGTCGAGATCTCCCGCTGATGCGTGTGCGTCCTCATTGGCCTCCGTCGCCGCGAGCAGTTCGCGCTGGGAACGCACCGAGACGAACTCGCCTGCTCCCATCGACAGCGCGCCAGCCAGGAGACCGGCGATCCCGCTGAAGAGCACGAAGCCGGAACTCACCCCCGTGGCGCCGATCCCGAGCACCAGTGCAAGGTTGCTCACCAGACCGTCGTTGGCGCCGAACACAGCCGCGCGGAACGAACCGGACAACCGTCTGCGACCGCGCGCAGCGAGCCCGCGCACGACCTCGTAGTGCACCTTCTCGTCAGCCCTCATGGCCGGAGTGGCGTACTGCTCCGAATCGTAGGGCGACCGTGCCTCGGCGCTCTGTGCCAGGGCGAGCACGAAGATCGATCCGAAACGACCGGCCATCCATCCGAGGAGGCGCGAGCGGACCCCGGCGCGGGGCAGACGCCTCGGTTCCTCGCCGAGGAGATCGAGCCAATGCTGCTCATGGCGACGTTCCGCCTCGGCGAGGCTCAGCAGGATGTCGCGCTCCTCGCCCTCTCTGCGTGCGGCGAGCTTCTGATAGACGGCGCCCTCGGCGCGCTCCTCGACGAGGTAGCGCGCCCAGCGCCGACGATCGGCGGGAGTCGGGGTGGCGGCAGCGGGGGCTGTCATGGATCCTCCAGAGATGGCGGTCGCCCAGTACGTGGGCAACCGTTCAACGCTATCCGCGGACGCTCAGCGCGACCTCACCCAGACGCGGATTGACAGCATTTCGGGGATCCGAAGCGCTGTCCCTGCGCGGGCATGGAACAGATCACGTCAGGAGCGTACGCGCTTTCGCAGAACCTCGATGCGCGATTGCAGCTGCGTCACGGTGGCCTGCGCGACCGCCGGTCCCCCGCAGATGCGGCGGAGCTCGGCATGCACCGCGCCGTGCGGCTCGCCCTTCTGACGCGCGTAGAGACCGACGAGGCTGTTCAGCAGCTGCCGCTGCTCCTTGAGGGTGCGGTGAAGGGGCGGCGGCAGCGTCGTCGACTCGTCGGGCGGTGTGGAGGCCTCTCGCGCCTCCCGCAGGCGGGACTGGCGGGACTGGCGCTGCATGAGGAGCTCATGGACGTGCTCGGGCTCGAGGAGACCGGGGAAGCCGATGAACTCCTCCTCCTCCGGGGTCCCCGGCTCAGCCAGCTGTCCGAACTCCTGGCCTTCGAACACCACCCGGTCGAAGTGGGCGACGGACGAGAGCGCCTGGTAGGTGAACTCCTGCGTCAGCGCGTCCGAGGTCTCCTCCTCACGGTTCGCACTCTCGAGCAGCGAATCCTCCAGGCCGTCGTCTTCCTTCGACTGGCGGTCGAGCGCATGGTCGCGCTGCTTGTCCATCTCGTTCGCAAGCCCCATGAGCACGGGGACCTGCGGAAGGAACACGCTCGCGGCCTCGCCACGACGTCGGGCTCGCACGAACCGGCCGATGGCCTGAGCGAAGAACAGCGGAGTCGAGGACGACGTCGCATAGACCCCCACGGCGAGACGCGGTACGTCGACGCCCTCCGACACCATGCGCACCGCCACCATCCACCGGGAATCGTTGGCGCTGAACTTCTCGATCCGCTCCGACGCCGTCGCATCGTCGGAGAGCACGACCGTGGCCTGCTGGCCCGTGATGCTGTGCAGGATCTTCGCGTAGGCGCGCGCCACCGTCTGGTCGGTCGCCAGCACGAGACCACCGGCGTCGGGGACGTGGTGGCGGATCTCCGTGAGCCGTCTGTCCGCGGCCGACAGGACGGCCGGCATCCACTCGCCCTCGGGGTCGAGCGCCGTGCGCCACGCCTGCGACGTCACGTCCTTGGTGTTGTCCTGGCCCAGGTGCGTCTCGAGCTCGTCGCCGGTGGTGGTGCGCCAGCGCATCTTGCCCGCGTACATGTGGAAGAGCACGGGCCGGACGACGCCGTCGGCCAGCGCCCGACCGTAGCCATAGTTGTAGTCGGTGCGCGAGATGCGGGCGCCGGACTCATCCGGGTGGTACTCCACGAACGGGATGGGTGCCGTGTCACTGCGGAACGGCGTGCCGGACAGCAGCAGGCGCCTCTTCGCGGGCCCGTACGCGTCTCGGATGGCGTCGCCCCAGCTCAGCGCATCGCCGCCGTGATGGACCTCATCGAGGATCACGAGGGTCTTGGCGTCCTCCGTCAGATGCCGGTGCACCGAGGACTTCGCGGCGACCTGCGCGTAGGTCACGACGGCACCGTGATAGTGCCGTGCCGGTGCCCAGTCGCTGTTGCGGAAGCGCGGGTCGAGGCGGATGTGCACGCGTGCCGCGGCGTCCGCCCACTGGGTCTTGAGATGCTCGGTCGGTGCGACCACGATGATGCGGTTGACCTCACCCATGCGCATGAGTTCGACGGCGAGGGTGAGTGCGAACGTGGTCTTGCCTGCGCCGGGTGTGGCGGCGACGAGGAAGTCGCGCTGATCCGCTGCGAAGTACTGTTCGAGGGCCTCCTGCTGCCAGGCACGCAGCTTGTTCGCGGTTCCCCATGGGGCACGCTGAGGAAAGGACGGAGAGAGCATCGAGTCCACGATAATCGCTGCCGGGGACACCGGATCACTCCCCGCGATTCCCGCGCGTGCCCTGCCCCGCACCGCGGCCTGCGGGTAGGCTCGGTCACTGCGTCGCGGTCACCGCCGCGTCGCTGATCGTTCGCGAAGGAGAGCTGGATGACCGATCAGGATTCGACTCGGACCCCCTACATCCCGAACGACACCGCGCACCCGTGGCGCCGATTCGTCGCGGTCGGCGACTCGTTCACGGAGGGCATCGGCGACCCCGATCCGGCGAATCCGGGGAGCCACCGCGGCTGGGCGGACCGCGTCGCCGAGGTGCTCGCCGCGCAGGTCGACGACTTCGCCTACGCGAACCTCGCCGTCCGCGGCAAGCTGATCGCCCAGATCGTCGCCGACCAGATCGAGCCGGCCGTCGCACTGCGCCCCGACCTGGTCTCCATCTGTGCGGGCGGCAACGATGTGATCCGTCCCGGCACCGACCCTGATGCGATCGCGAGCCAGCTCGAAGACGCCGTCGCCCGGCTGTCCTCCACCGGCGCCGCCGTGCTGCTGTTCACCGGCATCGACACCGCCTTCACTCCGGTCTTCCGCGCCTTCCGCGGAAAGGTCGCGATCTACAACGAGAACATCCGCACCATCGCCGAGCGATATGACTGCATCGTGGCCGATCAGTGGGCGCTCAAGGTCGTGCAGGACATGCGCTTCTTCGACGATGACCGACTGCACTACAACGCGCTCGGCCACCACGAGGTGGCCCGCATGGCCTTGCGCGCCCTGAACGTGCCGAACGATCTCGAAGCCATGCAACCCGAGCCGTTCCCGCTGCGCACCTGGCGAGAGGCGCGCTCGGAAGACCTGGGCTGGGCCAGGGAGCACCTGGTTCCGTGGGTGCTCAGAAGGCTCCGTCACCAGTCATCCGGCGATAACCTCGCCGCGAAGCGTCCGGAGCCCTCCCCTGTCGTCCTTCCCGGGAGGGACTGAGCGTCAGGCCTTCATCGCCCAGAGGGCGACCGCTGCCGCTGATGCCACGTTGAGGGAATCGACCCCACCGGACATCGGGATCGTTACCACGGTGTCCGCCCCGTCCATGGCTTCGCGCGATAGTCCGTCGCCTTCCGACCCCATGACCAGGGCGACACGTGGCGGGCGTTCGGCGGCATACGCGTCGAGCGTCACCGCGTCGTCGCGCAGCGCCAGCGCGGCGATGTCGAAGCCGTCGGCGTGGAGATCCGCGATCGCGGACTCCCAGTCCGGGATGCGGGTCCACGGCACCTGGAAGACGGTGCCCATGCTGACACGGACGCTGCGACGGTACAGCGGATCGGCTCCGCCAGGAGACACCAGCACCGCGTCGGCACCGAGACCTGCTGCGGCACGGAAGGCCGCTCCGACGTTCGTGTGATCCCCGATGTTCTCCAGGATCAGGACGAGGGAAGCGCCGTCGATCACCTCCCGGACGGAGGGCAGCTCTGGTCGGTGCATGGACGCGATGGTTCCGCGGTGTACCGCGAAGCCCGTCACCGCCTCCGCCACCTCGTCCGGGACGACGTACACGGGCACGTCGAGGTCGCCGACGATGGCCCGGATGTCGTCCACCCGGCGCTCCTGCACCAGGAGGGAGCGGGGACGGTGGCCGGAGGCGACCGCGCGCGCGATCACCTTCGTCGATTCCGCGATGTAGAGCCCCCCAGACGGCTCCGACAGGGCTCGTAGTGCGGTATCGGTGAGGCCGCGGTAGTCGTCGAGACGTCGGTCGGCGGCGTCGGTCACAGGCAGGAGATCCACGATGTCCACTCTGCCACCGTCCGGACACGGCGCTGCACCGTTCGCTGAGGCGTTCGCTCCTGCGTCGGCGGCTCTCGTGGAGGCCCTGGGCGGTCACGGCACCGTAGACTCGCTCGAGGAGGTCTTGTGAGCGTGTCCAATCCCGCCGAGCTGTCGGCCACCATCGCCCACGCCGCCGAGTTGCTGCGCGAGAAGCGCATCGCACTCCTCACCGGCGCCGGCATCTCCACCGACTCCGGTATCCCCGCTTATCGTGGCGAAGGCGCCAGGACGCGCAGCGATCCGATGACGATCCAGACCTATCTGGGTGACGAGGCTGCGCGCCGGCGCTATTGGGTCGGCGGGCACCTGGGCTGGCGCGCCTTCGCGAGAGCCGAACCGAACGCGGGTCACATCGCCCTGGCGCAGCTCGAAGCCTCGGGGAATGTGTCCGGCGTGATCACCCAGAACGTCGACGGACTGCATCTGCGGGCCGGAAGCTCGCACGTCATCGAGGTCCACGGAACCATGCGTCGTGTGCTGTGTCTGCAGTGCGGTCAGGTCTTCGATCGCCGCGACATCGCCGTACAGATCGAGGAACTCAACCCCTGGATCACCGTGCCGGAGAACGTCGCTCTCGCCCCCGACGGCGACGTGCTCCCGGAGAGCACGGAAGGCTTCGTCATCCCCGTGTGCACCGTCTGCGAAGGCATGCTCAAGCCCGACGTCGTGTTCTTCGGCGAGTATGTGCCACAGGATCGCTTCCGCGCAGCGGAGTCGCTGTTGCGCTCGAGCTCGGCGCTGATCGTCGCGGGCTCCTCGCTGGTGGTGAACTCCGGTGTCCGCCTCGTCGAGCGCGCCCGACGGCGCAACATCCCCCTGATCATCGTCAACCGTGAGCCGACGCGCGCGGATGCCTGGGCGCATGTGACCATCGCCGCGGGCACCAGCGACGTGCTCCCCGCCCTCCAGGAACTCCTCTCGTGACCCACCTCACCCTCGTCCGCCACGGTCAGACCGACTGGAACCTCGCTCGACGTATCCAGGGCTCCACAGACATCCCCCTGAATGAGAAGGGACGCGAAGACGCACGATGGGCCGCGGAGAAGCTCGCGGCAGGAACCCATCACGCTGTCTACACGAGCCCGTTGCTGCGCGCGAAGGAGACCGCGGAGATCATCGCCGAGCGCCTGGGACTGGAAGTCGCCGGCGTCGTCCCCGACATCCGCGAACGCGAGTTCGGCGATGGCGAGGGCATGCTCGTCCCCGACTACATCGCGACGTATGGCGACTGGCATGCGGAGGTCCCGGGTGCGGAGTCGCTGCGCGAGGTGGGCGATCGCGCGATCGAGGCACTGAACACGATCGCCCGCGAAGCGCGGCGTCGGTCCTCCCCGCGCGCGGAGTCGGTCATCGTCGTCGCTCATGGTGGCGTGATCCGCGCCGTGATCGACCACGTCTCCGGCGGCACTCTCCCGCGCGACGGCGAGGTGCTGCAGAACGGCTCGGCGCACCGGTTCGTCGCGGCGCCGGGCTATCTCCGTCTGCTGGAGGAGTCGCCGGTCCTCTGATCAGCCGGCGCGGGAGACGACGGAACGCGCATGACGGAGCACCGGCTCGTCGATCATCCGCCCGTCGAACCGGAACACGCCGCGCTGCGTCTCGGCCGCAGCGAGCACGGCGCGCGCCCACGTGAGGAGCGCGTCGTCCGGACGGTACGCCGCACGGATCGTCGCCACCTGGTTCGGGTGGATGCAGGCCGTCGCGCGGAATCCCGAAGCGGCGGCGTCGATCGCCTCCTCCTCGAGTCCAGCGAGGTCGTCGAGGTCGATGTGCACGGCGTCGATGGCTGCTTTGCCGTGCGCGCCGGCTTCGAGGAGGACGCGTGCTCTGGCGTACCGGGCGATGTCCCGATACGCCCCGTCCGCGTTCCGCGAGGACGTGCCTCCAAGGGACGCAACAAGATCCTCGGCCCCCCACATCAACGCGGACACCTGCGGATGTGCGGCGATGTGGTCGGCTGCCTGGACTCCGCGGGCGGTCTCGCACAGGGCGATCAGCGAGTACCTCTCGTCGAACGCCGACAAGCTGTCCGCACGCTCGGTCTTCGCCACCATCACGGTGCGGAAGTCGGTCTGAGCCAGCGCCGCGAGGTCTGCGGCGAAGGCCTCGGTGTCGGGGGCGTTGACCCGCACGACCACTCGAGAGGGGTCGACATCGGCGGCGATCACGTTCCTGCGCGCGTCGTCCTTCGACTCCGGGAGCACCGCGTCCTCGAGATCGAGGATGATCGCATCAGCCCGCTCCGCGGCTTTTCGGAAGCGCTCCGGCCGATCGGCAGGGCAGAACAACAGCGCCGGACCGAGGTCGAACGTCATGCGGGGGATCCTTCCGGTCGGCAGTGGACGAGCACCGAGCGGACGGCCGTGGCGACGACGGTGCCGTCCTGGTTCCGGCCGGTGTGGGCGATCTTCACGATCCCCTGCCCCGGTCGGGAGGAGGAGAGCCGCTTCTCGACGACCGTGCTCTCGGTGTAGAGGGTGTCGCCCGCGAACAGCGGATGCGGAAACGCGACATCGCCGAAGCCGAGCTGTGCGACGAGGGTCCCCTGCGTCAGCTGCGCGACGGACGAACCCACCATCGTGGACAGCGTCCACATCGAGTTCATCAGTCGCGCGCGGAACGGCTCCTGACCGTCGGCGAAAGCCGCATCGAGGTGCAGTGCCTGCGTGTTCATGGTGAGGGTGGTGAACAGCACGTTGTCGGCTTCGGTCGCGGTTCGTCCTGGGCGGTGCAGGTAGCGGGCGTCGGTCTCGAACTCCTCGTAGTACAGGCCCCTCTGGACGACGTCGTGCGTGCTCATACCGTCACGCTACCCGGCGAGTCCGAGACCGCGGGCGATGACCAGCAGCTGCACTTCGGTCGTGCCCTCTCCGATCTCGAGGATCTTGGAGTCGCGGTAGTGCCGGGCCACGGGGAATTCGTTCATGAAGCCGTTGCCGCCGAAGATCTGCGTCGCGTCTCTCGCGTTGTCCATGGCCGCCTCGCCTGCCACCAGCTTCGCGATGGCCGCGGCTTCGGCGAACGGCTTGCCCGCGTCTCGGAGTCGTGCCGCGTGATGCCAGGCGAGTCGCGCCGTGTGCACCCGTGCGCGCATGCGGGCCAGAGTGAACTGCGCGTTCTGCCGCGTGCTCAGTGCAGCCCCGAAGATCGTGCGGCTCTTGGCGTATTCGACAGCGGCCTCCAGGCATCCCTCGGCGGCGCCGGTCGAGAGGGCCGCGATCGCGATGCGCCCTTCGTCGAGGATGCTGAGGAAGCTGCGGAAGCCGCTCCCCCGCGTGCCCAACAGGTTGGCGGCGGGAACCCGTGCGCCATCGAAGGTGAGGGGATGCGTGTCCGACGCGTTCCACCCGACCTTGTCGTAGGGTGCCTCGACCGTGAACCCCGGCGTCCCGTTCGGCACGATGATGGTGGAGATCTCCTTGCGCCCATCCGCGTTGCCGGTCACCGCCGTCACCGTGACGAACCGTGTGATGGGGGTCCCGGAGTTCGTGATGAACTGCTTCGAGCCGTCGATCACCCACTCGTCGCCGTCGAGGCGCGCCGTGGTCCTGGTCGCACCGGCATCGCTTCCGGCCTCCGGCTCCGTGAGGCCGAAGCCCGCCAGGGCTCGCCCGGCGAGCAGGTCGGGCAACAGCTCCTGGCGCTGCTCCTCCGAGCCGAAGCGGAACACCGGCATCGCGCCGAGGCTGACCCCCGCTTCGAGCGTGATCGCGATGGACTGGTCGACGCGCGCGAGCGCCTCGATCGCGATGCCGAGCGCCATGTAGTCGCCGCCCTGTCCGCCGTACTCCTCGGGGAACGGCAGACCGAACAACCCGAGATCGCCCATCTGGCGCACGACATCCATCGACAGCGTGTGCGTGCGATCGGCCTCGTAGGCCTGCGGTGCGACGACCGTGTCGGCGAACTCGCGCACCATGGCGCCGAGCTCGCGCTCCTCGTCGGTCAGGTCTTCCATGTTCAGCTCTCCTCCGTCGTCACACGGGCGACCGGCTGGTCACGCCGCACCTGATCGCCGACCGCGACCAGCAGATGCACCACACCATCGTGCGGTGCCAGTACCGGGTGCTCCATCTTCATCGCCTCGATCGAGACGAGCGCCTCTCCCGCGGACACCGTGTCACCGTCGGCCACATGCACCGCCACGACGCTGCCCGGCATGGGGGCACGCCCCTCCGGCTCAGTCGCCGCAGATCCCGCATCGCGTGCGGACAACCGGCGCTGCATCCGCTGTCGCCTGTCGAGGGGGCGCAGGCGTATCGTGCGACCTTCCTCCGCGACCCAGACCGCACCCTCGGCATCGACAGCGGCGAGCACACCCATTCTGGAGGTGGAAGGGGACGCTTCATCGAGCTCGACCTCGTCGCCGTCGTCCGTGAGCGCGACGAACGGGGCATGAGGCGCATCCTGGGCCCCCAGGCGCCACCCGGGCAGCTCACGCCACAGCGGGCTGGTGCCAACGGAAGCGGTGGGATCCGAAACGGCGTCCCTCGCCGCAGCCAGCTGCGCGGACGAAGGCTTCACCGTCTCGAGAGGAAGCAGGCTCTCGATGAGGCCGGTGTCGATATCGCCTTCGATGACCCGCGCGTCCTGGCACAGCATCCGCAGGAACGCGATGTTGGTCTCGACGCCCAGCACGACGGTGCTCGCGAGTGCCCGGTCCAGTCGTGACAGCGCCGTGGCGCGGTCGTCGCCGAAAGCGATCACCTTCGCGATCATCGGGTCGTAGAACCCGGTGACCTCGCTGCCGCTCTCGATGGCCGCATCCACGCGGACGCCCGGCGGCGGGTCGAAGAGGAGCACCGTCCCCGTAGACGGAAGGAACCCGCGCTCAGGGGCCTCCGCGTACACCCGAGCCTCGACCGCGTGGCCGTGCAGGCGAGGCGTGACATCCAGGGGAAGCCCCGCTGCCGCGCGGACCTGAAGCGCGACGAGGTCGAGTCCGGTGACCTCCTCGGTCACCGGGTGCTCCACCTGGAGCCGCGTGTTCATCTCGATGAAGAAGACCTCGTCCGGCGCATCGGCATCCACGAGGAACTCGACCGTGCCGGCCCCCACGTAGGAGACGCTCTCGGCGGCGAGCACCGCGGCGGGGAGCAGGCGCTCGCGCGTGTCGGCCGGGATCCCCGCTGACGGGGCCTCTTCGATGACCTTCTGGTGCCGTCGCTGCAATGTGCACTCGCGTTCGCCGAGGGCGATGACGGTGCCGTGCACGTCGCCGAAGACCTGCACCTCGATGTGCCGTGGTCGTCTGATCAGCCGCTCGAGGATGAGCGCGTCGTCGCCGAAGGCTGCGGACGCGACCCGGCGGGCGGAGGCGAGAGCACCGCGGAGCCCCGCCGCGTCGGCGACGACCTCCATGCCCTTTCCCCCTCCCCCTGCGCTGGGCTTGACCAGCAGCGGATATCCGACGATCTCGGCCTCTTCGGCGATCTCGGTGTCGGACAGTCCCTTGGCATCGAAGCCGGGGACGACGGGGACGCCGTACCGCAGCACGTGATCGCGGGCGCGGGCCTTGTCTCCCATGATCTGCAGCGCTTCGACGGAGGGCCCGATGAAGACGATCCCGCTCTCCTCGCAGGCTTCGGCGAGTCCGACGCTCTCCGAGAGGAACCCGTAGCCGGGGTGGATGGCCTGCGCACCGGCGGTGCGAGCCGCCGCGATGACGGCGTCGATGTCGAGGTACGACTCGGCAGCGGGCGCTGGGCCGATCCGCACGGCGAGATCGGCCTCGCGGACATGAGGACTAGTCGCATCGGCGTCACTGTAGACGGCGACGCTGCGGATGCCGAGCGAGCGCAGCGTGCGGATCACCCTGCGGGCGATCTCGCCGCGGTTGGCGACGAGGACGGTGTGGAACGGGACGCCGGACGACGTCGATGTCGGGTTCATGGACAAGGCACTCACATCCGGAAGACGCCGAAGCGCGGTTCGGGCAGCGGGCTGCGGGAGACGACGTCGAGGGCGAGGCCCAGGAGGTCGCGGGTCTGAGCGGGATCGACGATGCCGTCGTCCCAGAGTCGCGCGGTCGCGTAGTACGGCTCCCCCTGATGCTCGTACTGTTCCCGGACCGGGGCCTCGAAGGCGGCTCGCTCGTCCGCTGTCCAGGAGCCCCCGCGTGCGGAGAGCTGGTCCTCCTTTACGGTGGCGAGCACCGACGCGGCCTGCGCACCCCCCATCACGGAGATGCGGCTGGCGGGCCAGGTCCACAGGAACCGTGGCGAGTACGCGCGCCCGCACATCGAATAGTTCCCGGCTCCGAAGGATCCCCCGATGATGACGGTGAGCTTCGGTACACGGGTGCTGGCGACGGCCGTGACCATCTTGGCGCCGTCCTTGGCGATTCCGCCGGCCTCCGCGTCGGAGCCGACCATGAACCCGGTGATGTTCTGCAGGAAGAGCAGAGGGATCCCCCTCTGGTCGCAGAGCTCGATGAAATGCGCGCCTTTGAGGGCTGACTCGCTGAAGAGCACGCCGTTGTTCGCGACGATGCCGACGGGGTGACCGTGGAGGCGGGCGAAACCGGTGACCAGAGTCGTGCCGTACTCGGGCTTGAACTCGAGGAACGAGTCGCCGTCGACCAACCGAGAGATGACCTCGTGCACGTCGTACGCGGCATTGACGTCGACGGGGACGGCGTCGTAGAGGCTGGACAGCTCGGAGGGAGCGCGGCTGCCGATCACCTCCCAGGCCGGGGTGGCAGGAGGAGGGAGCGTGGCCACGATGTCGCGGAGGATCTCCAGGGCGTGCTCGTCGTCTTCCGCGAGATGGTCGACCACACCGCTGCGTCGTGCGTGCAGCTCTCCGCCGCCGAGTTCCTCCGCCGTCACGATCTCGCCGATGGCCGCCTTCACGAGCGGGGGGCCACCGAGGAAGATGGTTCCCTGTCCGCGCACGATGACGGTCTCGTCGCTCATCGCCGGGACGTAGGCGCCGCCGGCGGTGCACGAGCCGAGAACGGCGGCGAGTTGAGGGATGCCCTCTGCGGACATGCGAGCCTGATTGAAGAAGATCCGCCCGAAGTGCTCACGGTCGGGGAAGACCTCGTCCTGCTTGGGGAGGAACGCGCCCCCCGAGTCGACGAGGTAGAGGCAGGGCAGGCGGTTCTCGAAGGCGATCTCCTGCGCGCGCAGATGCTTCTTGACCGTGAGGGGGAAGTACGTGCCGCCCTTCACCGTCGCATCGTTGCAGACCACCATGACGTGCCGCCCGTGAACGAGACCGATACCGGCGATCACGCCCGCGCCGGGCGCCTCTCCCCCGTACAGGCCGTCGGCCGCGAGAGGCGCGACCTCGAGGAAGGGACTGCCCTCGTCGAGCACCCTGGCGACGCGATCGCGAGGAAGCAGCTTCCCTCGCGCCAGGTGACGCTCGCGAGAAGCATCCGGTCCTCCGCGCGCGGCGGTGGCGAGGCGGTCTCGCAGCTGGCGCGCGAGCGACTCCTGGGATGTCGGCATCGTGATGTCCTCCTCGACCCACGTCCGCCCTGGGCCGGACCCTGGCGCGGTGCATGCACTTTCGGTTAGTGTTCACTAACCCGTTGATTCAGGTTAGCGAGGATTAACTGAGATGACAAGCCCGGTCACCGCCCGAGACCGCGCCAAGGCCGAACGGTCCGATGCGATCCTGCACGCCGCAGCGCGACTGTTCGCCGCGCGCGGGTACAGCGGCGTGAGCCTGGAGGACATCGGCGCTGCCGTCGGCGTGTCGGGCCCGGCCGTCTATCGTCATTTCGCCGGTAAGCAGGCTCTGCTGGGAGCGGTCCTCGTCAAGGTCAGTCAGGACCTCATCCACGGCGGACGCCGTGTCGCCGACGAGGCTCCGACGCCCGACGAGCGGATGCGTGCGCTGATCGAGTTCCATGTGGACTTCGCCCTGGGTAACGCCGAGGTGATCCAGGTGCAGGACCGCGATGTCGCGTTCCTGTCCGATGCCGACCGCGCCGAGGTGCGCCGCCTCCAACGCGCTTACATCGAACTGTGGATGGCGGCCCTCGCTCCGTTGCATCGAGGCGGCGCGGACGGCGCCGATCAGGACGAGCTGCGTCTGCGCGTGCAGGCCTGCTTCGGACTCATCAACTCCACGCCGCACAGCACGCGTGCAGCGGCCAGACGGCACTCCGCCACCGCGACCGTGTTGATCGCGATGGCGGATGCCGCAATGCGTGCGACTACGTGAGGAGCATCGCCCGCCCTGGCTCCTCGAGGATGTCGGCCACATCCTTCAGGAACCGGGCGCCCTCCGCACCGTCGACCATCCGGTGGTCGAAGGAGAGGCTGAGCGTCATCAGCTGCCGCAGCGCGATCTCGCCCCGATGCTCCCAGGGCTGACGACGTACCGCACCCACGGCCAGGATCCCGGACTGACCGGGGGGAAGGATCGGAGTACCGGCATCGACACCGAACACGCCGATGTTGGAGATCGAGAAGGTGCCGCCCGCGAGCTCCGCCGGCGAGGTCTTCCCGGAACGGGCGACCTCGGCGAGGGACTTCACGGCGTCCGCGAGTTCGGTGAGCGTCAGCCGCTCCGCGTCTCTGATCATCGGGACGATGAGTCCACGCTCCGTCGCTGCCGCGATCCCGAGATCGACGTAGTTGTGCTGAACGATCTCGCCGGCGGCTTCATCCCAGCGCGAGTTGAGACCAGGAGTCCGCCCGAGAGCGAGGCAGACGGCCTTCGCCACCACGGCGAGAGGTCCGATCCGATGCGCGCTCAGCGACCGATCCTCGCGGAGGCTCGACAGCAGATCCATGGTCGCGGTCACGTCGACGGTGTGGAAGACGGTGACATGCGGTGCCGTGAAGGCGCTCTGGACCATCGCCGCTGCCGTGTGCTTGCGCACTCCGCGGATGGGGATCCGGGTCTCGCGCTCCTCGCCGCCGAGTGCTGCACGGCTTGCCGGAAGTGCTGCGGACGACGTGGAGTCCGCCGCGCTGACGGTGCGACCGTGAGCGCCGACGCGCTCCGCGTAGGCGTCGACATCGTTGCGGGTGATGAGGCGGTCGCCCACCTCTGCGGCGACCAGCACGAGATCGATGCCGAGCCTCTTCGCGTGGGCGCGCACCGGGGGCGTCGAGCGCGGGCGCTCGATCACGGCGTCGACGGCTGCTGACGGCGCAGCGTCGTGTGGGGCCGCCTCGAGAACGGCCGTGTCGATGGGAGCCGGAGTGGACGCGCCGATCCTCCGCGCCCGCCGCGCTGGTCGCCCTGAAGCCGTGGGCGCAGCGCCGTATCCCACCAGGTTCGGCTCGGCCTTCTCCCCCGGCTCAGAGGAGGGCGACGGCGCGGCAGGCTCCTCCCCCAGGACATCGAAGGCGATCAGAGGAGCACCGACGGCGACGGTCTGTCCTGCTTCCGCGTGCAGCGTCGAGACGGTGCCCTCGTAGGGGGACGGCAGCTCGACGACCGCTTTCGCGGTCTCGACCTCTGCGAGCGTCTGGTTGAGGGTGACGCTGTCGCCGGGAGCGACGAGCCAGGTCACGACCTCGGCCTCTGTCAGTCCTTCTCCGAGGTCGGGAAGGCGGAACTCCGCGATCATGCCTCTGCTCCCGTCAGGCTGTTCGGCCGGTCCAACACCCGGTCGACGGCGTCGAGCAGCCGATCCAGGTCCGGAAGGTGGTACTTCTCCAGCTTCGCGGGCGGGTAAGGGATGTCGTGACCCGTGACCCGCAGCGGAGCCGACTCGAGATACTCGAAACAACGCTCCGTGATGCTCGCGATCACTTCTGCGGCCACTCCCGCTTCCCGTGACGCCTCGTGAGCGACCACGACGCGACCCGTCTTCCGCACCGAAGCAGCCACCGAGTCGTAGTCGACGGGCGAGAGGGAACGGAGATCGATGACCTCGAGCGACGTTCCCTCATCCGCCGCGGCGTCGGCAGCCTGCAGCGCGGTGGACACCATGGCGCCGTACGTGATCAGGGTCGCATCCGTCCCGGTCCGCACGACGCGCGCCAGACCCATCGGCGGCGCGTCGGCCAGCGGGGCTTCGAGGTCGACCTCGCCCTTGTGGTGGTACAGCCGCTTCGGCTCGAAGAAGATCACGGGGTCGTCGGAGGCGATGGCCTGTCGCAGGCTGCGATACGCGTCCTCCGGGTTCGAGACCGCGATCACGCGCAGTCCCGCCGTGTGCACGAAGTAGGCCTCCGGCGACTCCGAATGATGCTCGGCGGCGCCGATGCCGCCCGCCCACGGGATCCGGATGGTGATGGGCATCTTCACGCGGCCCTGCGTGCGGTAGTGCAACTTCGCGACCTGGGCGACAATCTGATCGAACGCGGGATACACGAAGCCGTCGAACTGGATCTCGACGACGGGGCGGTAGCCGCGGAATGCGAGGCCAACGGCCGTGCCGACGATTCCGGACTCGGCCAGCGGCGTGTCGATCACGCGTGCCGCGCCGAACTCGTCGAGGAGTCCGTCGGTGATGCGGAACACGCCTCCCAGTTTGCCGATGTCCTCCCCGAGCAGCACGACCTTGTCGTCATCGCGCATCGCCTGGCGGAGACCGGCTCCGAGAGCCTTTCCGAGGGTCAGTTCGGTCATGCTCACACCTCGCTCTCGAAGGTGGCGAGGTACGCGGCGTACTCATCGCGCTGCCGCTCGAGTCCGGTGTGCGGCTCCGCGTAGACGCCGTCGAACACCGCGAGTGCCGGACGTGTGACCATGCCGAGGCATGCTGCGCGCATCTCCTTGGCGACGAGATCGGCCGCAGCCTGGGTCTCGGCGATGTGCTCCTCGGTGAGGTTCCCGCCTGCGCGCAGGTGTGCTTCCAACCGCGCGATCGGATCGCGGCGGCGCCAGGAGTCGAGTTCCTCCTGGTCGCGGTAGCGGGTCGGATCGTCGGCCGTGGTGTGCGGACCCATGCGATACGTGACCGCTTCGATGTAGGCGGGGCCCTTGCCGGAACGTGCGTGGTCGAGAGCCCAGCGCATGGCCGCCATGCAGGCGAGCACGTCGTTGCCGTCCACTCGCACGCTGGGGATGCCGAAGCCAGGCGCCCTTCCCGCGATCGGATACTGCGACTGCACGGCGACCGGCTCGGAGATCGCCCAGTGGTTGTTCTGGCAGACGAAGACGACCGGCGCCTGGTACGACGCGGCGAAGATCATCGCCTCGTTCACGTCGCCCTGGCTGGTGGCTCCATCGCCGAAGTAGGTCACCGCGACCTCGTCCGCGCCGTCGTGCTGGATGCCGAGGGCGTAGCCGACCGCGTGCAGCGTCTGCGCTCCGATGATGATCTGCAGCGGAGCGACGCCGAGGTCGGCGGGGTCGTATGCCGCACCTTCCTCACCGCGCCACATGCGCACGTAGTCTCCGGGCTTCGCACCCCGCGCGTAGATGACTCCGGTCTCCCGGTAGCTGGGGAACACGAAGTCCTCGGGAGTGAGGGCACGTGCAGTGCCGATCTGCGTCGCTTCCTGTCCCTGGCATGGCGCCCAGAGTCCGAGCTGCCCCTGCCGCTGAAGCGCGACGCCCTCGGCATCGATGCGGCGGAGGATGACCATGTCCCGGAGCAGGGAACGCAGCTGCTCGGAGTCGACGTCGGCGACGAACGGGTCCAGCCGGGGGTTCGCGATGCGGCTTCCGTCGGGGTTCAGGATGCGCTCCGAGAGCTCCAGATCCTGTGCCGTGTCTGCGATGGGCGTGGCCTGCGGTGACATCGTCGTCCTCCTCGTCCTCGGCGGCCCTCGTGAGGCTCCGCGCACTGATGCCAGCGTCATCACCGGCATGGTCTGAGACTACGTCTGGTCAACACCTCGCTCAAGCATTCGAAGAGCGCTTGAGCATGTTGCTCAATTTCGCAGGAGCGCGTGCTGCTAGGGTTTGGCACTATGCCAGGACTGGACCGCATAGATCTCGAGCTTCTCGCCGCACTCGCCGACGACCCGCGCACGACGATCGTCGCGCTCGCGGAGAACCTCGGGCTCTCGCGCAACACGATCCAGGCACGGATGGCGCGGTTGGAGCAGAGCGGCATCTTCCTGTCCTACGAGCGGTCCTTCTCGCCCGACGTGCTCGGATTCCCCTTACAGGCTTTCGTGAGCATCGGGGTCCGTCAGACGGAACTCCCCCGCATCATCAACGAGCTGTCCCGTATCCCCGAGGTCGTGCAGGCGCACGGCCTCAGCGGATCGATCGATCTGCTCGCGCGGGTGGCCTGCCGTGATGCGCGGCACCTCTTCGACACGGACGCGCGCATCCTGTCCATCGAGGGCGTCGAACGGACCGAGACGTCGTTGGCGATGGGCGAGGTCATCCCGTTCCGTGTGGCCGGCCTCATCGGCCTCGCGCGACGGGAATCCTGAGGAAGCGGCGAACGGCTCCCGCAGCTTCGGCGGGGGTCTCGTAGTGGATCAGGTGGCCGACATGCGCGATCTCGACAAGGCTGGCGTCCGGGAACATCGTCGCCAGCTTCCGCTCCGCCTCGATGGGCGTGATGTCGTCCCGTTCGGCTACGACGAGCAGTGTGGGGACGTCGATCTCGGAGGCGAACTCGCGTACGTCATGCGAAACGCTGGTGACGAAGGCATCCCGGAGCACATCGCGATCCGAGAATCGGGAGAAATAGGTGTCGTGCTGGTCGTGGATGAACCGGCGGAGTTCCGGATCCCTCGTCTTGGCCATCGTGATGCTCATCACCCGGACGATGATCCGGTTGCGCAGCAGGGCCGTCCCGACCTTCTCGGGAAGCCTGGCGCCGAGAGCGTAGTAGAGGACCGCAAGTCGTGTCATCAGGCCCTTCGGCCCTTCGAGCGCCGGCGCACCGATGGGATTCAGCAGGATCAGGCGCGGGGTCCGCAGCCCGCGTGCCACGGCGGCTGACGCCACGATCGAACCGAAGGAGTGGCCGAGGATCACGGCGCCGGGGGCGACCTCGGCGACGAAGTCGGTGAGCCACCCCGCGTACTCGTCGAGATCATGCGTGCGTCCTGGAATCGGTACGGACTCGCCGAAACCGGGGAGATCCGGCGCGATCACCCGCACCTCGGGCAGGAACGCGAGCACCGGTTCGAGGCCGTGGTGCTCTCCCCGGAAACCGTGCACCGCGACGACGGTGGTGTCGGCGTCTTCGGGGCCGTACACCCAGTAGGCCGTGGTCCCCCCATGCACCACGACCTCGCGACGCTGCACGGGAAGGCGACGAAGACGGTCCGCATACGGGGAAGGCACGCTCATATTCCCGAGTCTACGAGTGGCATCGCCGGTTCTGCTGCATCCCGGAGACCTGCACGGCGGCGGCTCAGGCGTCGTGGGATACGCTCCTGATCGTGCGCTTTCGAGTGGGATCGACGCGCGTAGCACGAGGAGTAGCCCATGCAGTTCACGTCCACCGATCTGGCCCAGGTGGAGTCCACATGGCAGCAGTACGTTCCTTCGTCGTCGCTGCAGGATGCGGATCCGCGCAGCTTCCGTTTCGACTGGCGATCCGAGGAACTCGACACCGCGTCCCTGATCGACTATCGGCTCACCGCCAAAGTGCACTCTCGGGCAGAACCTCAGGAGCAGCTCCTCGTCTGTCGGGTCGACGCGCCCGATGCGCGTGTCTGGTCGGGGCGCGACTCCCTGGATGCACGCTCGGCCTGGATGTCCGACGGTACCGAGGTCGAAGCCAGATGGGACAGGACAGCGCGCGTGCGGGCGTTCGTGTTCGATCATCGTGCCGCCCAGGCGCGCGCCAGGCAGATCACGGGTGATGACCGACGGGAGCTGCGCACGACGGGGTTCGTGCCGCACTCCCCCGCGGACGCCCAGCGCTGGGAGCGGATGTTCGAGTACGTGGATCAGTCCTTGAGCGCGGGGCCGAGCGATCTTCTACTCCTCGCCGAACTCGAAAGGCATGCGCTGGCGATGACGCTTTCGGCGTTCCCGACCACATTCACCGACTCCCTCCGGCGTCCGGCGCAGCGAGCTGGAGCGCCCGCCTCGGTCCGTCGTGCGCTCGCCTACATCGACGCGAATGCGCACCTGGCGATCACGGTCGACGACATCGCCGCCGCGTCGTACATCTCCACACGAGGACTGCAATACGCCTTTCGACGGGCGTTGGACATGACGCCCGCCGACGCTCTGCGGCGGGCGCGTCTCGACGGGGCGCACCGGGATCTCCGCAATGGCGACGGCCGATCAGTCGCCGAGATCGCGCGCCGCTGGGGCTTCAGCAACTCGTCTCGCTTCGCGGCGGCGTATCGTGACGCCTACGGCGCAGCGCCCGTCCTCGCCGCCTGATCGTGACACTGAGCGAAAAGATTGTTCGCTCGGTGCAACGTCGGGACGCAGGCGCAGGGTCCGCGGCCATTTGTTGGCTAGAGTTCGAATTCCCGGACCACTTTCCGGTCCGTCGAGCACGCCATCGAGGAGAACAATGGCCCGTCCCCTGACCGTCGTGTCCCCCCGCCACTGCTGATGGGCAGCCTGTACTACGGCGACACTTCGACGCCCATCTTCATCGAGGATCGCGCATTGGCGCACCTCAAGGTGGTCATCGCCACCAAACTCCGCCGGAACGAGAGCTTCACCCTCTCCTGGCGCCACCCCGAGGGCGAGGCTCCGGGCCGTTCGACCCTCTGGCTGCACCCGTCCATTCCTCTGAGGTTCGTCTTCCAGGAGTTGGAGACTCCGGATCTGAGCCGTAAGTGGATCGAAGAGCTCGCGCACTCGGCGAGTTCGAGCGGCGGCATCACCCTGATCGAGGAGCACCTCGAGACCATCGCGCCGGATTGATCACCGCTTCACACTGACGGCGTCGGACCACTGCGGTGACCGACGCCGTCAGCGCGGCCACTCAGAAGGCGGTGTCGCTCATAGGGCCTCGTCGCCGCTGGAGCTCACAGAGCGCCGAGTGGTCGGCTCTCCGGTGGCGGGGTCGACGTATGTGCGAGACACCGTCTCCGTGCGCCGGCGACGCGCGAGCAGCACGATGCCGATGAGGAAGATGATGACTCCCGCTCCCATGAGGATGTAGCCGACCATGTCGAGGTCGACCCAGGGAACGTCGACGTTGATCGCGAAGACGAGGATCGCCCCGATCACGAAGAGCGCGATTCCGCTGCCGATGCTCATTGTTCCTCCTGTCTCTGCGGCGCGGTGCCGCACTCCGGAAGCATGGCGTGCGGTCGTCACGCCGAGGAGGGGCTTGACATGGGCACAAACGCTTCTCCTCCCCCTTCTCCTGCCCCCGGCGCTCCGTGCGTCAGGCGGCGTCGACGGTCGGCCGCTGCAGCCAGAGGTCCGGGCCGAAGACCTCGTAGGCGATCCGCTCCGCAGGTACCCCTCGGCCGATCAGGGTCGCCCTCACGGAGCGCATGAACTCGAGCGGGCCGCACATGAAGACGACCGCGTCGTCCGGGATCTCGACAGCCGAGAGGTCCATCCGCCCGGGGAGCGCGGGGTGGATGGTCGGGGCCGCATCCGCCCCGTCCGCGTACCAGTTCTGCGCCTTGGCATCCTTCATCGCGAGCACTTGGCGCCGCAGGGACGGATACAGCACATGAGCGTCGTGGTTCCGGTCGGCATGGAAGAGACGGATGGTGCGGTCCGGGGCACGACGGGACAGATCCTCGACGATCGCTGTGATCGGTGTGATGCCGATGCCGGCGGAGACGAGGACGAGAGGATGCTCGGTGTCATCGAGCACGACGTCACCTGCCGGCTGGGACACATCGAGCACGGTGCCGGGGTGGGCGTGCTCGTGGAGCCAGGTCGAGACCTGACCGTCGGGCACGCCGGCACCGCCGCGGACGCGCTTGACGGTCACGCGCATCGCATCGCCTCGCGGGCCGGAGGAGATCGTGTACTGGCGAGGCTGTCTGGACCCGTCCGGCAGGTCTACCGCGATGGCGACGTACTGACCCGTCCGATGGGATGCGAGGACACCGTCGACAGGCGCGAGGAGGAGTGAGATGACGTCGTCCGACTCGACGACGCGCTCCACCACCCGATGCTTGCGCCACGGATGGGCGGGATCGGTGCCGCCCATCGCGTACAGCTTCGCCTCTTCGGCGATGAGGGAGCACCCGAAGAGCCAGTAGACCTCGTCCCAGGCGGCCCTGACCTCTGCGGTCACCGCATCGCCGAGCACCGTCTGCACCGCGTCGAGGAGGTAGCGGCCGACGATCGTGTACTGGCGTGCCTGGACACCCAGAGAGACGTGCTTGTGGGCGATGCGACTCATGATCGGCGTGAAGTCGGGGGCGTCCGGATCGATCAGGTGCACGGCGAATGCGACGACCGAGGCGGCCAGAGCTTTCGGCTGTTCACCGATCGCCTGGTTCGCACGGTTGAACACCCGAAGCAGTTCAGGGTGCGCGGAGAACATCTCCCGGTAGAACAGCGTCGTGATCTCGTCCGCGTGCGCGGCGACGACTCCTGCCGTCGCACGTACGACCGCCTCGGACTCCGTTGAGAGCTTCATGACTTCCCTTCTCTTCAGCGCCATGGTCCTTCCACCATCACCGGTGCAGACCGGGTGCGCGCGCCCTTTCACCGGGTTATTTCCGGCCGAAACGCGCCCTCCTTCCTGCAGGCGTGCTTATCCTCGCCCCATGCCCCGTCGAGCCCATGACTTCCGAGGTCTGACCCAACCGCGGCGCCTGCGCCTGCTCCGCGCCATCCAGGAGAGTCCCGGCCGGGACGCCGGCGCGCTGGCGGAGGAGAGCGGGATCCCGCTGAACACCGCACGTGACCATCTGCGGGTGCTCGAAGAGGAAGGACTCATCCGCAGCGAGCCCGTCAGCACCGGCCATCGGGGTCGTCCACCCCTCGTCTTCCACCCTGTGCGTGAGACATCGTCAAGCCCGCGCGCACGGTCGCGGGTCGAAGGCGCTGATGTGAGGGGCCGCATGCTCCGTGCTGTGACGTCGGAGCGTCCGCGTCTCGGCGCGGAGGCACTGAGGCAGGTGGACGTCCTGTACGAGCACCTCGACGACGCCGGTCTGAATCCCGTCGTCGACGAGGAAGCGCTCCGGTTCGATCTCGCTCCCTGCCGCTACCGGGGCGTGCTCGCGGAGGACCAGGCGCTCGTGTGCGCCGTGCACGCGCAACTCGTGCGCGACGTGCTGCGACTCGGCGATGGTCCTCTGGAGATGCGGCGACTAGAACCGTTCGTGACGCCGCATCGCTGCAGGCTGCTGCTGTCGTCGAGCGAGCAGGGACCCACTGAGGAACGTGAGTAGGGCGGGTCGGACTTGAACCGACGATCGTTGGGTTATGAGCCCACTGCCTTAACCAGCTTGGCCACCGCCCCGTACGGGTCCCAGCCTAGCGGCCGGGGCGCTCACACCCGCGTCGCCGCCGAGTGCGTCTGCGAGTGTCCGAGATAGATGTCGGCGTTGCCCAGGAGATCCGCCCGCTCCTCTTCGCTGAGAGCTCGACGCACCTTCGCCGGCACGCCCGCGACGAGAGAACCTGCGGGAATCTCCGTTCCCCCGAGGACGACCGCTCCTCCGGCGATGAGGCACCCTTCGCCGATGACGGCGCCGCTGAGGACAACCGATCCCATTCCCACCAGGCTTCCGTCGCCGATCGTGCAGCCGTGCACGACCGCGTTGTGTCCGACCGAGACCTTGGCGCCGATCACGACAGGGTGCCCTGCGTCGACGTGGACGGAGACGTTGTCCTGCAGATTCGAGCCCGGACCGATGACGATCTGCGCCGAATCCCCGCGAAGGACGGCGTTGTACCAGACGCTGGAGCCCGCAGCGAGGATCACGTCGCCGACGATGCGCGCGCCCTCGGCGACGAATGCGGTCGCGTCGATCGACGGCGTACTGTTCGGGAGGGCGAGGACAGAGGCTCCGGAGGCGATGCTCATGAGGCGAGACTACCCTCACTTCCGCGGAATCACGCGGAAGTGAGCCGAGCCTCAGCTTGCTTGCGGAATGTCTGACGCTGAGTAGCGTTGTCTTCATCAGATACGAGAAACCGTTCCGGAGGAGCACAAGATGAGCAAGGCACAGACCGTTTCCACCACCGCCATCGACCCGACCGTGGCTGCAGGGGCGGCCCAGTTCCTCTCCCCTGTCGTCCTCGGTCTCCAGGCACTGACCATCAACGGCAAGCAGGCCCACTGGCACGTCCGCGGCGCGAACTTCGTCGGCGTGCACGAGCTGCTCGACACGATCGTCGCCCACGCCGGCGACTTCGCCGACACGGCCGCGGAGCGCATCGTCGCCCTCGGTCTGCCGATCGATGCACGCGTGAGCGCCGTCGCGGAGAAGGCGGGCTCGACGTCGGTCGCCGCCGGCTTCGCACAGTCCGACGAGCTGATCCGCGCAGTGATCTCCGACATCGACGCCATCCTCGTCGACGTCAAGGCCGCTGTGGAAGGCCTCGACGAGGTCGACCTCACCAGCCAGGACGTCGCGATCGAGATCCAGCGCGGCCTCGAGAAGGACCGTTGGTTCCTCGTCTCGCACATCGCAGCCTGATCGCAGACATCGTCTGAACGCAGCAAGGGCGGTCCTCGGTTCTCCGAGGGCCGCCCTTTTTGTGCGCGACCAGTCAGAGCGCGTGTGTGACGCATCCTCCCAGGAGGGTGGAGAGCACGCTCATGGACCGTAGAGCCGGCCCCGTCGACGTCAGCGGGTCTGCCGCGCACAGGACGATGTCGGCAGGTTCACCCGGCCGCAGCGAAGTACGCACGCTCGCCTCCAGGGCCTGGCCGACCGTGATCCGCTCCTCCGGATGCCATGCTGCTCGCTCGTCGGCCGTCCGCGACACCGCCGCGGAGATGGCCTGCCACGGATCGAGCGGGGCCACCGGTGCGTCGGATCCGAAGCGCAGGTGTGCCCCTGCTGCGCGCAGCGACGCGAGGGGATACCCGATCGAGGTCTGCTCCGACCAGTGCCGGTCAACCAGATCGCGATCATCGACGGCATGCTGCGGCTGAACGCTGGCGATCACGCCGAGGCGAGCGAACCGCGCCAGGTCGGTGTGTCGCACGAGCTGGACATGCTCTATCGATCCGGCCGCGCCCGTGGTGGTGAAGGCATCGAGCGCCGAGGTGATGGCCCTGTCACCGATCGCGTGCACCGCCACCCCCAGTCCCGCACCGGTCGCGCGGGTGAGGAGGCCGACCAGCTCGTCGGAGGGCACAGTGAGCATGCCGAAGTTGCCGGGATCTCCTGGGTAGGCGTGCGAGCAGGCGGCGGTCCGCGTGCCGAGTGAACCGTCGGTGATGATCTTCAGAGGCCCGACATGCACGAGCCCCTGCCCGCGGACGGGAGTCTCGGTCTGTTCATGGAGTTCACCCGTGCGGAGCCCGGCGTCGATGGCGCGTTCGAGGTCGAACGGATACACCGCGAACTCGACGCGATGAGAAGCGAAGCCCGCCTGCACCCGTCGCGGCCACGCTTCCGCACTCCACGCCATGTCGAAGTCGACGAGGCCGGTGACACCTCGTGCCGCGGCCTGCTCCCCTGCGCGCACCATCGCGCGGTCGCCATGAGCGGCGTCGACGGCATTGAGGCGCCGCGAGATCTCGAAAGCATCGGTCTCGCGCAGCACACCGTCGTCGCTGCGGAAACCCTCCCGAGCGAGTGCCGCGCTGTTCAGCCAGACGCTGTGGACGTCGGCGTTGATGAGGTAGGTGGGAACGCCGCCGGTGGCTGCGTCCAGAAGATCGAGTGACGGGCGATCCGGCCACAGCGCGTCTCGGAAGCCGGCGCCGACGCGTCGACCGTCCGCCAGCGGCGGAACACCGCTCATCGCCCCCGCGGCGGCCGCTGCGGATTCCGCGTCTCCGAGCGGCGCGCGCTCCGATGTCAGCGCCCATTGGACGGTGTGGACGTGGTTGTCCCAGAGACCGGGAACCGCCCAGGCGCCGTCGGCGGCGAGGATGCGGCCACGGGCAGACAGAGCGCCCGTCGGGGCGATGTCGACTATGCGTCCTTCGGCGATGAAGATGTCCACCGGTTCGTCGTCCATCAGGAACTCGCGTCCGGGTCCGGCGATCCGCACGGCTGTGATGGTGTCGATGGCGGCGCCGCGTTCGGTCACTGCTGTGCTCCTCCTCGGCGTGCGTCCTGTGCGCGCCGCATCTCGGCGGCGAGGGCCGGGTTCGCATACGGCCCGTCGGCGGAGAGCTCGGCGATCACCGTCTCGATCGTCTCCGGCGGCTTGTTCTGGCTGAGCTTCCTCTTCGCGACGACTCGCGTCGGTGTCAACCGGAAACCCACCGTCCCCGTGGCCAGGCGCTCCACGTAGGCCGCGTCGTTGGGGCGCTCCCACATGTGTCGCGGTTCCGGCATCCGGGATTCGAAGTGTGCGACAAGACGGTCGAGCACGACGAGGTTCTCCTCGGCGGTCAGGATCTCGGGAACGCCGGACAGATGCACAGCGGTGTAGTTCCACGTCGGCACCGCGGGCACATCGCCGTACCAACCGGGCGAGATGTAGCCGTGCGGTCCCTGGAAGGCCACCAGGATCTCCCGGTGCTCCCCCAGCCTGTGGATGAGGTCGTCAGGACGGCCCACGTGGCCCACGACGGTGAGGTCGTCGTGGGCGTCGTCGAGCAGGACGGCGTAGTGCGAGGCCACGAGCCCTTCCCCGCCTGAGCTCATGATCGTCGCCCAGGGGTTCGCCTGGATCACGCGGCGGATCTCGGGTACATCGGCCAGCGTGAAGCTGGGATTCTGTCGCATTCGATCAGCCTAGATCCGGTGGTCGTGGCGCGGGCGGATCACGCCTGGCAACGCGGGCACCAGTAGAGCTTCCGAGCGCCGATCTCCTCCAGCGCGATCTCGGTCCCGCAGATGCGGCAGGGCAGGCCAGCGCGGTGATAGACCCAGTGACGATCGTCCCTGTTGGCCATGGCGGCGCGGTAGTCCGCCCCGGTCAGACCGTCCATCGTCATCATCTGGCCCGTCTCCACACCTATGGCGAGCAGACGCACCCAGTCGTGCCAGAGCGCGCGCACGATGTCTTCGGGAACGTCGCGACCCGGCGTGTGCGGGTTCAGCCTCTGCCGGAACAGCATCTCAGCGCGGTAGACGTTCCCGATGCCGCTCACGACCGACTGGTCCATGAGCAGGAGCGCGATGACCGTCGGCTTCTTCCTGACAGCGCGGACGAAACGCTCCTCGTTCTCGACCGGATCGCCGACCAGGGGGTCAGGGCCCAGCTTTGCGACGGTGGCGAGCATCTCCTCAGGCGTCTGCAGGACGCAGGCGGTCGGTCCTCGGAGGTCGGCTGCGGTGATGTCGGTCATCAGGCGCAATCGGACCTGACCGACCACGGGCGGTGGCCACTCCATGTCCTCATCGGCGAGCCCCTTCGTCTGCTCGGACATGCGCACGTGCACCCGAGTACGTCGGGGCGCACCGATCGAGGACAGCGAGTTCTCCCCTGCGTCATCGAGGATCGGGTCCTCGAGGATCGTGCCCCGCTGATTGGTGTGGCCTATGCGGCCGTTGGCGGAGGCGATGGTCGGGTCGACGACGATCTCACCGGCGAAGTCCCACGCTCCGTACAGGCCGAGATGCACCCGGAGCCACAGGTCGCCTTCCGTCTCCAGGAACATCTGCTTGCCGACAGCCTGCACGCTCACCGCGGCACGGCCATCGAGCAGGGATGCTCCCTCGGCGAACCGCCCCTGCGGGCTGGAAGCGCTCAGCGTCTTGCCGACGAAGTTGCGGTCGAACTGCCGAGCGATCCGGTGGACGGAATGACCCTCGGGCATGTCAGGCCCGCGGGTCCGGGAGCAGCGAGCCGTCGCGTTCGAAGTCGGCGATCTGCCCGATGCGCCGCACGTGGCGCTCGTCACCGGAGAACGGGGTCGTGATGAAGCGGTCGATGAACGAGGTGACCTCTTCGTACGTGTGCTGGCGCGCGCCGATGGAGATCACGTTCGCATCGTTGTGCTCGCGGGCCAGTTCCGCCGTCGAGAGGTTCCAGACGAGCGCCGCACGCACGCCCTCGACCTTGTTCGCGGCGATCTGCTCGCCGTTTCCGGAGCCGCCGAAGACGACGCCGAGCGCCTCGACGCCCGCACGCTGGTCGGCGATGACCGCCTGCGCCGCGCGGATGCAGAACGCCGGGTAGTCATCGACCGCGTCGTACTCGACGGGGCCGTGATCGACCACCTCGTGCCCTGCGGCGCGCAGATGGTCCTGCAGCTGCGTGGAGAAGTCGAGGCCCGCGTGGTCGGTGGCGATATGGATGCGCATGTGTCCCATCCTAGAAGCGCGCGCCGGTCACCGAGAGGTCACGGCGCGACGCCTGCGGCGGCCGGCTTGAAGCCCGCCCGGATGTTCTCGCAACAGCCGGGGCGGCACACGTCGAACCCACCGGGAAGGGAGGTCACGTGAGCGCGTTCCTCGTTGGGACGCCCCTGGAGTCGCTCCTCGATCAGATCGACGATGCCCGCGACGAACGCCGGCGATACACCGGGCGTCGGGGTTCGTGTGAAGGAGAGTCCCGCTTCCTCCGCGGCTTCAGCCGCCTCGGTGTCGAGGTCCCACAGAACCTCCATGTGGTCGCTCATGAATCCCACCGGCACGACGGCGACGGCCTTCCGTCCACGCTCAGGCAGCTCGCCGATCACGTCGCAGACGTCGGGCTCGAGCCACGGCTGCGAGGCGGGGCCGGAGCGGGACTGGTAGACGAGCTCCCACGACACATCCGCGGCCTCCGGGACGGTCTGGCGGACGCGATCCATGACCCACTCGGCTACGGCCAGATGCTGCGCGGCGTAGGCGCCGCCCTCACCCCACTCGATGTCGCGGGCACCCGAGCGCTCGGCGTCGGCGGTGGGGATGCTGTGCGTCGAGAAGAGGATCTGGATGTCCGCGGCCGCGATGCCTTCGGCGAGGAAGTTCTCGATGGCCTCGCGGACACCGGTCTCGAACGCCTCGACGAAGCCGGGGTGATCGTAGAACGGGCGGATCTTGTCGATCGTGACGGTCTCGCCCAGGCCGGTCTCCTCCAGGATGCGGGCGAAGTCCTCCCGGTACTGGCGGCAGCTGGAGAACGAGCTGTACGCACTCGTGGCGAAGGCGAGCAGGGTGTTGTGCCCGTTGCCCGACGCCTCGGTCACGACCTCTTCCAGGTACGGCGCCCAGTTGCGGTTGCCCCAGTAGACCGGGAGCGTGATGCCTCGCTCGGCGAGAGCGTTCTGCAGCGCCTCCTTGAGCACGCGGTTCTGACCGTTGATCGGACTCACTCCGCCGAAGTGGCGGTAGTGGTGCGCGACTTCCTCGAGTCGCTCGTCGGGGATGCCGCGGCCGCGCGTCACGTTCCTGAGGAACGGGATCACATCCTCCTGGCCCTCGGGCCCACCGAATCCGGCGAGCAGGATCGCGTCGTAGGCGACCGGGGTGGTCACGAAAGGTGCACCACCGGAGGCAGCAGGCGAGGCAAAGGGGACGACATTCGGCTCGATCGCAGTCACCCGTCCATCCTCCCACTTCTGCGGAGTACCGGAGCGCGCGCGAGCACCGTTTCTATCGGATTCCCCTGCACCGCGATGGAGATCGGGCATTCCCCGCACTGGCGTAGGCTGTCAGGGTTGCCGTCGGCGCCAACTGCGCCCAGCCCCGGTGACATCCCCTCACCCCTGGGAGTACAGCTGTGCCTGGAGAGAACCTCACCCGTATCGAAGCGCAGGAGCGCCGCGACGTCGTCGACACGCAGTCCTACGAAGTCGCTCTCGATCTGACCAAGGGCGCCGAGGTCTTCGGCTCTCGGAGCGTCGTCCGCTTCACCGCCACGCCCGAGAGCTTCACCTTCATCGATCTGATCGCGCGCGAGGTCCGTGAGATCTCGCTGAACGGCGAGCAGCTCGACCCCAACGAGGTGTTCGCCGACTCGCGCATCACGCTCGAGGGACTCCAGGCGGAGAACGTCCTCGTCGTGGACGCCGACTGCGAGTACACGAACACCGGCGAGGGTCTGCACCGTTTCGTCGATCCCGTCGATGGCGAGGTCTACCTCTACTCGCAGTTCGAGGTGCCCGACTCGCGCCGGGTGTTCGCGGTCTTCGAGCAGCCCGACCTCAAAGCGACGTTCCAGTTCACCGTGACCGCGCCGGCCGCATGGAAGGTCGTCTCGAACTCGCCCACGCCCGAGCCCATCGTGCACGACGACGACGTCACCGCCACGTGGGGCTTCGAGCCGACGCCGCGCATCTCCTCGTACATCACGGCGTTGGTCGCCGGTCCCTACGAGTCGACCTTCTCGGAGCTGACGAGCGCCTCCGGCCGCGTCGTCCCCCTCGGCGTGTACGGCCGCAAGAGCCTGTGGCAGCACCTCGACGCCGACTACATCTTCGACAAGACCCGAGAGGGCTTCGCCTACTTCGAGTCGAAGTTCGGCGTGCCGTACCCGTTCGCCAAGTACGACCAGCTCTTCGTGCCGGAGTTCAACGCCGGCGCCATGGAGAACGCGGGCGCCGTGACGTTCACCGAGACGTACGTCTTCCGCAGCAAGGTCACGGACGCCGTCAAGGAGCGTCGCGTCGTCACGATCCTGCACGAGCTCGCGCACATGTGGTTCGGCGACCTCGTCACCATGAAGTGGTGGAACGACCTCTGGCTGAACGAGTCGTTCGCCGAGTGGGCCTCGACCATCGCGACCGCCGAGGCGACCGAGTGGACCGAGGCCTGGACCACGTTCAACGCCATGGAGAAGACCTGGGCCTACCGCCAGGACCAGCTCCCCTCGACCCATCCGATCGTCGCCGAGATCAACGACCTCGAAGACGTGCAGGTGAACTTCGATGGGATCACCTACGCCAAGGGCGGCTCCGTCCTGAAGCAGCTGGCCGCTTGGGTCGGCATCGAGGCGTTCTTCTCGGGCGTCTCGCAGTACTTCCAGAAGCACTCCTGGGGCAACACCGAGCTCAGCGACCTGCTCACCGAGCTCGAGGCCACCAGCGGTCGCGACCTCGGCACGTGGTCCAAGAAGTGGCTGGAAACCGCCGGGGTGAACACGCTCGAGCCGGTCATCGCCGAGGGCCACGACGGCACCATCTCGCGCTTCGCGATCACGCAGACCGCTCCGGCGGACTACCCGACCATCCGCCCGCACCGTCTCGGCATCGGCTTCTACACGCTCACGGACGGCTCGCTCACCCGCACGCACTACCTCGAAGTGGACGTCGACGGCGACCGCACCGAGATCCCCGAGCTGCAGGGCCTCACCCGCCCCGACCTCGTGCTCCTCAACGACAATGACCTCGCCTACGCGAAGATCCGCCTCGACGAGAAGTCGCTGGCCACCGCGATCGCACACCTCGCCGACATCCACGACCCGCTCGCCCGCTCGCTCGTCTGGGGCGCGGCATGGGACCAGACCCGCGATGCCGAGACCGGCGCTTCCGAGTACATCGACCTCGTGCTCGGCAACATCGGGCGCGAGACCGAGTCGACGACGGTGCGCACCACGCTCGCGCAGCTGCGCACCGCGGCGAACCTCTACGTGGCGCCGGCCGACCGCGAGGCTGCGCGCCTCAAGGTGGCGGATGGTCTGTGGAGCCTCGCGGAGTCGGCCGACCCCGGCAGCGACAGCCAGCTGCAGTTCGTCACAGCCTTCGCCAATGCGCTGGTCACTCCTGAGCACGCGGGCATCGTCGGTCGTCTCCGCTCCGGTGAGGAAGCGCTCCCCGGGCTGGAGATCGACGCCGACCTGAACTGGCAGCTGCTCGCCGGGCTCGCCACGATCGGCGCGACGGACGCCGCCACGATCGACGCCGCTCTCGCCGCGGACAACACCGCCAAGGGTGGGGAGTTCGCAGCTCAGGCACGCGCATCCCTGCCGGACTCCGCGTCCAAGAAGGCCGCGTGGGCGTCACTGATCGAGCGTGACGACGCCCCGAACACGATCGTTCGCTCCGCAGCGCTCGGGTTCACCCACCCGGCGGGGGCTGCAGTGCTCGAGGAGTTCGTCCCGGCGTACTTCGACATGCTCCTGCCGATCTGGGAGTCGCGGACCTACCAGATCGCGCAGTACCTGATCGTGGGGCTGTTCCCGACCGCACTCGCGGACATCGCTCTGCGCGACGCGACCCGCGGTTGGCTCTCCGAGCACCAGGATGTCGCCCCTGCCCTGCGACGCCTCGTGCTGGAGAACCTCGCCGATGTCGAGCGCGCCCTTGCCGCGCAGGCACGCGACGCCGAGGACTGATCCCCGAGCAACAGCGAAAACGGAGACCATCCGCGCTGATCCCCGCGTGTCCACTCAGGACACGCCGCGGTCGGGCCGGATGGTCTCCGTTTTGACGTGGGGCTCCACCCAGCCCGCACAGAGGCCCGCTCGCTAGGATCGGAGGTGATGATCCTTCCCTCCACTGTCACCGAACCGCCCGCCGAGACTCCGCTCCCCGACTGGGTGACGGCGCTGCTCGCCTGGCTCGGCGAGGTCGGTATGAAGGCACTCGCGGTCGCCATCATCATCGTCAGCTGCATCGTGATCGGGCTCGTCCTGCGGCTCGTCATCCGTCGTGTGGTGCACCGGATCGTCGACAGCGCGAAGAACAAGGCGTCGGTCGACGACACTCAAGCACTCGAACGCTCTCCGCTCGCGGATATGCGCTTGGTGCAGCGCACCCGCACGCTCGGCACCATCCTGCAGAACATCGTGAACGTGATGCTGGTCGTCATCGCGATCGTGCTGATCGTGAACGCGCTCGATTCGAGTCTGCTCGGTTCCCTGACACTGCTTACCGCTGCGGTCGGCGCCGGTCTCGGTTTCGGCGCCCAGAACATCGTCAAGGACGTGCTCAACGGCATGTTCCTCGTCGCGGAAGACCAGATCGGCATCGGCGATGTGGTGGATCTCGGTCTCGCGAGCGGCGTGGTCGAATACGTGAGTGTGCGGATCACCCAGGTGCGCGACGTCAACGGCACGCTCTGGTACGTGCGCAACGGTGAAGTGACCAGGATCGGCAACATGTCGCAGGGGTGGGCGCGCTCGATCATCGACATCGGCGTGCCGGCCGACTCCGACCTCGAACAGGTCGAGCACATCATGCTCGAGACCGCACAGGGACTGTCGAAGGACCCGAAGTGGCGTACGCGCATCATCGAGAAGCCCGAGCTGTGGGGGCTTGAGTCCATCGATGGAGACGCGCTCGTGGTGCGCATCGTCATCAAGGCGCGGGCCAATGCCAAGGACGACGTGGCACAGGAGCTGCGTCGCCGCCTGCGTGCTGCCCTCCTCGAGAAGGAGATCGGCGTGCCCCGCATGGTCGACGTGGTGCCGACGGGACTCGATGGTGCGCGGCGGGTCCGCGGTGCGAACCCGCCCAGAACGCGCCCGAACGCGGTGACCGGGGTACCGGTCGTCCCCGACCGAGGTATCTGGCGGAGGAAGAAGCCGAACGACGACGGGAGCACCCAGAAGTGACTTTCTACGACGAGATCGGCGGGCACGAGACCTTCCGGAAGATCGTCTCCGTGTTCTACCGCGAGGTCGCGCTGGACCCCGTCATGAAGCCGATGTACCCGGAGGAAGACCTCGGCCCTGCCGAAGACCGTCTGCGCATGTTCCTCGAGCAGTACTGGGGCGGCCCGACGACGTACGGTGAGACCCGCGGACATCCTCGTCTGCGCATGCGGCACATGCCCTTCCACATCGATGCGGATGCGCGGGATCGTTGGCTTCGTCACATGCGCACCGCGCTCGACGAGGCGCAGTTGTCTCCGCTGCACGAATCCACGCTGTGGGACTACCTGGAGCGCGCGGCCTATGCCATGGTGAACACACGCGAACCTTCCGGGATCGGCGCCGGACCCGGCGGCCGGCCCACGCTCGAGACCCGCTCACGTCAGGAATCAACGGAGACCCCATGACGACAACGCCCCTGTCCGCAGACGTCCTGGTGATCGGATGGGGGTTGGCCGGCCTGGTCGCCGCCGCCGAGGCGCTCGATGCCGGGCGGCGCGTCATCCTGGTGGATCAGGAACCGCGCACGAACCTCGGCGGGCAGGCCTGGTGGTCGTTCGGAGGGCTGTTCTTCATCGACTCCCCCGAGCAGCGGCGCCTGGGCATCAAGGACTCGTTGGACCTCGCGACCCAGGACTGGTTCGGCAACGCCGGATTCGATCGACCGGAAGACGAGTGGCCCCGGCGATGGGCCGAGGCATATCTGCAGTTCGCCGCCGGCGAGAAGCGCGCGTGGCTCCGTGAACGCGGGGTCGGCTTCTTCCCCGTCGTCGGCTGGGCGGAGCGTGGCGGCTACGGCTCCATCGGGCCGGGTAACTCCGTGCCCCGCTTCCACATCACCTGGGGCACCGGCCCGGGAATCGTCGCGCCCTTCGCCGCCTCTGTCGAGCAAGGCGAGCGTGAGGGGCGTCTGACGGTCCTCCCCCGACACCGCGTCTCCGAGCTGGTCGTGATCGACGGAACCGTCACCGGAGCACGCGGACAGATCCTCGCCACGAGCGGGTCGAAGCGCGGTGAGCCTTCGTCGCGCGACGTCGTCGACGAGTTCGAGATCGCGGCGACCGCGACCATCGTCTCATCGGGCGGCATCGGCGGAAACCACGACCTCGTGCGCGCCGCCTGGCCCGCGCGCCTCGGCACTGCGCCAGAGCACATGCTCACCGGGGTGCCCGCGTACGTCGACGGCTCGATGCACGGAGTCAGCGAGGCCGCAGGTGCCAGGCTGGTCAACGGTGATCGCATGTGGCACTACGTCGAAGGCATCGCCAACTGGGACCCGGTGTGGCCATCGCACGGGATCCGCATCCTCCCCGGGCCGTCCTCGCTGTGGTTCGACGCCACCGGCACCCGCCTGCCCGTGCCGCTGTTCCCCGGATTCGACACTCTCGGAACTCTCGCTCATCTGCGCACGACCGGGCACGACCACTCCTGGTTCGTCACCTCGCGCCAGATCGTCGAGAAGGAGTTCGCCCTCTCCGGAAGCGAGCAGAACCCCGACCTCACCGGGAAGGACGTGGGCCTCCTCCTGAAGTCCCGCCTGGCGAAGGGGCCCACAGGACCGGTGCAGGCGTTCCTCGACGAGGGTGAGGACTTCATCGTCGAGAACGACCTCGATTCGCTGCTGGAGCAGATGCAGAGGCACGCCGGCGGCGAGGTGCTGGACATCGACAACGTGCGACGCGAGGTGATAGCCCGCGACCGGGAGATGGAGAACGACTTCACGAAGGACGCGCAGATCGGCATGCTCCGTTCCATGCGCAGCTATCGCGGCGACAAGCTCATCCGGACGGCGGCTCCGCACCGCCTTCAGGATCCGGCCGCGGGGCCGCTCGTCGCGGTGAAGCTGCACGTGCTCACACGCAAATCTCTCGGCGGCATCAACACCGATCTCCACGGGCGCGCGCTGAACGCGGCCGGCGAGCCGATCCCCGGGTTGTACGCCGCCGGCGAGGCGAGCGGGTTCGGCGGTGGCGGTGTGCACGGCTACCGTGCGCTCGAGGGGACGTTCCTCGGCGGGTGTCTGTTCTCCGGCCGCATCGCCGGACGGGCTGCGGCTCTGGCCGGATGATCTCAGCCCCGGGCTTTCCGGGTGAAACTCTTCGGGACATCCATCCTGCTTGTTCGGGGTAGCCCGAAGCGGCGTCGGCGGCCCTCGAATCGTCGCGTCCTGCTCCCTACCGTGGACTCGTGCCCATCCTCTGCATCCTCGGTCTCGTCTCGGCATGGATTTTCGGCGGCACGCTCTCCGCTGCCGCCTCCGATGCGTCGACAGATCACGAAGGCGCGATCGGAAGCTACGCCGAGGCGTTCGCGACGCCCGGAGTCGCGGCAGCGGTCGTCTCGAACGGCGACGTCGACCTGATCGTGCACGGCCGAGACGGAGCGGGCGACCCGATCACTCCGCAGACGCCTTTCCGGATCGCGTCGATGAGCAAGTCGATCACGGCGACGGCGATCATGCTCCTCGTGCAGGATGGAGCGCTGGCACTCGACGACCGCGTCGTCGAGCGACTCCCCGAGTTCACGATGGCCGACCCGAGGCATCAGGACATCACGATCAGACAGCTCTTGTCCCATACGTCTGGGCTCTCGCAGCAGACGAACGACGAGTTCTCGCTGCCCGCGCCGCGGAACACGCGGTCGGTGGTCGCTGAACTCACAGGACGACGACTCACCGCTGAACCGGGCGCTCGTTTCGAGTATCACAACACGAACTACTCGCTGGCGGCCCGCATCGTCGAGGTCGTCTCAGGGCAGAGCCTCGACGCGTTCCTCCGTCAGCGGCTTTTCGTCCCGCTTGGGATGCTCGACTCCCGAAGCGTCGACGCCTGTGATCAGAGCCTCGACGGGCTCACACCCGGCTACTCCGTGGTGCTCGGGGTCGCCTATGTCATGCCGGAGATGCCGGGCCGGTGCGGCGGCAACGGCGGTGTGGTCTCGACGCTTTCCGACATGGTGCAATGGCTGGGTTTCAACCAGGGTGACGTCGGTGCGGACATCCTGGATCCGGTGCTGCGCGACGAGCTGCACTCCGTGCAGCCGGGCGCCGTGTCGTATGCCCTGGGATGGCAGAACCTCGGTCCGGACGGAGAACCAGCGCCCGACGTCCTGTCGCACGGCGGCACTCTTGCGACGTTCGGCGGGTCGATGGCCTTCGACACCGCCACGGGGACCGCAGCCGTCGTGCTGACGAACGGAGTGGGCTCCCCCGGCGAGCTGGTGCGTCACCTGATCGAAGGCGACGCGTCCGCGGCGACGTACGAGAATCCGCTGGATATCGCGAACGGGATCCTCCTGGGCGTCGCGGCGTTCGCGTCGATCGTTCTGCTGGTCACGACGCTGAGAGCGCCGCGTTGGGCGAGGCGAATGTGCGGAGAGGGGATCTCGCGCGTCGGTGTCCGGCTCGTTCCGCTCGCGCTCGTCATCGTGGTGGGGTTCTTCGTCCCCCTGGTGCCAGCGCTGCTCGGGGGATCCGTCAATTGGCAGTACTGGGTGATCGACCTCTGGCTGTTCCCGCTCCTGGATGCCCTGGGGCTCGTGCTCGTGCTGGGTGGCACGAGCGCGTTGGTGAGCAGGATCGTGGCGCTGCGGGTGGCCTCGAGGGCACCCGGAGGATCTCAGCCCGCGGAGCCGGTGTCCCGGACGCTCGTGAGACCCGATGCGACGGGACCGCGCGAGAGCACGTGACCACGTCGGAAGGCGAGGCGTGTCCACCGCCCCGACTTCGACACGCGGATCTGCTCCTCGCCGGAGATGAACCCCATCGCGTCGGCCGCGAAGGCGATTCCCCGAGGCAGGCCGTCGAGGTCCTCGTCGGGTTCGCCCCAGATCGCTGCACGCAGGGCGCGCACGGCCTCCTCGCCGGATCCTGGGGCTGCGCCGCGGGCGACGGCGGAGATCCCCCACTGCGCGCGCTGCGCGATGACGGATGCGTCGAGCACCCCTACGGGCTCCCAGGGGCCGCGGGGTGGAGCGACCCCCGCCCAGGCGGGCGACATCCCGGTCTCCGGGAGACCGAGCCGTTGCGGCTCATCGGTCTGCGAGAGCTGGTCGACCACGATGTCGCACTCGAGCTCGGGGTCGGCGTGCACGATCCGCATCGCGAGAATCGTCGGTGTCTGGTCGAAGAGTCCATGGGGAGCGAGCGCCGCGGTCGTGAGGGCGAGCACACCGCTCCCGGCCTGCAACCGCACTCCCTCGTCCGTGATCCGTGACGCGCGTCCCACGAACGTGAGGACGTCCTTCGCTGTGTCCGGGTCGGCGAGGAGGAGGTGATGCGGCACGCGTTCTAAACTACCAACGGAGCGGCGCCTCGGGGCGCGGAGAGGAACAGATGAGCACGGACGAGCACGCCATCCGGACCGTCGAGCGACTGCTCGAGGTGCTCGATCTCGATTCGACGCAGGCACGGACCACGGAGGACATCTTCACGGGTTCTTCGCACCCGATGCCGAGCGGACGGATCTACGGTGGCCAGGTACTCGCGCAGGCACTCCTGGCTGCCGAGCGCACGCTCCCCGAGGATCGGGCCGCGCACTCGATGCACGGCTACTTCCTGCGCCCCGGCGACGCGAGCCAGGGCATCACGATCTCCGTCGACCGCATCCACGACGGACGTTCCTTCTCGACGCGCCGTGCCCAGGCGTACCAGAACGGTGTGCCGATCTTCTCGATGATCGCCTCCTTCCAGGATGCGGACCCCGGTGTCGAGCATGCGGCATCGATGCCGGAAGGCATTCCTGCACCGGAAGACCTGGCTCCGGACGAGGACCGGGTACAGGGGCTCCCTGGGGGGACGGCCCGGATGCTGAGCGAGCGGGCGGCGGACATCCGTCACGTCGACTCGCCGCTGTATCTACCCAGTGACGACGCGCGTGCACCGCAGCAGGCCGTGTGGATGCGCCTGCGGGCTCCGCTCCCCGACGACCCGCGTCTGCACCGCGCTGCTCTCGCCTACCTCAGCGACATGACGATCCAGGAGTCGATCCTGCGGGCGCACGGCGTGTACTGGGCGCTTCCCGGTCTCAAGGTCGCGAGCCTCGATCACGCGATGTGGTGGCATCGACCAGCGCGGGTGGACGATTGGCTGCTGTACGTGCAGGAGTCGCCGAATGCGCGCGGCGGACGAGGGCTCGCCACCGGACGCATCTTCACCCGCGACGGCGCGCTGGTAGCGAGCGTCGCTCAGGAGATCATGATCCGCGTCCCCGACGGCCAGGACTGACCAGCAGCACTGACGAGCAGCACTGACGAGCAGCACTGAAGCGTCTGCCGGTTCGACTGGCTTGAAGAGCTGGCAGCTTCGGTCGAGGCGCGCTGCGACCGGGACCGCGGCCGGACTCAGCGGTGGGTGTACTCGATCGATTCGCCGACGTACGGCTCCCAGACGTCGCGCATCTCCTGGGTGAGGCGGGTCGGGCGACCGGTCTGCGCGTCGACCAGGACGATGATCGCCGTCGAGCGCGCGTAAATCTGACGAGGTTCCGCCGTCGGATCGTTGTGCACCTCGTAGCAGACCTCGACGCTGGATCCGCCGAGCTTGCCGAACCACATCTGCACCTCGAGCGGTCGCCGCTGATACGGCACCGGCGCGAGGTACTCGATCTCCTGGCGGGCGATCAGCGTGAGGATCCCCTCTTCGATGCCCGAATCGAGCACCGCCGTCGATGGAGCCTCCTCGCCGGGGCCCGCACGCCAGAATGCTCGCACGCGAGCCTCCTCGAGCAGTTTCAGCATCGAGGTGTTGTTGACGTGGTTGAAGGCATCCAGATCGCCCCAGCGGAGCTGGATCGGGATGTGCAGGCGGGGCCCCGGCGTCGCGGTCATGACGGAGTCAGTCGCGCGTGAGCTTGCGGTGGGTCGAGCGGTGCGGCTTGGCTGCATCGGCTCCGAGTCGCTCGATCTTGTTCTCCTCGTACGCCTCGAAGTTGCCCTCGAACCAGTACCACTGGTCCGGCTTCTCATCGGTTCCCTCGTAGGCGAGGATGTGCGTGGCGATGCGGTCGAGGAACCACCGGTCGTGGGTGATCACCACGGCGCAGCCGGGGAACTCGAGCAGCGCGTTCTCCAGCGAGCTCAGGGTCTCGACGTCGAGGTCGTTCGTGGGCTCGTCGAGAAGAAGCAGGTTGCCACCCTCCTTGAGGGTCAGCGCCAGGTTGAGGCGGTTGCGCTCACCACCGGAGAGCACTCCGGCCTTCTTCTGCTGATCGGGGCCCTTGAAGCCGAACTTGGACACGTAGGCGCGGGACGGGATCTCGGTCTTGCCGACCGTGATGTAGTCGAGGCCGTCGGAGACGACCTCCCACAGCGTCTTGTTCGGGTCGATGTTGGAGCGGGACTGGTCGACGTAGCTGATCTTGACCGTCTCACCGATCTTCAGGTCTCCGCCGTCGAGCGGCTCGAGCCCGACGATGGTCTTGAACAGCGTGGTCTTTCCCACACCGTTCGGTCCGATGACGCCGACGATGCCGTTCGGCGGGAGGCTGAAGCTGAGTCCATCGATGAGCGAGCGCCCGTCGAAGCCCTTCTTCAGGTTCTTGGCCTCGATGACCACGCTTCCGAGGCGCGGGCCCGCCGGAATCTGGATCTCCTCGAAGTCGAGCTTCCTGGTCCGCTCCGCCTCGGACGCCATCTCCTCGTATCGGGCGAGACGCGCCTTCGACTTGGTCTGGCGGCCCTTCGCGCTGGAACGCACCCACTCCAGCTCCTCCTTGAGGCGCTTGGCGAGCTTGGCGTCCTTCTTGCCCTGGATCTCGAGGCGTTCGCCCTTCTTCTCCAGGTACGTCGAGTAGTTGCCCTCGTAGCCGATCAGACGGCCGCGGTCGACCTCGGCGATCCACTCGGCCACGTGGTCGAGGAAGTACCGGTCGTGGGTGATCGCGATGACGGCACCCTTGTATGCCTGGAGGTGCTGCTCGAGCCAGAGCACGCTCTCGGCGTCGAGGTGGTTGGTCGGTTCATCCAGCAGCAGCAGATCGGGCTTCTGGAGGAGCAGCTTCGCCAGCGCCACGCGACGCTTCTCGCCACCTGACAGCGGTGCGATCGCCGCGTCGCCGGGAGGGGTGCGGAGAGCGTCCATCGCCTGGTCGAGCTGCGAGTCGAGGTCCCAACCGTCGGCGGCGTCGATCTCCTCCTGAAGCGAGCCCATCTCGGCGAGGAGAGCGTCGAAGTCAGCATCGGGATCCGCCATCAGAGCGGAGATCTCGTTGAACCGGTCGAGCTTGGCCTTGATCGCGATCCCGTCCTGGATGTTCTCCAGCACGGTCTTGGTCTCGTCGAGTTCAGGTTCCTGCATCAGGATGCCGACCGTGAAGCCCGGGGAGAGCTTCGCCTCGCCGTTCGACGGGGTGTCGAGTCCTGCCATGATCTTGAGGATGGTCGACTTGCCCGCGCCGTTCGGACCGACCATGCCGATCTTGGCCCCGGGGAGGAACGCCATGGTCACGTCGTCGAGGATGAGCTTCTCGCCCACCGCCTTGCGCGCACGAACCATCGAGTAGATGTACTCAGCCACCGAAAACCGCTCCTTCTGTTGGCGTCGAAGATCGACACTCCAGCCTACCGGCCCCCTGGCATCTCACCAGTCGATCGGACGTGTGGTGCCGACGAGACAGCGCCCCTCCGCGAGCTGCGGGAGAACCGCCGTGACGACCTGACCGGTGGAAGGACCGACCTGGCCGACGAGGCACTCGTCATTGCCCCAGCGGACCGAGAACTGCAGGCTCTCCACCGGATTGCCCACCGTGGTCTGGTCCTGGGTCACTTGCATCGAGTCGCGATCGAATCCTGCGCCGATCAGCGCGTCGATGTACGCCCGGCCCTCGCCACGCTGATCGGTGGCCCAGACGCCGTCCGCAGTAGCGGTGAACAGTGGCAGGTTGTCGTCGGCGCTGCCGTCCGGCACGAGAACAGGCCCGACGGGTGCCGTCGATTCTGCATCCGGTGAGGCGGAAGCCGTGGCGGAGGGAGACGGCGCGGCGGTCGGCGTGCAGCCGGAGAGGAGCACGGCGACCACAGCAGCGGCGGCTAGGGCACCGGCTGCGCGCGGCGGAGGAAGGACCGATCGACGAAGCACGTGCCGAGTCTACGTCGCCTTCTCATCGTGCTCGCGCTGTCGTCGTGCCCCCCGTTCACGCGCGCAGCTGCGCGGAGTCGCCGAGACAGCGTCGCGTCACGCGCTCCCGGCCACCTCCACGTCCGGTGCCGACCAGGAGAGTGCGAACGCGGATGAGTCGGTCCCCGAGCCCAGCGCATCGACGTCTTCCTCTTCGACACGCGTGTCGGGTGATCCGGTCGACGCGTCGGGAGCACTCGTCTGCGGACGCGACTGCGGGCGATACGCGGTGGTTCCCCACCGCAGATCATGGCCGATCGCATCTGCCTCGATGTCGACACTGGTGCCGTGCTTCCCATTGCTCTCCCAGTCGCGGATCCTGAGACGCCCCGTCACGATGACGCTGTCTCCGGTGCGCAGCGACGCCTTGGCGTTCTCTCCGAGGTGGCGGAACGCCGCCACCGAGTACCAGTTGGTGCCCGAGTCCGTCCACGTCTGCGTCGCGGCGTCGAAGCGACGGTGGGTGCTGGCGAGGCGGAAGTTGGTGACTGGGACCCCTCCCCCTGTCTGTGACTGTGTCGGGTCGGTGGCGACTCGTCCCACGATGGTCAGGGTGTCGATCATGTTCGTGTCCTCTCGATCGCCGGGTCTCTTCCGGCTGTCTCCAGCCTGCGCGGGAGCATCGGGCTGCGGACGCCAGAAGGACGCAACCGGTGGACAGATTGCAGAAGGGGCAGTCGGTGGAGAGAAAGCCCGATGACAGCTGCGGAACCAGCGGCGGCGAATGTCGGTGGTCGGTCATATCTTCGAATCATGAAAGGAGTACCGATGTCCGACCACCTGACCACTTCGCTGCCCGACGTCCCGTTCGCGACGCCTCGACTCTCCTCCGCGCGCGAGCATCTGGTCCGCGCTGCCGATCACCTCTGGAGGGTGCAGGATCGCCGGGAGCACATCCTCGGTCATCTCCGAATCGTCGCCGATCCGCTGGGGCTGCGCTACCGTGCCGAACGGCTGCACCTCGCGACAGGCGTGTTCCGCGTCGTCGGAGAGTTCTGGCGTGTGGACGACGCGGTTGCGGCTCTGCGCGCTTCCTGACGGCGACCAGCAGGCCTGTCCCCTCCCGCGTCACTCACCGGGATTCGATGCTGCGTGGTGCCCCCGGCAGGATTCGAACCTGCGACCAAGAGATTAGAAGGCTCCTGCTCTATCCCCTGAGCTACGGAGGCGCACGCGTCTAGAGTATCGCGCTCCCGCCGAACGATCACGACGCCGGGTCCGGCCGGGGATGTCGGCACCGTCGATAGGATGGCGACATGGTATCTGCGTCCGAGAATGACCGTCTCGTATGGATCGACTGTGAGATGACGGGCCTCGATCTCGCAGTCGACGAACTCGTGGAGATCGCGGTCGTGATCACCGACTTCGAACTCAACCCTGTCGATGCGGGGTTCCAGGTGGTGATCCGAGCCAGCGAAGCGGCCCTCGATCACATGAACGAGTTCGTCACGAACATGCACGAGACCTCGGGACTCATCGACGAGATCGCAGGCGGTCTCTCACTGGAAGAGGCGGAGGCGCAGACCCTCGCCTACATCAAGCGCTTCGTTCCGCTCGAGCGGAAGGCTCCTCTGGCCGGCAACACGATCGGCACGGACAGGATGTTCCTGGCGAAGTACATGCCCCAGGTCGACCAGTGGCTGCATTACCGCAACGTCGACGTGTCGAGCATCAAGGAGCTGTCGCGCCGCTGGTACCCGCGGGTCTTCTTCCAGGCTCCGTCGAAGGACGGCGGTCACCGCGCCCTCGCTGACATCCTGGAGTCGATCAGGGAGCTCCGTTACTACCGCGAGGCCGTCTTCGTCGATGAGCCGGGTCCGTCCAGCGACGAGGCTCGTGAGATCGCTTCGCGTACGGTGTCAGAGTTCACTCCGAACATGTAATAGACTCGTATGGTTGCCCGCTCCGGTGGGCACATGGTGGGTATAGCTCAGCTGGTAGAGCGCTGGCTTGTGGTGCCGGATGTCGCGGGTTCGAGTCCCGTTACTCACCCTCCAGAAGAAGGCCCGAATCGCAAGGTTCGGGCCTTCTTCGCATCTGCGCCTCGAATGAAGCACCCTCCGCGAAGCCCTAGACTGACGACGTGTCGCTCGCGGTCTGGTTCTCGTTGCTGACCGCTTCCGTCGTCATCAGCTTCACGCCGGGGGCCGGCGCGATCAACACGATGTCGAATGCGATGAATCAGGGATGGCGTCGTTCCATCTGGGGCATCGTCGGCCAGCAGATCGCCCTCATCGTCCATGTGGCGGTCGTCGCCGCTGGGGTCGGGCTCCTCGTGTCCCGCTCGGAGCTCCTCTTCAACGGCATCCGCTATGCCGGCGCGGCCTACCTCGTGTTTCTCGGCCTCCGTCTGATCCTGACGAAGCCGACCGTAGCGATCGAGGACGCGCCCGTTCCGGTCGACTCCCGTGAGAGTCCTTGGTCGATGATCCGCCGCGGGTTCTGGGTCAACCTGCTCAATCCCAAGGCGATCGTGTTCTTCCTGGCCTTCATCCCCCAATTCGTCAGGCTGGACCAGCCCCCGCTCCCCCAGTACCTCACGCTCATCACGACCGTGATCGTGGTGGACGTGATCGTGATGTGGGGGTTCTTCGCCGCGGCCGCGCGTCCGTTCCGTCGCCTCACGCGGACCGCGCGAGGACAGCGAGTGCTCAACACGGTCTTCGGCACGCTCTTCATAGCGGTCGCCGCTCTCCTCGTTCTCCTCCATTGAGCGCTGTCGCCCCTAGGCTGGAGGGGATGGACATGGATGCAGCCGGCTTCGAAGAGCTCGTGATCGCCGAGCTCGATCTGCTCCCCGACGACATGGTCGAAGGGCTCGACAACGTGGTGTTCGTCGTGGAGGACAGGCCAGAAGACGGCAGCCTCGATCTCCTCGGGCTCTACGACGGTTTGGCTCTGACGGAGCGGACGCAGTACGGGATGGGCGAGCTCCCCGACCGCATCGTCATCTACCGTGAGTCGCATCTGGCGCAGTGCGAGACGGATGAGGAGCTTCGGGACGAGGTGCACACGACCTTGGTCCACGAGATCGCGCACTTCTACGGGATCGACGATGCGCAGCTGCACGAGTTGGGCTGGGCATGACGATACCCACAGCCGTTCCGGATCTCGAGGAGACGATCGAACTCGGTGCCGCCCCTCTGGAACCGTGGCAGGTCGTCGTCTGGGATGATCCGGTGAACCTCATGAGCTACGTCGTCCGCGTCTTCCGGACATACTTCGGCTACTCGCTCGACCACGCGACAGCGCTCATGCTCGCGGTGCACAACGACGGGCACGCGATCGTCGCCACGGGCCCCCGAGAGACCATGGAGGTCCACGCGCAGGCGATGCACGACTATGGCCTCTGGGCGACGGTCAGGAGGGCCTCACCGTGACCTCAGACCGCATCATCGTCACGATCAGTGCCATCGAGGAGCGTCACCTCGCGATGCTCCTCGACGATCTCCTCGAGCTCATCGGTGAATCACGGAACGGCGAAGACCCAGCCGTCGACCGCCTGACGCCCAACCCGTATCCCGATGATCCCGAGGCCGCTGCCGACTTCGCCGGGAGCACTCGGAAGGATCTGCTCGATCGGCGCCTCGCGGATGCGCGGCGGATGCGTGGGGCGCTCGAAGACGTCTCTGTCCCTGCTGCAGGCCTCACGGATGCAGAAGCGGCCCGCACCCGTGAGCTCTCCATCACCCTGGACGATCTGGAGTCGTGGCTGCGCACCGTGACGACCCTCCGGCTCGTGATCGCCGATCGTCTGGGGATCACGACGGACGAGCACACGGTCTATGACAGCCGTCATGACGTGTACGACTGGCTGGGCTATCGTCTGGAGCTTCTCATCCAGGCGGCAGACGAAGCCGAGTCGGGCGCGTAGTCAGGGAACCTCGACGATGCGCGTCGCCAGGGAGCGAGGATCATCCCGCTCGACGTGACGGCGTTCCTGCGCGGCCCAGCGGTCCCAGTGGGGGCGATAGGTGTCGCCGTCGCGAGCGAGGGCACGCGCCTTCCGCGAGGCTTCGGCCGACTCCACCCAGACTCTGACATCCGCGAGACCCGCCGTGGAGGGGCGAAGAATGCCGCTGCCCTCGACGATCACTCCGAGGGAGGGGTCGACCGCATGACTCTCCGCCTCGGACTGCTCTTCCCAGTCCCAGCGACGCCAGATGCCGATGTAGCCGCGTCCGTGCGGACCGAGGATCCACTCGCGGGCGCGCTCCGCGCCGCCGTCGAGTCCGTCCCACCCCGGATAGAGGGAATCCAACGCGATGAGCTGCACGTGCCCGACCACCGGCCAGCGTCTCACCAGCAATGCGGCGAGAGAGGACTTGCCGGCCCCGCTGCCGCCGTCGATGAGGACGACCGGGTTCGCCGCGGCCACGGCACGGACATCCTGCTCGATCAGCGCCGCGGCGTGCGCCAGCGCAGCCGCGACCGGATCGTCACTTCTTGAGGGCACGGATGATGCGAGTGAGCGCCCGTCCGGCGACCCAGACGAACGGGACAGCGACCACGAGCAGCGTGACGATGTTGGGCTCGAAGCGCAGACCTTCCTCGCGACGCACATACACGCCGACCGGGACGGAGACGCCACCGCCGCCGCCACCCTCGCCGCCGTCTCCGCTGCCGCCACCGAATCCGGAGTACGTGAACGCCACCGGGGTGATACTCACTCCACCGACGTCCTGCGGTTCTCCGTACGCGCTCTTCACGCCGAAGGACGCAGCTTGCTTTCCGAGTTCCAGTGCAATGTTCGGCATACCCCCACGCTAGTCCAGGAACCGCGCGGGTGTGGGATCAATCCACGCCGTGGGCCTTGGGATGCTGGGCGGCTCCCCGACCGTCGCCACGACCGATGTGCCGAGCGCGACTGATCGTCGCCGTGCCGAACCGGGCGACGGCCTCGTCGACCGCGCCCTCGACTCTGCGCCAGTCCTCGTCTTCGTCCCAGAGGGCCAGACCGCCGCCTCCGGCAGGACGCAGGTTCTCGGCGCGAACACCCACGAGCCGGACGGGGTCGCGTCGATCGATCAGCTCGAACAGCGACTGCGCGGCCTCGCCGATGCGTTGCCCCACCGCGGTGGGCTCGCTCAAGGTCTGGGAGCGGTTCACCGTGCGGAAGTCGTCGAAGCGGATCTTGACGGAGACGGTCGAGGTCTCCCACTCCGCGCGCCGGAGCCGAGCCGCGACCCGGTCGGCCAGCCGCAGCAGCTCGGCTCGCAGGAACGGACGGTCGAGGATGTCGTGGTCGAACGTCTCCTCGTGGCCGATGCTCTTCTCCACCCGCTCCGTGTGCACCGCTCGCGGGTCGTCCCCCCTGGCGAGTTCTGCGAGACGCATGCTGAGCGCCGTGCCGACGGCACGCTCGACCATTCCGGGCCGCGCATCGCGGACGTCCTGCACCGTGCGGATACCGCGGGCCTCCAGCGCCTCCGCGGCCTTCGGACCGACGCCCCACATCGCCCGGACCGGTCGCGGTGCCAGGAAGTCGAGGGTGTCCTTCGCAGCGACCACGAGCATCCCATCGGGCTTGGAGATCGTCGAGGCCATCTTCGCGACGTGCTTGGTCGCCGCCACTCCCACGCTGCAGGTGATTCCCACCTCGTCCAGAACACGCTCCCGGACGAGTTCGGCGATGCGTGCAGGGCTCCCCCAGAGTCGACGAACACCCTGCACGTCGAGGAACGCCTCATCGACTGACAGCGGCTCGACCAGCGGCGTGAACGACTCGAAGATCGCCATGACCTGCCGGGAGACCTCCTGGTAGCGGTGGAAGTGCGGCGGGACGATACGCGCCGTCGGGCACAGTCGAAGCGCCTGCGACACGGGCATCGCCGCCCGAACGCCGTATCGTCTCGCCTCATACGATGCGCTCGACACCACGGAGCGCCCATCGGGAGATCCGATGATCAGAGGCAGTCCACGGAGCGACGGATCGTCGAGCACCTCCACCGCGGCGTAGAACGCGTCCATGTCGACATGGAGGATCCGCGTGCCGGAGTCGTCGGCGTCGGCGGCGGACACGATCCGCCCGCGCCCGTCACCGTGTCCCATACGACCATTCTCCCCCGGGCCTCCGACACGAGGCCCGGGGTGGGGTGCTACTGCGCAGCGCGCTCGAGAATGAGCTCACGGACACGGGCGGCGTCCGCCTGGCCCTTCATCGCCTTCATGACGGCCCCGATCACAGCGCCGGCTGCCTGCACCTTGCCGTCCTTGATCTTCGCCATCACGTCGGGCTGCGCTGCGAGGGCCTCATCGATGGCGGCGATCAGCGCTCCGTCGTCGGAGACGACCGCGAGCCCGCGCGAGTCGACCACTTCCTGCGGCGACCCCTCCCCCGCGATGACGCCCTCGAGCACTTGACGCGCGAGCTTGTCGGTCAGAGTTCCCGCGTCGACGAGCTGCTGCAGAGCAGCCACGTTCTCCGGGCTGATCAGCGCAGTCGCGTCCTTCTCCTGGGTGTTCGCGATACGCGTGATCTCACCGGTCCACCACTTGCGCGCGGTCGCCGGTGTCGCCCCGGCGGCGATCGTCGCCTCGACGACCTCGAGCAGACCGCCGTTGCGCACGTCCTGGAACTCCAGGTCGGTGAATCCCCACTCGGTCATGAGGCGACGACGACGTGCCACCGGCTGCTCCGGAAGCGCCTCGCGCAGCTCCGCGATCAGCTCGGCGGCCGGCTCCACAGGCAGCAGATCCGGCTCCGGGAAGTAGCGGTAGTCGTCGGCATCCGACTTGGGTCGTCCCGGCGAGGTCGTGCCGGTGTCCTCGTGCCAGTGCCGGGTCTCCTGCGTGATGGTGCCGCCGTCCGCGAGGATCTGCGCCTGACGCTGGATCTCGTATCGCACGGCCCGCTCGACCGAGCGCATCGAGTTGACGTTCTTCGTCTCGGTGCGGGTACCGAGCTTCTCCTGTCCGCGCGGACGCAGGGAGACGTTGGCGTCGCAGCGCAGGTTGCCGCGCTCCAGACGTGCTTCGGAGATGCCGAGGCCCCGCACGATGTCGCGGATCGCCTGCACATAGGCCTTCGCGACCTCCGGCGCACGGTGGTCGGTGCCGAAGATCGTCTTCGTCACGATCTCGACCAGCGGCACGCCGGCGCGGTTGTAGTCGACGAGCGAGTACTCTGCGCCCTGGATGCGCCCGGTCGCACCGCCCATGTGGGTCAGCTTGCCGGCATCCTCCTCCATGTGCGCGCGCTCGATGGGGATCGTGATGAGCGTCCCGTCCTCGAGCTCGACCTCCACCGAACCCTCGTACGCGATCGGCTCGTCGTACTGCGAGATCTGGTAGTTCTTGCCCAGGTCGGGATAGAAGTAGTTCTTCCGCGCGAACCGGCTCGATTCGGCGATCGAGCACCCGAGAGCCAGACCGAGACTGATCGAGGAGCGGATAGCCGTCTCGTTCACGACGGGAAGCGAGCCCGGGAGCCCGAGGTCGACCGGCGCGATGAGCGTGTTCGGCTCGGCGGCGTGGAACGCCTCGTTCGCCGGGTTCGGTGCATCCGAGAACATCTTGGTGTTGGTGTTCAGCTCGACGTGGACCTCGAATCCGAGGACCGGCTCGAACAGCTCGAGCGCCTTGTCGAAGTCCATGAGCTTGGCGGCGGCCATCAGCGCTTCCCTCCTGCGAGCTGCGGTGCACGGGTGAGCAGCGGTGCACCCCATGAATCGACGAGGAGCGTCTCGAGCGCCGCGCCGACCTTGTAGAGACGAGCATCCTCACGTGCCGGCGCGATGAACTGGATGCCCACCGGCAGCCCGTCCTCGTCCGCCAGACCGCTGGGGATGGAGATGCCCGGTACACCGGCCAGGTTCACCGGGATGGTGGTGATGTCGTTGAGGTACATCTGCAGCGGGTCGTCGATCTTCTCGCCGAGCTTGAACGCCGTCGTCGGCGCGGAGGGCGTCGCGATCACGTCGACCTCGGCGAACGCGTTCGCGAAGTCCTGCTGGATGAGCGTGCGGACCTTCTGCGCGCTGCCGTAGTAGGCATCGTAGTAACCCGCCGAGAGTGCGTAGGTACCGAGGATGATGCGGCGCTTGACCTCGTCGCCGAAGCCGGCGTCGCGCGTCGCGGACATGACATCCTCGACCGTCGGGTTCCCGTCGGGGGTCACCCGCAAACCGAAGCGCACCGAGTCGAACTTCGCGAGGTTGCTCGATGCCTCCGCCGGGAGGATCAGGTAGTAGGCGGCGACGCCGTACTCGAAGTGCGGCGCACCGATCTCGACGATCTCGGCTCCCTGGGACTCCATGAGCGCGAGAGCGCTGCGGAACGACGCGGCGACGCCGGGCTGGAAGCCGCTGTCGGGAAGCTCGCGGATCACGCCGACCTTGAGACCCTTGAGCACCTCTCCGCGCGCGCCCTCCCTTGCGGCCTCGGCGAACGAGGGCCACGCGTCGCGCAGGGAGGTCGAATCCTTCGGGTCATGACCACCGATCGCGTCGTGCAGCAGTCCGGAGTCGAGCACGGTGCGGGAGACCGGGCCGACCTGATCGAGGCTCGAGGCGAGGGCGATCGCGCCGTATCGGCTCACTCCGCCGTAGGTCGGCTTGACCCCGACCGTGCCGGTCACGTGCGCAGGCTGACGGATGGAGCCGCCCGTGTCCGAGCCGAGTGCGAGGGGCGCCTCGAAAGCTGCGACCGCGGCAGCCGAGCCGCCGCCGGAACCGCCGGGGATGCGATCGAGGTCCCAGGGGTTGTGTGTGGGACCGTATGCCGAGTGCTCGGTGGACGACCCCATCGCGAACTCGTCCATGTTGGTCTTGCCGAGCGGGATCAGCCCCGCGGCGCGCGAGCGGGCGACCACGGTCGCGTCATAGGGCGAACGGTAGCTTTCGAGGATGCGCGAGCCGCTCGTGGTGGGCTGGTCCGTCGTGACGAGGACGTCCTTGATCGCGAGAGGGACTCCCGCGAGCGGGCCCAGCTCTTCACCCGCCGCGCGACGGGCATCGATGGCTGCAGCCGCCTCGATCGCTCCTTCGTTGACATGCAGGAACGCGTGGACGTCACCATCCACCGCGGCGATGCGGTCGAGATGAGCGCGGGTGGCCTCGACACTGGAGACCTCGCCGGAAGCGAGCTTCGCGGCGAGATCCGCCGCGTCCAGACGGATGATGTCGGTCACTGCTCTTCTCCCAGGATCGCGGTCACACGGAAACGGCCGTCGGCGGCGTCTGGGGCGTTCTGAAGCACCTGCTCGTGCGTGAGCGTCTGCCCGACCACGTCGGGGCGGAAGACGTTGCTCAACGGGATGGGGTGACTCGTCGCTGCCACGTCGGCGGTAGCGACCTCCGACACCTTCGCGATGTTGTCGACGATCGCGTCGAGCTGGCCCGTGAGCCGCGACACCTCGTCGTCGTTCAGCTGGATGCGTGCGAGCACACCGAGGTGGCGCACGAGTTCAGGGGTGATTTCAGACACTCCCCCAGTCTAGTTGGAGCACCCGTCACTCCTCTTCCCTGGACGGTCCCCGACATATGCTGGGCGGGTGAGCACGTTCCAGCCCCCGCGCCCGTGGACCGCCAGCTACGCCGCAGGCGTCCCGGAAGACCTGCTTCCCGTCGACGGATCGCTCGTCGACATCGTCGCCGCCTCGGCACGCGACTATCCGGACGCCCCCGCGCTGCAGTTCTTCGGCCGCGAGACGACGTACGCCGAGCTCCAGGCCGCCATCGACCGGGCGGCGACGGGCCTGCGAGACCTGGGCGTCCGCGCCGGCGACCCGGTGGCCATCGTGCTCCCCAACTGTCCGCAGCACATCGTGGCGTTCTATGCCGTGCTCCGACTCGGCGCGGTGGTCGTCGAACACAACCCGCTCTACACGCCGCGCGAGCTCCGCAAGCAGTTCGAGGATCACGGCGCGAAGCATGCGATCGTGTGGAACAAGGTCGTCTCCACGGTGCAGGAGTTCCCCGCCGACCTGTCGGTGACGAATCTCGTCTCCGTCGACGTGACCCGCGCGATGCCCTTCCTCACCCGCTTCGCCCTGCGCCTGCCCGTCGCCAAGGCCCGGGAGTCCCGCGCAGCGCTCACCGAGAAGGTCCGCGGCACGGTGCTCTGGGACGCGCTGATCACCGCAGACCCGATCCCGTCGTCGCACCCGATGCCCGCAGCAGATGACCTCGCGATCATCCAGTACACCTCAGGCACGACCGGGACGCCGAAGGGGGCTGCGCTCACACACCGCAACCTGCTCGCCAACGCCGCGCAGTCGCAGGCCTGGGTGCCGTCGATCCAGCGCGGCAAGGGATGCGTCGTGTACGCGGTGCTGCCGATGTTCCACGCATACGGCCTCACGCTCTGCCTCACGTTCGCGATGTCCATGGGTGCGCGACTCGTGCTCTTCCCGAAGTTCGATCCCGACCTGGTCCTCGACGTCGTGAAGAAGCATCCGGCGACGTTCCTGCCGCTCGTGCCACCGATCGCCGACCGTCTGCTGAGCGCCGCCAAGGCCAAGGGCGTGTCGCTCGACGGCATCGAGGTCGCGATCTCCGGGGCCATGGCACTGCCCCACGAGCTGGTGGTGCCCTTCGAGGAGGCGACCAACGGCTACCTCGTCGAGGGCTACGGGCTGAGCGAGTGCTCGCCCGTGCTCATGGCCAACCCCGTCGCCGACAACCGCGTGCCCGGCACCGTGGGGCTTCCGCTGCCCGGCACCGAATGCCGGGTGGTCGACCCGGAGAACCCCTCGGACGACGTGCCCGCAGGATCAGCGGGAGAACTCGTGGTGCGCGGACCTCAGGTGTTCTCCGGGTACTACGGCAAGCCGGAGGAGACGGAGGCGGTGTTCGTCGACGGGTGGTACCGCACGGGCGACATCGTCACGATCGACGAAGCCGGCTTCGTGCGCATCGTCGACCGCATCAAAGAGCTCATCATCACCGGCGGCTTCAACGTCGCCCCGACCGAGGTCGAGAATGCGCTGCGCCAGCACCCTCAGGTGGTGGACGCCGCGGTCATCGGGCTTCCAAGCGAGCACTCGGGCGAAGAGGTCGTGGCGGCGATCGTCGTCGATCCGGAAACCGAGGTCGATGTGGAGGCCATCCGCGAGTTCGCGCGAAGCATCCTGACGCCGTACAAGGTCCCCCGGAGGATCTTCGTGGTGGACGAACTCCCGAAGTCGCTCATCGGCAAGGTGCTCCGTCGGCAGGTGAAGGAGAGGCTGGTCGCCCTGAACACCGGCTCCTGAGGACGCCCTCACAGGCGGCGGGACGCGCGGCGCGCTACCCTTGGGAAGTGACCCCTGAAGATGCAGTGCTGACCGACGCCCCCGAGGACTCCCCCGCGACCCCCGGATTCGAGGAACTCGGAATCACCGGGCCCGTCCTCAAAGCCATCAAGGACCTCGGCTACGAGACCCCGTCGCCCATCCAGGCGGCCACCATCCCCACCCTCCTCGCCGGGCGTGACGTCGTCGGCATGGCGCAGACCGGAACCGGCAAGACCGCGGCATTCGCGCTGCCTGTGCTCGAGCGTCTCGACGTCGCGCAGAAGACGCCGCAGGCCCTCGTGCTGGCTCCGACCCGAGAGCTCGCGCTCCAGGTGTGCGAGGCTTTCGAGTCCTACGCGTCCAAGATGAAGGGCGTGCATGTCCTCCCCGTCTACGGCGGACAGGGCTACGGCGTGCAGCTCTCGGCCCTGCGCCGCGGGGTGCATGTGATCGTCGGCACACCAGGCCGCATCATGGACCACCTCGCCAAGGGCACACTCGACCTGTCGCAGCTGCAGTACCTCGTGCTCGACGAAGCCGACGAGATGCTGAAGATGGGCTTCGCGGAGGATGTGGAGCAGATCCTCGCGCAGACCCCCGAGGAGAAGCAGGTCGCGCTGTTCTCCGCCACGATGCCGCCGCAGATCCGCCGCCTCGCGCAGAAGTACCTGCGCGAGCCGGAAGAGATCAGCATCAAGTCGAAGACCGCGACGGGCACGAACATCACTCAGCGGTACCTCGTGGTCTCGTACGCGCAGAAGGTCGATGCGCTGACCCGCATCCTCGAAGTCGAGAACTTCGACGGCATGATCGTCTTCGTCCGCACCAAGAACGAGACCGAGACACTCGCCGAGAAGCTCCGCGCCCGCGGCTACTCCGCTGCAGCCATCAACGGAGACGTGCCCCAGGTGCAGCGCGAGCGCAGCGTCAACCAGCTCAAGGACGGCAAGCTCGACATCCTCGTCGCAACCGACGTGGCCGCGCGCGGACTCGACGTCGAGCGCATCAGCCACGTCGTGAACTTCGACATCCCCACCGACACCGAGTCCTACGTGCACCGCATCGGACGCACCGGGCGCGCGGGACGAACGGGCGACGCGATCAGCTTCATCACCCCGCGCGAGCGCTACCTGCTGAAGCACATCGAGAAGGCGACCCGTCAGCAGCCCACTCAGATGCAGTTGCCGAGCACCGAGGACGTGAACACCACCCGGTTGGCCCGCTTCGACGATGCCATCACCACCGCGCTCTCGGAGACCGGACGCATCGACGCGTTCCGCGACATCATCGCGCACTACGTCCGTCATCACGATGTGCCGGAGAGCGATGTCGCCGCGGCGCTGGCCGTGGTCGCGCAGGGAGACAAGCCTCTGCTCCTCGATCCCGCCAACGATGCGCTCACCAGGGCGGTCGAAGCGGACAATCGGCCGCAGCGGGAGCGCCCCGCTCGTGACTCGCGCGAGCCTAGGGGCGAACGCCGCGGTCGTGGCGACTACACCGCCTATCGCATCGAGGTCGGCCGGCGCCACCGTGTCGAGCCGCGCCAGATCGTCGGCGCCCTCGCCAACGAGGGCGGTCTGGGCCGTGACGACTTCGGAGCGATCAACATCCGCCCCGACTTCTCGACCGTCGAGCTCCCGTCGAACATGGATCCCGCCGTGCTCGACAAGCTCCGCGACACCCGCATCTCGGGTCGTCTCATCGAGATCAAGCCCGATCGTGGACCTGGCGCTCGACGCAGCGGCCCGCGCGAGGATCGCGCATCCGGCGGTCGCGGTGACCGTTTCGATCGTCGTGACCGTGACGAGCGCCCTGCCCGCGAGAACCGGGACGAGAAGCCCTTCCGCAAGCCACGCCACAAGAGCTGAAGGCGGGTCGCGCGCGGCGGCGTCTAGCCGCTTCCGCGCGCGAGCCGTGCGGCGACGGCTATCAGCGGCTCCGGATGTGCCAGAAGTGCCCGCTGTTCCGGATGCGAGATGAGGTGAGCGATCAGTCGGTGCGCTCCCGTGACGGTCGGAGCCCAGTAGCCTCCGACGTGATGACGGCTCAGCGGGACGGTGCGCGTCTCCCCGTCGACGATGAGCTTCGCGGAACCGTCATCGGGATCGATCCCGAGGTCGCTCAGCGCCAGGGCGGTCAACGCCCCGAGCAGCACAGTGCCCGTGAGACCGGGAAGGCGGAAGCGCGTCGTCGGAACGTCGAGTTCCATCTGCGCGAGTCCCGTCCACGGCACGATGCCGCGATTCTCGGCTCCGTCGCGGATGAGCACCGCCTCGGGCATCAGCCGAAGGTGGTTCCGACCGGGATCACCGACAGCCAACGCCTCGGGGACGACGATCAGCGGACCGTAGCGCCTCACGCCCCTTCGCCCGCGGGAGGGAGCGCATCCGGACCCTCCGTCACCAGGATGTGGAACTGCGCCGCATCGAGGATCCGGAGACCGAGCTCTTCCGCCTTCGCGAGCTTGGACCCCGCACCGGGACCGGCGGCCACGAAGTCCGTCTTCTTGGACACGCTCGACGCCGCCTTTCCCCCCGCGTTGATGATGGCTTCCTGCGCACCCTCACGCGTGTAACCGTCGAGCGAGCCGGTGGCGACCACAGTCAGTCCTTCGAGCACCCCCCCTGCGGCGACGGCAGCGCCGGGACCGGGGTGACCGGGTGTCTTCCACTGCACTCCCGCATCCGCCCATTGCTCCACGATCTCTTTGTGCCAGTCGACCTCGAACCAGGCCAGGAGCGAGTCGGCGATGATGCCGCCCACACCCTCCACCGCGGCCAGCTCGTCGCGCGTAGCCGTGCGGATCGCGTCGAGCGAGCCGAACCACTGTGCCAGCGCCCTGGCAGCGACAGGTCCGACGTGGCGGATGTTCAACGACACGAGCAGACGCCACAGGTCTTTCTTCTTCGCCTTCTCGAGCTCGGCGAGGAGAGTGAGCGCCTGGGACGAGGGCTGCGGACCCTCGAGGCCAGACTTCTTCTCGGCCGCAGTCGGGTTCCGTCGGAACGGGGCGCGCGTCTTGACGATCCCGTCCTCATCTTCCTTGGGAAGCCCCGTCTCCGCGTCGCGGACCACCAGCTCGATGGGGACGAGCTGGTCGAGCGTGAGTGCGAAGAGACCGGCCTCGGTCTCGAGCGGCGGCACCGCGGGAGATGTCGGCTGCGTCAGAGCGGCGGCGGTGACCTCGCCGAGTGCCTCGACATCGAGGGCACCGCGGGAGCCGATGTGCTCGACACGTCCGCGCACCTGTGCCGGACACGAACGCGCGTTCGGGCATCGCAGATCGATGTCGCCCTCCTTCATCGCCCGAAGCGGTGTGCCGCATTCCGGGCACTCCAGGGGCATCACGAACTCGCGCTCGGTGCCATCTCTCTTCTCGACGACCGGGCCGAGGACCTCGGGGATGACGTCGCCGGCTTTGCGCAGCACGACGGTGTCTCCGATCAGCACGCCCTTCGCCTTGACGACGTCCTTGTTGTGCAGGGTCGCCTGCCGGACGACGGACCCGGCGACCTGCGCAGGGGCCATCACCGCGAAAGGAGTCGCGCGGCCGGTGCGGCCGACCGACACCACGATGTCGAGGAGTTTCGTCTGCACCTCTTCCGGCGGGTACTTGTACGCGATCGCCCAGCGCGGAGCCCGGCTGGTCGCGCCGAGCTCGTCATGGAGCTCGAGCTCGTCGACCTTCACCACGATGCCGTCGAGCTCGTGCTCGATGTCGTGGCGGTGCTCGCCGTAGTACTCCACGAACGTCACCACCTCATCGATCGTGTGACACACCCTGGTGTGCGGGCTCGTGGGCAGCCCCCACTCGGCCAGAAGGTCGTACACCTCGCTCTGCGCCGCGACGGGAGGGTTCGACCACGCGCCGACGCCGTGCACGTAGAGCGCGAGGGATTCGATGCGCAGCAGGCCGGCTTCGAGTTCGAGGCCGTTCTTCTTGTCGATCTGCTGACGCAGGCCACCACTCGCTGCGTTGCGAGGGTTGGCGAACGCGGGGAATCGGCGCGCGGCGGCGGTGCGAGCCTTCTCCTCATCGAACGGCTTCTTCGTTCCGCCCCGCGACTCCCAGCGCTCGAGCGCATCGGCGAAGGCGCGGTCGCGGAAGGCCGCCTGCGCCGCGTTGAGCCGTTCGAACGCGGCGACGGGGATGAAGACCTCTCCGCGCACCTCCACGATGGCCGGGTGGCCCTCACCGCTCAGTCGATACGGGATCTCGGGCAGTCGAAGCGCGTTCTCCGTGACGATCTCCCCGACGCGTCCGTCGCCCCTGGTGGCGGCGGAGGTGAGCACGCCGTTCTCGTAGCGGAGGTTGATGGCGAGGCCGTCGATCTTCAGCTCGGTGAGCCAGGCGACATCGCGTCCGGCGGCGGCCTTCGTCTTCGCGGCCCATTCCCGCAGCTCGTCGACGGAGAAGACGTTGTCGAGGCTGAGCATGCGCTCCGCGTGCTCGATGGTCGCGAGGCCCGTCGCCTCAGCTGCCCCCACCATCTGCGTCGGCGAGTCCTGCCCCTGCAACTCGGGGTGCAGACGTTCGAGCTCTTCGAGTCGGCGCATCCAGCCGTCGTAGGTGGAATCATCGACGATCGAGGTGTCGCGGCCGTAGTAGGCCTCCTTCGCATCGAGGATGCGTGTGGTCAGCTTCTCGGCTTCGGTTCGGGCGTCTTCCAGCGAGATGTTCTCCGGCACCCCGTCAGTCTACGAGCGGGTACCGACACCGGAGGAGGCTACGCGCCGACAGGGACCGCAGACACCGTGGTGTCGATCGTGAACTGTCCGAGCACCCGCGTCCCGATGTAGAGCACGGCGGTCTGCCCTGGCGCGACACCGTCCAACGCGACCTCGGGCGTCACGCGGACGCCGCCTTCGAAGATCTCGGCCCTCGCAGGGACGGGCTCGGCGTGCGCGCGGATCTGCACGTGGCACTCGAACGAGGACTCCGTCGGTGCAGCACCGGCCCAGCTGAACCGCTCTCCCGCGATCTCGGCGATCGCGAGCGCCTCCTTGGGGCCGACGACCACCGTGTTCGAGACCGGTCGCACCTCGAGGACGAAGCGCGGCTTGCCGTCTGCTGCGGGGACGCCGAGCTTGAGCCCGCGCCGCTGTCCGACGGTGAAGGCATGCGCGCCCTCGTGCGAACCCACGACCTCGCCGGCGCGATCGACGATCTCGCCCGTGGCCGTGCCGACCTTCTCGGCGAGCCAGCCACGCGTGTCACCATCGGGGATGAAGCAGATGTCGTGGCTGTCCGGCTTCTGCGCGACGCTCAGGCCGCGTGCTTCGGCCTCTGCGCGGACGATGGCCTTCGAGGGCGTCGTGCCGAGCGGGAAGTAGGTGTGCGCGAGCTGTTCGGCCGTGAGGACGCCGAGCACGTAGGACTGGTCCTTGGCGTTGTCCGACGCCCGGTGCAGCTCGAGGCCGCCCTCGCCGTCGACCAGAGTGGCGTAATGCCCCGTGCACACCGCGTCGAAGCCCAACTCGATCGCACGCTCCAGCAGGGCGGCGAACTTGATCTTCTCGTTGCAGCGCATGCAGGGATTCGGGGTACGTCCTGCCTGGTACTCCGAGATGAAGTCCTCGATCACGTCGTCTTGGAACCGCTCGGAGAAATCCCAGACGTAGAACGGGATGCCGAGCATATCGGCTGCGCGGCGCGCGTCGAGGGCATCCTCGATCGTGCAACATCCTCGACTGCCGGTGCGCAGCGTTCCGCCGGCCCGGGAGAGCGCGAGATGCACGCCGACCACGTCGTGCCCCGCCTCCACGGCCCTGGCTGCCGCGACGGCCGAGTCGACTCCACCGCTCATCGCCGCAAGGATCCGCATACGACCAGTCTACGAGCGCGCGGCTGTGCCGGCGCCGGATGCGCGCGTGTACGCCTCGGCGATCGCACCGAGCACGGCATCGACGTCGCTCCCTGTCGATGTCCGTCCGAGCGAGAAGCGCAGCACGCTGCGGGCGTCCCGCTCCGGGCGTCCCATCGCCATCACGACATGCGAAGGTTCGGCCACGCCCGCCTGACAGGCTGACCCGGTCGACGCCGCCACTCCTGCGACGTCGAGCAGGAACAGCAGGCTCTCCCCCACCGCACCCGGGAACAGGATGTGCGCGTTGCCGGGAAGACGGTCGTTCGGATCGCCCAGGAGCTCGGCCGTCGGCACCGCGGCAACGATCCCGGCCACCAGGCGGTCGCGCAGCGCACTCAGACGCGCAGCCTCGCTCTGTCGTTCGTGCTCCGCGAGTTCGAGAGCCACGGCGAGGGCGGCCGCTCCGGCGACATCCTGGGTGCCGGCGCGCAGGCCCCGTTGCTGGGCTCCCCCGCGCAGCAACGCCGTGAGCCGGGCGGAGCGAGCGGTGACGAGCACCCCGACCCCCACCGGTGCGCCGATCTTGTGGCCGGCGAGGCTCATCGCGACGAGCCCGACCCCGCTCTCCGCCTCTCCTCGAAAGCCCCGGAACGACAACGGCACGTGGCCGAGCGCAGCGACCGCGTCGAGGTGGAGTGGAACTCCGGCGCCGGCGGACGCTGCCGCGAGCGACCGCGCGTCGTTGATCGTCCCCGCCTCGTTGTTCGCCACCAGCGCGGTGGCGAGGGCAGCTCCGGGAAGTGCCTCGGCGAAGCGCTCCGGGACGATGCGCGCCGTGGACGAGACGGGCACCTGTCGTACCTCTGCGCCCTCATCGAGCAGCGCGGCGACGGTGTCCAACGTCGCGTGGTGCTCGGCGTCGGGCATCACGATCGCCGATGTCCCCGCGGGCCGGGCACGCCATAAACCCTGCAGGGCCAGGTTGATCGACTCGGTGCCACCCGAGGTGAACACGATCTCGATCGGGTCGGCCTCCAGCACCGCCGCCACGCGCTCACGGGACTCCTCGAGAAGCCGCCGTGCGTCCTGGCCGGCGCCGTGAGTCGATGAGGCGTTGCCCACCGTCTCGGACGCTGCCAGCCACGCCTCACGCGCTTCGGGGCGCAGGGGCGTGGTCGCCGCGTGGTCGAGATAGTGCCGCATCCTTCGATTCTCTCGCGAAACCGTCGAGAGAGGGCCTTCCGGCCTGGGACCGGGTCCGCCTTGTCATGAGACGGCAACACATCACGCCTAATGTGTACTCATGCCCGCGTCCCGAGACCTCACCGCGCCCGGCGGCCCCGTCCTCGACAACCTCGGCGTCCGTCTGCACGACGGTGTCGGCACACTGCGCGTCTGGTCGCAGAACGCGTCATCCGTCGAGCTTGTCGTCTTCGACGCGACCGATCTCGACTGGGCCACCGATCAGGTGGCGCTCGAACGTCGGCCAGGGGGGATCTGGGAAGTCACGACGGAGATGCTCCAGCCGGGGGTTCGCTACGCGATCCGCGTCAGCGGCCCACACGGCCCGGGGAATACCTTCAACCCGGAGACACTGCTGCTGGATCCCTACGCTCGCGGCCTCGCGCAAGGAGACGGGTACGAGGAGTGGCGCTCGGTCGTCATCGTCGACGGGTTCGACTGGGGCGACTCGCAGAAGCCTCGCGTGCCCCTGGACCGCACCGTGATCTACGAAGGCCATGTCAAGGGGCTCACCAAACGTCACCCGGACGTCCCACCCGCGCTGCACGGCACCTACGCCGGTCTCGCGCACCCTGCGATGATCGAGCACTTCCACGAGCTGGGCATCACCTCGATCGAATTGCTGCCTGTGCACGCCTTCGTGCCGGAACCGCGACTCCTCGAACGAGGACTCACGAACTACTGGGGCTACAACACCCTGAACTTCTTCACTCCGCACACCGCCTACGCGACGGAGGAGGCACGGAAGGCGGGCCCCGAAGCCGTACTGGCCGAGTTCAAGGGCATGGTGCGGCTGCTGCATGAGGCGGGGCTCGAGGTGATCCTCGACGTCGTGTACAACCACACCTCGGAAGAGGGCATCGGCGGACCGCGATCGAGCCTGCGGGGCATCGACAACGCGAGCTACTACCGTCAGGACGAGTCAGGGATCTACATCGACACGACGGGCTGCGGCAACACCCTCAACACGTCGACGGCTGCCGGCGCGAGACTCGTGCTGGACTCGCTGCGCTACTGGGCGCAGGAGATGCAGATCGACGGATTCCGCTTCGACCTCGCCACTGCCATCGCGCGAGACGAGACGCACGCCTACTCGCCGGACCACCCGCTCCTCGCGGCCATCGCGGATGATCCCGTCCTCGCGGACACCAAGCTCATCGCCGAGCCGTGGGATGTGGGCCTCGGTGGCTGGCAGACGGGGAACTTCCCCGCCGGCTGGCATGAATGGAACGACCGCTACCGCGACAGGGTGCGCAACTTCTGGTTGAGCGACATCGACTACGCGCGCCGCGCATCCGCCCCGGTCGGAATCGGCGGATTCGCGACCCGCCTCGCCGGATCCTCCAACACGTTCAGCGAAGACCGCGGCCCGCTCGCCAGCGTGAACTTCGTGACCGCCCACGACGGATTCACCCTGCATGATCTCGTCTCCTACGACGTGAAGCACAACGAGGCGAACGGCGAGCACAATCGCGACGGCGCCGACATGAACCGCGCCTTCAACCACGGAGTCGAGGGCCCGACCGACGACCCGGCGATCCTCGCCGCCCGCCGCAAGGCGATGCGGAACCTCCTGGGGACCCTGCTGCTGTCGGCAGGTATTCCGATGCTCACTGCCGGCGATGAAGTCGGTCGCACCCAACGAGGCAACAACAACGCCTACGCCCAGGACTCCGTGCTCACCTGGCTCGGCTGGGAGTTCGAGCCCTGGCAAGAGGACCTGCGCGCTCACGTCTCCCGCCTGATCCGCCTGCGTCAGGAGAATCCCGCACTGCGCCCCAGCCGCTATGCGCGACTCGGCGAGCACATTCCCAATGCCTCGGTGATGGACTGGTACGACCAGAACGGCGAGACGATGGAGCAGCAGCAATGGGCCGACCCCGGCAACAGGACGCTGCAGTACGTCGCCGCCTCCACGCCTGATACCGAGGCGCACAACCGCATCCTGCTCATCGTGCACGGAACCGAGTCCCCCGTGGACGTCCGTCTCCCCGAGGAGATCGATGGAGCGACGCGCTTCGTCTCGCTGTGGTCGAGCGCACAGGAACGTCCCTCCGACGACGCCGAGGTCTTCGCACCCGGCGATGTCCTTCCGGTATCCGGCACGTCGATGAGGCTTTTCCGCGTGGAATGAGTCCGGCGGCCGACGCACCATCCTGCGCGCTACCCGCCACCACGTCCGCGCGGTACATTCGGGAGGTGGCTGCTCGTGCTGGTACTCGGTCCTCGGCTCTTCGGAGCCCCGTTCAGATCCCGGCGCGCGCCGCGGGCGGAGCAGATGCTCCCGGCTCGTTGCGGACGACGCGCATCCCGCTCCTCGAACCGGCGCCCACCGTCCCTGGCGGGTTCACTCCGAAGGCCTTCGTCGGCGAGGTCGTCCCCTTCCGGGTGGTCGCGTTCCGAGAGGGGCACGACATCATCGGCGTGCATGTCCGCCTCACATCGCCCTCCGGCGAAGAGAGCCTGCATCGCCTCACGCCGCGCGACGACGGCACCGACACGTGGGTGGCGGAGATCGCGCTCGACGAGCAGGGCTCCTGGAGCTACCGGTTCGAAGCCTTCTCCGACGACTTCGCGACCTGGGCCCACGCCGCCGCGCTGAAGGTGGCGGCCGGCGTCGACGTCCCGGTCATGGCGGCACTCGGCGCCGATCTCCTCACCACCGCCGCCGCGGAGAAGGATCGTCCTGCAGGGCAGCGGAAGCGGCTGGCCGCCGATGCCCTCTCACTCCGCAACGGAGATGCCGCGACGACCATCGCCCTGTCGACGGATGCAGAGCTCGCACAGATCTTCCGAGAGCGTCCTGTGGCGTCGCTGCGCTCCGTCACACTCCCCCAGACCCTGAACGTCGACCGGCGCGCCGCGGGTGTCGGCGCCTGGTACGAGTTCTTCCCCCGCTCCGAGGGCGCCAGACGCCTCAAGGACGGCACAGTCAGGAGCGGCACTCTCCGCACGGCGACACGACGGCTGCCCGAGGTCGCAGCCATGGGGTTCGACGTCGTCTACCTGGTGCCGATCCATCCGATCGGCACCACCAACCGCAAGGGCCGCAACAACACCCTCACGGCCGAACCGGGTGACCCGGGGTCCCCGTACGCGATCGGCGCAGCGGAGGGCGGACACGACGCCATCCATCCAGACCTCGGCTCGCCGCAGGATTTCCGTGCCTTCGTGCGTGCGGCCCGTAAGGAAGGCCTCGAGGTCGCTCTCGATCTCGCGTTGCAGGCCTCTCCCGACCATCCCTGGGTGCAGGAGCATCCGGAGTGGTTCACGACCCTCCCCGACGGGACGATCGCCTATGCCGAGAACCCGCCGAAGAAGTACCAGGACATCTATCCGCTCAACTTCGACAATGATCCCGCGGGCATCTACGCCGAGATGCTGCGCGTCGTGCGGCACTGGGTTGAGCAGGGCGTGAAGATCTTCCGCGTCGACAACCCGCACACCAAGCCGCTCCAGTTCTGGGAGTGGCTCATCGCCGAGGTGAATGCGGCCGATCCCGACGTCATCTTCCTGGCGGAGGCGTTCACACGCCCGGCCGTCATGCGCGCGCTCGCCGCCGTGGGCTTCCAGCAGAGCTACAGCTATTTCACGTGGCGCAACACGAAGGCGGAGCTCGAGGAGTTCCTGACGTCGGTGTCCCAGGAGACCTCCGACTACATGCGTCCGAACCTGTTCGTGAACACGCACGACATCCTCACCGAGTACCTGCAGTTCGGCGGCAGAGCGGCCTACCGCATCCGCGCCTGCATCGCGGCGACGGCCGGTCCCGTCTACGGCGTGTACGCCGGATACGAGTTGTTCGAGAATGTCGCCAGGCCCGGTTCGGAAGAGAACATCGACAACGAGAAGTACGAGTTCAAGTTCCGCGACTGGGCGGGTGCCGAAGCCAGAGGCGAATCGCTCGCTCCTCTGCTGCGCCGACTCAACGCGATCCGCGATGCGCACCCCGCACTGCAGCAGCTTCGCAACTTCCGGGTGCACTGGAGCGATGACGATGCCGTCCTCGTCTACAGCAAGCACCTTGCTGCCGAGTTCACCGGTACCGGACGCCCGGACACCGTCATCGTGGTCGCCAACGTCGATCCGCACTCGGTACGCGAGACGACCGTGCATCTCGACACGACGCAATGGGGAATCCCGCTGGGGGAAACCTTCGAGGTCGAGGATCTCCTCACCGGAGCGATCTGGACCTGGAGCGACCACAACTACGTACGACTCGACGCGTTCGCCGAGCCGGTGCACATCCTGAAGGTGAGGGAACGATCATGAGCTACACCGAAGACGTCGCAGCATCCACCGAGTGGGAGGCGATCTCCGCGGCCACGCATCACGATCCGCACGCGGTTCTCGGAGCGCACGCGCACAAGGATGCCGCTGATCGTACCGTCACGGTCATCCGGGCCAGACGCCCCCTCGCGGGTGCGGTCGCTGCCGTGTTCGCCGACGGGAGCAGGCTCGAACTCTCCCATGTCGCACACGGCATCTGGGAAGCTCAGCACGACGGCCCCCCACTCCCGTATCGGATCGCGACGCGGTACGGCGATCAGGAGGAGACGGTCGTCGGCGACCCCTACCGCCATCCCCCGACTCTCGGCGATCTCGACCTCCACCTCATCGCCGAGGGACGTCATGAGCGCCTCTGGGAGGTGCTGGGAGCACACCTGCGCACCTTCGACGGCGAGATCGGCGTCTCATTCGCCGTCTGGGCCCCGCATGCCACAGCCGTGCGCGTGGTCGGTGATCACAACGGCTGGAACGGCGAGTCCCACGCCATGCGCTCGATGGGGGTCAGCGGCGTCTGGGAGCTCTTCGTCCCCGGGATCCCGATCGGCACCAGATACAAGTATCAGATCCGTACCCGTGACGGAGCGTGGATCCTCAAGGCCGATCCGATGGCGCTCGCGGCGGAGGTGCCGCCGGACACCGCCTCCGTCGTGACGACCTCCTCCCACTCCTGGTCCGATGGCGCTTGGATGACGAGGAGGGCGGCCACCCATGCCGTCGCACAGCCGCTGTCGGTCTACGAGGTCCACGTCGGCTCGTGGCGAGGCGGACTGGGCTATCGCGAGATCGCGGGTCCGCTCATCCAGCACGTGACGGACGCGGGATTCACCCATGTCGAGTTCATGCCGCTCGCGGAGCACCCCTTCGGCGGATCCTGGGGCTACCAGGTGAGCGGGTACTACGCCCCGACCAGTCGTTTCGGCAGCCCCGACGACCTCCGCTACCTCATCGACCGCCTGCACCAGGCAGGCATCGGCGTCATCATGGACTGGGTGCCGGGGCACTTCCCCAAAGACGCCTTCGCCCTCGCGCGCTTCGACGGACAGCCGCTCTACGAGCACCCTGATCCGCGACGGGGAGAGCACCAGGACTGGGGAACGCTGATCTTCGACTACGGCAGGCCGGAGGTACGGGGATTCCTCGTCGCCAACGCACTCTATTGGCTCGAGGAGTTCCACGTCGACGGTCTCCGCGTGGACGCGGTCGCCTCCATGCTCTATCTCGACTACTCGCGCGAACCCGGCCAGTGGGAGCCGAACATCCACGGCGGACGCGAGAACCTCGAGGCGATCCGCTTCCTGCAGGAGGTCAATGCCACCTCGTACCGGCTGCACCCGGGAATCCTGATGATCGCGGAGGAGTCGACCAGCTTCCCCGGGGTCACTGCTCCGACCGATCACGCGGGTCTGGGGTTCGGCTTCAAATGGAACATGGGCTGGATGAACGACTCGCTCCAGTACATCGCCCGCGACCCGATGTACCGCGGTCACCATGAAGGCGAGATGACCTTCTCCTTCGTGTATGCCTTCGGAGAGAACTACCTGCTTCCCATAAGTCACGACGAGGTCGTGCACGGCAAGGGCAGTCTGCTCGCCAAGATGCCGGGTGATCACTGGCACAAGCTCGCGAACGTCCGCGCGTATCTCGCCTACATGTGGGGACATCCCGGCAAGAAGCTGCTCTTCATGGGACAGGAGTTCGGTCAGCTCGCCGAGTGGTCGGAGGGTCGGGAGTTGGACTGGTGGCTTCTCGAGCAGCCGTCACACGCGCAGCTGCAGGACTTCGTCGGCGCGATGAACCGCTCCTACCGGGCGCAGGCACCGCTGTGGGAACGCGACAACGACGGCTCCTCGTTCAGCCGACTCGGAGCGCCGAGCTGGGATCCCACGGTGATCGCCTTCGAACGACGCGACGCCCACGGGGGGCGCCTGGTCGTCGTCAGCAACTTCGCGGGGGTGGAACGCACTGGCTACCAGCTCAACCTGCCCCGCGAGGGCGTGTGGCAGGAGGTGCTCAACACGGATGCCTCCGACTACGGGGGTCGCGGATCGGGGAACCTGGGCCTGGTGTACGCCAAGCCCGCAGAAGGCGGCGCAGCTCTCGCGAGCCTGACGCTGCCTGCGCTGTCCACTCTGTGGCTGCGCTACCAGTCCGATCCACACGTGCCGACAGTCAACAACGGCTGAGGTGCTCTGGCGCGCGTGCGCACGCGCGCCAGACCGAGGACGTCGCCCGAGAACCTCGCCCTAGAAGAGGAGCGACGACAGCCGGTTGCGCGCCGACACCACTCGCGGATCCTCCGCGCCGATGAGGCCGAAGAGCTCGACCAGACGCTCCCTCACCGGAACGCGCTGATCGGCCGGGAGCTGCGAGAACAGGTCGAGCAACCTGCCGAAGGCGTCTTCCACGTGTCCCCCTGCGAGATCGAGGTCGGCCACGTCGAACTGCGCCTGGACATCGAGCGGGCCATCCGCTGCCGCAGCGCGCGCCGCCTGCAGATCGAGGCCCTGCACGCGGTCGAGGAGGCGCACCTGGCCGAGCCCCGCGATCGCGTCTGCGTCACGGGGGTTCTCCGCGAGCGCCTTCTCATAGGCCTTGATGGCCGCCGCGTAGTCCCCGAGCTCGATCGCTGCGAATGCCTCAGCGTGCAGCGGTGGAAGCTCCGGCTCTGCGGGGACCGCTGGTTCTGCACCCTCCTCGGACACCGAGAGCGAGCCGGTGACACCGTTCTGGGCCGCCACCTGAAGCAGCTGGGCGAACACATCGCGCACCTGCTGCTCCGGCACGGCACCCGTGAACATGGGCACGGGCTGCCCGGCGATCAGCGCCACCACCATGGGAATCGACTGCGCACGGAAGCTCTGGGCGAGCTGAGGGTTCGCGTCGACGTCGACCTTGGCGAGCAGCACTCGTCCACCGAGTTCGCGCGTCACCTTCTCGATGATCGGGCTCAGCTGCTTGCACGGACCACACCACTCCGCCCAGAGGTCGACGACCACGGGGACGGTCCGCGAGAGCTCGAGGATCTGTCCGAACGTCTCATCGGTCGCGTCGACGACCACATCGGCGACAGGCGGTGCGGATGCTGCGTCGGTCGGAGCTGCCGGCCGTTTGCGGAGGCTCGACAGGTCAACGGCGCCGCGCAGGGCGGCGGGAGAGATCTCACTCATTTGATCACCTTCACGGACAGGAGGTCCTGGTGGGCTGCCAGGAGCCGGATCTGCTCCGTCGATCCCTTCGCAGGGACCGAGAAGAACAGCTGGAACTCGTAGGTCGTCTCGACGCCCTTCGCGGACTCGGTCGCGTCGGTGAGCGCCTTCGCCTGCGCGTTGTCACCGAAGCGGATGGAGACATCCTCGCCGGTCGGCGTCACTGTTTCCGTATCGGTGAGGGTGACGGCGACGATGGCCCCGCTGTCGAGAGTCGTCATCGAGATGGGGGCGTCCTGCGTCGCAGCCATGTCGAAGGCCGCCTTCGAGGTTTCGGCGGCCCCCTTGTCCGCAAGCGCCTGGACCACAGCCTGACGACTGTCGGTGATCGACTTCGCATAGGTGAGGGCGAGATCGTCGAACTTGCCGTACGACGCGCTCTGTTCCCCTTGATCGACGACGTCGGCGAAGGTCGTGGCCAGATCGGCAGGAGGGATCGTGAGGAAGGCCGAGTCGGACGGAACGAGAGACGTCCCGAGCCAAGAGGCTGCGACTTCCGGGAAGGCGGCGTCCGCAGACATCTCCGCCATGTGCGAGACCTTGTAGTTCGACCACGGATCGGCCTGCGTCATCGTGAGCACGACGGGCGGCACGGTGTCGTCTCCGGTCTTCGACAGCATCAGGACGGTGCGAGGCCACTGATCGGTCGCCTCGGGGAGCACGACCTCCACGTCGTCGGTCGGGATGGCCGCGGGCGGCACCGTCTCCGGAATCTTCGTCCGCAACGCGTACTCCGTGGTCCTGGTCGCCAGCGCGGGTCCTTCGAAGCGCGTTGCGAGCAGATCGAGATCGAGGGCTGCGTCCGCCTCGCTCACGGTGCCGGCGAGCGATTTGAGGATGCGCTTGGCCTGAGCTTCGGTGACCGCCGGCGGCTTCTGGTTCTCCGGTGCGACCACCGTGGGGCTCGGCGAGGGGGTCGGCGAGGCGTCGCCCAGCTGCGGCCAGGAGTCCGACGAGCAACCGGCCGCGAGGATGGCTGTGAGTCCGAGCGCGGGGATCACGAGAAGACGACGCCGCCGACGAACGTTCGCGGCTCGCATCGATGTCTTGGAGCCGGGGTCTTTGGTCTCGTCCACGATCTCGGCGTCCTCCACCTCGTCGTCCTGCCGTGGACTCGCCTGCGCAGGGGCCGCGGTGGCGGAGTCGGAGTCTTCGATCGCGGCGCGCTCCGCGGGCGGAAGCGTGGCGAGGTCGATCGGCTCGGTGATCGGAAGCGGACCGGGTCCCTTGCGTCGCGGACCGCGCCCCCGACGCTGATGGCGGATGGCCAGGACGTAGAGGATGAGGCCGAGCAGCAGCATGACTCCACCCGCGACCATGAGCGGTCCGGCCCACGGTGTCGAGTTGTCGAGCGGCCAGGACACCACGATGTCATCGGGAGCGTCGGCGGTCCCGTCATAGGCGACGAGCAGACTCGTGCCTTCCGGGAGCTGCATGTTCTCCGCGGTGAGTCGATCCTCCTTGACGAAGGAGTCGAGCCAGAGGTCGGAGCCGCGCGGGTCGCGGCCCGTCGGAGCGCCTTCTGACGGATCGGCCTGGCCGTCGCTCGGAGCGTCGGTGGATGTGTCGGTCTCGGAGTCGGAGGCAGCGATGTGCTTGACGGCCAGATCGCCGTCCTTCTTCATCGTGACCTGGTTGTAGTCGGAGTCCGCGAGCCAGGCCTCCATGTCGGCCGTGCGACCGTAGCTGCCGAAGATCTCGCCCTGCCCACGGACGATCAGTGTCTGGGCACCGGGATTCGCTCGAAGAACGTCGCCGTCGATGAGAACGAACGGCGCCGGTTCACTGATCTCGACCTGGGTCTTCTGAGTGGCGGGGCCCATGAAGATGGTGCGCTGAGCAATCCCTGCACCGATCAGTACGGCAGCCAGCACGAAGGCCACCACGGCCCATACGAAACGCACGAATAGTCTCCTCACGCATCGCGGGCCTCTGCCCGCGACGCAACACTCGACATTTCAGACTAGCGAAATCAGCTGTGTGTTGCCCACGAGCAGACGCAGTGACCGCTGGATCGGCACGTCGTCCGCGCCGACGAAGCGCGTCTGGATAATCTTGCGGGAGCCGTCCCGAGGAGTCTCCGATGAAGATCCACAATCCCTTCCGCACCGCCCTGGTGGCGACGCTCGGCGTGGGGTTGGGGATCCTGCTGATCAACAGCGTGCAGAATCTCTCCACCGTGCTGCTCTATCTCGGCACCGCCCTGTTCCTGAGTCTCGGGCTCGACCCGCTGGTCTCGTTCCTCGAACGCCGGCGCCTCCCTCGCTGGGCGGCCGTGTCGGTGACGATCCTCGCGGTGCTCGGCGTCTTCGTGAGCATCGTGCTCATCGTCCTCCCGGTCCTGGTGGACCAGATCTCCCAGCTGGTAGCCCAGATATCGGCGATCGTGCAGCGAGGGACGGCGATCGACGACCTCAAGCAGTGGATGACCGAGGCGTTCCCGAACCTTCGCGTCGATGATGTCTTCAGCTATGTGGAGGACTGGCTGACGACGAACCTCACGGAGATCGGCGGTTCCATCGGCCAGGGCGTGCTCGTTGCCAGCGGTGCTGTTCTCAGCGGCTTGTTCGGAGCCTTCATCGTCCTGATCCTGACGATCTATCTGACGGCTTCCACGCCGTCGCTCAAGCGCGCCGTCTACCAGCTCGCCCCGGCATCGAAGCGCGATCGATTCATCGATCTGTCCGAGCAGATCACCGACTCGGTCGGCTACTACGTCATGGGCCAGGTGACCCAGGGCGTGATCAATGGTGTGCTCAGCGCGATCTACCTCTCGATCATCCAGGCACCATTCCCCGCCGTCCTGGCCGTGATCGCCTTCTTCTTCTCGCTGATCCCGCTCGTCGGCACGCTCACCGGCTCGACGATCATCGTCCTGGTGTGTCTCATCCCCGGGCTCGGTTCCCCGGCGACCGCCATCGCCGCGGCGATCTACTACCTGATCTACATGCAGATCGAGGCGTACATCATCTCCCCCCGCATCATGAGCCGCGCCGTATCGGTGCCCGGTGCCGTCGTCGTGGTGGCAGCCCTCGCCGGAGGAAGCCTGCTCGGTCTCCTCGGCGCTCTGATCGCGATCCCCGTGGCCGCGAGCATCCTGATCATCTACCGCCAGGTGCTCATCCCGCGGATGAACGAGCTCTGACGTCGGGGCCGTCGGCCACTCAGTCGTCGGCAGGCCAGTGGGTGGCGAGAGGCAATGCGGAAGGGTTGACCACCGCGACGATCTCGGTGAGCACGCGCCGCGTCTGCGTCTCCCCCACCCAGAGATGCTTGCCGCCCTCCACCGCGATCAGCGTGGCGTGCGGAATCGCGGCGAAGCGTTCCCTGGCCTCTGCCGGCCGCAAGTAGTCGTCGAGCTCCGGTACCAGGACAACGACGGTGCGGTCGGTCGACGCCCAGGCGGCGACCTCTTCCGGCGTCGCGCGGTGCAGCGGCGGCGAGAGGAGGATGATGCCCTCGATGTCATGCTCCCTGCCGTACTTCAGAGCGAGCTCCGTGCCGAAGGACCACCCGAGCAGCCAAGGGCGCGGCAGAGCGCGATCGCGGACGAAGTCCATCGCGGCGGCCACGTCGAACTGTTCAGCGGCTCCCCCGTCGAAACTCCCGTCGCTGGTGCCTCGTGGGGAGGTGGTGCCTCGCGTGTTGAACCTGAGGACGGCCAGGTCTGCAAGGGCGGGCAGCCGTGCAGCCGCCTTCCGGATGATGTGCGAATCCATGAAGCCACCGGCGGTCGGCAGCGGATGCAACGTCACGAGCGTCGCGACGGGTGGCGCGTCCTCGGGCTGAGCGAGCTCCCCGACGAGGGTGAGGCCGTCCGCCGTGGTCAGCTCGATGTCCTCGCGTCGTGCGGGCAGTTCCAGCGGTCCGCGGATCTCGATGGTCATGCAAGCCTCCAACAGTGCGTATGCCAGTGCCGACGGGCCGCCAGGTCAGCGGCGTCCCCGAGTACCCCGTCCGCGCGCCAGGCCACGAGATGAGCCGTCCCGGCGACGATGCCACGGCCGCAGCCGGGACACACGTATTCCTTCTGCGCCTGCGCGGCCGACACCGGTTGAACGGTCCACTCGCTGCCACGTCGAGTCTCGGTGCGCTTCCAGCCGGCGAGGAGACGATCGAATGAGTCCTCGGATTCAGGGCGCGCCGAAGGGCGTCTGCGGGAGCGGGGCATCGTGCCTGCTCACCACCAGTGGTTGTTGACCCAGAAGTTGTAGGCGCCGGCCCAGCTGCCGTAACGGCCGGTGGCGTAGCCCGTCGCCCAGCGGAGATTGTCGACCGGGTTGTAGCCGTTGCCGGGTACCTTGCTGCAGGGCAGAGCCTGCACCAGTCCGCATGCCCCTGACGACTTGTTCGTGGCGTTGGGGTTCCAGCCGCTCTCGCGCGATACGACGTAGTCGACGTACTGCCAGTCGCTTTGCGCGATTCCGGCGGCAGCCATCCACTCCGCAGGAGCCCCACCACCCGTGTAGGGAGGAAGCGCGCCGCGGGAGGATCCGCCGGATGAACCGGTCTTGGGTGCTGCCGCCACGGTGGGAACGGGTGCCGGTTTCGGCTTCACGTACACCTCGAAGCCCCCGCGCACGACCGGCGCGATCTCGGCACCCTCGACGGTGACGGTGAGGTTCTGCGTGTCAGCGAGCGCCAGAGAATACGCCGAGTCCGGCGACTCCTCCGGTGCCGGCGCGGCCAATGCCACTCCGGTCGGAGCGACGAGCGCACCGGCGAAGCCGACGACCGCGAGGGCGCTGAAGACGCCGACGACGCCGCGGCTCCGAGACCAGCGACGGGTGCCCGTGCGCGCCGAACCGGCCTTCGCTGCGGGCACAGGCGAACGGTCGTTTCTGTCTGGAGTGATGTCGTTTCGGGAGTTCACGATGAAGGACAGTCTACGCAAGGTCGCCTGAATCGACCATCAGGAACCTCAGCGAACCGCGAGAATGACGTCGATCGTGGCGTCGAGAAGGGCATCCACCTGCTCCTCGCGGTATCCGCCGCGCTGCATCCGGAACGCTGCGGACCGCAACTGCTCGGCCGTCAGAGGGTCCCCGTCACGCAGATAACGAACGATGCGGGTCGACACGTGGTCGACCTCGTCGAGACGATAGCCGAACGTGAGTACCCCGGTGCGGGCGAAACGATGCCGACGGGGGCGAGCCAGGTGATCCAAGATGACCTGCGCGTCCGCCCGCGCCTGCTCGACCCAGGCTCCGGCACCCTGTGCGCGCACGACTCGCTCGCGTTCCCGCGCAGCGAAGGCGTCTTCGACGCGTCCGAGTGCAGCATCGACATCGGCGACCACGTAGCCGTTCTTGACCAGAGGGAACGAGGCCGTCCGCACATCCTCCGCGCTGAGGTCCGCGCCGCCCTCTTCGAACGCGCGCCGGGCCGAGGCGAGGAACGTGTCGACGGCTGCACGGTGGTATCCGCGCACACGTCCGGATGTGAGGGCGAACGCCGCGGGCGCCTGCGTGGGATGTTCGTCCAACTGATCTTCGGTCATCACAGAGCCACCCAAGGAGAGAAGAGGAAGTAGAGACACAGAGCCGGGATGGTGGAGGGAAGGATGCTGTCGAGTCGATCGAGCAGCCCGCCGTGACCCGGCAGCCAGGAACTCATGTCCTTGATGCCGAGGTCCCGCTTCAGCATGGATTCACCCAGGTCGCCGAGCGTCGCCGAGAGCAGGATCGAGACACCGAACACCAGGCCGCACCACCACGGCAGCTCCAGGAGGAAGATCGCCAGCAGCACGCCGGCGGCGATGGACGCAGCGACCGCACCTCCGAAACCTTCCCAGGTCTTCTTCGGACTGATCTTCGGCGCCATGGGGTGTCGACCGAAGGCCAGACCGGCGGCGTAGGCACCCGTGTCGGCGGCGACGGCGATCGCGATGAAGCTGAGCACCCACCACTCACCGCCCTCCTGCTTGAGCAGGATGAGCGCGATCCCCGCGAGGAAGGGGACGTACACCTGGACGAAACCACTGATCACAGCGTCGGCGAGCACGTCGCCGTAGGTTCGCCCGTCCCTCTCCACCATCTGCGCGATGAGTCGCCAGACGATCACGAAGGCAACGGACACGAAGAGCATCACCCAGCAGAGCCACGGCTCCGCGAAGTACGCCGAAAGCACCAGGAAAGTGGCTGCGATCAGCTGCGGCACCACGTCGACTCGCCGCCCGGAACCCCGCAGGGCCCTCGAGAGCTCGTACACACCCAGCAACGCGGCCGCGAGAGCGAACGGCACGAAGAGCACCTTCAGGAACAGCAGCGAGCCGAGCAGCGCAGCTCCGAACGCGAGGCCGATCACCGTGGCGAGGATGAGATCCCGGCCGGTGCGCTCCTTGATGCGTTCGTTCGCCTGGTCGAGCTGATCGCGTGCGTGGGAGACGTGGCTGCCGAGCTCATCCCTCGCCGCGCGCCACTGCTCACGGATGGCGTTGTGGTCCGCCGTGTCCAGAGGGCTGACGCCCCCGGCGGCGACGCGGTCCGCGGGCGCGGGAAGCGGCGGCCGAGGGGGCACCTCGGCACTGTCGAACGACGGGAACGCCGCATCGACGAGCGGGACGCCTTCGGACGGCGTGCCGTGATGCGCGTCTCGACGCGCGAACGGCTTGTCGTCGTCGGCATCTCGCGTTTCGTCAGACATCCCGACTACACCTCGAGGAGTTCTGCCTCTTTGCGCTTCAGCGCGTCATCGATGAGATCGACGTGCTGGCGCGTCAGAACGTCGAGTTCCTTCTCACCACGAGCGATCTCATCCTCGCCGAGCTCGCTCTTGAGCGCGTCGAGCTCATCCTTCGCCTTGCGGCGGATGCCACGGACGTGGACCTTCGCGTCCTCGGCCTTGGTCTTGACGAGCTTGACGTACTCCTTGCGCCGCTCGGCGGTGAGCTCCGGCATGGTCACCCGCACGAGATTGCCGTCGTTCGTGGGATTCGCACCGAGGTTCGGCATGTCACGGATCGCCTGCTCGATCGCCTTCAGAGCGGACTTGTCGTACGGGGTGATGATGAGCGTCCGCGCCTCCTGGTTCGCCAGGGACGCGAGCTGCGCGATCGGCGTGGGAGTGCCGTAGTAGTCCACGAGGACCTTCTGGAACATCTGCGGGTTCGCACGACCGGTGCGCACCGTGGAGAAGTCCTCCTTGGCAGCTTCGACCGCCCGGTTCATGCGAGTGGTGGTTTCAGCGAGGACGTCCGCGATCACGGTGACTCCTATCGTCGGGGTGTTCTGCAAATTCTATCGGGCGAAGTCGTCTCCGCCCGCCGCACACTCAGGTGGTGACCAGCGTGCCGATCGGGTCGCCGAGCAGAGCGCGGGTGACGTTGCCCGCCGGCTCCATGCCGAAGACGCGCATGTTCATGTTGTTATCCATGCAGAGGCTGAACGCTGTCGAATCGACGACCTTCAGGCCCCGCTGCAGTGCGTCGCTGTACGTGACCTGCTCGATGCGCTCGGCGTCGGCGTGCTTGTTCGGATCCGCGGTGTAGATGGCATCGACGCCGTTCTTGGCGACGAGGACCTCTTCCGCACCGATCTCCAGCGCGCGCTGAGCCGCGACCGTGTCGGTCGAGAAGTACGGAAGACCGGCGCCGGCTCCGAAGATCACGACGCGCCCCTTCTCGAGGTGGCGCTCGGCCCGACGCGGGATGTAGGGCTCCGCGACCTGAGTCATCGAGATCGCCGACTGCACGCGCGTCGCGGCACCGGCCTGCTCGAGGAAGTCCTGCAGCGCAAGGGCGTTCATCACCGTGCCGAGCATTCCCATGTAATCAGCGCGTCCCCGGTCCATTCCGCGCTGGCTCAGCTCGGCTCCGCGGAAGAAGTTCCCACCCCCGACGACGATCGCCACCTCGACGCGGTCGACGGCGGCGGCGATGTCGCGCGCGATCTGGCTGACGACGTCCGGGTTGACCCCCAGCTGTCCAGCGCCGAAAGCCTCTCCGGAGAGCTTGAGAAGGACGCGTCGGCGTCCGGTGCGTTCAGTCATGGGTGGGTGTCCTCTCGTCCCGATTCAAGATAGTGCCTCGTGGGCATGAAGAAGGGGTTCGGATCATGACGATCCGAACCCCTTCGACGTTGCTACGCGCCGACCTTGAAGCGCGCGAAGTCCGTGACGGTGATACCGGCGTCCTTCGCCACCTGGGCGACAGAGAGCTTGTTGTCCTTGGCGTAGTCCTGCTCGAGCAGGGCTACCTGCTTGATGAACGCGGAGACACGGCCTTCGACGATCTTCGGGAGAGCCGCTTCCGGCTTGCCCTCGTTGCGGGAGATCTCGGTGACGATCTCGCGCTCCTTCTCGACAGCGTCCGCCGGGACGTCCTCACGGGACAGGTACGACGGGTTGGCGAACGAGATGTGCTGAGCGATGCTGCGAGCGGTCTCGGCGTCGTCACCCGTGTAGGCGACGACGACGCCGATCTGCGGGGGCAGATCCTTGCTCGTGCGGTGCAGGTAGACCTCGACCTTGTCGCCGGAGATCGTGCGCACACGACGCAGCTCGACCTTCTCGCCGATGATCGCGGCCTCTTCGGAGATGACCTGCTCGACGCTCTTGTCGCCGGCGGATGCAGCCAGGGCGGCGTCGACCGAGTCGGCCTTCACCGCGGCGGCGGCGTCGGCGACCTTGTCGGCCAGCGCGATGAAGCGCTCGTTCTTCGCGACGAAGTCCGTCTCGCACGCGAGCTCGATGAGCGTCACGGCGCCATCCTGCTCGCGAGCGACGATGAGTCCCTCGCTGGTCGAACGGTCAGCGCGCTTCGCGTTGCCCTTCGCACCCTTGAGACGCAGGATCTCGGTGGCCTTCGCAACGTCTCCGTCGGCCTCCTCGAGCGCCTTCTTGGTGTCGACCATTCCGGTGCCGAGCTGCTCGCGCAGCGCCTTCAGGTCAGCGATGGTGAAGTTGGCCATGTGTGGTGGCTCCTTGCTTCGTTAGGTGTGTGTACGAGGGATTACTTGGCGTCAGCGGCTTCGGCGGCGGCGACCTCGGCGGTCTCCTCACCGGAAGCGGCGGCGATCGCCTCGTCGTGTGCCTCGGCACCGGCCTCGTCGGCAGCGGTCTCGTCGGCAGCGGGGGTCTCGACGACGGCGGCAGCATCATCCGCGGTGGTGACCTCGGCGGCGTCAGCGGACTCCTGGACCTCCTGCGCGGGGGCTTCGAGAAGCTCCTTCTCCCAGTCGGCGAGAGGCTCGGCGTCACCGGTCTCCGGGTTGTGCTTCTGCTGCAGGCCCTCGGCCGCGGCGTCCGCGATGATGCGCGTGAGCAGCGACACCGAGCGGATGGCGTCGTCGTTGCCGGGGATCGGGTACTGGAAGTCGTCCGGGTCGGCGTTCGTGTCGAGGATGCCGATCACCGGGATGCCGAGCTTCTTGGCCTCGTCGATGGCGAGGTGCTCGCGCTTGGCGTCGACGACCCAGATGGCAGACGGCGTCTTCGTGAGGTTGCGGATACCACCGAGCGACTTGTGCAGCTTGTCGAGCTCGCGCTTCTTGAGGAGCAGCTCCTTCTTCGTGAAGCCGCTGTTCGCCGGGGTCTCGTAGTCGAGCTCCTCGAGCTCCTTCATGCGAGCCAGACGCTTGGAGATCGTCTGGAAGTTGGTGAGGAGACCGCCGAGCCAGCGCTGGTTCACGAACGGCTGGCCGACACGCGTGGCCTGCTCCGCCAGGATCTCCTGCGCCTGCTTCTTGGTGCCGACGAAGAGGATGGTGCCGCCGTGGGCGACCGTCTCCTTGACGAAGTCGTAGGCCTTGTCGATGTAGCCGAGCGACTGCTGGAGGTCGATGATGTGGATGCCGCTGCGCTCGGTGAGGATGAAGCGCTTGACCTTCGGGTTCCACCGACGGGTCTGGTGTCCGAAGTGCACGCCGCTGTCGAGCAGCTGGCGGATGGTGACCACAGCCATGGTCGTCTCCTGGTTCTGGCGCGATTCTGCGCCGTTGAGGTTGCAAGCCGACCGGATGGTCGGACTCCCTGGTGCCCGGCTCACACCCGCCTGTCGTGAGGACAGGACCTGTGGGAGTGGATGCCGCGAAACGAGTCGCTCTGGGCACGCGTAGTCACCTCGATCTCGAGGTGCTCCTCCAGCATACAGGATCATGCGGTCTCTCCTCCTGCACGGCCGCACGCCCTTCTGGCTTACTCCCTGGATCCGGCCCTTCACAGCGCAGCGCACGCCCCGTCGCCCGCGCACAGTCAGGATGCACTCATGCACCCCAGGTCCGGAATGCCATCGCTGCTCTTCACGATCCTGCTCGTCGTCATGATGCTCGACTTCGGCGCGGCGTCTCCCGCTCGCTCGGCACCGACGTCGGATGATGCTGACACGCCCACCTGGAGTTGGCCGGTCGCGGGCCCGCGCTCCGTCGTCGCACCCTACCGTGCGCCGGCGCACCGATACGGAGCCGGGCATCGTGGCGTCGACCTCAGCGCCCCACCGGGAGCCGAAGTGACCGCGCCTGCCGACGGGGTGGTCGCGTTCCGAGGGACGGTCGTGGATCGGCCGCTGCTCACCATCGAGCACGGCGGCGGGCTGGTATCGACGTTCGAACCGGTCCGTTCTGACCTCGTGGTCGGCGCGCACGTCGCCGAGGGCCAGCAGATCGGAGTCGTCGACGTGGGCGGGCACGCTCCGTCTGGGGCGTTTCACCTCGGCGTGCGTCTCGACGGGGACTACATCAACCCGATGCTGCTCTTCGGAGATGTTCCGCGAGCGGTGCTCCTCCCCTGCTGCGAGACCCCGTGATCGAGCCTCCGAGCCCTCGGGTCAGGCCCGCGGATGGGCGAGCCGGTAGGTGGCCGTCAGGCGTTCGGTCGAGACGTGGGTGTAGATCTGCGTGGTGCCGAGGCTGGCGTGTCCGAGAATCTCCTGTACCGCTCGCAGATCCGCTCCGCCGTCGAGCAGATGGGTGGCGGCGGTATGACGGAGCGCGTGCGGACCGATCGTCTCCGCGCCGACGATCGGTGCGAGCACACGTGCGACGAGTTCGTACACCGTGCGCGGACCCACTCGCCCCCCTCTGCTTCCGAGGATCATGGCCGGGGTGAAGGTCCGTGACCTGGCGATGAGAACCGGCCTTCCTCGTCGCAGGTACGCGGAGACGGCATCCCGTGCCGGCGCCCCGTACGGAACGACGCGTTCCTTGTCTCCCTTGCCGACCACTCGGGCTGTGCCGCGGTCGAGGTCGAGGTCGTCGACATCCAGACCGCAGAGTTCGGAGACGCGGATACCGGACCCGTAGAGCAGCTCGAGGATGGCATGATCTCGCAGCGCGAGCGGGTCACCGCCCGAGGCTGCGGCGCGATGCGCGTCGAGGAGCTCGGACATCGCGTCGCGCGAGGCGACCGTCGGCAGCGTTCTCCCCTTCTTCGGCGCGACCAATCTCAGGCTCGGGTCATGCGCGACGATCCCCTGTTCAGACGCCCAGCCGAAGAAAGACCGCGCGGTTGCGGCGCGGCGTGCGAGCGTGGACCGCGCATCTCCGCGCTGCGTGGCGTTCCATAGCCAGTTCCGGAGGACTTCCAGGTCGACGTCCTCGACGGCGACTCCCCCTGCAGAAGCGGCGAGGTCGCGAAGGTCGGAACGATAGGCCTTCACCGTCGCCGACGACAGCCGACGCACCCGCTGCAGGTGGTCGGCGAACGCGTCTGCGGCCGCCGGGATCTCCATGACTCCAGCTTGCCGCGATCGAGCTCCCTTATCGGCAGCCTCGCCGTCGGATCCGCTACCGTCGGGAAGCCGCCGCCCGGTGCCACCCCGCACCGTCGAGCGCGACATCTCCTTCCAGGTGCAGAAGGCCGAGCACTGATCGGACACGATCAGGCGAGAGCCCCGACCGGCGGGCGACCTCGTCGATCGAGAGGCGAGTCCGGCTACTCATGACTTCCAGGATGCGACTGTGAAGAGGATCACGCTCCCCCAGGCTCGGCTCCGGTCGATGACCCATCGCGCCGAACAGCTCTCGCACCTCCTGGGCCGACGTGACACACTGCGCGTCGTATTCGCGCAGCAACCGGTGGCACCCCGCCGATGAGGCGGAGGTCACCGCCCCGGGGACGGCACCGAGTGGACGCCCGAGCGTCGCAGCATGACCTGCGGTGTTCAAGGATCCGCTCCGCCAGCCCGCTTCGACGACGACGGTCGCGTGTCCCAGCGCGGCGATCAGACGATTCCTCGCGAGTAAACCATGACCATGACTGTTGAAATTCTCGAACGCCAAGCGGATGGGGTGCATGGCAAGCGCATCATCCCCCAAGGACGATAAGTTCGGTGGCGTGAGTGCAAAGTGGACCTGGATTTTCGGCATCGCAACCGGCGCGAGCTTCATTCTCGCGCTTGTCTTCTTTGTGGCAACGCAAGGTATGACGGGGAGAGACGCGTTCGCCGCTGGAATCGGACTCATCTTCGGTGCGACGCTTGCAGCGTTCGTCTCGACTTTCGTCTTTCACGGTGAGAACCGAACACGACGTATCGCTGAGGAGGTCGCATTGGCCGCGAAGAAGCTGGACCTACTGCAGGCGTTGCCGACACGCTCGGAGGAGATCTCCGCTCTCATCACTCGCGTCGCGGAGCTGGACTCACAAGCGGCCACGCAAGACGGCGAGAAGAACTCGAAGCTCGAAGCCGCCAGGGAGTCCGCGGGCAGTGGATACCCTGCCGAAGCCGAGCGCGAGAAGGGCGAAGCCAACGCTGCGCTCCACCGTGCTGTCGGCCTGCGCGCGAGCCGAAGCGAAGCGAAGGCCGAACTAGATCGCGTCAGGGCTCTCACTGATGATGAGTTCTTGGCAGAGCAACGACACTTGCGCGGACTGGCATGACCCGCACCGGGACGTTCACCACCGCGTAACGAACCGCTAGCGCGCCCCGGCCCCACGCCCCGGCAAAGTTCATCACCGTGGAGTGATGAACGTTGACGACGAACTGATCCAAGCCCTGAGAGCGCTCCGTGCTCTCGACCTGCCACCCGCTAGGCACTCCTACCTGCATCGCGTGCTCATCCACGCACCAACCTCCGCTGACCGCCAACGCATCGTCACAGAGGCCCGGCAGGAAGTTGCGAGGAACGCCTACAAAGCCCGTGCAGCCATCGAAGGAGCCTATGAGGCGCAGAGGGAGCGGGAGGCACTGATAAGCGCCCAGAAGCCGCGTAAAGCCCCTACGAAGGTCACCGAGGAACACCGCCGACACGTACACGAGTTGCGGCAGGCGGGTTTGACCTTGCATGCCATCTCCGAACAAGTGGATCTTGCACCGTCGACGATTTACCGGCTTCTCGCTGATCCGCTGGAGGAACAGCCCGTGAATCCCGCGAACGCGAGAAACAAGAAAAAGCCTAGTGACATTGCACAATTGGACGAATGAGACGTATAAGCCCATGGGTCTCAGCGCGATAGTAGACCCAAGCGGAGTGTAGGAGCAACGCACAACATTCAGTTGGAATCTCGCCGGGTTTGCGTCTCTTCATCATCAATCCGCGCTCGGCGAGATTCCAGCCTTCTCCTCCTACCTGAGAAGGTCAAGAACAGATTGATGATGATATGGCTACGAAGCTTACCCCGAAACAACCTAACGATCCTCAGTTGCTCAGCGCCATGGAGTTTCGCAAGTTCCTTGAATACTGCCCGGATGTCATCCTAAAGCGCCACAATGTTCCAGGCGGGGCATTCTGGGGCGTCGGAATGGCCCTTGCCCAGCATATCAACTATGCGACGGGCCAGAAGAGCCGGTTGAGCCAGCGCGGCATCGCGGCAATCTCGCGAACCACTCCACGTACTACAAAGGTCGTCCTTGACTTCCTTAAGGCCCAAGGGGTCATTGTCGTTGTCGATCATCAGCGCCGCAACGGCAAGCTGTCCGAAAACTACAGCTTCAGAAAGTCACCATTCGTCCGCGAAGTGCTGAAGCTCGCCAACCAGCACTGGACTCCAGAGTCACGCACGCAAGAACGGGCAGTGGTGGCTGAGAGCACCAGTACTGGTGCTCCAGAGCTACAGACTGATGCTCCAGAGCTACAGACTGATGCTCCAGAGCCAATGATAAGAACAAAAGATCACAAGATCGAAAAGAACAGCTCGGATAAATCCTCGCCCGCGCCTATCGTCGCTATGCCTCCGGCACGCGACGGCGCGGCAAAAGAAAAAACACCTCAAGATGTCTGGGGTGGATTAGAAGTGAATCTTGACGAAGATGATCCTTTCCCAAGGCCTGGTCTCACCGTGGACGAATTCCGCCAGATGGCGGGACTGTAGAAATATATCTCAAAAACTTCTCGAATTCTGTGAAGTTTCGAGACACTATGACCGATAGTAGTACATGGGAAGGCGTTGGACTCCATCTCATCAGGTAACGCCTTTTCTTCTTCACAGTGGGTAGTGGTGCATTTCTTTTCATCGAGGTCCGTGCACCACTACCCTTGAAAATACAGGGAAACCCATGGGTAGAAATTCAACGGTGGTAACACACCCACAACGAACACGCATTGACACGATGCTTGATGATGGTGTTAGTTACGCCGATATCGCACGCACGGTAGGTGGGACGAGCGTTGCAAGCATCGGAAGGTACGCACTATCTCGAAAATCAGAGCTGGCAAAGATCGTCGATGACGCACCTGGCGTGACCCTGGTTCTATCCCGCCTCGTCGAAGCGGCCGATCATGCCCGCACCGTCCGCCGACAGTCCAAGCTCACAGCTTCACCAATGGCGCAGAGCCGCGCAATCAAGGGTGAGGCGGAGATTCTGGCGAAGCTCATCACGGAGCTTGGGATCGATGACACGTCTATCGATGAAGCTCTCGAAGAGGTCCAGGCGCTGACAGTGGGCGTTCGTCTGTTCGTGCGCACATATCCAGACTCCGCCCCCGACCTTCTTGGAGTGCTGTCCGAGAACCCAGAGACCCGAGGGCTAGCGAATGCTCTCAGCGCGCAGATCAAGAACAGGAACCGATCATGACCCCCAAGACAGACACTGTGACCATTCACGCACTGAAGACCGGCCTGACGGTCCCCCGTGACACCTACGGCGGCATCGTCCTCTACCAAGGCCAAACCGTCACCCTCACGGCGAAGCAGATTGAGCAGACATACGACCGCGAGGGAAACAGCTGGTTGGACCTCAGTGAGGAAGACCAGCGAGCGAGGTGGGGAGAAGTCCGCTTCGGTCATGGCCCCGCGCCGGAAGGCATGGGCATCGGTGACGATGATGCCTATGGCGCGCGATACCACCGTCACCAGGCGGAGGTGGAGTACGCGAAGAAGATTTCAGATCCTGACGAGAGAATCGGCGCCCTCCGCCAGATTGCGAAGAAGTATCCCGAGCAGCGAGGAACGACTCAATGGACGTTGCGGGAGTACTGATGCCCACACGAACAGCACGAAGCACAGCAGCACAGCGAGCGGACCTTGTAAGGCTCACCGCTGATCTGGCAATCGCACTCGACGGCCTGCCTCAACGATTCTGGCTGACACGGAATCAAGCAGACGCCTACGAAACCGTCATGGCGCATCTACGCGCATGGATCGCATGGGAAGAAGATGAAAATGACTGACGACCGACTAAGCGCGATCATCGCGGAATCTCAACACAACCAGCGCACGAACCCCGCAGCCGCTGCCGACCGGCAGTATCAGCCCGAGGAGTGGCCCCCCGAGATGGAGGCCGAACTCATGCGCAACCGCTTCGGGACTGACGAGGAACGCCTGAGTACCCTCCTGGCCGAGCAGAACGAACGCACGCGCCGCACCTGACTTTCTTGAAACTTCCTCACGGGTCTTCTAGTAGCTCTACCGTGAGGAACGCCGTCCGCGATCCTGAGGCAAGCACGGCGGCACCCGATCCCCTCGTCTTCGTCTCACTGAGTCGAGGGGATCGCTCTGTCTCAAATCCATGCTTTCGGTCATCCGTTACACCCGATGGATTCTTGTACGGATAGACCCGATTCTCCGTCTCGAAAGTTGTATCTGTGACTTGTCTCAGAAGTGTGTAACGGATACAGTAGTGGACATGACCACTCAGAAGACGTTCGGCTACATCCGAGTCAGCACGGCAGCGCAGAACCTCGACCGTCAGACGGATGCACTCGTGGCGGCTGGCATCGACCCCGCCGACATCTACGCCGACACGATCAGCGGCGTGAAGACCACGCGCCCCGGTCTCGATGACCTCCTCAGCCGTGTACGCGACGGGGACCAGATTCAGGTTGTGAGCCTGGATCGACTCGGGCGAAGCGCCCTGCACGTGCTCAGCACGATTGCAGAGCTTGAGGAACGCGGGGTGACCGTGCTCAGCCTCAAGGACGGCGAGAACATGACTGGCGCTACCGGGAAACTCATGCGCGGACTCATGACCCTCATGGCGGAGTGGGAACGAGAAATGAACGCCGAGCGAGTAGCAGAGGCCAGAGCGGCGCGGGCGGCCCGCGCTCAAGCCGGTGAACAGGTAGCAGGACGGCCCCGCACGGCCCTCTCACCATCGAAGGTGGCAGAGGTCCATAAGCTGAAGGCCAAGGGCCGCACACCCTCTGAAATCGCCAAGCTCGCGGGCATGAGCCGTGCGAGCGTGTACCGCGCTCTGAGCGCCACCTAAAGGCTGTGGTCAGTTGTCGTAACGGATGATGATGTCCGTCGCCTTGGTGATGTGAAGCTGGTAGTGAACTTTCTCTTGCGAGTACACGAACCACTCTTCGCCGCTATCAAGATGCTTGCGCACCGCCATGTCGAAGTGACTCACGTCGCCGGACATAATTTCCAGCTGGACCCCACCTACGTACACTTCATTCGCCATCAGTGTCCCCATTCGTCTGACGCACGCCTTCGTGCGCAGTTGCCGTCATGCGCTCAGGGTAGCGCAGGGAGTGCAACCCCAAGCAAGACTGAGGGCGAGTGCTGGGAAGGAAAACCAGCACTCGCCCTCTTGGTCTAAGTGGCAGTCACCTATGACTGCATCGTGCTGAGGCTCCCATCTCCGAACGATTCCCACGTGCGGGTACCGCATTCGCTGCACCCGACTCCGACCACTGCGCGATGCTCCTCATCATTCACGCACGCTATCTCCGATTCGATTTCACAAGATTCCCCGAACATCCCCACGTCCTTTGATTGGCGGACCTAATTGCGATGAAGGGGAACCTCGTGCCTACAGGTTACGGCGTGCCCCCGACAGTCTGAGGGTGAACCTGTGTGCAACTCTGTGGATTGGGGACGCCAAGCGTCGGCGCTAACGGTCGCTGTATGCCGCTATTGGTCGGTATGCGAAATATGCGTGACGCTTCGTAAACTCTGGCCAGGTGCTCGATTGTGGAAGCTTCGGATGATGCCCGGGCGTGTCGCGCGACACCGGGCGTGGAGCCGTCAAGCGCGCTTAGGCGTGATCTTCACTCGCTCTGTTCCGCGCCCCGGATGAATCACGATGGAGAACAGTCCGTCGATCAGTTCCCGTTTCTGATTCAGCGGCAGATCATCGTAGGCGAGACTCGCAAGCATGCGTTGCGTGCGCACTCCGGGAGGTTTCGCGGCCCAGACCTCAGCCGACCTCCTCATAGATGCGGCGACCTCGCTCAGAACGCGCGCCTGCACGCTCGACGCTGAGTAGGCCTCCAACTCGCGCTGCAGCGCCTCCTGTCGCTCTTGGAGCGGCTTCAGGTGCGGAAGTAGCTGATTCATCTTCAGGCCGTTAGAGAGGCCACTGAGGACATCCTGAATCTCGCCCTCCGTTCCAGTCAGATCGGCATTGATTTGGACGGCGCTACGAGAACCCGGCTCCAGCTCAACTCGGAACTCTGCATCAAGGAGCGTCTCGACAGTCCGAGTGCGGATGAGGTTGTCGAGAGACTTCTCGGTGATGCTCATGTGCCGCGTTGGGACGGCCTTGCAAACGTACGTGTTCCGGAACATCACCGGGGAGTCGCAGACCCCACAGCGTGCGATCCCGGACGCCAGATGTTTGATCGTTCCCCCGTGTGGGTTGTAACCCCGGTAGACGGCGGAGGAGGACTGAAGCCGAGCTAAGGCAAGCGCGTGGTCCTCCGCACTGATCAGCCGATCAACACTGTCGGCGGCTTCGTACTCGACCTCACCGAGTTTCAACCTCCCGGCGTAGGCCGCGTTCATCAGCGTGTCGCGAACCCTGCCCGTACGCCATCCGAGTTCGTCGGCCAGAGAGTGGATCGACGCCCCGCCAATGTAGCTGGCGAACAGGTGGCGGATGATGGAAGCTTCGTCAGGATGCTCCACCGTGTTCACTGTCCGCTTCAACGTCTGATCGGCTGGCAGGTATCCGAAGCGCCGCTTACCTAGTGGCGGAAGTCCGGCTTTCATCAGCGCTTCGTTCTTAGAGTTGATCCGGAGGCTGGTGTTCTTTGATTCGCCAAGGGCCTGTTCGCTGACGAGGATGATCGGCAGGCGGTTGGACGGCTCCGACGTATCCAGGCCGTCTTTGAAGAACAGAATCCGACCCTTGGCCTTCTCCAGATCATCGAGGAGAGTGCCGACCGCACCGGCTCCACGTCGGCTCAGCCTGTCCAACTTCCACACGAGCAGGGTAGAAACCTCGCCCGTGACGACGGCGCTTACAGCGTTCTCGAAGTGCTTGCGCCGGGTGTTCTTGTAGGCGCTCACGCCTGGATCACGCCAGACCTTCCGCACTGCCATGTTCTTGGTGGACGCCCAATCCCTCAGGTCGGACTCCTGGCGATCCATGCCATCTTTAGATTCATCGAAGATCGAGAGACGCACATAGATGTCCACTAGTTCCATACCGTCATCATAGAGAGGGTTTACGCGCCAGGAACCTCCACTTCGTCGGCGCGGTGCCGCAGGGTGGCTCGCTCACCAGCGCCCCCTCCTCGGCGATCTGCGTCAGGAGGGCCTGGTGCCCCGCCGGGTACGCACGGTCGACTCCGCCAGCGAGGAACGCCACTGTCGCGCCCTCGACTCCGAGGGCAGCTCTATGGGCGGCTCCGTCGATCCCGTACGCACCGCCCGACACGATCACCACGCCTGTGGCTGCCAGATCCCCCGCGATCTCTGCGGCCACGTGCTCGCCGTACCCCGAGGAAGCGCGCGCACCGACGATGGACACGCGAGGTTGATGGTCGAGCAGCTCCACACGACCCCGCACCCACAGGGCGGCGGGGACATGCGGTCCGAGATCATCGAGGGCGGCGGGCCAAGCCGCGTCGCCGGGTATCAGCAGCCGGACACCAGCGGCAGCGGCACCGTGGAGCGCTGTCAGCACGGCTCGTGGTGCTGCCCGCGGGATCCAACGCGCCCGCCCGTCGGCGAGCATGCGGGATGCCGCTGCGTTCGCGCTTCCCGGGGACAGCAGCGATGATGAGTGCCCCACGGCCACGGAGAGTGCCTCCGCAGCACCGAGTTCCGCGATCAGAGCACCGGCGACGGCATCGCCCGGCTCCGCGATCACGGTCCATGCGACGCGTGCCATGCACTCGTCCACACTCTCACCGGGATGGATCTCCTCCGCGAGGGCCACAGCTTCGGCATCGGACAGGAGCTCATCGATCATCGCGGCAGCCCCCTTCGAAGGTGCAGTGCGCGGCCGATCTCGTCGGTTCCCGGCCTGTCCAGCGCAGCCAGGTCCGCCATGGTCCATGCGACCCGGAGAACGCGGTCGTAGCCGCGAAGCGTCAGCGCGCCACGCTCCAGTGCCCGGTCGAGCGGCGATCGCGTCGAAGCGGGCAGCCGGAGCGCTCCCTGCCGTAACCAGGTACCCGGCACATCCGCATTACGACGCCATCGGGTGCTCCTCCAACGGGACGCTGCTCTCGCCCGCGCGTCCGCGACACGATCCCGCGCCCGCTCAGTGCTCAGCTCCGCACTCGCGTCACCCGTCGCCCGCGATGCGGCGACCCTTGTCACCTGGAGATCGATGTCGATGCGATCGCGTAGCGGTCCGGACAGACGGGTGGAGTAGCGTCTGATCGCCATCGGCGGGCAGACGCACTCCGCGCCGCGCACTCCATGATTTCCGCAGGGACAGGGATTCATCGCGAGCACGAGTTGGAATCTCGCGGGGAAGGTCGCGGTGAATCCGGCCCGGTGCACAGCGATCACCCCCGATTCCAGCGGCTGGCGCAGGGCATCCAGCGCGACGCGTGAGAACTCGGCTGCTTCATCGAGGAACAGTACGCCGCGGTGCGCACGCGCTATCGCTCCCGGTCTTGCGACACGGGAGCCGCCACCGACCAGCGCCGCGACCGATGCGCTGTGGTGCGGGGCCTCCAGCGGAGGGAGAGGGTCCAGCGCCGACACCGGTTCTCCGCTGAGCGAGCGAACGGATGCGACCTCGAGCGCCTCCTCTTCATCGAGCGCGGGCATGATGCCGGGCAGTCGCCGGGCGAGCATCGTCTTACCGGCGCCAGGCGGACCGCTCAAGAGCATGTGGTGCCCACCGGCTGCGGCGACGATGAGAGCTTCGACGGCCTCCTCCTGCCCGATCACCTCGGCGAGATCGAGGGCCTCGCTCGAGCTCCGTGTGTCGGACGCCACCTCCACGAAGTCGACATCGGGCACTTCCACGTCGGCGCCGTGCCACACGGCGACCTCCGCCAGGGACCCGGCTGCGCGTACGTCGATACCGGGCACCAGCCTCGCCTCTGCTTCGTTCCCGTGTGGCACGATCGCCGTCTCGAATCCCGCTCGTGCCGCAGCGAAGACCGCGGGGAGGACGCCGGGCACCGGTCGGATCCTGCCGTCGAGACCGAGTTCGCCGATATGGACCGTCCGGGCGATGGAACGCGGCTCGACGGCTCCACCTGCGGCCAGGCACGCCACGGCGACGCCCAGATCGAACCCGGCGCCATGCTTCGGAAGGCTTGCGGGCGACAGGTTGACGGTGAGCCGTCGACGTGGCAGATCCAAGCCCGCGTTCTTGCAGGCGTTGTGCACGCGCTGGACGGCTTCTCCCAATGACTTGTCGGGAAGGCCGATGATCCGGAACTCGGGCGTCTGGTTCGACATGTCGGCCTCGACCTCGACGAGGTGTCCGTCCACGCCGGTCAGCGCGACAGCCCAGGTACGCGCGGTGCTCACGCGATGTCCACGAGATGCTCGAGCACACCGGTGATCGGGTCGGCTCCGATGATGCCGATCGCCTCGATGCGCACTTCTCGCCCCCGCGCTATTCCCGGATGCTCCGCGATCCACGCCTGCGCCAGTTGCCAGAGCCGCCGGCGCTTGCGCGCGTCGATCGCCTCGAACGGGTGCCCGAACGAGTCCGTCCGCCGCGTCTTGACCTCCACCACGGCGAGATGATCGCCGCAGACGGCGACGATGTCGATCTCCCCCTGCGTGCACCGCCAGTTCCTCGCGAGCACGGTGTATCCGCTGCTCCTCAGATGCTGCGCGGCGCGGTCTTCTCCCGCTCTTCCGAGTTCATCCTTCGCTGCCATCTGCCCAGCATCACGCGGACCAGCTACCGGGATCGGGGCACGGCTGCAGATTCACGGCATCTGGGGAGAAGTCGGCTCTACAGCGCAGTGTGGAGTGAGCCCGGGCGCGGTAGCACGAGAGGCTTCGTCACTCGCCGTCGAGCGAGAGCTCCTGCGGGAGTTCGAACTCCCTGCGCTGCAGCTCCTCGACGTTGACGTCCTTGAACGTGAGCACCCGCACGGCCTTCACGAAGCGATCCGCACGGTAGATGTCCCACACCCAGACGTCCGTCATCGAGATCTCGAAATAGAAGTCGTGCTCGGTGTCTCGGCGGACGACGCTCACGTCATTGGCCAGGTAGAACCGGCGCTCGGTCTCCACGACGTACTGGAACTGCGACACCACATCCCGATACTCCCGGAACAGTGCCAGCTCGAGTTCGCGGTCGTAGTCGTCGAAGGCTTCCTCATCCATGATGTGTCCATCCTAGAGTCGCGGGCACCGGGGCGCGTCATCGGCTGCCGGGACGCGTCCTCGGCACCCCTGTCAGAACAGCGTGGGAGCGTCCGCTATGGCCCACGACGCCCTGTGGTGCGGCGACAGTCCGATCGTCCGGATGGCATCGCGATGCTCGATGCTGGCATAGCCCTTGTTGCGGTTCCACTGATACGCGGGATGCGTCTCATGAAGTTCCGCCATGTAGCCGTCCCGCGCGACCTTCGCGATGACGGAGGCCGCAGATACGGAAGCACAATCACGGTCCGCCTTGACCACGGGACGCACATTCAGCGGAGTCGGATGCACCTTCGACACGTAGTCGTGGTTCCCGTCGAGCAGGATCAGAGCTCCGTCGAGCGCGGCGCCCTGCGCGGCGACGGCCAAGACCGCACGGGACGCGGCGAGTCCGAGCGCCCTCATGATGCCGACCTCGTCGACCTCCGCCGCGCTCGCCCAACCGACCGCCGAGGCCTGCACCCACGCGGCGGCGCGGGCGGCAACCTCCGGCCTGCGCTTCTCCGTCACGAGTTTCGAATCACGCAGCCCTTCGGGTACACGACGACGCGCGCCTGTCGCGTCCATCACGGCTGCACCCACCGCGACCGGTCCCGCGAGCGCACCACGACCCACCTCGTCCAGCGAGATGATCAGTTCGCACTCGCCGAGGAGCCGACGTTCCAGGGTGAGCTTCGGCGCGATGACGGTCATTCCGGGTCCGGGACGCCGTTGAAGATCTCGTGATGGCCGTCGATCGGTCCCAGCCGGTTCAGCGGCCACGTCGTGAGGAACGCCTTGCCCACGATGTTCTCCATCGGGACGAAGCCGCCGCTGGGCAGGTCCTGGTGCGCGCGGGCGTCGCGCGAGCGATCCCTGTTGTCACCCAGCAGCCACACGGAATCCTCCGGGACGACGACGTCGAATGGCTCGTTCGACGCGGCAGTGTCGCCCTGCGGGAGATTCAGGTAGCTGAGCTCGTCAATCGGCGCGCCGTTGATCGTGATCTGTCCGAGCGCGTTGCAGCAGACCACGTGGTCGCCAGGAAGACCGATCACCCGCTTGACGAGATGATCCTGCGAGTCGGTCGCGGAGATGCCCACGAAGTTCAGCACCCAGTCGACCGCCTCGACCAGAGGCGGCTGTGCGGGTGTCTGCGGCTGTCCGTCCAGCCACCCACCCGGATCTTTGAAGACGACGACGTCTCCGCGCTCGTAGTCGGTCCAGCGCGGAGTGAGCTCGTCGACGAGGATACGGTCGTTGACCAGGAGCGTGCGCTCCATCGACGCGGAGGGGATGTAGAAGGAGCGGACGACGAAGGTCTTCACGACGAAGGACACCAACGCGGCGATCACCACGATCACCAGCACGTCTCGAAGGAAGACCAGGAACCCGCGGCGTCGTCTGGACGTGGGCGCGGATGGGGATTCAGTCATCTGGTTCCTTCACGATCATGCGCCGGCGTGCGGCGACGATATCTAGGGTCGCACACCGGGCGGAGAACAAAGCACCCCGGGACATCGTGTCCCGGGGTGCTTCGGAGATGCGTCGACTCAGCGGTCGCGCTTCTCCTTGATCTTCGCCTTCTTGCCACGCAGCTGGCGGAGGTAGTAGAGCTTCGCGCGACGCACGTCACCGCGGGTGACGACCTCGATGTGGTCGATCACCGGGGAGTGCACCGGGAAGGTACGCTCGACGCCGACCTGGAAGCTGATCTTGCGGACGGTGAAGGTCTCGCGGACGCTGTCACCCTGGCGGCCGATGACGACACCCTGGAAGACCTGGATACGAGAGCGGTTGCCCTCGGTGATGTTGACGTGCACCTTGACGGTGTCACCGGGGAAGAAGTCCGGGATGTCCGAACGGAGGGAAGCCGCGTCGACGGCGTCGAGGATCTGCATGATCGTCTCTCTCTGCACCCGCCACAGGTCGCATGCATGTATTCAAAGGAACAAGAAAAGGGTTGAGCTGTACGGAGCTGACGCGTCCGCGGGCTCCCCTGTGGCAGAGCCGGTCACAGCACAAACAACCATTCTGCCACGAATGCGGCGACGGGCCAAAACGCGGTGTCAGTCCCGGATGTCCGTCTCCCGCACCACGATGACCTCATGCGCACGCGTCGGCGCTGACGGCTCATCGACGGTCGGGATCGTGGACCAGGAGATGGTCTCGCGCAACCGCGCTCCGCTTCCCCTCGCTTCGTTCCACAGCTGCCACAACTGCAGCCAGATCAGCGCGATCCCGGCGACGATGGCCCCCGTGAGCAACCACGGGAAGGCGCCGTCGATGAAGAATCCGACCGCGATCGTGAGGCCGTTCCAGACCGTGAACCCGGCCACGTCCCACCACGAGACCGCTCGCTCGATACGGACGGACGGACGGGACCGCGTCAGAAGCGTGAGGAGAAGCTGCCCCAGGAACACGGACGGCATGGCGACGAGCAGCACCCACAGGATCGACCAGCCGCCCTGGAAGACCCCCCACCCGATCAGCAGCCACAGGGGCAGCAGGAAAGCCGCCGGGAGGAGCCAGCGGAAGTAGGCCTGTCGCAACCACATGCTGAGATGGTACGACGGCGATCTCCCGCGTGCTCCCGTGTTCGCTGAGAGCGCGCGACCTTCCGCGGCCTCACGATCAGGGAGAATAGGACGGACGAGAGGACAACCGATGATCGAACTGCGCACCCCCGCCGAGATCGAAGAGATGCGCGCCGCCGGGCGGTTCGTCGCCGAAACCCTGGCGACGTTGCGTGACGAGACCAAGGTCGGAACCAACCTGCTCTCGATCGATCGCCGCGCGCACGACATGATCCGTCGCGCCGGCGCCGAGTCGTGCTACATCGACTACCACCCCTCGTTCGGAGCGAGCCCGTTCGGGAAGGTCATCTGCACCTCCGTCAACGACGCCGTTCTGCACGGCCTCCCCCACGACTACGTGCTCCGCGATGGCGACCTCGTCACGCTCGACTTCGCGGTCGCGGTCGACGGCTGGGTCGCCGATTCCGCTGTCTCGTTCGTCGTCGGAACAGCCAGCGACGAGGATCTCCGACTCATCGACACGACCGAGCGGGCCCTGACCGCGGCGATCGACGCCGCCTCCGTCGGGAACCGCATCGGCGACATCTCCGCAGCGGTCGCCACGATCGCACACGGTGAGGGCTACTCGATCAACACGGACTTCGGCGGCCACGGCGTCGGCCGGACGATGCACGGCGACCCCCACGTCCCCAACGACGGACGCCCCGGTCGCGGCTTCCCGTTGCGCGCCGGCCTGGTCCTCGCCCTGGAGCCCTGGCTTCTCGCCACGACCGACGAGCTCGTCACGGACCCCGACGGATGGACGCTGCGCAGCGCAGACGGCTCCCGCGGCGCGCACTCCGAGCACACGATCGCGATCACCGAGCAGGGGCCGATCATCCTGACCGACCGGTCGTTCCTCGGCGTCGACTGACCTGCGACGTCGCTGATCGCCGTATCGGTTGTTTCGGACGCCGTACGCAGGCGCGGTCGGCGCCTCGGTGTGCCATCCTGAGTCCATGATTCCGCATGATCGTCATGTGCCGGAGCGAGTGCTCCTCGCGCGTCACGGGCAGACCCAGTGGAACAGAGAGCGTCGCCTGCAGGGGCGGCTCGATTCGCCTCTGACCCCGGACGGGGTCGAACAAGCGCATGCGATCGCGGATCGCCTGATGGACGTCGGCGTCCGCACTGTATGCTCCAGTCCGCTCGGCAGGGCGGTGCACACGTCGACGATCGTCGCAGAACGCCTCGGTGCCGACGTGGTCGAGGTGCCGGAGCTCGCCGAGCTCGACCACGGCGAGCTCAGCGGCCTGACATGGGAGGAGATCGACGCGGAGTATCCGACCGCGAGGGAAGAGCGGGCGGCCAACCGCTACGGGTGGGCTTTCCCCGGCGGGGAGAGCTACGCGCAGGCCAGAGCACGTGCACGCAAGGCACTCAGCAGCTGCGGATGGGTGTCACAAGGCATCCCGCTTCTCATCAGCCACGAGATGATCGGGCGCATGCTGCGCGCGGAGCTGCGAGGGTTGGATGCTTCGACCGCACTCGGGCTGAGGCACCCCCACGGGGTCGTGTTCGAGATCGACGGCGCCTCCGAGCGCATGCTCTGAGAGATGCGCTCGCGGTTCGAGGCCTGGGTCAGGAAGAGGGCGACGTGTCGTCGCCGAGGAGATCGGGACGCCGCGACCGGGTGCGCTCGATCTGCTGCTCGCGGCGCCACGCGGAGATCGCCGCATGGTTTCCGCTCAGCAACACGTCGGGCACGGCTCGTCCCCGCCACGATGCGGGCTTCGTGTACGACGGATACTCGAGCAGACCGTCCTCGTGGGATTCCTCGACCAGACTCTCGGGGTTGCCGACGACACCCGGGATCAGCCGGCCGATGGCCTCGATCATCGCCATCGTGGCGACCTCTCCCCCGTTGAGGACGTAGTCGCCGAGACTGATCAGCCGGACCTCGCCCCGCTCGGCGGCGTATTCGAACACGCGCTCGTCGATGCCCTCGTAGCGGCCGCAGCCGAAGATGAGATGCCCGCGAGTCGCCAGATCACGCGCGGTCTTCTGGGTGAACACTTCTCCGGCGGGCGACGGGAAGATGATGGTGGGGCGTTCAGCGCCCGTCGCAGCAGCGGCTTCGCTGATGTCGTCGAGGGCGAGTCCCCAGGGCTCCGGCTTCATCACCATGCCCGCTCCGCCGCCGTAGGGGGTGTCGTCAACGGTGCGATGACGGTCCGAGGTCCAGTCGCGAAGGTCTCGGATGCGGAGATCGATGAGCCCGGTCGCCTGAGCCTTTCCGAGCAGCGAGAGCGTCAGCCCGTCGAAGTAGGACGGAAAGATCGAGAGGACGTCGATGCGCACGGGGACCCGTATCAGCGATCACTCGGACGCGTCGGCGTCCGTGCCTGCCTGCGGCTCGGCGTCGGTGGATTCCGGGAGCTCTTCGAAGAGTCCGGGCGGCGGAGTCACGATCACGCGACCAGCCTGCACGTCGACGGTGGGCACGATGGCAGAGACGAAGGGCACCATCACCTCGTCCTCCCCTGCCTTGACGATGAGGAGGTCCTGTGCGGGGAAATGCTCCACGCGAACGACTCGACCGATCACGCTGTCGTCGCGGACCACCTCGAGGCCGACGAGCTGGTGGTCGAACCACGCATCGTCTTCGGCCTCGTCGGCATCCTGATCGATCCAGAGGATGGCGCGGACGAGGCTGTCTGCCGCGTCGCGGTCCTCGACGTCCTCGAAGAACACGACGGGGTTGCCGTTCATCACCCGGTACTCGCGCACCGTGATCTCCTTGCCGTGCCACGGAGATGCCTCGGGCACCTGCAACGTGAAACCGGCTCCGGGGACGAAACGTCCCTCGGGATTGTCCGTGTACAGCTCGAGCTTGAGCCCGCCCTTGAGCCCATGCGCCTTGACGAGGCGCCCGACTCGCAGCTGGTTCTTGCCCTGGTTGCGGTCCTTCGCCACCACGTCAGTCGTCCGCGACATCGACGCGGACCCGCCGACCGTCAGCGAGTGCGCTGACGAGGGTGCGAAGGGCCTTCGCGGTGCGGCCGCCGCGCCCGATCACGCGTCCACGGTCGTCGGGGTGCACACGCACCTCGAGGAGGTCGCCTCGCGGCGATGTGGATTCGTTGATGCGGACATCTTCCGGGTGATCGACGATCCCCTTGACGATGTGTTCGAGCGCGGCGGCGAGCACGACGGATTACTCTGCGTCTGCTGCGGGAGCCTCAGCGGCCTCCGCGTCGGCCGCGGCGGGAGTCTCCTCAGCAGGAGCCTCCGCCTTCTTCTCGACCTTGGGCTTGACGACGGACTTCTTGGACGCGTCGATCTCGAAGGGGACCTTCGGCTCGGCGACCTTGAGCGTGGACTTCGCGTCCTTGTCGCCCTTGAACTTGCCCCAGTCACCCGTGATCTTGAGGATGGCAGCGACCTGCTCGGTCGGCTGGGCGCCGACGGAGAGCCAGTACTGCGCACGCTCGGAGTCGACCTCGATGAACGAGGGCTCCTCGGTGGGGTGGTACTTGCCGATCTCCTCGATCACGCGACCATCGCGCTTGGTCTTCGAGTCGGCGACGACGATGCGGTAGTAAGGCGCGCGGATCTTGCCCAGGCGCTTGAGACGAATCTTGACAGCCACGATTCTCCTGAATTGTGTGGAAGGAAACGAACCGGTCGCCTGGAGAGTGGGGTGCACACCCGGCGGAAGCTCTGATGAGTGTGGACTCCTGCTGGATAGAGGGTCGAGCAGGTCGTCCGACCCTCTATTCTGCCAGATCCGAGAGCCGGGCGCGAAACGCGGCGAAACCCCTGTTGCCGTGTCGCGCCTGCCGCGTGCCAGACTGTGCGGGTGAAGCTCGAGTTCGCCTCTTCGGCCCGGTCCACCGTCGGTCTCGAATGGGAGATCATGCTCGCCGATCCGGTGAGCGGTGACCTCGTCGGCCGCGCACCCGAACTGCTCGCCGCGCTCGAGGCCGAGAGTGCGGACGAGCGACACACCGTCACAGGCGAGCTGCTCACCAACACCATCGAGGTGACGAGCGGCATCGGCGACTCCGTCGCGCACGCGGTCGACGACATCGGGAACGCGATCACGGCGGTCCGCGCCGCGACCGATCCCGCAGGCATCGAGCTGCTCTCGGCGGGAAGCCACCCGTTCGCGCAGTGGTACGACCAGCAGGTGACCGACAAGTCGCGCTACCACACGCTGATCGAGCGCACTCAGTGGTGGGGGCGCAACATGATGATCTGGGGCATCCACGTGCACATCGGCGTCGAGGATCAGCGCAAGGTCTTCCCCATCATCAACGCCCTCGCCGGGTACCTCCCTCATCTGCAGTCGCTCGCCGCGTCCAGTCCCTACTGGGCGGGAGAGCGGACGGGCTACGCGTCGAACCGCGCGCTCGTGTTCCAGCAGCTTCCCACCGCCGGGCTCCCCTGGCCGCTGCACGACTGGTCGCAGTACGAGTCGTATCTCGACGACATGGTGCGGACCGGCGTGATGGCCGATGCCACGGAGGTGCGTTGGGACATCCGTCCCGCTCCGCGCTGGGGGACCATCGAGGTGCGCGCCTGCGACGGGCTGTCGACACTGCCCGAGCTCGCCTCGGTCGCCGCACTCGTGCAGGTCCTGGTCGAGGACTTCTCACGCCAGCTCGACGAAGGGAAGACGCTCCCCGAGCTTCCCGCCTGGTTCCACCGCGAGAACAAGTGGAGGGCTGCACGCTACGGGCTCGACGCACGTGTCATCGTCGATGCCGCCGGCACACAGCGCCCCGTCCGCGAGCATCTGTCCGAGACTCTCGAATCGCTGACGCCCACCGCAGTCGAGCTCGGATGCGGTCGGGAGTTCGGCGGCATCGCCACGATCCTGGACGGGGGCGCCAGCTACGCGCGTCAGCTCGCCGTCGCCGATGCTGCGGACGGCGACCTCTCGGCGGTCGTGCACCATCTGATCAGGGAGTTCCGTACCGGACCCGAGTCGTCGACCGAAGAGCCGTAGCTCCCGGGACGCCCCACCCGGGACGACACTGGTCAGTCCTCGACGAGGCGCCGCGCGAGGCCCTCGTCCAGGACCACATCCGTGATGAGTCCGGCCGCGAGGGCGGCGCGAAGGCTCACCAGCTTCGGGATGCCGGACACGACGCACACGCGGCGCGGAACCCGACGGAGTCGATCGAGGCCGGGGCCCGTGGCGCGCGCGTTCACGCGGATGTCCCGCCACGACCCGTCGGAGCGGAAGAAGACGGTGGCGACATCGCCGATCGCATGGTCCTCGCGGAGGCTGCGGTAGTCGTCACGTCCGAGGTAGCCGCCCACATAGACACGGCTGGGCACCTCGGCGGCGGGCGAACCGAGGCTGAACACGGCGACATCCATCTTCGCCTGCAGATCGAGCACACGACGCGTGCTGCGTTCACGCCACATCGCCTCGCGGGTCGCAGGATCGTCGAAGAACGCGGGCACCGGGAACTGCTGGACCTGCGCGCCGAACGCACTGCCGAATCGCTGCAGGATGTCGCTGGAGTACTCGACGCCCGTGGTCTGGGTGTTGCCTGCGCCGTTGAGCTGCACGAAGGTCGTGTTGTGGGTCTCCTTCTGGGTGAGTCCGCGACTCACAGCACTGATGGTCGACCCCCACGCGACGCCGATGACCATGTTCGAATCGACGAACTGCGACAGCAGACGCCCTGCCGTCAGAGCCACACGCTCGAGGCGCTCGACCTCGCTGAGGATCTCCGGCATCGGCACGACGTGCGCGGCCACTCGATGCCGATCCCGGATCCGGTGTTCGAGCATCCCGAGACGCTCGAGCGGCGAGTTGATCCTGATGTCGACCAGCCCGCTCTCCCGCGCGAAGCTCAGCAGACGTGAGACCGACGATCTCGACGTGCCGAGTTCCTTCGCGATGACCTCCATGGTCTTGTCCTGCATGTAGTAGAGCTGCGCCGCCGTGAGCGCCGCGATCAGCTTGCTGTCGCGAGATTCCGCGCTTGCACCGGCCATGACGTCCTCCTCAGCATCGATCCTTGCACATATGTGCAGTGGGCTTGCGCGGGATGTCACACAGGTCGATGCTGGTGGCAAGCAAGGAAGAGAGGGTCGACGATGATCGATTCGACACACTCGTCGGCGGAGCGCGCGGAGATTCGCGCTGTCCGCGAATCCGGACGCACGAGCGTCCTCGTCATCGGCGGTGGGATCAACGGAATCTCCACGTTCCGCGACCTGGCGTTGCAGGGAGTAGACGTCGTGCTCGTCGAACGAGGGGACTTCGCCTCCGGCGCCTCCTCCGCGTCGAGCCACATGATCCACGGCGGCATCCGCTACCTCGAGAACGGCGAGTTCCGGCTCGTCCGCGAATCCGTGGAGGAGCGCAACGGTCTTCTCAAGATCGCCCCTCACTACGTGAAGCCGCTCGAGACGACCATCCCGATCTACTCGACCTTCTCGGGCATCCTCTCGGCACCCTTGCGCTTCCTCACGCACAAGAGCGGCAAGCCGCAGGAGCGCGGAGCCTTCCTCATCAAGATCGGGCTGACGATCTACGACACCTTCTCGCGCGATGGTGGCACGGTTCCTCGGCACCGTTTCCTCGGCCGCAAGAAGTCGCTCGCCGAGCTGCCGTCGCTCGACCCCAAGATCAAGTACACCGCGACCTACTACGACGCCTCGATGCACGACCCCGAGCGCCTGGCTCTGGACGTGCTCCAGGACGGACGATCCGCCCACCCCGGCGCGCATGCGCTGAACTACGTCGAAGCCGTCGCTCGTGACGGCGACAAGGTCGTGCTCCGAGACCGTGAGAGCGGCACGGAGTTCTCCGTGCAGGCGGATGTCGTCGTGAACGCATCAGGCCCCTGGACCGACCTCACGAACGATGCACTCGGCACCGAGACGAGGTTCATGGGCGGAACCAAGGGCTCGCACATCGTCCTCGACCACCCCGAACTGCTCGAGGCGACGCGCGGACGAGAGATCTTCTTCGAGCACTCCGACGGTCGCATCGTCCTCATCTACCCCCTCAAGGGACGCGTCCTCGTCGGCACCACCGACATCGATGCCGATCCTCGCGAAGTGGCCGTGTGCACCGAGGAGGAGGTCGACTACTTCTTCGATCTCATCCACCACGTGTTCCCCACCATCCCGGTGTCGCGCGAGCAGATCGTCTACAAGTTCTCGGGAATCCGTCCGCTGCCTCGTCACGAGGACACGGCCCCCGGTTTCGTCTCTCGCGACTACCGCGTCGAGGTCGATCAGAAGGGCGCCGTGCCGCTCGTGAGCCTCGTCGGCGGCAAGTGGACCACGTTCCGCGCGCTCGGCGAATCCCTCTCCGACACGGTGCTCGGCCTGATCGATCGCACCAGGACGGTCTCGACGGCGGGGCGCGCGATCGGCGGTGGGCGCGAGTTCCCCCGCACCGAGAAGGCCAAGCGCATCTGGTTCCAGGAGAACCTTCCCGGCGCCGGCGCGCGTGCTGATCAGCTCCTGGCCCGATACGGCACCCGCGCGGCTCAGGTCTGGGAGTTCGTCGAGCAGGGTGCGGACGCACCGCTCGCGGGCGGTGACCTCTCCACGCGTGAACTCGAGTGGATGGTGCAGAACGAGCTGGTGACCCGCCTGGAGGATGTCATCCTGCGTCGCACCAGCATCGCGTTCACCGGCGGGGCGACCGCCGAGGTGCTGGACGAGATCGCCGATGCCCTCGCGCCGATGCTCGGCTGGGACCGAGCGCGCCACGATGCCGAGGTCGAGCAGACCCGCGAACTGTTGAACGAACGTCACGGACTCGATATCCCGTCCCGCGCCCGCGGCTGACGGGGTCTCGGACTGCCGCCCTCCTCGCGGTGCAACTCCCATAAAGTGTCGGGGCAGAGGGGCTCCGACACACAAGAAAGGTCAAAGAAGACATGGCTGATGTGAATCTCGGTCTCTACTTCCTCTCCGAACTGGTAGGAACAGCGATGCTGGTCCTGCTCGGATGTGGTGTCGTCGCCAACGTCGCGCTCGCGAAGAACAAGGGCTTCGGAGGCGGCTTCCTGATGGTCAACTGGGGTTGGGGCCTGGCGGTCTTCGCCGGTGTGCTCGTCTCCGCGTACTCCGGTGCGATCCTCAACCCGGCCGTCGGCATCGGACTGCTGATCTCCGGCACGATCGACTTCCCGATGTTCCTCGTCGCCACCGCGGCCGAGCTCGTCGGTGCGATCATCGGTGCGATCGTCGTGTGGCTCGCCTACAAGCAGCACTTCGACGAGGAGCCGGAGGCCGCCAACAAGCTGGGCGTCTTCTCGACCGGCCCCGCGATCCGCTCCTACGGATGGAACCTGGTCACCGAGATCATCGGCACCTTCGTGCTGGTCTTCGTGATCCTCGCGTTCGCGGACTACGGCGACATCGAGGTGGGAACGCCCGGAGGCCTCGGACCGCTCACGGCCCTCCCGGTCGCTCTGCTCGTCGTCGCGATCGGCGCCTCGCTCGGTGGTCCGACCGGCTACGCGATCAACCCGGCCCGCGACCTCGGCCCGCGCATTGCGCACGCGATCCTCCCGATCAAGGGCAAGGGCTCCAGTGACTGGTCCTACTCCTGGGTACCGGTGGTCGGCCCGCTGATCGGTGGCGCGATCGCCGCTGCTGCAGCGCCGGTCCTGCTGCACCTCGCCTGAACGACCTGACTTCAAAGGAGAACAACATGGCTGACTACATCCTCGCCATCGACCAGGGAACGACTTCGAGCCGCGCGATCATCTTCGACAAGAAGGGCAGCATCATCGCGACGGGCCAGAAGGAGCACGAGCAGATCCTGCCGAAGGCCGGCTGGGTCGAGCACGACGCCTCGGAGATCTGGCGCAACGTCCAGGAGGTCATCGGACTCGCCCTGAGCCGTGCCGACCTGACCCGCCACGACATCGCGGCGGTCGGCATCACCAACCAGCGCGAGACCGCGGTGGTCTGGGACAAGACCACCGGAAAGCCCGCCTACAACGCGATCGTGTGGCAGGACACCCGCACGCAGGCGATCGTCGACCGTCTCGCGGCGGACGGCGGCGTGGAGCGGTTCAAGCCCGTCGTCGGGCTCCCCCTGGCGACCTACTTCTCGGGCACCAAGATCGCCTGGATCCTCGAGAACGTCGACGGCGCTCGCGAGAAGGCGGATGCCGGAGACCTGATCTTCGGGACGACCGACAGCTGGGTCCTCTGGAACCTGACCGGCGGTGTCGACGGCGGTGTGCACGTCACGGATGTGACGAACGCGTCGCGCACGATGTTCATGGATCTCGAGACGCTCGAATGGCGCGACGACATCCTCGAGGCGTTCGGCGTACCGCGCTCGATGATGCCGGAGATCCGCTCGTCCTCCGAGGTCTACGGTGCGGCGGAGGACTCTTCGCTGCTTCGCGAGACACCGATCGCTGGCATCCTGGGCGACCAGCAGGCCGCGACGTTCGGGCAGGCGGCCTTCCAGAAGGGCGAGAGCAAGAACACCTACGGCACCGGCTGCTTCCTCATCTTCAACACGGGCGAGGAGATCGTCCACTCGAAGAACGGGCTGCTCACGACCGTCGGCTACAAGCTCGGCGACCAGCCAACGCACTATGCGCTGGAGGGCTCCATCGCCGTCACCGGATCCCTGATCCAGTGGCTGCGCGACCAGCTCGGCATCATCTCCTCGGCCCCTGAGGTCGAAGAGCTGGCCGACAAGGTCGAGGACAACGGCGGCGTGTACATCGTGCCGGCCTTCTCCGGTCTGTTCGCTCCGTACTGGCGTCCTGACGCCCGCGGCGCGATTGTCGGGCTCACCCGTTACGCGAACAAGAACCACATCGCTCGCGCAGCGCTCGAGGCCGTCGCTTTCCAGACGCGTGACGTGCTCGACGCCGTGAACGCGGACGCCGGTGTGGACCTCACCGAGCTCAAGGTCGACGGCGGAATGGTCGCGAACGACGCGCTCATGCAGTTCCAGGCGGATGTCCTCGGCGTGCCGGTGGTGCGTCCGGTCGTCGCGGAAACCACCGCCCTCGGTGCAGCGTATGCGGCCGGCCTCGCGGTCGGGTTCTGGAACGGGCTCGACGACCTCTCCGCAAACTGGCAGGAGGACAAGCGCTGGGAGCCGTCGATGGACGAAGCAGAGCGCGACCGCCAGCTGCGGCTGTGGCGCAAGGCCGTCACGAAGTCGATGGACTGGGTCGACGACGACGTGAAGTGATCTGACACGAAGGCGAAGCGGGTTCGGAGCTCATTCTCCGGACCCGCTTTTCCCTGCGTTGTCCGAGTTCGCCCGCCTCGACGCGACGGCTTCCACGACAGCGAGGAAGGCGCGAGCGACGTTCCGCGGTGCCGCCGTATCCCAAGCGAGATACTCGATCCGTACCGGGCCGTCGCGTACCGCCGCGGTGGCCACGTCGAACTCGGAGCGCTGGACGGTGCCCGGCGCCAGCAACGTCACGGCCAATCCCGACTCCACCAGGCCGAGGAGGAGGGCGGCGGAGTCGGCCTCGAAAGCGACATCGCGCGTGAGATCGGCCGCTGCGAATGCCGCGTCGCTCTGAGCGCGTCCCGAGGTAGCCACGGGGAAGTCCGCGAACGTCATCCCCGCGAGGTCCTCCAGGTCGATGTCGCTTCTGTGCGCGAGCTCGTGCCCCCGAGGGAAGACGGCGACGAGCCGCTCCCGGGAGAGAACGCGGGACGCCACTCCCAGAGGTTCAACGCCTTCGCGCAGGCCCAGCAGGGCGACATCGAGCTCATCGTGTCGGAGACTGCGCATCAGGACATCACTGTTCCCGACCTGCAGTTCCACCCGCACGTCCGGGTGCGCCGCACGGTAGGCGACGAGCACGGCGGGCACGTCGACGGCGGTCACCGTCGGGATGACACCGATCCGAAGTGTCCCCTCGACGACACCGTCGACCGCCGCCGCATCCTCTCTGGCTCGTTCAGCGGCACGGAGGGCAGAGCGCGCATGACCGATGAATGCCTCGCCCGCCTCGCTCAGGCGCACTTGGCGACTGGACCGGACGAACAAGCGCCGCCCGAGCTCGCGTTCGAGTGACGCGACCTGATGGCTCAGCGCGGACTGCGTGACGAAGCATCGCTCAGCGGCGCGGGTGAAGCTCAGGGTGTCGGCGACTTCCACGACGTACCGCAGTTGTTGGAGTTCCACGATTCATGATCTCTCTTCATGCATCATGGTGCAATTATGCGTTGGACTCATCGGTTTCATGGTCGCAGGCTGAAGGCATGAATCGCATGACGCTCGTGCTGACCACTGCTCTGGCTCCCGTCGCCTGGGGCACCACCTACCTCGTGACCACCGAACTGCTTCCGGCAGGGCACCCGCTGTTCGCGGGTCTGCTCCGCTCACTCCCTGCGGGTCTTCTCGCCGTCGCCATCAGCCGACGGCTTCCATCCGGGTCGTGGTGGTGGAAGTCCTTCGCCCTCGGCGCGCTCAACATCGGCGCGTTCTTCCCTCTGCTGTTCCTGGCCGCGGAGCGGCTTCCCGGCGGCGTCGCCGCCGCCGTGGCCGGAGCGCAGCCACTCATCGTCCTGGCTCTCGGGGCGCTCGTCCTGCACGAACGCATCCGACCGATCACCGCCGCTGCGGCTGTCGTGGGCGCGGGAGGCGTCGCTCTGGTCGTGCTCGGCCCGGCCGCCGAGCTCGATCTCTGGGGCGTTCTCGCTGCCCTCGGCGGTGTCACAGCGACGGGAGTGGGGATGATCCTCACCAAGCGCTGGGGTCGTCCCGTCGGGGTGGGTCCCGTGTCCTATGCGGGCTGGCAGCTCAGCGCGGGCGGCATGCTGCTGCTGCCGGTCACGCTGATGGTCGAGGGCGTACCGAGGGAGATCGACGGCGACGCCGCTCTCGGCTACCTGTGGCTCGCCACCGCCGGGGGAATCGTCGCGTACACGCTCTGGTTCCGAGGTGTCCAGCAGCTGCCGGTCATCGCGCCGGGGCTCCTCGCGCTCCTGTCCCCCATCGTCGCGACACTTCTGGGGCTGGTGGTCGCCGGCGAGCGTTTCACCGCGCCTCAGGCGATCGGATTCGTGCTCACGCTCGGCGCACTCGTCCTGGGGCAGGTCGTCTCGCGTCCGAGGCCGCGCTCAGACCAACGTGCCCAGGAGACACTCGGCGAAGCGCTCGCGGCGCCGCGCTGAGCGCGCTCAGTTCTTGCCGAAGAGCTTCTGGATCTCGGCGAGGTCGGCTTCGCTCGGAGCCTGTGCAGCACCGCCGCCGAGCCCGAATCCCGATCCGGTGGCCGTGGTGGCGGAGGACGCGATGCCCGCGTTCTCCGCTGCGCGCTTCGCAGGGTTTCCCGAGCGGGACTTGCCGGAGGACTTGCCCTTCTTCCCTCGCTTGGACGAAGCGCCAGGGCGTCCCATACCTGGGACGGGCCCCATGCCGGGGATGTTGGGGGTACCCCCACGAGCGACGGTCTTCATCATCTTCGCCGCCTGCTCGAAGCGCTGCACGAGCTGGTTGACATCCGTGACGGTCATACCGGAACCGCGGGCGATGCGCAGCCGACGCGAACCGTTGAGAACCTTCGGGTTGCGTCGCTCGCCCGGAGTCATCGAGCGGATGATCGCCTCGGTGCGGTCGATCTCGCGCTCGTCGAAGTCGTCGAGCTGCTGCTTCATCTGCCCCATACCCGGGAGCATCCCGAGCATCTTCTTCATGGAGCCCATCTTCTTCATCTGCTGAAGCTGCTCGAGGAAGTCCTCGAGGGTGAAGGCCTCGGTCGCGAGCTTCTCGGCCATCTTCATGGCCTCTTCCTCATCGAAGGCCTGCTGGGCCTGCTCGATGAGGGTCAGGATGTCGCCGAGGTCGAGGATGCGGCTCGCCATGCGGTCGGGGTGGAACGGTTCGAGGTCCTCGAGGCGCTCGCCCGTCGAGGCGAAGATGATCGGTCGTCCGGTCACGGAGGCCACCGAGAGCGCAGCGCCACCACGCGCGTCACCATCGAGCTTCGACAGGACCACGCCGGTGAAGTCGACGCCCTCCTGGAAGGCCTTGGCGGTGTTCACCGCATCCTGACCGATCATCGCATCGATGACGAACAGGACCTCGTCGGGGCTCACGGCCTTGCGGATGTCCGCAGCCTGCTTCATGAGCTCGGCATCGACGCCGAGGCGTCCCGCGGTGTCGATGATCACGACGTCGTGCTGCTGACGACGGGCGTACTCGACACCGTCGCGCGACACCTTCACCGGATCACCGACGCCGTTGCCGGGCTCCGGAGCGAACACCGTCGCGCCCGCCTGCTCCGCGACCACCTGCAGCTGGTTGACGGCGTTCGGACGCTGGAGGTCTGCGGCCACGAGTAGAGGCGTGTGCCCCTCGCCCTCGAGCTGCTTGGCCAGCTTGCCGGCGAAGGTCGTCTTACCCGAGCCCTGGAGGCCCGCGAGCATGATCACGGTCGGTGCCGTCTTCGCGAACTGCAGGCGGCGCTGTTCACCGCCGAGGATCTGCACGAGCTCCTCGTTGACGATCTGCACCACCTGCTGCGCAGGGTTCAGCGCCTTGTTGACCTCGTCGCCGAGGGCGCGCTCGCGCACCTTCGCCGTGAAGTCCTTGACCACCACGAGCGCGACGTCGGCGTCGAGCAGAGCGCGACGGATCTCGCGCACGGTGCCGTCGACATCGGCCGCGGTGAGCTTTCCCTTCGTGCGCAGATTGCGGAAGGTGTCGGTGAGCCGATCGGAGAGCGTGCCAAAGGTAGCCATGGTGCCTACGATTCTACGCGAGCGAAGCGGCGTCGCTCAGCGCCGTGCGGGCTCAGGACCAGGGCAGGTCGTGAATCATCGCGAGCGCTTCCCGCAACACGGTCTCCGGCGTTCCACGCCCCGCGCCCTGCTCGGCCCACACGCGCAGCGATGACAGCACCGCAGCTGCGTGCGCCGCCCCGAGGATGTCGGCCCGGATCACGTCGACGCCAGCCGCGGACGCCGCGAGCGACACGGCAGCGGACAAGCGTGCCATTCGCAGCCCGGTATCGCGCACGAGCTCGTCCTCCAACCCCATCGCCCCCGCGTTGCGCAGGGCGAGAGCAAGCGGATCCGGTGCGAAGTCGTGGACGACCCGCAGCAGGATCTCTCGCACCGACTCCCCCGTCGCCGACCGGTCAAGGCCGCGGAGGGAATCGACGGCCTCGCCGATCCGTTCGTCGACTCCTGACCACAGCACGTCGCTCTTCGAGGCGAAGTAGTTGAAGAAACTCGAACGGCTCACCCCGGCGCGCTGCGTGATGTCCGCGACCGAAGTGGCAGCGTAACCGCGTTCCAAGAAGAGCTCGCACGCAGCCTCGGCGAGCGTCTCGCGTGACGATGCCTTCGGGCGCCCGGCTTTCCCCGTCGAACTCATGCACTCACGCTACCCCGCGGCGCGGGTCGACGATGCCGCCCCTATATCGAAGGAGTATTGTTGCCCTCAGTCCATTTACACCGAAGGCGGTTCTGTGATGCTCGAGATCCTCACGCCCGGGTTCGTCCCTACACCTGTGCCGTACGTCGACGGGTGGGAGCTTCAGCGCCGGGTCCACACCGACGTGGTCGCAGGGGCTCGGCAGGACACCCTCATCCTGCTCGAGCACGAGGCGGTGTACACGGCGGGCAAGCGCACTGAGCCGCATGAGCGTCCGCGGGACGGCACACCCGTGATCGACGTCGACCGCGGTGGCAAGATCACCTGGCACGGTCCAGGACAGCTGGTCGGCTACCCCATCGTCCGCCTCGGCGAGCCCATCGACGTCGTCGCCCATGTGCGCCGGCTGGAGCGTCTGCTCATCGAGGTGCTGCGCCCGCTCGGAGTCGACGGCTACCAGGTGGAGGGCCGCAGCGGCGTCTGGGTGCGCCGCCCGCTCTCCGAGGACAAGGTGGCGGCCATCGGAGTGCGCGTGCAGCAGGGAGTCACGATGCACGGGTTCGCCGTCAATTGCGACAACTCCCTCACCGGTTTCCGCGGCATCATCCCCTGCGGCATCACCGATGCAGGTGTCACGACCGTGAGCGAGGTCACGGGATCCTCCGTCTCGCCCCGTGACCTCGCCGATGCCGTGACCCGTGCCTTTCTCGCCGAATACTCGACCCCCGAACTGTCAGGAGCCCGCGCATGACCGCCGCACCCGAGGGCCGGAAGCTCCTCCGCCTGGAGATCCGCAACGCCGAGACACCGATCGAGCGCAAGCCCGAGTGGATCAAGACCAAGGCGAAGATGGGTCCGGAGTACACGGCGTTGCACTCGCTCGTGAAGAGCGAAGATCTGCACACGGTGTGCCAGGAGGCCGGCTGTCCGAACATCTACGAGTGCTGGGAGGATCGCGAGGCGACGTTCCTCATCGGCGGGTCGCAATGCACTCGTCGCTGCGACTTCTGCCAGATCGACACCGGCAAGCCGGCTGACTATGACACCGACGAACCCCGCCGCGTCGCCGAGAGTGTGCAGCGGATGAACCTCCGGTACGCGACCGTGACCAGCGTGGCCCGTGACGACCTCCCCGACACGGGAGCCTGGCTCAATGCGGAGACCGTCAGGAAGATCCACGAACTCAACCCGAACACCGGGGTGGAGCTGCTCGCGAACGAGCACAACGCCGATCCGGCCTTCCTCGGCCAGATCTTCGACGCCCGACCCGAGGTCTTCGCGCACAACGTCGAGACTGTTCCCCGCATCTTCAAGCGCATCCGGCCCGCCTTCCGCTACGAGCGCTCGCTGAACGTGCTCACTCAAGCCCGCGACGCCGGGCTCATCACCAAGTCCAACCTCATCCTGGGCATGGGCGAAGAGCCGGAGGAGGTCGTGCAGGCGCTCAACGATCTGCACGATGCGGGTTGCGACATCATCACGATCACGCAGTATCTCCGCCCGACGCCGCGGCACCACCCGGTCTCGCGATGGGTGAAGCCCGCGGAGTTCGTGGAGTTCAAGGAGGAAGCCGAGCGCATCGGTTTCCTCGGCGTCCTCGCCGGTCCGCTCGTGCGCTCCTCCTACCGGGCGGGGCGTCTGTGGGCGCAGTCGATGACGTCCAAGGGCCGCGAGATCCCCGAGCACCTCTCCCACATTGCAGAGAGCGCCGATCTCGGATTCGCCCAGGCCGTCTGACCTCGTCGCTGCCCGGGGCAGCCGCTCGTGCGGTTAGTCCGCGCTCATCACCGACTGCACGCTGCCGTCGGAGCCGAGATTGACGAGCAGGACGTCATCCGACGAGCTGTCGTCGAGTGCGTACTCGAGCACCGCGAACGGCTCTGAGCCCCCGTGCTCGTCGGCGAGGATCGTCATGCTCATGAGCCGGAGCGAGCGGATGATGTCGACGGCGGCATCTCCCGACACGTCGACGAGCACGTCGGGCAAGTCATCGCCGTACGCCTCCTGCTGCTGAAGGATGTACTCGGTGACCTCGCTGGTGCGGTCGTCCACCTCCGCGAGCATGCCTCGACGCGCCGTGTCGTCGACGCTCTCCAGGCCCGCGATGAGCGAGGCGGCGATGTCGAGCGCATCGGACGAGACGTCGTCCTGGTCCGGAGCGGTCAGATCCACGGTCACACTCTGATCGCCGAGCTCCACGGTCTCCGACCAGAAGATCGATCCATCCGGGCCCGAGGACAGGAGTCCGAAGTAGTCGTGTTCGATCGCCATAACGCTATGAAACCAGCCTCGTGCTCACTGCGGTAGTCCCGTCGTCAACCGACCAGCGACTGGACGAAGACATGAGGGGTGAAACCGGTGAGGTCATCGATCCCCTCGCCCTGTCCGAGCAGCTTCACGGGGATGCCCGTACGCTCCTGCACGGCCAGCACGAAGCCGCCCTTGGCCGACCCGTCCAGTTTGGTGAGGACGAGTCCGGTGACGCCGGCGTGCTCGAGGAATGCCTCCGCCTGCATCACGCCGTTCTGACCTGTGGTGGCGTCGAGCACGAGCAGCACCTCGCTGATGGGCGCCTGCTTCTCGATCACGCGCCGGACCTTGGAGAGCTCGTCCATGAGACCGCCCTTCGTGTGCAGGCGACCTGCCGTGTCGATGATCGCGATCTCGATGCCCTCGCGCTTCGCGTACTCGACCGTCTGGAACGCCACGGAGGCGGGGTCCTGCCCTTCCTGTTGCGGACGGACGATCGCCGCCCCGCCCCGCTGCGCCCAGGTCGCGAGCTGATCGACGGCTGCTGCGCGGAACGTGTCGGCGGCACCGACCACGACACTGCGCTGGTAGCCCCGGAGGAACTTCGTGAACTTTCCGATGGTCGTGGTCTTGCCGACGCCGTTGACTCCGACGACGAGGACCACGGCGGGACGCTCGGTGAGCTTCAGCGTCGTGTCGAACTTCGCGAAGTGCTCCTCGAGCGTCTCCCGGAGCATGCGCTGGAGGTCTTTGGGGTCGGTGGTGCGGTAACGCTCCACCTTCTGGCGAAGCTCGTCGACGACGCGCTCGCTGATGTCAGGGCCGAAATCAGCCGTGATGAGCGCTGTCTCGAGATCCTCCCAGGTCGTCTCATCGATGGTGGGCTTGACGAACATGCCGCGCAGTGCACGACCAAGAGACCAGGACTTCTCCGCCATCCCACCAGCCTACGGGGTGCTCAGCGGATGAAAGGCGTGCGCGCCGATGGACTCGGTCAGACCGCGGCCGCAGCTCGGTCGCCGACCCGCTGTCCTACGACCGCCGAGACGCCGTCCTGCCGCATCGAGACGCCGTACAGCGCATCCGCGATCTCCATCGTGCGCTTCTGATGCGTGATGACGAGGAGTTGCGAACTCTGCCGCAGCTGCTCGAACACGGTCAGTAGACGACCGAGGTTCGCGTCGTCCAGAGCCGCCTCCACCTCGTCGAGGATGTAAAACGGGCTCGGCCGGGCCTTGAAGATCGCGACCAGCAGAGCCACCGCAGCGAGCGATCTCTCGCCGCCCGACAGCAGCGACAGGCGCTCGATCTTCTTCCCCACAGGACGGACCGACACCTCGATGCCGGTCGTCAGCATGTTGTCGGGATCTGTGAGCGAGATGCTGCCCGTTCCCCCCGGGAACAGCAGCGGGAACACCTGGCCGAACGCCTCCTTCGTGTCCTCGAAGGCGCTCGCGAAGATGGTCTGCATCCGCTCGTCCAGGTCGGCGATGATCGTCAGCAGGTCCTGTCGCGTCTGAGTGAGGTCGGCCAGCTGCTCGGTGAGGAAGGCGTGGCGCTGCTCCAGTGCGGCGAACTCCTCGAGCGCCAGCGGGTTGACGCGTCCGAGCTGCGCCAGTTTGCGCTCCGCCTCTGCGAGACGGCGCTGCTGGATGCGGCGATCGAAAGGAATCGCCGCGGCATCGTCAGCGGCGTCTCGGTCGGCCGCGGCGGTCGCGATCGGATCGCGCGGGACGAGCTGATCCGGACCATATTCCGCGATGAGAATATCTTCGTCCAGGGCCAGCTCCGAGGAGACCCGCTCCAGAAGGCTGTTCAGGTGCAGCTTCTTCTCGTGGATCTGCAGCTCGAGTCCGTGGACGCTCTCGGTGAGCCCGGTCAGGCGTTCGCGCAGCGATGCCTCCTGAGCCCTGAGGCCGACGAGCTCTTGGTTCTGGGCCGACCGGGCGGCCTCGGCCTCTTTGAGCGCGAGACGTGCCTCGGCGACGGAACGATCGAGCGAATCGAGGATGCGCGGCAACTCGTCCGCAACGCCTGAGGCCGACTCCCGCTGCGCGCGGCGGATGACCGCACGTCGGGCGGCCTCAGCCGCAGCGTCACGTTCCTGCTCGCGCTGCCGTTCCAGGCTCGCGACCCGGGACTGCGCGGCGCGGACGCGCTCGCGCAGGGTCTCGATCTCGAGCCGAGCCCGCACCTCGCCCTCCCGTGCCAGCTCGAGAGCCTCGAGGAGCCCGTCCCGTGCGGATGCATCCAGAACCGGTCGCGGCGCCGCGATCGCTTCGTCCAACGCCGCTTTCGCCGCCTCCGCCTTCTCCTCCGCCTCGGAGACGGCGGACTGCGCCTGCGCGAGCCCGGTCTCCAGCCTCTCGCACTCCGCGACGGCGGATTCGTGTCGCACGGTGATCCGGTTGACCTGCTCCGCGTGCGTGGCGAGGGCAGCGTCGTGTTCGCGGAGTGCTCGAAGAGCCTCCTTGGCCTGCCGCCTCGTGGTCTCGACCGCCTCGTCGGCATCCCGACGCGCTTCACGGAGCGAGTCCGCCACGATCCGGATCTCCGCCAAGCGTTCGGCTGCGGCATCGCGTTCAGCCGCGAGCTCGAGACGCGAGCGCTCACCGCCCGAGCCGGTGCGAAGGGTCTGAGCCGTGATCACGTCTCCGCCGAGGGTGACGATGGTGGTCCCGATGTCCCCGTTCGCATCGAGTGCGGACCGCGCCGCTCTGGCCGAGTCGAGGTCATCAGCGATCAGCACATGCGACAGGATGCCCAGCACTCCCTCGGGAGCGGTGACGACGTCGACGGCGGGCACGACGCCTGCCAGGGAGGGCAACGCCGCGTGCGGTCGCGGCGAGTCGGCGATGACGAAGTCCACCACTCCCCTGCGCTGTTGCGCCGATTCGACGGCCATCGCGAAGGCGTCGGACGCCGAGTCGATGAGCACGCCCTCCGCAAGCGGCCCGAGGACCGCGGACACCGCCGCCTCATAGCCGGCACGTACCTGCACGGCATCGCCGACCAGGCCGCGGACGCCGCGTCCTCCGGCGCTGACGATCTCCGCCGCACCGCCGGAGAGCGCCAGGGCGCTGCTCAGGGCGGATGTCTTGGCGGTCAGGGAGTCGACTTCACGCTCAGCCGAGTGCAGCCGCTCCCGGAGTGACTCACGCTCCGTCTCTGCCGCCGTGGCGGCCCGCTGCGCGCTCTCGTATGCCGCCGCATGCTCGACGGCCGTGCCTTCCGGAGCCTCGGCGTCATCGATGGACTCCAGTGCCTCCGCCGCCTCCCGACGACGGGCATCCGCCGCCTCGAGCGCGTTCTCCTGCCGGAGAACAGCCCCTCGGACCGCGGCGAGGGCGGACGCCGCAGCATCGGCGGACCCCCTCAAGGTGGACAGACGCATGTCGTACGCGGAGACGAGCGCGCTCTGCTCGGCGATGTCGACATCGAGGGTGTCGAGTTCCGCGCGCGCGTGCACGACCTCTCGGCTCGCGGCGGCAGCCGCATCCTGGGCGTCGCCCAGTCCCGCAGAGATCGTGTCGATCTCGTCTCTCGCCTCGTCGATCGTGGCCTGTGTCACGGTTATCGCAGTGACCGCAGCATCGTCATCGTCCGTGCCGAGCAGCGCGAGTCGCTGATTCGCAAGCGTATAGAGCCCACGCATGCGCTCCTGGACCTGCTCGAGGCCGAACGCCACGCTGCGCGCCTGATCCACGGCGACGGAATTCTGATCCTGTTCGAGCCGCGCGATGCTCGCGCGAACCGTCTCCGCCTGGTCGGACAGAACGAGACGCTCGGTGTGGCGCTCGTGCTCGGTCCGAGTGTGATCAGCGAGAGCGGCGCGCAGAGCAACCACGTCATCCGCGAAGAGGCGCGCCTTGGCATCACGCACCACGGCGGCGATGGTCTGCGCCTCGCGCGCGATCTCGGCCTGTCTTCCCAGAGGCTTGAGCTGCCGCCGGATCTCGCCCGCGAGATCGCTCAGTCGCGTGAGATTCGTCTCCATCGCATCGAGCTTGCGGAGGGTCTTCTCCTTGCGACGTCGATGCTTGAGGATTCCCGCTGCTTCCTCGATGAATCCTCGGCGGTCCTCGGGCGACGCCTGCAGCACGGTGTCGAGACGTCCTTGCCCGACGATGACATGCATCTCGCGTCCGAGTCCCGAGTCGCTCAGAAGCTCCTGGACGTCGAGGAGACGACAGCCCTCGCCATTGATCGCATACTCGCTCGAACCGTTGCGGAAAAGCGTGCGACTGATCGTCACCTCTGCGAACTCGATCGGCAGCGCGCCATCGGAGTTGTCGATCGTCAGCTGCACCTCGGCCCGACCGAGTGGACCGCGTGTCGACGTGCCGGCGAAGATGACGTCCTCCATCTTCCCGCCGCGGAGAGTCTTCGCGCCCTGTTCGCCCATCACCCAAGCGAGCGCGTCGACGACGTTCGACTTCCCGGAACCGTTCGGCCCGACGATGCAGGTGACCCCGGGCTCGAACACGAAGCTCGTCGGCTGCGCGAACGACTTGAACCCTTTGAGCGTCAGGCTCTTCAGATGCATGCGGGCACCGCTCGTCCGGGGAGAATCACGCGGCTACGCTACCGGAATTCCGGGCCTGAAGCCTCATCCCGCGCGGGTCGACGGCGAACTCGAGAGACCGGCGACACGCCGAGCGGAACAGTAGGTGCTTGACGTCGCTCTCGCGGGTTCGCTACGGTGGCTCCGGATCGCCACACGAAAGGAGGTTACCGATGATTACGACTCAGCTCAACGCACAGGCCACTGGCCTCGCCGCGCTCGCGCACTTTGCGCCGCGCCCTGCGTTCTCGGTAACCGCCGGCGTCCGCATGAGCGCTCTCTCGTAGAACCGCAACCCGACTCTCCGGACCTCTCGTAGGTCCCGTCCGGCCGTTTCTCTCGCGCCCCCTCCGCAGATCTGCTTCGCAGATCTCGGCACATCCCGCATCCGCTGGCCGACTCTTCGGCCTCCGTCGATGCCAGCACTCCCGCACCGTTCGCAGCTGCTTCCGCAGCCGACGTGCGGTGCTTCCGCACCCATCATCACCATCACTTCCGAAGGAACCACCGTGAATACCACGTTGCACCGCAGCGACATCCACCCGCCCGATATCGAGGACCACGAGGTCCTCCAGATTCCCCGCCCCGATGAACTGCGTCGCCTTTCGGTGGCAGATCGTCTCTCCCTCAGGATCGGCCTCTGGCTCTTCCAGAGGGCACAGCGTCCGCGGCACACCCGTCGCGGCCTGCGTATCGATCCGGCCGACGTGTTCCTCCTCGGCGAGCAGCGTCATCGCTCCGCCGCAGAGTCGTACGCCCTGCTCACGTACGACATGCAGCGCGGCATGCGCTGAGACCGTCGAGACCGTGACGAGCATCTCCGCGGACCGCGCCCGCCCGCTCCATCCGCGAGCGGGCGCGGTCCGCACCACGATCTCCCTTCCGCACACCTCGCACGAAAGAACAGACATGAAGACCATGGAAATGACGATCACGCCGCTGGTCGTCCCGGCCAGCCTCCAGAGCGAGGATGCCGCCGAGTTCCTCGCCTTCGGCGAGCTCAACAGGCTCGTCTGCGATGAGCAGGTGGGTCTCCCCGACCTCGCGCCTGACGCCGCTCAGATGCTGCCGAACTGGCAGGATGACACGGACGCACTCGACGTGGGCTTCGTCGCCCGGATCGATGGCGAGATCGTCGGTATGGTGACGATCTCCTTCGCACAGGAAGCCGATGCTCACGCCGCGGAGATCGACCTGCTGGTTCCGTCAGCCCACTGGGGCCGTGGCGTCGAAGAGGCGCTCCTCGACACAGCGGAGGCGGAAGCGCACGCGCGGGGCCGGAGTGTCCTGCAGATCTGGAGCCTGCACCGTCCCGAGGAGAGCGACCGGATGCTGGTTCCCCGTACGGGGTGGGGGCGCGTACCGGCGACGCCGCTCTCCGACCTCGTGGAGGCACGCGGTTTCGTCCTCGAGCAGGTGGAGCGCAACAGTGAGTACGACCTCCGAGGCGACCCGGAACTGCTTCGCGCGGCTCTGAGCGACGCTACCGCTCTGGCTGGCGAAGACTACGCGCTGCTCGAGTGGGACATGCCAACGCCTCCGGAGCTGAGGGCAGGGTTCGCCGCTGTGCTCGCCCGGCTGTCCACGGACGCGCCCAGCGGCGACATGGACTTCGTCGAAGAGGTATGGGACGCCGAGCGGGTGGTGCGGCGTGAGGCGCGGCTGCTCGGCGCCGGGCAGGCCGTCTCCGTGGCGGCAGTGCGTCATGTCCCGTCCGGGGCCATCGTCGCGTACAACGAACTCCTCATCGCCGCCGATCGCACGGGTGTGACGCACCAGTTCGGAACGCTCGTGAGCAAGGACCACCGTGGCCACCGTCTGGGAACGATCGTGAAATGCGCCAACCTGCTTCGCTGGCGGGAGTTGATGCCGGAGTCGACCGTCGTCTCCACTTTCAACGCCGAGGAGAACCGGCCGATGCTTAACATCAACGAGGCCATCGGCTTCGTGCCGGTCTCCTACGCCGGGGCATGGCAGAAGAAGCTCTGACGAGGGTGCGGGCCCGATCTCATTCTCCGGGATGACGTCGAGCCCGCACCGTCATCCGCCCGGGCGACGACCGAGCCGGGCGGGACGGCGAGGCTGGAATCATGAACATCCCCGTGATCGAAGCCCACGCCCTCAGCAAGAACTTCGGGTCGACACGCGCCCTCGCCGGCGTCGACCTCGCCATCCATCGCGGTGAGTCCGTCGCCATCATGGGCGCCTCCGGTTCGGGTAAGACCACTCTCCTCCACGTCTTAGCGGGGATCACCGCGCCTGACGCAGGCGGAGTCGTCTTCCGCCCCGCCGAGGGATCCGCCATCGAGGTCACCGCGCTCGGAGAGTCCGCGCGCTCACGACTGCGACGCGAGAAGTTCGGGTTCGTCTTCCAGCAGGGCCTTCTCATCCCCGAGCTGACCGCGGTGGAGAATGTGGCCCTCGCCTCGATGATCAACGGCATCCGCCGTCAGGACGCCGTGCAGCACGCCGCATCCTGGCTGGCGGCGCTCGGACTCGCCGGGATGGAGGACCGCCGGATCGGCGAGCTTTCGGGCGGGCAGGCGCAGCGCGTCGCCATCGCACGCGCCCAAGCCACCGGTGCGGAGGTCGTCTTCGCTGACGAGCCCACCGGAGCGCTGGACTCCACCACGTCCTCGGAGGTCATGGACGCGCTCCTGTGGTCCACGACCGGACAGGGCCGCACGCTCGTCGTCGTCACGCACGACGCCGACGTCGCAGCTCGGTGCACGCGAACGATCGCCGTGCGCGACGGACGGATCATCTCGTCGGCGGTGACCGCATGAACCGCAATGTGCTCGGACTCCTGCTGCGCCCCGCTCCCGGCCAAGGCAGCGTGATCGCACTGCCCGTCGTCGCCTTCGCCGTCGTCACGACCCTGGTTCTCACCGTCATCGGCGGGGCGCAGTCGTTCTGGGGGTGGACCGACGAGTTCGCTCCGCTGTACCAATCCCTTGCGGCCATCGCCCTCGTGCTGCTGGTCGTCCCGCTGATGTCCGTCGGCGGAGCGGCAGCTCGACTCTCCGCACGTCGTCGCGACGAGCGGCTCTCCACGCTCCGGCTGCTCGGCGTGTCTCCGGCGGGCGTGACCGTCGCCACCGTGGCGGAATCCGTGCTCGTCGCCGCGGCCGGTGCCCTCGTCGGTGTCGTCGCGCACGTCGCCCTCAGCCCGCTCATCGGACTCATCCCGTTCCGCGGCGAAGCCCTCGGATTCGGTGCCGTCGTCCTCCCGCCGGTGCAGACGGCCATCGTGGTGGCAGCCGTCCTCGCCCTCGCGTCGACGAGCGCGATCATCGGCTTGCGCCGTGTCGTCATCTCACCTCTCGGCGTACGCACACGCACCGATGTTCCGAGAGTGCACTGGATTCGGGCCGTGTTCGCCGTCTGCGCGATCGCCATCGCGTTCGTGCTCATCAAGGTCTTCCCTTCCGTGGGCGGGCTCGTCCTCACGATCGTCGTGCTCGCCGGCCTCTTCGGCGCCGTGCTGGCAGTGCTGAACCTCGTCGGGCCGTGGGTGCTCAAGGTGGTCGCCTCAGGGCACCTCCGTCGAGCCGAGCGACCGGAGCGACTGCTCGCGGCCCGCATCGTGCTGGACTCGCCGAAAGCGGCATGGCGGCAGGTCGGTGGTATCGCCATGGCGAGCTTCATGGCCGTCTTCGCCGGTACCGGAGTCGCGCTCCTGAGCATGATGAGCACCTCCGATGCCACTGCCGCCGACATCGCGCTCGCCGACGACATCCGTACCGGTCTCATCATCACGCTCATCGGCTCCTTCCTGATGGTCGCGGCGTCGGTCGGGGTCAACCAGGCCTCAGACGTCCTCGACCAGCGCGAGCTGCACCGCAGTCTGCATCACCTCGGCATGCCGCTCGAGACCGTGGACAGGGCGCGACGGCGGGCGATCATGTCACCGTTGCTGGTGACCGCGATCGGCTCGGCGCTCGTGGCCGCGATCCTCGTGTTCCCGTTGGTCGGCATCGCGCTGATCACGGCACCAGAGTCGCTGCTGACCATCGCGCTCGTGGTGTCCGTCGGGATCGGTGTCGTCTGGGCGACGACGTGGGCGACCCGTCCGCTCCTGCAGCGCTCCTTCGTGGTTGCGTGAGCGCAAACCCTCCGGAGCAACTATCTCGGCAGCCGCTGGCAGCGCGGGCAGAAGTGAGAGCCACGGTTCATGAAGCTCTCGCGCACGATGGGCGCACCGCAGCGCGGGCAGGGCTTGCCCTGCTGCCCATAGGCATTTAAGGAGTGTGCGAAATACCCGGCTTGGCCGTTGACGTTGACGTACTGCGCATCGAAGCTGGTGCCGCCCTCGGCGAGGGCTTTCGCGAGCACGAGCCGGACCTCGGCGAGGAGCCTGCGGACGGCCTGCGTCGACAGACGATCGGCCGGCGTCTCGGGATGTATCCGCGCTGCCCACAGCGACTCGTCCGCGTAGATGTTGCCGATCCCGCTCACGACGCCCTGGTCGAGGAGAACCCGCTTGATCGCACTCCCCCTTCGCCCCAGAGCCGCTCGGAACACCCGGTCGTCGAACGCCGGATCGAGGGGATCACGAGCGATGTGCGCCACCTGGGTCGGAATCCGGGATCCACCATCGTCGATCAGCGCGTCGACGGCGAGGGACCCGAACGTCCGCTGATCGGCGAAGACGATCGCGAGCTCCCCGTGCCGGGGATGCTCGATTCCGATGCGCACCCGCTCGTGACGTTCGGCCCCCGCGTCGGGAGCGCGCAACAGCATCTGACCGCTCATGCCGAGATGCCCGATCAGCGCAGAATCGTCGTCATCGAGCGGCAGCCACAGGAACTTCCCGCGACGCGATGCGTCGGTGAACATGCGTCCCTCGAGGCGAGCGACGAAGTCGGCGGCACCGGCCAGGTGACGAGTGAGGGCGCGCTCATCGAACACGCTCACCGCGGTGATGGTCGATCCGACCACGGCCGGTGCGAGGCCTGCGCGGACGACCTCGACTTCAGGAAGCTCAGGCACGCTCGCTGAGCGTGCGCCAGGCACTGAGCGCTGCTGCCATCTCGGCGGTCTTCTTGCTGCTGCCAGCGCCTGTCATGCTCACGTCGCCCACGCTGACAGTGGCCAGGAAACGACGGTCGTGATCCGGTCCGCTCGCCTCGACCGAGTAGCGAGGAGGGGTGGCGCCGAGCCGCGCGGCGAGCTCCTGCAGGCTGGTCTTCGGATCCATGGCGGCGCCGTAGCGCTCCGGGTCCGCCAACAGGGGCTTCGTCAGTCGGAGCACCAGTTCCGTGGCAGCGTCAGGACCTGCCGAGAGGTAGGTCGCGCCGATGACGGCTTCCATCGTGTCGGCCAGGATGGAGTCCTTGTCCCGACCGCCGGTCTGCTCCTCACCGCGGCCGAGCAGCAGATGACTGCCGAGGTCGATGCCCCGAGCCACCTCGGCGAGGGCGACGGTCGACACGACGCTGGCACGTCGCTTCGCCAGCTCGCCCTCGTCGAGATCAGGATGCGTGGTGAAGAGCATGACGGTCACCGCCTGCCCGAGCACCGAGTCGCCGAGGAACTCGAGCCGCTCATTGTGCGGGATGCCGCCGTGCTCGTACGCGTAGGAGCGGTGAGTGAGGGCCAACTCCAGAAGCTCCGCGTCGATATCGACGCGGAGCTTTTCTGGGAGAGGTCTCGTCCCCCCGGGGACCTCCGTCACGGTACGCGACTCAGACGTCGGCGACCTTGCGGCCCTTGTACTCCAGGAAGAGCTCGGTGCCCTGCGAGTCGGTGACGACCTTGGCCTGGTGGGGACGGCTGTAGACGACCTGGCCGTTCTCGATGGTCTTGACGAGCGCGACGGGCGCCGCCTTCCACTGCGCGCGACGCGAGCGGGTGTTCGAACGGGATACCTTGCGCTTCGGGGGGTTACCAGCCATGACTAGCTCTCTTCTTTCTCGGCGGCACGAGATTCTTCCGTGCCGTCTTGGTCTGTGATGTTCTGGAGCGCACTCCACCGAGGATCGATGGGAGCGGCCTGCTCCGTTCCGGTGCTCACGGTCAGTCGTTCACCCGTTTTCGGGTCGAGACCCGGGCAATCCGGCTGACACACCGGCTGAAAAGGAAGTGCCAGTACGGCCGCATCCCTGACGAGAGTTTCAAGATCCACGTGGTCGTCTTGAACCTCGAAGTCAGTTTCTTCCTCACCAGGATACGCGAAAAGCTCCTGGAACTCGACTTCGACGGGCCGAGTGATGTCCATCAGGCATCTTCCGCACACGCCGGCGTAGTCGCCGTCGGCGCTTCCCGACACGAGGATGCCTTCGTGGACGGACTCGAGCCGGACATCGAGATCGAGGTCGGAGCCGGCTTCGTAGGACACGATCCCCTCACCCCACGACTCGGCGAGGGTCACGGTGAACTCGTGTTCCCGCATCTCACCCGGACGCCGGACGATGTCACGGACAGGGAGCACGAAAGGGCCGTTCATTCGAGAGCGCACACTCCCATGCTACCGGCCGCTGCATGTTGTCGTCCTGAATCCGCGTCCAGGCGAGGGTTCAGATCCCGCGGGACCCCGTGTCCAGGAATGCAGCGACAGCGGGCGGAACGAAGGGACTCACATCGCCACCGAGAGACGCGACCTGGCGGACGAGGGAACTCGAGACCATGGCGTGCGAGGGGTCGGGAAGGAGGAACACCGTCTCGATGCCGGCGAGGTGCCTGTTGACGATCGCCATCGGCGACTCGTACGCGACATCGATCTGCGAGCGGATGCCCTTTACGAGCACTCCCGCGTCGACGTCACGGGCGTAGTCGACCAGGAGCCCCATGCTCCAGGAACCGATCACGATCTCGCCCTGCATGCCGTCGTCCGCGATCGACCTCTCCAGCAGCGAGAGCCGCTGCGCGATGGGGAGCATCGCCTCTTTGCCCGGATTGTGCACGACCAGCACGTGCAGCTCGTCATAGAGGGCTGCGGCACGCCGGATCACATCGAGGTGACCCAGGGTAGGCGGATCGAAGGAACCCGGGACGACGGCGATCCGGCTGCTCATGGTTCCAGCCTAGGGCACGCCGGTTCCGCGTCAGTTCTTCGCCAGCGCCGCCCGATCCTCGTCGCTCACGCGGCGTCCGATGGCCTCGCGGAGACCAGGGTGATCAGCCAACTGCGGGTCGGCGGCGAGGAGCCCCTCCGCGACCTCGCGTGCACGGGTGATCAGCCCTGCGTCCTTCACCACCCTGAGCAGCTTCAGAGAGGAGCGAACGCCCGCCTGCGCGGCCCCCAGCACGTCGCCTTCGCCGCGCAGCTCGAGATCGACCTCCGCCAGGGCGAACCCGTCGAGAGTCGCCGCCACCGCGTCGACGCGCTCACGCGCCAGCGTGCCCGCCTCAGCCTCGGTCACGAGCAGGCAGAGCCCTGGTACGCCGCCTCGACCGACCCGGCCGCGGAGCTGGTGCAGTTGAGAGACGCCGAACCGGTCCGCGTCCAGGACGATCATCGTCGACGCGTTGGGCACGTCGACGCCCACCTCGATCACGGTCGTGGCCAGGAGCAGATCGATGTCACCGCGTGCGAACGACTGCATCACGGCATCCTTCTCATCCGCGGGCATGCGACCGTGGAGCACGGCACGCCGCAGTCCGCCCAACGTCGGATGGGTCGACAGCGCCTCATCGAGCTGCACCACCCCCCAGCGCGGTCCTGACGCTCCCTCCGGAGCGAGCGCCTGCTGCTCCCCTGCCTCTGTCGTCTTCTTGGCCGTGTCGATCGCGGCACACACCGCGAAGACCTGCCGTCCCTGGGCGATCTCCTCGGCGGCGCGCTCCCACACACGGTTGAACCATCCTGGGTGCTCGGCGAGAGGGGCGACGAACGACTCGATGCCGGCACGCCCGGCCGGCATGGTGCGGATGACGGAGGTGTCGAGATCGCCGAAGACCGTCATCGCGACCGTCCGCGGGATCGGAGTCGCGGTCAGCACCAGCGCGTGCGGACTCGATCCCTTCGCGCGCAGCGCCTCGCGCTGCTCGACACCGAACCGATGCTGTTCGTCGACGACGACCAGACCGAGATCGGCGAAGGTGGTCTTCTCGCCCAGCAGCGCATGAGTCCCGACGACGATCAGTGCCTGACCTGAGGCGACCCGCAGGGCAGCCTTGCGACGATCGGCCGCCGGCATCTGACCGGTCAGGAGCGTCGGCATCAGCAGGGGGGCGAGATCGGGGCCGAGCATCTTGGTGATCGAGCGGAGGTGCTGCCCCGCGAGCACCTCCGTCGGCGCGATCAAGGCCGCCTGTCCGCCACTCTCCGCCACCTGCAGCATCGCCCGCAGAGCGACCAGGGTCTTGCCGGAGCCGACCTCTCCCTGGACCAGACGGTTCATGGGCCAGGCGCCCACGAGATCCGCGGCGATCTGCCGTCCCACAGTCTCCTGGTCGGCGGTGAGCGTGTATGGAAGGCTCGCATCGAAGCGTTCGAGCAACCCGCCGGGCTTCGCGGGGCGAGACGTGGCGGCGAGAGCCCGGATCGCGTCGCGCTGCTGCAGGAGTGCCGTCTGCAAGGTGAGGGCCTCATGCATCCGCAGCGTCCGCACCGCCGGATCGATGTCGTTCCGCGTCCGCGGGCGATGCACGAGCTCCAGAGCCTCGCGAGCGGTGAGCAGCTCTTCACTCTCCCTGATCTCCGCGGTCAGTGGATCGGGTGCGTCTGCCAGGTCGTCGAGAACGCGACCGACCAGTCGTGCGATCTGCCACGTCTGGATCGCGGAGGTGGCGGGGTAGATGGGGATCGGCACGGTGGCGCGCGCGTCGGCACTGCGACGGGCGGAGTCCTCGTCATCGAACAGCTCGTACTCCGGGTGGGCGAACTGCGTCACGCCGTTGAACTCCCCGACCTTGCCGGAGAACACACCGCGACGACCGACTGCGAGGTCCTTCGAGCGCCACTCCGCCGCGCCGACGTTCTTCGCGAAGAACGTGAGGGACATGCGTCCGATGCCGTCGCCGATCACGACGTCGACCATCGCGCCGGGACGGTTCCGCATCCGTCGGAAGCTCGAGGAGAGCACCTCGGCCACGATGGTGACGGTCTCGCCGAGCGGGAGGTCACGGATGGGCGTCAGCTCTCCCGGATCGGCGTAGCGGCGAGGGTAGTGGGACAGCAGGTCGCCGACGCTCTTCATGCCGAAGGCCCGACCGAGCGTCTTGGACGACGCCGCACCGATGGCGTCCTCCAACGAGGAATCGAGCGTGAGCGACATGCTCCGAGTCTAGGGAACACGAGGGACACGGCAGGCACACGAGCTGTCGTATCGTGAACGGGTGACGAGGATCATCGCAGGCAGCGCCAGAGGTGCCCGGCTCGAGGTTCCGGGCTCGGGAACCCGACCAACGAGCGACCGTGTGCGCGAATCGCTTTTCGGCGCTCTGGAGTCCCTGAGCGCCATCGCCGGCGCACGGGTCCTCGACCTGTATGCCGGCTCGGGCGCCCTCGGGCTCGAGTCGCTCAGCCGTGGAGCAGCGAGCGTCGAGTTCGTGGAGCGCGGTCGCCAGGCCGCAGCCATCGTCCGACGCAACGTGGAGGTCGTCGCGAAAGCAGGGAACCTCCCGCTCGGGCGCGTTCACGAGAGCACGGCGCAGGCCTTCCTGCATCGCGCAGTCGGACCCTACGACCTCGTGTTCAGCGATCCGCCCTACGACCTCGGCGACGCTGCCATGACGGCCGACCTCGTCGCGCTCGCGCCGCTCCTGTCCTCGGACGCCGTGGTGGTGGTGGAACGAGCTCGTCGGTCCACGCCTCCGGACTTCGGCGCGGCGAACCTGGAGCTGTTCCGCGAGAAGTCGTACGGTGACACGACCCTGTGGTGGGCCGAGCCGGCGACGGAGGACGAGACCCCGGGCCCCGTCGGTCAGCCCGCGGCCGAGTCCCAGTCCCGATAGGGATCCCAACCGCTGAGGTCGACCGGCTGCTCATCGCACATCAGGTCCTCATCGCCGGCGGCGCGCACCCTGCCGATGGCCCGGAACGCCGGCGGCAGGAGGCCCTCGGGGAAGGTGGCGAGCAGCGCGTGATCCTCTCCCCCGGCGAGAGCTCTCGCCGGATCGGCGCCGAGGAGCGCACTGTCGAGGGCGATCGTCACGCCGGACGCGGCAGCCATCCGTCGTGCATCGAGAGCCAGCCCGTCGGAGACGTCCATCATGGCGGTCGCGCCGGCCGTCGCCGCCACCGCGCCGAGACCGATCGGGGGCGACGGGCGCAACTGCGCCTTCACCGCTTCGCTCTCGCCTGCTGCGAGAGCGCCAGGGTCGACGGGCACCGGCACATCCCCATCCCGGAACCTCCCGAACAGAACGGCGAGACCACGTGCCGCGTGGCCGAGCTCCCCGGCGACGGCGACCACGTCACCGGGACGTGCGCCGCTCCGCGTCACGGCGGCGCGTCCTTCCAGGTCGCCCAGGGCCGTGACCGCGACGGTCAACGTGTCGGAGACGGTGAGATCACCACCGACGACCGCACAGCCCGGCGCGAGCGCGGCACAGGCATCCCGGAAGCCGTCGGCGAGTCGCTCGACGAAGGAGACTCGTAGTTCGCGCGGCACCGCGAGTGCGACCAGAAGCGCCGTCGGACGCGCGCCCATGGCCGCGACGTCCGCGAGATTCACCGCCGCGGACTTCCAGCCGATGTCGTATCCGCTGGACCAGGCGAGGCGGAAGTCGGGGCCGTGCACCAGCGTGTCCGTCGTCGCCACCACGGAGCCCGACGGGGTCGCTATCACCGCGGCGTCATCGCCCGGCCCGATGAGCGCGTGCGAGGCTGCCGGTGTGCGTGACAGTATCGCGCGGAGAATGCGCCCTTCGGACACATCTCCCAGGCGTGGATCGTCGGCGTCGGGTCGGGAGGGCATGCTGTCAAAGGTAGCCTGGAAGCATGCCCCGTTCCCGTCGCCTCGCTGCCCTCGCCGGAGCAGCGGCACTCAGCGCTGTGCTCGCCGGCTGTGCGACCACCGTGCATCTCGAGCCCGCAGCGGATGCGAACAACCCCGCATGCGCGAACGTGTCTGTACTGCTCCCGGAGAGCGTCGGCGGACTCGATCGCGTCTTCACCGATGCGCAGGCGACAGGTGCGTGGGGAGACCCCACAGTCGTTCTGCGCTGCGGCGTGGAACCCCCTGCTCCCTCCGCGCTGGTGTGCACGACCATCGGCGGAGTCGACTGGCTGGTCCTCGACCAGGAGGAGGAGCGTCAGCGCCTCGTCACGTTCGGTCGCGCCCCTGCGGTGGAGGTCACGATCAAGCGCGGCGAGCAGATCGACTTCCAGACCATCGTCGACAAGATCTCGGCCAGCATCCAGTCGGGGCTGCAGCCTGCCACCGGGCAGTGCACGGATCGCGTCGAGTTCCCTGCAGGCTGATCCCCCCGGGGACCGGACCCTCAGCGGCGAAGGCCGGCTTCGACGAGCTCGGTGATGAGATCGCCGTAGCTCAGACCCGACGCGACCCAGCACTTGGGGAACATCGAGATGGGCGTGAACCCCGGCATCGTGTTGAGCTCGTTCACCACGAGTTCGCCGGACGGTGTCAGGAACATGTCGACACGGGCGAGCCCGCGCCCGTCCACCGCCTCGAAGGCCTGAACACCGATCTCCTGGATGGCGGTGCGCTCCGCCTCAGTGAGGTCCGCAGGACACACGACGTCCACACCGTCCCCGCCGAGGTACTTGCCCTCGAAATCGTAGAAGCCCCTCGACGTCAGCACGATCTCCCCGGGGAGTGACGCACGGACGCCGTCGACGCCCTCGAGCACGGCGACCTCGATCTCGCGGCCGCTCACGCCGGTCTCGATCAGCACCTTGTCGTCCTCGGCGAACGCCACGGCCAGCGCCGCATCGAGCTCGTCGGCATTCTCGACCTTGGAGACGCCGACGCTCGAGCCCGCCCGCGCGGGCTTCACGAACACAGGAAGGCCGAGGTCAGCGGCCCGCGCCCGCACGTCGGAGGCGTCACGGTCCCAGTCCTTTCGCCGCACCGTCACCCAGGGCGCGACAGGGATCCCGGCCGCTTCCAGGGCGATCTTCATGAAGTGCTTGTCCATGCACAGTGCGGAATCGAGCACACCACCACCGGCATAGGGAACCTCGAGCGTGTCGAAGTATCCCTGGATCGTGCCGTCCTCGCCGTGCGGTCCGTGCAGGATCGGGAGCACGACATCGATCTCGCCGAGACCCGCGACGGAGCCGTCGGTCTGCACCACACGGAGCGTGCGATCGCCTCCCGGTTCGGGCCACAGGACACGCGTGCCGTTGTCGGCGACCTCCGGGAGATGCTCCGCGTCCAGCGGGAACTTCGCCGGGTCGTCGTCCTCGAGCACGAAAGCGCCTTCGCGGGTGATCCCGACGGGGATCACGTCGTATCGGTCGCGATCAATCGCCCCCAGCACGCCCCCCGCCGTTGCGGAACTGATCGAATGCTCGCTGGAGCGCCCGCCGAAGAGCACCACCACCGTCTGCTTGTCCATGGTTGGTCCTCTCACCCTGCGGGGTGTCGTCGTCCGTCGTCAGGTGGGGTGCGATGTCCCGCGGATCCATCTTGCCGTCGAGCACCATCTTCACCTGCTCGACGATGGGCATGTCGATCTCCGCCTCGCGCGCCAGCTGCAGGATAGGCGCGACGGATGCGAGCCCCTCAGCGGTCTGCTGCATCTGCTTCACCACGTCCTGGAAGCTGTACCCCTGTCCGAGCAGACGCCCGGCGGTGTTGTTGCGACTCAGCGGAGACTGGCACGTGGCGATGAGATCGCCGAGACCGGCGAGACCCTGGAGCGTCTCCGGGTGCGCGCCGTTCGCCACGGCGAAGTCGGTCATCTCCACCAGCCCGCGAGTGATGATCGACGCCTTGGTGTTCTCGCCGTAGCCCACGCCGTCGACGATCCCGATCGCGACCGCGATCAGGTTCTTCAGGACGCCGCCGAACTCGGTCCCGATCACGTCGGTGTTGACGAAGGTGCGGAAGTAGCTGTTCCGTGCTGCGCGCGCGACGATCTCCGCCGTCTCCTGGCTCCGTGAGGAGATGACGGCTGCGGTCGGCTGCTCACGCGCGATCTCGAGCGCGAGGTTCGGCCCGGACGCGACGGCCACGCGATCGGGGTCGCAACGCAGCTCCTGCTGGATGACCTGACTCATCCGCAGCCCGGTGCCGCGCTCGACACCCTTCATGAGGCTGATGATCTTCGTGTCGCTGTCGGCGATCAGCGGCCGCAGCGCCTTCAGGTTCTCCCGCAACGACTGGCTCGGTACCGAAAGGTACACCTGGTCGACGCCGTCGAGCGCGGTCGCGAGCTCATGCGTCGCAGCCATCGTGCGCGGAAGGTTGATCCCTGGCAGGTAGCGGGAGTTCCGTTTGCCCTCGTTGATCTCCTGCGCGAGCTCGGCTCGGCGCGCCCACATCGTCACCTGAGCGCCGCCGTCGGCGAGGATCTTCCCGAAGGTCGTGCCCCAGCTGCCCGCGCCGATGACGGCGACTCGCGGACCGACCGGCGCGGTTCTCTTAGGAGTCAAGGCGTCCCGTCTCCTTCTGGCCGTGGGTTGCGGGATTCCAGCGTTCGGCCGGTGCCTTCTCGCCGCGGAGCTCCTCGAGGAGCGCGGTGATCGCGTTCATCAGCCGAGTGGTCGCTTCGTTGAGAGCTGCCGGCTCCCCGGCGCGCCCGCGCAGATCGGACACGTCGACCGGGTCACCGATGACGACGTGGACGGGCTTGCGCAACGGCCAGAGGCTCAGACCCTTCTGGTAGCGCCCCATGATCTCCTGCGTGCCCCACTGCGCCATCGGGATCAGCGGGATGCCGTCGGCGAGTGCCAGGCGCACCGCACCCGACTTCCCGCGCATCGGCCACAGGTCGGGATCCCGCGTCAGTGTGCCTTCCGGATAGACGATCACGCCACGGCCGTGCTCCACGAGCTCTTCCGACTGCTTCATCGTCTGACGCGCGGATGCCGCCGAGGAGGTGCGGGCGACAGGGATCATGCCAGTGCGGTGCAGGAACCAGCCGAGCACGGGGACCTTGAACAGGCTCTCCTTGGCCATGAACCGCGGCGCACGACCCGCACGCCAGATGGCGACCGCGACGATCAGCGGGTCGAACTCCGAGTAGTGGTTGGGCGCCAGGATGTAGGGACCCTGTTGCGGCAGCTTCTCCGCCCCCCGGATCCGGATCTTCGCGATCAGGGACACCGGGGGGATGACGAGCGCCGCGAGCGGCCAGAAGATGCTCGGACGCTTCGTCTCCGATGACCGGGACGTCACGGCGGTCACCGGATGACGTCGAAGTCGGCGCCGAGCGCGTCGAGCTTGGCGAGGAACTTCTCATACCCCCGGCTGAGGATGTCGACACCCGACACCTTCGATTCGCCCGTCGCCGTCAGGGCTGCGATCACGTGGCTGTATCCGCCGCGAAGATCGGGAACCACGATGTCAGCACCGTGGAGCGGTGTGGGTCCGGTGATGACGGCGGCCTGTTCGAGGTCGCGACGCGGAACGCGTCGCGGTCCGTCCTGCAGACCCCGGGGGTGCACGACGATGTCGGCGCCCATCTTCACGAGTGCGTCGGTGAAGCCCATGCGGTTCTCGTAGACCGTCTCATGCACGACGGAGCGGCCGTGCGCCTGGGTCAGTGCGACGACGAGCGGCTGCTGCCAGTCGGTCATGAAGCCGGGGTGCACGTCGGTCTCGATCACGACCGGCTTGATGTCGCCGTCGCGGCGGAACTGGATGCCGTCCTCGTGGATGTCGAACCAGCCTCCGGCCTTGCGGAAGACGTTGAGGAAGGTCAGCATCTCCTGCTGCTTGGCGCCGCCGACGAAGATCTCGCCGTCGGTGGCCAGCGCTGCGGAGGCCCACGAGGCGGCTTCGTTGCGGTCGAAGATCGAGCGGTGGTCGTAGCCGCGGAGCTTCTCCACGCCTTCGATCACGATGACCCGGTTCGGCTCGTAGGAGATGATCGCGCCCATCTTCTGCAGCACCGCGATCAGGTCCATGATCTCGGGCTCGATGGCCGCGTTGCGCAGCTCGGTGACGCCTTCGGCGCGGACCGCGGTCAGCAGCACCTGCTCGGTCGCGCCGACGCTCGGGTACGGGAGGTGGATGTTCGCGCCGTGCAGGCGGGTTCCCCCGGTGGAGAGGCGGATGCCGCTGGGGAGCTTCTCGACGATGGCACCGAACTTGCGCAGCGCGTCCAGGTGGAAGTCGATCGGACGGTCTCCGATGCGGCAGCCGCCGAGGTCGGGGATGAACGCCTGACCGAGTCTGTGCAGCAGCGGGCCGCAGAACAGGATCGGGATGCGCGATGCCCCCGCATGCGCGTCGATCTCCTCGAAGTGCGCGGACTCCACATCGCTCGGGTCGAACACGAGCGAACCGGGCTCATCGCCCTCAGAGACACGGACGCCGTGGACTTCGAGCAACGAGCGGACGACGGCCACATCGCTGATCGCCGGCACATCGCGCAGGGTGCTCACGGTCTCGCCGAGGAGCGAGGCGACCATGGCCTTGGTGGCCAGGTTCTTCGCGCCCTTGACGTCGACGCGACCGCGGAGCGGGCGTCCGCCGCGAATGGCGAGGACGTCTCCGGTGAGTGCAGGGACTCCGTCCGGAAGAGCGTCGCGCACAGGTGTCGTCATTCGGAGCCTCACTTCATCTACGGATTTCGGGGGCGGGTTGCCCCTGGCTCCCCCGCCCCCACCGTCTACTGAACGGGAAGGGTTCGGGGCCGCCACGACTCGCGACGGGCCTCGAACTGCGCGATCTTGTCTTCGTTGCGCAGCGTGAGCCCGATGTCATCGAGCCCTTCGAGGAGCCGCCATCTAGTGTAATCGTCGATCCCGACCTCGGCCTGGACGTCACCGATCGACGCGGTGCGCGCCTCGAGGTCGACGGTCATCTGCGCTCCGGGATTCCGGTCGATCTCGGCCCAGAACCGCTCGAGATCCTCTTCCGAGATCGTCGCGGCGAGCAGGCCCTGCTTGCCCGCATTGCCACGGAAGATGTCCGCGAAACGCGGGCTGAGGACGACCTTGAAGCCGAAGTCGCGCAACGCCCACACGGCGTGCTCACGGCTGGAGCCGGTACCGAAATCGGGACCGGCGACGAGCACGGAGGCACCCTGGAAAGACGGCTGGTTGAGCACGAACTCGGGGTCCTGGCGCCAGCCGTGGAACAGCGCGTCTTCGAAGCCGGTCTTCGTGACGCGCTTCAGGAACACCGCAGGGATGATCTGGTCGGTGTCGACGTTCGAGCGCTTCAGCGGAGCGGCGATACCGGTGTGGGTGGTGAACTTCTCCATGGGTCAGAACCCTTCCGTCAGGTCGCTCGGGCTGGACAGGGTGCCGCGGATCGCCGTCGCAGCGGCGACGAGAGGCGACACGAGATGAGTCCGCCCTCCCTTTCCCTGACGCCCCTCGAAGTTGCGGTTCGATGTCGATGCGCAGCGCTCCCCCGGAGCCAGCTGATCAGGGTTCATGCCCAGGCACATCGAGCAGCCGGCGAAGCGCCACTCCGCACCGAAGTCCTTGATCACCTTGTCCAGGCCCTCGGCCTCTGCCTCCAGACGCACTCTGGCGGATCCGGGCACCACCATGACGCGCACGCCGTCGGCCTTCTTCTTGCCCTGGATGATCGACGCGAACGCGCGCAGATCCTCGATGCGGCTGTTGGTGCACGAGCCCATGAAGACCGCGTCGACCGGCACCTCCTTGAGAGGCGTACCCGGCGTCAGATCCATGTACTCCAGGGCGCGCTCGGCAGCCGCGCGCTCGTTCGGGTCGACGATCTCGGCGGGGTCGGGAACCGCGGCGGAGAGCGAGCTCCCCTGTCCGGGGTTGGTGCCCCACGTCACGAAGGGCTCCAGCTCGTCGGCGTCTATGAAGACCTCAGCGTCGAACGTGGCCCCGTCATCGGTCGGGAGCGTGCGCCAGTAAGCGACGGCATCGTCCCAATCCTGGCCCTTCGGGGCGTGCGGGCGGCCCTCGAGGTAGGCGAAGGTCGTCTCGTCCGGCGCCACCATCCCGGCGCGTGCGCCGGCCTCGATCGACATGTTGCAGATCGTCATGCGCCCCTCCATGGAGAGCGAACGGATCGCACTGCCGCGGTACTCGAGCACGTACCCCTGACCGCCTCCGGTCCCGATCTTGGCGATCACGGCCAGGATGATGTCCTTCGCCGTGACGCCGGATCGCAGAGTGCCATCGACGTTGATCGCCATCGTCTTGAAGGGCTTGAGGGGAAGCGTCTGGGTCGCCATGACGTGCTCGACCTCGCTGGTGCCGATGCCGAACGCCATCGCGCCGAACGCGCCGTGGGTGGACGTGTGCGAGTCACCGCAGACCACGGTGATCCCGGGCATCGTCAATCCGAGCTGAGGCCCGACGACGTGCACGATCCCCTGCTCCGCATCGCCGAGCGAGTGCAGACGCACACCGAACTCAGCCGCGTTGCGCCGGAGCGTCTCGATCTGCGTCCTGCTGGTCAGGTCCGCGATCGGTTTGTCGATCTCCCACGTCGGGGTGTTGTGGTCTTCGGTCGCGATCGTCAGATCGAGGCGCCGCAGCGGACGACCCTCGCTGCGCAGGCCGTCGAATGCCTGCGGGCTGGTGACCTCGTGCACGAGGTGGAGGTCGATGTAGATGAGGTCGGGCTCTCCGTCCTCGCCCTTCACGACGAGGTGGTCGTCCCAGACCTTCTCGGCGAGTGTTCTGGGGCGTGCGGAATCCGCACCGGCGGTGGTGGTCATGGCGTGTCTCCTGTGGCTGGCGGTTCGGCCCACGATGGACTCCGCGACGAGGAGGGGCTCAGAACGAGGTCTCGTCGCGGCGCCTAAGAAGAAGAAGCACGGTCCGCATGACGTCAGATTACCACCGCTCCGACATGCCCTGACCCGTCATGACACTCTGAGGACACCCGCACCACCTGCGCATCGACCGACCGAGAGGCACCGCATGACCGTCGACACCGCCCGCTTCGCCACCCGCGCGGTCCATGCGGCGAGAAGCAGAGAGACGGCTGCCTCTCGGGCCACGCCGATCTACCTCACTGCGGGCTTCGAGTTCGACGACTTCGACCACGCGGCGGATCACTTCAGCACCGGTACCGGATTCGGATACACCCGGACGGGGAATCCCACGGTGCGCGCGGTGGAGCGCCAGCTCGCCGCCCTCGAGTCGGGCGCAGACGCCGTTCTGGTCGCGAGCGGGCAGGCCGCCGTGGCGACGGCTCTGCTCACCGTCGCGGGTGCCGGCGATCACATCGTCTCCTCCACGCACATCTATGAGGGCACGAGAGGCCTCTTCCTCGACAACCTGGCCCGACTCGACATCGAGACCACGTTCATCGACGACATCTCCGACCCGGCGGCCTGGCGCGCCGCGATCCGGCCGAACACGCGGGCTCTGTTCGCGGAGTCTCTCGCGAATGCCCGCAATGACGTTCTCGACGTGCGCGCCGTCAGCGACATCGGCGACGAGCACGCGATCCCGTTGATCGTCGACAACACGCTGGCGACGCCGGCGCTGCTGCGTCCGATCGAGCATGGTGCGGCCATCGTGGTGCACTCTGCATCGAAGTTCCTCGCCGGGCACGGATCCGTCCTCGGCGGCGTGATCGTCGACGACGGGCGTTTCGACGCAGACCTCGCCGGCCACAATGCACCGCACCTCGTCCTCCCAGGTCGGGGTGACACGCCCAGCGTCTTCGCCCGCCACGGCGGACGCGCACGGATCGGATACGCGCGAGAATCCGTGGCGCCGCGATTCGGCGCTTCCCCCTCGCCTCTCAACGCCTTCCTGATCGGGCAGGGCGTGGAGACCCTGGGGCTGCGCGTGGAGAGGCAGTCACGGAACGCGCTGCAGATCGCGCAGTGGCTGGAGCAGCACGCCGAAGTCGAGAGTGTGGACTACGTGGGGCTCCCCTCGCACCCGGATCACGACCTCGGGAGACGGTATCTCGATGGTGGTTCCGGCTCGATCTTCACGTTCACGTTGCGAGGAGGGCTTCCGGCGGCTCGACGATTCGTCGAGCACGTGCAGGTCTTCACGCACATGACGCACATCGGGGACGTGCGCTCTCTGGTACTGCACCCCGGAACGACGAGTCATGCCCAGCGGACCGACGAAGAGCGCGAGGTCCTCGGCGTCCGTCCGGGAACCCTGCGACTCTCGATCGGTATCGAGGACGTGGACGATCTCATCTCCGACCTGTCCCACGTGCTGCAGCACGTGCGGGAGACGGTGGCATGAGCCGCCCACAGCACTTCGGCTGGTTCCTCGCGCGCGGCTTCGGACCGCAGGGGTGGGGCTACCCCGCGCTCGACTGGGACTACGACTGGACGCGCCCCGAGGTCTACCAGTAGGCCGCTCGCACGCTCGAACAGGCCGGGTTCGATCTCGTCATCATCGAGGATGCGCCGTCACTGGGATCACCGTCGACGATCGACCTGCGCGTGCGGCATGCGTTCGGCGGCCCCAAGCACGACCCTCTTCTCCTCGCGCCGTACCTCTTCCAGGCAACCAGACACCTCGGCGTGGTGCCCACCGTCAACCCGGCGGCCTACCTCCCTTACACCGCAGCGCGGCAGTTCGCGACGCTGCAGCACCTGAGCGGACACCGGCTGGGCCTCAACGTCGTCACCGATACGGGCAGCGCACGGCATTTCTCCGACGCGGCGCAGCTCGGCCACGATGAGGCGTACGACCGCGCCGAGGAATGGCTCTCCGGGATCCGCGCCCTGTGGCGCAGCTGGGATGACGGCGCACTGATCGCCGACCGTGAGACCGATGTGTTCGCGGACGGCAGCCGTCTGCGGGCCACCGAGCACCGCGGCGAGTACTTCGCCTTCGACGGGCCGCTGAACGCCGTGCCCTTCACCGACGGCGACCCCGCGATCGTCTCACCCGGCGGTTCCGGCCGCGGGCTCGGCTTCGCCGGTGCGAACTCCGATGTGCAGCTCGCACTGGCTCCGTTGCACGAGAAGTCCGTGCGAGAGTATCGCGCCAAGGTGCACGACGCCGCGCTCGCGAAGGGGAGGCGACCCGAGGACGTCAAGATCCTCTTCGCCATCCAGCCCGTGATCACGTCGTCGAGCGAGGAGGCCGATCGGATCGTCGCGGCGTCGGCACTCCCCGACGAGTCGGCCCTCGTCCAGATCGCGCGCAAGCAGTCGAGCGACCTCGAGACCGATCTGACCTCGCTCGACCTCGACAAGCCGCTCGACATCTCGATCTTCGGAGCGCACGTCTCCCGCGGGAGCATCCAGCGTCTGGTCGGCGATCGCGGCGAGGACGCCCCGCTGCGCGCCCACCTCACAGCCCTCGCCCGCACCGGCAGGATCACAGACCGCACGGGATTCGTCGGGACCGCGGAAGAGTTCGCCGACCTGATCGAGGAGCTCGGTGAATGGGGCAACGACGGAGTGCTGCTCTGGGGCGACTTCCATCCGGTCACCCTCCACCGCACGCTCGACGAGCTCGTCCCCGTCCTGCGTCGGCGCGGTATCCTCCGGCGCGAGTACGCGGAGGGCGGCCTGCAGGCGAACCTCCACCAGTTCTGATCGATCCGCGTCCGAACGTCACCAACCCAGCGACCCGGGAACGCCCTTGAAGGGGCCGACGACCCTCGAGGTGACCCAGCCGCCGTAGAACCCGCCCGGCTGCGGAGAAGCGACCTCGCCGCCGACGGTGCACTCGTCCATCTGCCCCGCGTACACGGCGACCCGATCGGACAGGCTCTCGAACCCGCGAGTCGGCTGCGGGTAGGTCCAGGCGGCTCCTGGGCGCACCGTGTCGCCGGCACGCACATCGAAGTATCGTGCGGAGCCCTTGAACTCGCAGAACGACGAGCCGGTGGTTTCGACGAGAGCACCGGGGACGAAGTCCGCGATCGGAAGGTAGTACACCGGAGGATGACTCGTCTCCAGTACGCGGACGGCGTCCACGGTGTCGGCGATCAGCTGGCCGCCGAGCCGGATGGTGATGCGCTCCACGACGGCTTCGACGCGCGGTGGCCTCGGGTAGTCCCAGACGGATTCCTGCCCGGCGGCCGGGACGATGGGGCGCGGCCTGTGCATCTGCTCACCCTACGTCTGCTCACCATGTGTCGCGCGATACCGTGCCGCGTCATTCCACGGGTGTCGTGGCCCGCGCCGCCCGCTTCTCACGCGAGGAGGCGATGAGGCTCGCGACCGTGGCGATGGTCATCGAGGCCAGGATCACGCCGAGAGAGACCATGTTGCTGATGTCGGGCACCCATTCCACGTGCTCCCCGCCGTTGATGAACGGCAGTTCGTTGACGTGCAGAGCGTGCAGGATCAGCTTCACGCCGATGAAGCCGAGGATCACGGCGATGCCGTAGTGGAGGTAGCGCAGACGGTCGAGCAGATCGCCGAGGAGGAAGTACAGCTGACGCAGACCCATGAGCGCGAAGATGTTCGCCGAGAAGACCAGGAAGCCGTTGGTCGTGATCTCGAAGATCGCGGGGATCGAGTCGATCGCGAAGATCAGGTCGGTCACACCGATCGTGATGAAGACGATCACCATGGGCGTCCACATCCGCTTGCCATCGACCGTCGTGCGGATCTTCGAGCCGTCGTAGGTCTCGCTGATGTCGACTCGACGACGCAGCAGACGGACGATGAAGTTCTCGCGCTGCACCTCGCCCTCGTGGTCGCCCTCCGGCATCGCCTGACGGATCGCGGTCCAGATGAGGAACGCGCCGAAGATGTAGAAGATCGGCGAGAAGTTCTCGACGATCGCGACACCGGCAAGGATGAAGAGCCCGCGCAGCACCAGCGCGATGATGATGCCGATCATGAGCACCTGCTGCTGCAGGCGCCTCGGCACGGCGAATTGGGCCATGATCAGCACGAACACGAACAGGTTGTCGATCGAGAGGCTGTACTCCAGCGCCCATCCGGTGATGAAGTCGCCTGCGTTCTGCCAGCCGCCGACGTTGCCGAGGAGAACCGCGAACAGCAGAGCGAGGCCGACGTAGAACACGACCCAGAGGGTGGATTCCTTCGTCGACGGGATGTGCGGCCGCAGCCGGATGAGGAGCAGGTCGCCGATCAGGATGATCGTGAGGACGACCATCGAGGTGATCTCGAACCAGACGGGGATTTCCAAGGGCGCACTGGACCTTTCGCGGAGGGGTCGGGAATGAGTCGAAAGTCTCTCCCCCGCACAGATGTGCGTCGCGCGCCCGGAGCAACGATGACGGTGCTCGTGATGACGGACGCGCGTTTGCGGGATACTCCCTCTCGCCCGGGCAATGCTACCCGAGGCGCGGGGCGAGCGGGAACGGATTGCGATCGGATCTCATGCGCCCGATCGGCATGGACCACCGATCTGAGACGATGGGGCGGCGATCGACACTCTCCTCGTGAGAGACACCGAACGGAACCAGGATGCCCCTGCAGACACATGATCAGAGATGGGCGGCGCAGGCCGCGGACGGCGACGAGAGCGCCTTCCGCGAGCTGTACCGCGCTCACGTGCGGCCCGTGTATTGGATCGCGCAGGGAATCCTCGCCTCCTCGGCAGATGCCGAGGATGTGACACAGGAGACGTTCGTCGTCGCCTGGCGGAAGCTGCCCGACCTCGAACTCCGGGGCGAGTCGATCCTTCCGTGGCTCGCCACGATCTGCCGGTTCCAGGCGGCGAATCGGCTCCGGCAGCGTCGGCGAGACCAGGCGCACACCGCCGAAGCCGTCGACGAGACACTGCTGGCCGACACGGTGAGCGTCGAGGAACAGGTCATCACCGCGGAGCTCGCGGCGCGGATCGCCCGCGAGGTGGGCACGCTCAGCGAGTTGGATCGCGAGGTCTTCCGTCTGTGCGCCACGGAGGGATACGCCTACCAGGTCGCTGCGGATGAGCTCGGGGTGACGCACGCCGTCGTCCGGAACCGTCTCTCACGAGTGCGCACGCAGCTGCGAGGCGCCGTGACCGAAGCGAGGGACGCATGAACGACCAGACCACCAGCGGCGACCTGCCAGAGCTCTCGGACGAGACCATCGCCCGCATCGAAGATGCCGTGTTCGCCGAGATCGCCGCAGAGCGGGCGCCGGCACCGCTCACCGCGACGAAGACGCGGTCGCGGCGACGCGGCTGGCTCACGGCAGGCGGTATCGCGGCTGCCTTCGTGGTCGGAGTTCTCGTGACCCCGCCCATCCTCAGCGCGGTCGGCGGTGCGAGCTCCGTCACCGCCGACGGTGTCAGCATGTCCGAGGGCTCCTCCTCCGACGCCGCACCGTCAGGTCCCGAGCGGATCACGGGTCTGACCGCAGAGTCAGCGCCGGATGGCGCTCTGGGCCCGGACACGAGTGCGGGTACGCTCCCCGGCGTTGCGGAGAACGACAGCGGTCGCGAGATCATCGCCACGGCGCAGGCGACCGTTCAGGTGAAGAACATCCCCGAGGCGGCAGCGGCGATCGCCGCCCTCGCCGAGGAGCACGGCGGCTACGTCGAGAGCACCGAGATCGGGAAGTCGGTCGCCGTCGACGGCTCATCCGAGCCCGTTCCGGACCCCGCAGACTCGGCGTACGGCTGGATCAGCATCCGAGTGCCCTCCGCCGACCTCCCGACAGCGATCGCCGCACTCGACGACACCGGCGAAGTACTCTCGTCGTCCACCTCGAAGCAGGATGTGACCTCAGTCGCCATCGACCTGCAGGCCAGGGTCGACTCCACCAAGGCGTCCGTCGAGCGGCTCACGCAGCTGATGGCGCAGTCAGGCAGCGTCTCCGAGCTGATCGAGGCCGAGGTGGCGCTCACCGACCGTCAGGCACAGCTCGAATCGTACGAACAGCAACTCGCCGCGCTCGACGACCAGGTCGCCATGTCGTCGCTGCAGGTGCAGCTGACGAAGGCGACCGCACCGACGACTGCCGATCCTGCGGGCTTCGGGGACGGTCTGATGGCGGGATGGAACGGACTCGTCGTGTCGCTGAACGCCCTGGTGATCGCCGTCGGGTTCATCCTCCCCTGGCTCGCGATCGCGGGCGCCGTCGTGCTGCTCGTCTGGCTCATCCGCCGCGCCCGGCGGCGCCAGCGTCGCCGCGACCAGCAGGTCCCGTCCCATCCCGAGGCCACCGACGGCAACTGATCGGGCGACAACGTGGGATGGGCCGGTTCTCCCGACGTGGGGAACCGGCTCATTCCCTGATTTTCCGCGGTATACAAGAACCCTTGTGTGTTTGACGCCGTGAGCTTAGCGTCGTCTTCCGTGGAAGACATCTCCGTTATCACCGCTGTGCACCATCCGCTGCGCCGCCGCATCTACGACTATCTGCTCCTGTACGGAACGGCACAGGTCACGGCGATCGCCCGCGCTCTGGACTGTCAGGTCGGCAGCATCAGCCATCACCTTCGCATGCTGGAGCGCGCCGGAGTCGTGGAACGGGCCCCTGATCACGATGGAGACAAGCGCACGAGCTGGTGGAGAGTGGCACGCCGCGGTCTCACCTGGTCGACAGACGATTACGCGGACTCGCCGGCCGACGCCCTCCTCGCCCGTGAGGCGCAGCGTCAGGGTATCCGCATGCAGATCGACCGGCTCCAGCGCTGGCATCGCCATCGCCACGACCCCGCCTACGCCGAGTACGACGGTTCCAACACGGAGACCACGGCGTGGGCCTCACCCGACGAGCTGCGGGATCTCTCCGCGCGGCTCCTCGAGACGATCAGGGAGTGGCAGGAGGGCATCGATCTCGACGACGGCCGACGCCGTGCTCCCATCTTCGTGTTCGCGCACGCGTTCCCGACGGAACCCTGATGTCCGCCGTCAGCGACCCGGAGGAGATCGTCGCCCCTCCCCCTTTCCGTCGCGATCGTCTCGTGCACGCCTGGATCGGAGTGAAGGCGCTGTCGGATGCCGGCGATGCGCTGTGGACCATCGCGCTCGCGTGGACGGCCGTCCAGGTGGCCTCCCCCGCTGTCGCAGGCCTGATCGTCGCTGCCGGTACCGTGCCGCGTGCCCTGATCCTGCTGTTCGGAGGGGTGATCGCCGACCGCGCGGACCCGCGCCGCATCATGCTCGTGTTCAACGTGCTGCGCGTGGGCGTGCTCGTCGCCGTGGCGCTGTGGGTGCTCGCCACCCCACCCACCGTCGCCGTGCTCCTGTTCGCGGCGATCGCGTTCGGGGTGTGCGACGCGTTCTACGAGCCGTCCGCCGGGACGATCGCCCGTCAGCTCGTGCGAGCCGCGGACCTTCCCTCCTACGGCGCAGCGGCTCAGACGGCCTCGCGGCTGGGGACCATGGGAGGGGCGGCGATAGGCGGATTCATCGTGGCCCATGCCGGCGTTGCGGGAAGCGCGTCCGTGAACGCCCTGACCTTCACACTGGTCGTCGCCTTCATCGCGATCTGGCTCCGCCCGCGCTTCCGCCTCGCCAGAGCGGAGAAGGAGTCGGCGCTGCGCGGGATCGCACGCGGGTTCGGGCACCTCGCCGAGAATCCCACGACCCGCACGCTCGTGATCGCCCTCTCGGGGCTCAACCTGGCGGTCGGCCCGGCGATCGGGATCGGACTCGCCCTCCGCGCCCATGCGGAGGGGTGGGGCGCGCAGGCCGTCGGACTCTTCGAAGCACTGCTCGGACTCGGTGCGGCGCTCGGCGCGATCTCCGTCGCGAAGTGGCGTCCGAGCCACGAGGCTCGCGGCGGGTTCCGTGCGCTGGTGCTTCAGGGCGCCGGGATCATCGCGCTCGGAATCGGGCCGGCGTGGAGCGTCGCCGTGGCGGCCTTCGTCATCGGAGCGACCGCTGGTTACGCATCGGTGCTGTTGAGCGCGACGTTCTCGGCCACCGTCGACACCGCATACCTCGGCCGGATGAGTTCGCTCACGCGCCTCGGCGACGACTGTCTGATGCCGCTGGCGATGGCCGGATTCGGTGCTCTCGCGTCGTCTACGGCGCTCTGGGTGCCGTTCGCACTCTTCGGAGGAGCCATGATGGCGCTGATGATCCTGCCCCTGAGCAACCGCACATTCCGGGCGCTGTCGCTGAGGCCCGGTGTGTGAGCGACGACCACCCTGGGAAACGAGAAAGCCTCCGGCGAACCGGAGGCTTTCCCTGTTGTGTGACCCCAGCGGGATTCGAACCCGCGTTACCGCCGTGAGAGGGCAGCGTACTAGGCCGCTATACGATGGGGCCGTCTGGCGGAATGTTTCCGTTCCGCGACAACCGTTCAAGTATGCCACGGCGATTCTCACTGCGCCAAATCGACGCCTCCCCGTCACGGATCCCGGGCGTGGCGCACCGGATCCGTTTGCCGTGCGCGTTCCGAAGGAGTTGACTCTTCCCATGCGCGTCACCAAGTTCGAACATGCCGCCCTCCGTATCGATGCGAACGATGAGACCCTCCTCGTCGATCCCGGGTCGTTCACGGCTCCGCTGAACGACCTCACCGATCTGGTGGCCATCGTGATCACCCACGAGCACCCGGACCACTGGACATCCGAGCACTTCGACCGCCTCCTGCGCGACGCACCGGGGACGCCGATCTTCGCGCCGGCCGGTGTCGCCCGCGCCGCCGAGGGCTACGACATCACGGTCGTCGCCCCCGGGGACTCGTTGGAGGTCGGCGGCTTCACGCTGCGATTCTTCGGCGGCACTCACGAGGTCATCCACTCCTCGCTCCCGACGGTCGAGAACGTCGGCGTGCTGATCAACGACGAGCTCTATTACCCCGGCGACTCGTACGCGGTCCCTGAGGACGTCTCCGTCGGCACCCTCGCCGCTCCCCTCGGCGCACCCTGGCTGAAGATCGGCGAAGCCATGGACTACGTGCTGGCTGTCGCGCCGCGCCGGGCGTTCGGAACCCACGACATGACGCTTTCCGTGATCGGCAAGAACATGCATCGTCAGCGGCTGCAGTGGGCGACCGAACAGGGCGGCGGCGAGTTCTTCGTGCTGGAACCCGGCGACTCGCTCGACCTCTGAACATGGTCGACTCCCCCGTCGCGGAGCTCACCCTGGACGAGCACGGCGTGAGACGGCTCGTTCGGACGGTGGCTCCCGAGCTCGGCGACCTCCCGCTGACGCGCTTCGCGGAGGGGTGGGACAACATCACCTGGCGACTCGGATCGGACCTCGCCGTGCGCATGCCCCGCCGGCTCAGGGCAGCGCCGCTCATCCGTCACGAGCAGCACGCACTCCCCCTCTTCGCGATGCATCTCGCAGCGGCGAACATCCACACGCCTCTGCCGGTGTTCGCAGGCGCCCCGACTCCGGACTTCCCCTGGCCCTGGTCGATCGTGCCCTGGCTCCCGGGGAGGCAGGCACTCGGGCTCCCCCGCCGCGACAACACCTCGTGGGCCGCCCAACTCGCGACAGCCCTCCTCCTGCTCCACCGCGAAGCGCCCGCCGACGCACCCGTGAACCCTGTGCGCGGCGTCCCGCTGGTGGCACGCGACCAGAGCATCAGAGATCGACTCGCCGACCTGACCGCAGCGATCGCCACGCCTCTCGGAGAACTCTGGTCAGCGGGACTCGAGGCCGAAGCCGCCACGGAGTCCGTCTGGATCCACGGCGACCTGCACCCCGGCAACATCCTGATCGACGGCGACAGGCTGTCCGCCGTGATCGACTTCGGCGACGTGACCTCCGGCGACCCCGCCTACGACCTCGCAGCGGGGTGGCTCGCCTTCGACGCCGAAGGTCGACATGTCTTCCGCCGAGCCACCGCCGGAAGGTACGACGACGCGACCTGGGTCAGGGCACGAGCCTGGGCTGCGGCCATGGCCGCGATCCTCTGCCACTCGAGCGACGATCGCGCGGATCTGCGCGCGCTCGGTCAGCAGACGGCCGCCGAACTGATCAGCTGACCGAAGCTGCACGCACACGGAGATCGCGCGCGAGATGGTCCCGCTGCTCGATCACGAGCCGTCGGAGAGCGGCAGGCGCCGCCGGATTCGCGGCCAGCCACGCATCCACCGGCTCCACCGATTCCGACGCGGGGAAGAGCCCGATGACCAGGCGCCGTGCGATCTCGATGCTGCGCTCTGACCAGGCTCGGCCGATCCGCACGAAGTACTCGTCGTCGAACTCGGAGATGAGATCACGGCGTCCCCCTGCACGGAAGCCGCCGATCACCGCGTCGAGATGATCATTGCTGAGCGAGAGGTCGTTCCACGCGGAGTCCCATGCGTCGCGCCGCACATCCGCGTCGGGCCGAGAGGCCCGAGCGCGCCGCGCAGCCGTGCGCCCGTCACCGGTGTCGTCCCGCTCCTGCTCCGCCGTCACGTCTTCGTCATCAGCCTGCCCCACGGTCACGAGCGCGGTGAGAAGCTGCCAGCGCAGGTCGGGGTCGATCACGAGCCCCTCCGGGACATTCCCCTCCAGCAACGCGCGCACTTCTTCGTGTCGCCGATCGTCGAAAGCGGACGCGGTCGCGAACGCTCGAGCCCAGGAGAGCTGCGCGTCGCTGCCGGCATCGGCGGCTTTCAGAGCGCTCCATACCGTTTCGGTCCAGCGGCGCTGCTCCTCGTCGCGACGCGCCTCGGGCACGAAGTGACGGATCGTGTAGATCGCGTTCGGCAGCACCCCCGTCAGCAGCCCGATGTTGGACTCGGCCGCCGCGTGGCTGCGCACGATTCGGAGGTAGCGCAGCGCATCGAGCTCGCCGTCGCGGGTCGCGTTCCACAGCGAGGACCACACGAGGGCACGTGCCAGCGGATCGTCGATCGCGGACAGGGACTCCTCGACCGTGCGGAGGGAGCGTGCGTCCAGACGCGCCTTCACATACGTGAGGTCGTCGTCGTTGAGCAGCACCAGATCGGCGTCGGGCAGCTCGATCGCGGTACGCTCGCCGATCACGTCGAGCTCCTGCTGCTCGCGACGGACCACACGACCGTCGACACGTTCGTACATGCCGATGCGGAGCCGGTGGGGCCTCGGGTCGGTCTGCACCAGGACGGAGCGTCCCTCCTCGTCCGTCTCCGTCGACAGCGTCGACACGCCGGAAGTCTGCAGCCATGCGGCCGACCAGTCGCTCATCTCGCGGCCCGAGACCGCGCTCAGCTGCACCAGGAAGTCGTCCAGCGTCGTGTTGCCGAACGCGTTGGCGGCGAAGTACCGGCGGGCGCCCTCGAAGAACGCGTCATCGCCGACGAACGCCACGAGCTGCTTCAGAACGGCTGCACCCTTGGCGTAGGTGATCCCGTCGAAGTTCAGCTTCGCCGCCTCGAGATTGGTGATGTCCGCGACGATCGGGTGGGTCGTGGGCAGCTGATCCTGCTGATAGGCCCAGGCCTTCCGTCGTGCGGCGAACGTCACCCAGGCGTCCTGGTAGCGCGTCGCCACCGCCGACGCGTGCGCGCCCATGTAATCGGCGAACGACTCCTTCAGCCACAGGTCGTCCCACCAGGTCATGGTGACCAGGTCTCCGAACCACATGTGCGCCATCTCGTGCAGGATCGTGTTCGCCCGCGCAGCGCGCTGTGCATCCGTGGCCGCCCCGCGGGAGAGGTACGCCTCCGTGAAGGTCACGAGACCCGGATTCTCCATCGCGCCCAGGTTGTACTCCGGCACGAAGATCTGGTCGTACTTGCCCCACGGGTACGGGTAGGCGAACGCGTCCGTGAAGAAGTCCAGCCCTTGCCGGGTGACCTCGAGGATCTCGTCCGCGTCGAGGTGCGAGGCGAGCGAACGCCGGACGAGCACACCGAGGGCGATGTGCTGCTCATCGCGCCGCCACTCGCCGTCGACGCGCGAGTACGGACCGGCAGCGACCGCTGTGATGTAGCTCGAGATCGGCAGAGTCGGGGCGAACTCCACACGTTGCACGCCGACACCCAGGTCGGTGTGCGCAGGCGACTGATTCGAGAGCACCTGCCAGCCGGTGGGAGCGTCCACGACGAACGTGTACTCGGCCTTCATGTCCGGCTGCTCGAAGCACGCCATCACCCGACGCGCGTCCGCCGGCTCGTACTGGGTGTAGAGATAGGTCTCATCGTCGACAGGGTCATGGAACCGGTGCAGTCCCTCACCGGATCGGCTGTAAGCCGCGACCGCCGCGACGCGCACGACGTTGGCGGACTCGAGACCGGAGAGCGAGATGCGCGCGCCGTCGTAGACGACCTCCTGATCGATGCCGTTCACCGAGACACTCCGGACCTCTTCGCCGATGAAGTCGAGCCAGGTGCTCTCCCCTGTCGAATCGAACTCGAGGGTCGTCACCGTCGGGAACCCGGTACGGGCGCGCTCCGGCGCACCGGTCAGGTCGAGCTCGACGCGGATGCGATGCACGGTGACGGCGGCGGATCGCGCGGCCGTCTCCTCGCGGGTGAGGTTGGCGGTGTCCATGCATCCATCCTGTCACCCGGATGCCCGACAGACCGTCCTCACGCTCACGTCGGTCGGAGCCGGTGTCCGATCGCCGAGTACACCTGTGCGGACGCGTGCGACCGTGCCGCTGCGTCGTCGTCGTCGTGACGAGCGAACGCGATGCGCGACAGGATCGCGTCGCTGCGTGCGACTTCGGCGCGGTCTCCGGTCGCCTCCGCGACGCTCCGCGCCTCTTCTGCGTGCCGCTCCGCCTCGGCGAGGAGATGCGCGGACGCGGAGTCGCTCGCCGCAGCGAGGACCAGGATCTCGGCGAGCGAATTCGCAGCCTCGGTGGCGATCAAGGGCGACCCCGCGCGCTCCGCCTCCCGGAGGATCCGCTGTGCCGTCGTCCGCGCGCGGTCGGACTGGCCGTTCCGCCCGTCGATCCGGGCGCCGAGGAGTTCGAGATCGGCCGACGTCGCGAACTCTCCTGCGGACTGCAGGGCGCCCATCGCGACGGCGCACAGTTCACGGGCCCGCAGGTCGTCACCCCGTGCTTCCGCGATGAGCGCACGCGTCCGGCGGACGAACGGCAGCGGTTCACCGTTCGATTCGTCCATCAGCTCCTGCAGTTCCTCGTCCGCAGCATCGAGGTGTCCGGTCGCGAGGAACAGCAGCGGGCGATTGCCGCGCACGACAGCCACGTTCAGCTCGTCCCCCTCCGCCTTCGCCATGCTCAGCGCAGCGGCGTAGCCCTGCAGCGCCTCCGGGTAGCGGGCGAGGATGCGAAGGGTGTCCGCATGGTTGCCGGTTGCCCGCCCTTCCACGACGCTGTCCCCCGCGTCGCGCGCGTGTGCGATCGCCCGTTCATAGGACACCAGTGCCTGCTCGAGATGACTCATCCAGCGCTGCACGTTGCCGATCTGGTTCCAGGTGCGAGCGAGAGCTGCGCCCGAAGCGATACGACGCACGCGGTGCAGGATGATGAGCGCCTCGTCCAGCCGCCCGAGCTTCTCCGCGCAGTGCGCCACGCCGAGAGCGATGTCGGGCACCAGGTCGAGGCCGTCTCCGCGGGCTGCCAGATCGTGCAGCTGCAGCGATTCGCTCCAGAGCGACCAGCGGGACAGCGCAGGGTGCGATGCGATCGCCAGCCTCTCCACGTCGGAGTCGAGGCCGTGCTCGCGAGCCGCTGACGCCACCGCGAGCACCGTCCCCACCTCACGCGCGGCGAAGTCGGAATCCTCTTCCATCCGGGCCAGCACGGCGGACGCGGAGTCACGGACGAAGTCCCTGCGGACGGATGACGGGCGGAGGGAGCGCGACCGCTCTGCGGCGAAGGAGAACACCGTGTCGTGCATCCGCACCCGACCCTCGCGCAGCTCCACGAGGTGTCGGGCATGCAGACGGTGCAGATCGCGTGCGGCGGCGGGGCCCCCGGCTGCGATGAGCACGCCTTCCTCCACCTCTCGGTCGAGCAGTGCGGCGTTCGCGAGGAGATCGGCTTCGCCCGTCGGCAGGGATCGTGTCGCCGCCTCCAGGACAGGTCGGATGCGCACGTCGCGTGGCTCATGCTCGAACCGCGATGCCAGGTCCGCGAACGACCAGCCCTCGTGCTCACGGATGATCCCGGCGAGCATCACCAGATCGAGCGGCAGGCCACCCGCCACGGTGACGATGCGCCGCAACGCCGCCGCACGCTCATCGCTCCCCCCGATCACGGTCGAGGAAGCCCCGTCGAGGGAGAGGAGGTGATCGAGCAGGCGCTGGGCCTCTGCGTGCGACAACGGCGGGACGACGACCCTCTCCACGCGCAGAGCCGTCGGGGACAGGCGCTCCTCGAGGCCCCCGAGGTCGACGCGTGCCGTCACGATGAACCGCACACCAGGGACCAGCAGCGCAGCCAACCGCACCGGGTCCCCCGCGTCCTCGATGACGACCGTCACCTCACGCGCGCTGATCCGCAGCTGCTCACGGAGACGCGGCAGCTCGTAGGGAAGGGAGCGGACACCGAGAGCACCCAGCATCCGTCGCAGGACGTCGATCGGATCCGCCGGAGGGCGCTCGGTGTCGGATTCGCGCAGGTGCACGGTGAGCACCGGCGAACGGCCGGCCAGCGCCGAGGCGAGAGTGGTCTTCCCCGCCCCCGGCAGACCAGTGAGCACCAGCACGTCGGCATCGGGAAGAGCGGTCAGCAGGTCTTCGCGTCCGATCTCCGCGCCCGCGGAATCCCGGATTCCGAGCGCCACTTCGACGTGCACCCCCGATCGCGCACCGTTGAGAAGCCGCGCGGTCTCCCGCCACTGCGCAGCCTCCTCGTCATCGCCCCCGAGCACGCGGACGATATCGCCCACCAGACGATGGTCGACGCGTCGCCGTCCCGGACGGAAGCAGTCGTACACGGTCACCTTCGGCGGCTCGGCACCGTGACGCACCCCGCCGATCCGACGGGCGATCTCGGCATACGACGGCGAGCCCGCCTCCACACGCATCCGTCCGAGGCCCAGGCAGAGCTCGTCGAGGGTGCGGGGCACGGGCATGAGTCGAGCCTAGGACACGGGGTCGGCGCGCTCGGCGCCGTGCGTTCGGGCTCGTTCGGACTCCGACGGGCCTGCCCAGAGCACACCTAGGCTCTCTCGACGGAGAGGCCGCCCGACCTCCCGGAAGAGGAGAGAATCCCCATGACGACACGTGCAGAGATCGCGGCCAAGCTCGACGACTTCTCGTACCAGAAGCTCAACTTCGGCGGGTTCCTGATGAACAAGCGCGCCAAGAACTCGCATGCCCTGTGGACCCGCGCCGCAGACAAGGGCGTCACCGAGCTGGCGCTGCTCGCCACGAGGGACTTCGGCGAAGGAAACGTCTACGACGTCGCCGCCTTCACGCTCGAAGGGGCCATCCCGACCGAGGTCCTCGACGAGTTGAAGCAGCAAGCCGAGGCGCTCGTCGACCGCGTCAATCTGCGTGCACACGGATACGTTTACACCTGCCTTGAGCCGTGGGACGGCGGCGGCACCATCTGGATCTCGAAGAAGCCCGAGTTCCGCGAGCTCAGCCGCCTCGATCAGGGCATCCATGTCGTACCGATCCAGCGGCTCGCCGGGTTGGGTGAGCCGCGGTGGCTCGCCTGGGCGCGCGAAGGCGGACAGCTGAACATCGCCATCGTGTACAAGCCCTGACGTGGCGCCGTTCTCGGCCGGTCGGGCCGCCCCACTCGCGAGCGATCGCGGATGGGGCGGCCTGACGCTGGTCGCGTCGTCGGTCGCCACGTTCGTCATCGCCGGAGCCCTGGCCTTCTATCTCCTGCCGGTCGGATTCGCGCTATCGGGGACGACACTCGTGTACGCCCAGGTCGCGACGATGCTGCTCGGCGCCGCACTCGTCGCGTGGTCGTCGATGTCCATCAGTCGGCATCGTCGACGCCGCACCGCCCTCGCCGAGATCGCCGCGGCTTTGGGATGGCGGTATCGCGCTGACATCGGCGACCACGCGTGGGGCGGCTCCATCGACGAGCAGGTCGATCGCGGCGACCGCACCGCGCAGGACCACCTGGACGCCCGACACAGCGCCGTCCCCTTCGACAGCGTCGAACGCACCTTCGTGGTCGGCGATCGCGAGGGCGCGACGATGCACACCGTGCGCGCTGTCCGCATCCCGCTGCCGTCCGAGGCACCGAGGATCATGCTCCGGTCGCGGCGCGGTGGCGGGGCGCTCAGCGTGCTCCCTCGGCGTCCGACCGGCCGAGCCCGCATCCGGCTCGAGGGGGACTTCAGTGACGTGTTCGACGTGTCAGTCCCGTCGGGATACGAGACGGACGCGCTCTATGTGCTCACCCCCGACCTCATGGCGATCCTCGTCGACGAGAGCGCCGACCTCGACCTGGAGATCGTGGACAGCACGTTGCATGTGTACTTCCCCGCCGTCGATCTGACCGATGGGGAGGAACTGCGGCGCTTCCTCACCGTGATCCCGGCACTTCACGATCGCTTCGGGCGACGAACCCTGCTGTACCGCGACGAGGCCGCGACGCCTCTCGATCCGGGGGCCTACCGGCGTGACGGCGACACGCTCGCCGGTCGTGCACGCCACGTCGACACGCGTACCCGGTGGTGGCCCGTGATCGCAGCCGTGGCCACACCCCTCGTGCCCATGCTCATCGCCGTCGTCTGGCTCCGGATCGCCGGCTGACCTTCCTCGAGATCTCCGGACCACCGAGAAGCCTCCTGATGCCGGTCTCAGGGGTCACGGAGAGGTCGAGCGTCCGTCCGCGTCCGTACTGGCTGAAGACCCGGGGATCGATGTAGCTCGCGCGTGCCACCGCGGTCGTGTTGCCGAGCGCCGTCGCCGCCGCCTGCACCGCGAGGCGCTCGGCCTGACTCCGGTGGTTCCGGCTGTCGAGCTCGCCGATCCGGGCGAGGGCGTCAGCGGCGATGATCGTGCCGTGCAGCGTGCGGAAGTCCTTCGCCGTGAAGGACTCCCCCGTGACCTCCCGGAGATAGGCGTTGACCTCTGCGGGCGTGAGACGCACGCGACGCCGTCCTCGGCGGTACGCGAGCAGGAAAGCGCCCGACTTGCCCGCGGCGAAGTCGGTCAGGGCGTCGGCCAGGGATTCATCCGTGATCTCGATCGACGCCGTGCGGCCGCTCTTGGCGGGGAACGACAGCGCGACCTCGCTCCCCGCGACGCGCACGTCTCGTCGCCGAAGCGTCGTGAGACCGCGACTGCCGTGTCGCACCAGATAGCGCTCCGACCCGATACGGAGGGCTGCGTCGTCGAGAAGACGGAAGGCGATGGCGAGGGCGCGCTCCTTCGTCTGCCCTTCCTGGGCCAATGCCCGGGTCACCTGCGCTCTCGCGCGTGGCAGCGCGGCGGCCAGATCGAGGGCGCGCACGAACTTCTTGCGATCTCGGCTCACCCGCCACAGGGGGTGGTACAGGTACTGCTTGCGGTCGGCGCCGTCCACGCCCACCGCCTGAATGTGAGCGAGCGGATCCGCGGCGATCCACACATCCCGCCATGCAGGTGGGATGACGAGGTCATTGATCCGCTCGCGATCGGCCTCGGGCGCCGTGTCCCCTGCCGGATCGACGTACCGGAACCCCGATCCCGATCGCACGCGCCGGAACCCCGGATCCTGCCCCGGGACAACCCGGATGAGTTTCGCCATCGTGAGCCCTTCCTCGACTGCCTGCGCTCGAGGATGCCCCGTGGCACGGATCCGTGGAAGGGAGTGGCGCCGTACCGTGCCCGCGTGCTATTCGCTCTCGGCTTCCGTGCGCGGCGCTGCGAAGGCGCTGCGCATGTGGTCGCTGGTGAGGAAGTCGGCGATGCCGATCATGATCAGGCTGAAGACGATCTGCTCCGACACCATCCAGAGCGGGTAGAGCCCGGGGATCGCCGCCATGACGAGCGTGATGACGGGGAAGATCTGCGCGAACAGACGAAGGCGCTGATACGCCCACCGCCAGCCACGCTGTGCACGCCAGGCGAAGTAGAACAGCGTCGCCGTCATCGCGAGCACCACGAGCGTGCGCATCCAGACGGCGAACGAGACCGACTCGCCGTCGACCGCGAGCACCAGCGCGACGACCACGGCCCCGACGCCGATGATCAGCTCGACGATGAGGAGCCAGATGATCCAGGTGAACGCACGCACCGTCTTGGGATGCGTGCGGTCGGTCTCGCTGATGGCGACGCCGGCCTGCCGCCCACCGGCGATCCGATCCAGTCGGAGGAAGAGGGACTCCAGAGCCATGCTCGGAGCCTATTGGGTCGGGAGCTGGTCCGCCTCGTCCGTTCGATGGATGCCGGTGAAGCCGTTGGCGGTCCCGGAGACGACCCGCTCGAGGACGATCGCCAGCACCCCGACGGCAAGACTGCCCGCGATCATGACACCGATGAATCCGGCATCGAGTCCTCCTCCGAGCATCACACCCGCGACGAGCGGCCCGAGGATCGCCCCTCCCTGGAACGCGGCCGAGTTGATGGCGTTGTAACGACCGCGCGTGCGATCGGAGGCCAGGTCGTTGTAGATCGCAGGAACCGTCGGCTGCAGCATCGTCTCGCCGAAGGCGAAGACACCCATGTAGGCGATCACGCCGATCGCCGCGGCGAGGGTGCCCGGCAGGAATCCGGTCGCCCCGAGGAGCACCCATGACAGCGCCCAGATGAGTGCCATCACCTGCATCACCCGCGTACGACGCCTGCCGGAGATGAGTCTGAGGACGGCGAACTGCAGCAGCACGATCACCGCGGTGTTGACGGCGAACGAGATGCCGACCACCTGCGTCGAGACCTCCGACACCTGTCGGGCGAAGGCAGGGAAGCCCGCCTCCATCTGCCCGTAGCCGATGAACACCGAGAGGAACGTGAGCAGCGTCAGCCAGAGCACGGCGGGGCGACGCAGGATCTCGCGATATCCGCCGGCAGGCGGGGCGTCGTCTTCCGCCTCATGCTGAGTCCGCACCCGTCGGAGCGGGCCCAGGAGCAGGGCGAGGGGAATCAGGCTGCTCGCGGCATCGACCAGGAAGATCGTCGTGAACGTCGCGGGGTCGCTGACGTCGACGAAGAAGCCGCCGATCACTCCGCCGACCCCGATGCCGAGGTTGACGAGAGCGAAGTTGACGCCGAAGTACTGCTGGCGCACCTCACCCTCCACCACCGACGCGATCAGCGCGTTGAAGCCCGGCCACGACACACCGAAGTTCACGCCGATCAGCATGACGGCGATCGCGGCGACGACAGGGTGCGTGGCGAATGCCAGAAGCGCGCACCCGACGATCATCGACAGCAGCCCGACGATCAGCACCCGACGCGCACCGAACCGATCGATCAGCGTTCCTCCCGGACCGGTCACCACGAGTCCGGTGATCGCGATGAGGCTCATGAGAGCGCCGGAGACCCCGAGGTCGAACCCCCGGACCTCGTGGAAGTAGATGATCGTGAACGGGAGCGTCATGCCGCGTCCGAGCGTCTGGATCGCGACCGTCGACAGCAGCCAGCGCCCCTCCGTTGGCAGGGCGTTCCAGAAGCTCCTCATACCGATCACCTCGACATTCTTCCGGATGCCGGGGACATCGCGATCCGCGAGCGGATTGTCCGCCGAGCGTGGTTTCTGCCATCATCGCGAGCATGGCGCTGTCTCTCGACGAATTCCGCACCTCGCTGCAGGACCCCGGTTCCCGGTCGGGCCTTGGCCTCCCCCTCACGGATGCGGAGGCGCAGCAGGTGGCAGCCGACCCGCAAGCGACCCGGAGCTGGTACGAGTACTGGCTGGCCGTGACGGCACAGAACCGGACAGCACAGAACCGGACAGCACAGACTCCGCTGCTCGGGGACCACGACTTGGGACACGCCCCCGCCTTCGCTGCGGCTCCCCCGGCCTATGGCGGCACTCCGCCTGCAGCTGCACCGCATGTCACACCCGGCGTCGGGCCGGAGAAGAAGAGCCGGGTCGGGCTCTGGGTGACGCTGTCGGTGATCGGCGCACTGCTGCTCATCGCCCTCATCGTCGTGGTCGTCGCCCTCACCACCGCCCGGCACTGGACGAAGGTCGATTCGCCGGAGAAGCCCGAGACCTTCCACAGCGAGGAGTACGAGACCGGCCTCTACCTCGTGGCCGACGACGGTGTGAGCCCGTGCGCCGTCGATCAGAACTGGACCGACTGCATCAACGCGATGGAGGCCCAGTACGCCGGAGCCTGCGCCGGGGTCGAGCTGGTCCCCGCCGCGGCTACGCTCTGCGGGCAGCATCGTGCCGAGATCGACCGCATGCGCGGCGAGGACTCGGAGGGATCGGTGGTGGCCTCGCTCGGCGACTTCGGACACCTCACGCGCACCCCGGAGATCGCGACGCGGCAGGTGTCCAACAACGACTACGAGGCGGCTGTCACCCACGAAGCCGTGTGCTACCTCGGCTTCCTCGGCGAGTGCGAGTAGGCGGGCGGACCGTCCTGCTCCGCACCGCCGCGCTCACACCGCCGCGTCCGGCAGGCCCACCTTCGCCTTCGCCCAGGAGCGCCCGCGGGTGTCCTTGAGGATGTCGTATTCGACGTCGACATGCGGCTCGATCGCGCTGTACTTGTCGTTCGGCGCGCCGATCACGAGCTGGAAGCCGAGTCCACGCCATGCGCCGATCGCGCGCTTCGTGAAGTGGGCGTCCGCCTTGATCAGAGCCTCGTCCATGAAGACGGGGGCGTAGCGCGGCCGGGCAGCACCCGCATCGCCGAGCTGGTAACGCAGCGCTGCGCCCACGATGAACGCGACGAGCTCCTGCGACTCCCCTCCGGACTTCTCGCCGATGTGGTCGTAGAGCGCGACATGCTCCCGCGTCGTCGCGGTGACCCGCTCGGCACTCACGCGAACGTGGTTGCGCACGTCGATGAGCTCGGCGAAGTCGGGGGCCGTGCGGCGCATCCGCCCGATGAGACGGCTCATCTTGCGGTACACGGCCTCGCGCTCCGCATCGGTCTCGGCAGCGTCGATCAGTCCTCGCACCTCGCGGAGCTCGCGGCGGAACCGCTTGCGTGCCTCGCTCTGATTCTCGCGCGGGGTGATCTGCAGACGATGGTCGTCGTCGTAGAACGGCAGCTCTTCCATGATGCGGTTGATCGGGTCGATGCGATCCTTGATCTCGCGGAGCGACCGGCTGAGAGTCGAGTCGAGGCTCGTCAGGTCGTTCCCCGAGAGCTTGAGCAGACTGTCACGCCATTCGGTCTCCAGCTCGTGGAGCCCGTTGGTCTGCAACGCCTCCAGGATGCTCTCGAACTCGCCGACGGACTCGTCGGGGTCCGGGAGGATCGTGAGGTTGTCCCAGCGCTCGAGGAACCCCGTCATCAGTCGCCGCATGCTCTCGCGCTGCTGCTCGTGGGCCTCCGCGGCCTCACGACGGTCCTCGTGCAGGCGCTGAGCGGCGGTCCTGAGCGCGGTGTCCAAGTGCGTGAGCCGCTCCGACGCGGTCAGGCTCGCCCCGCTCTCGGCGTGCAGGAACCGGCCGTCGAGGAACGACGCATGTGTCTCGCCGAGCGAGAGGTCCGAGGCCGCCGCGGAATCGATCACCCTCTGACAGGCATCGACATCGTCGGTGACCTGTCCCCAGTGCTCCTGGGTCTGGGCGAGTTCGTTGCTGAGGCGCGCCTCCTCGTCCCGGAGCGTGCTCGCGCGAGACCGCAGATCCTCCGCCTGACGCTTGAGCTGCGCGATCTCGGGGCTGGCGGTCGTGACCTCCGCTTCGACGGAGAGCCAACGTTCCCGTTCGGCCTCGACCGCATCGACATCGATCTGCTCCCACGTGAGGTCCTCGATCTTCGCGAATGCGGTCGATCGTGCCTCGATCCGGTCGAGAGCGGCTTCGGCATCCTGCGCCGTCGACGCGTAGCCGTCGTGACGCGCGGTCAGCAGCCGCAGCTGGTCGTCGATCTCGCGAAGCCGACGGTCGTTGGTGAAGCCGAGAACGTTGGCGCGCCCCTGACCACCGTGGGCTCCCCTGCTGCCCTGCGACACCTGGCCGTTGATGGTGAGCGCCTTCTGATGGGCGTCCAGCTGGGACGATGAGTCGACGCACACATATCCGAACCGATCCTGCAGTCGCTGCTGGAGCCAGCCGGTGAAGGGGGTCGGCAGGTAGTCGAGCCTCCCGGGGAGGGTCTGCGGATCGGCGTTGCGCACCTCGAGGAGTCCGGTGGGGACGCCCTCGTAGTTCAGTCGCTCCGGCGTGCGCGTGGAGTTGATCGCCGCCCGGAACGACGAAAGCTTGTCCGCGTCGACGAGGAGCGTCCTGGCGAAGCCTCCGAGGGCGAGGTTGAAGGCCTCGCGCCACGGTTCGAACTCCGTCCGCACCTCGATGAGCTCACCGACGAAGGGAAGCTCCGAAGGGTCGAGACCCGCCGCCTCCGCGAGCATGGCGCGTGACTCGTCGAGGTGGGAGGGGATGCTGCCGCGCACCCGACCGGTACGCTCGCGCTCCTGACGCAACCGTGAGATCTCGAGCTCGGTCGTCCGGCGCGCCGTCTCGGCGTCGGCGAAGGCCGCGCGCGCGTCGCGGATCCCCGATCTGGGCGATGAACCCCGGCTGCCGCCCACGAAGGCCTCGAACTGGGAGGCGTTCTCGATCTCTGCGCCGAGCTCCCGCGCAATGGCGTCGAACTTCGCACGTTCCCGCCGCACGTCGTCCAGACGACGTTCGGCGACGCGGAGCTCCCGTTGCGCTGTCTCGAGGCGGTCCCCGCCGGACTGCCTCAGGACGTCGAGCAGACCCTCGCGTTCGGCATCGGCCGCGTCGACGAGGGCGCGCTTCTCCCGCACGGCGAGGCTGAGGGCGCGTGAGCGGTCACCCAGCTCGACCTCGACCTCGCGCAGCAGATCCAGGCGGCGCTGAGCGTTCCAGAGAGCGGCCAGGGACGACGGATCGGTGAAGACTCCGACTTCGTCGATGATCCGCACCCGTTCGGCTGAAGCCGCGATGCGTTCCTTGATCCCTCGGATGGGTTCGAGTGCGCTGACCTGCTGCTTCGCGGTCAGCATCCGGGTGCGCGTGCTCTCCAACTCGTCGAAGTGCGCCACGACGGCATCCGCTGTGGCCATCGTCTCCGGCTCTTCCAGCACGAGCTTCTTGTACAGATCGTCGACCGTGGTGATCTGCTGCCCCGCTTGGATCCTGGCCAGCAGGCTGATCGCCTTCGCCCCGGACCCGGCCGCCCCGATCCCGAGCACGGCCTGCAGCCGGGCAGAGAACTCCCGGTCGGTCGCAAGCGTCTCCAGGCCCGCTGCCCGCACCGATGCGTCGGAGAGCCGCTGCGTCGCGGCCTTCTCCAGCTGTGCCAGGTCGAACGCCCCGTTCACGGTCGCTCGCACCCGGGTCGTGTCCTCCAGCACGCGGGCATCCGCCGGGATGTACCAGGCCCGCACGGCGGTGAACCGCGACCCGTCGTGGTCGAGCCAGGTCGTCGCGATGGCACTCCACGTGTCTTCGCCGTCGCCGCGGAGGACTCGCAGCTTGGTGCCGTCCTCCGTGCGGGATTCGTCGATCTTCCCTCGCCCGTACGAGAGGATGTTCCGCTGCTCCTCGCCGCGCGGCCGGCCGGTCACTCCGCCGTTCGACGCACCGTTGAACGGCGTCGTGTGAGGCATCATCAGCGCGATGTATGCGTCCATCAGCGTCGACTTGCCGGAGCCGGAGCCGCCGCACAGGAGTGTGGCGTTCGGCGAGAAACGCACCCGGTGCGGGCCGCCGTCGTATCCACCCCAGTTGATCAGCTGCAGCTCGTCCGCGATCCACTGCTGTCCCCGAGAACCGGCAGGGATGAGCCCAAAGAGCGTGTCGACCATCGTCATCGTTGCACCGCTTCCTGCGACCGCAGCCAGTCGCGGAGTTCCTTCAGGGTCTCGGCGCTGAGGACGACCTCGACGAGCGCCGTGATCCGATAGCGCCCGCTGGTCTCCTCCTGCACGATCCCCTCGCGATCCAGTCTGTCCATCGCGTTCCTGATCGCCTTCTGCTGCCGTGCCGTTCCGCCATCGACATCGGTGAAGTAGCTCAGCACTGTCTGCTCGAGATCCTCGATGTCGATGCGCACCGACGACTCGCCGGCCGCGGACTCCCGCTGGTAGACGGTGCGCAGATGCACGAGCACGAGCGTCTCCGCGCGTGTGTACGGGGAGTCCTTCAGCAGCACCGGCATATCGATCTCATCGGAGCGCAGCTGCTGCTTGTAGGCGAACCCGCGAGCGTGGTCGACGACCAGTCGGAGATACAGGTCGTTCAGACGCGACTCGATCACCTGCTGATGATCGAGCAGCAGCGTCCACTCCTTGCGGTTGCGCTCCGCGGCGATGAAGCGCCGCTGCAGGATGTGGGCGAGCAGACGACGGATCTCCGGATCGAGGGTGCCGCGGTCGCCCGCGAAATGCTCCTCGATGTCGTCTTCCATGGGGACGGGCGCAATGAACGGGTCATCGACCGCTGCTTCCGGCGCGAGGCTCTCTTCAGGCATGTGCGTCTTCCTTGGGGTTGCGCGCCGTGACGGCACCGAACGCGAAGCGTCGCGTCGAGCCGTCGGGGCGCAGAGCTTCGACCACCGAGACCGTGTCGCTCTCGGTCATGCCGATACGGTGGGCGATCTCGAGCAGTCCGACGAGGTCAACTGGGCGCCGGGTGTCGTCATCGCTCTCGGCGAATGCGGCGGCGAGATCGAACTCGGGTCCGAGCCCCGCCACGTACTGCTCGAGCTCCGCATACCTCGGACCGCCCCACGCGCGGGAGTCGACGTCGGCGAACTCGACATCCCCGGCGTCGGCCAGAGGCGCGGGGACCGCAGGCGGCCGGATACTGCTCACGGTCTGCCTGAGGTGCCCCAGGTCGGCGAGCGGAAGGCTGCGCACCGGTGCGTCGCTCGCCCCCGCCCCGTCCCACACGTGCAGCGCGGCGATGACGTCCCGCAGCAGGTCGTCGATCTGGCGGTCCCGCAGCGGATCGTGCGTCTTCACCTGACCGGTGATGACGTGCGAGGCTCGACGTTGCGCAGCCAGCACCTCCTCGACCCCGAGCTCCACGCGGCGTCCGATCGCGTCGAGCTCGGCCCGCTGCGTGCTGTCGAGCATCCGGGCGAACGGCTGCCGGAGCAGACCGTGCAGTTGGTCGGTGAGGGCATCGATGCGCTCCGGATCGCCGATCAGCTTCAGAGCGCCGGCGAAGGCGCGTCCTTCCGGTGTCGAGTTCATGACATCCTGCGCACGCTGCAGGTACTCGCGCAGCACCTCACCCGTAGGCCGCTCATCACGGCGCAGATGGGCGACGACGTCGCGCTGCATGAGCTTGAGGGATTCGGCGACCCTTGTGAAGTCAGCGGGGAGCTCGCGCGCTAGATGCAGCACGTTCTCCGCCTCCTCGAAGAGTTCTTCGTCATCGAGCGGATCGGCCCTGCCCGACTCCTCGATCCGGTCGATCTCGGCGTCGAGTGCGGCGCGCTCCTCCCGGAGGCGGGCGAGTCGACGAACGGGATCGGCCTCGGCGCTGTCGGCCAGATGCTCCACTGCCTCGAGAAGCGTGCGCACCCGGGAGTTGGAGACGCGCGTGCGCCCGCCGCCGGTGCGCCCCGCGATCTCCAGAGCCTCGACAGCGTGCGCGGAGAGTCGATACACCTCGACGTCGTCGTCGATCTGCTGCACCAGCCAGCCCAGGCGGACCCAGTTCCTCGCGACGTCGCGGCCGGTCCCCGAAGGGACCCGGCGGTCGTCGTCATCGTCGCCCGCATCTCTGAGCTCATCGAGGATCTCTGCGAGCTCGGCCTGGGCGTCGGCGATCGGGATGGATGCCCTGTCCGCCGTGAACAGAAGAGACAGCGACGCCACGACGAAAGGTGCGAAGCGTCCGTGCAGCAGGTCGAGAGTCGGAGTGCTGAAGGCGGTGACGGCGCGGGAGAATGCCGCTTCCACTCGAGTGCCTGTCACACCTTCCAGAATAGTCGGCACCCTCGTCGTCCCTCGACGCGACGCGTTGGTCTCGAAAACGAAGAAACCCCCGCCTGAGCGGGGGTTTTCATCTTGCTGGGGTACCTGGACTCGAACCAAGAATAACGGAACCAGAAACCGTCGTGTTGCCAATTACACCATACCCCAAGGGCGAAACCAGGGCCTCGCACCGAGAGTCAAGCCTACCCGAGCGGCGGCGGAACACCAAAACCGGTGGGCCGGGAACCGCCGCCCGGGCGCGTCGCGACTCAGCCGGCCAGGAACGCCGAGAGCGAGCGGAGCCGACGCAGCGACTCCTCCTTGCCCAGCAGCTCCATCGACTCGAACAGCGGCGGCGAGACCCGGCGGCCGGTGATGGCGACACGGGGCGGACCGTAGGCGATACGCGGCTTGAGCTCGAGCCTCTCGACGAGCTCCGCGGCGAGGGCTTCCTGGATCTTCTCCGGGGTGAAGTCGTCGAGGGGTTCGAGAGCCACGACGCACGCGTCAAGCACCTCGGCGGCGTTCGCCGGCAGGCCCTTGAGAGCGTCCTCCGCGTACGAGACCTCATCGGTGAACAGGAAGCCCACCATGCCCGGTACCTCGCCGAGCAGCTGCACCCGCTCCTGCACGAGCGGCGCGACGCGGAACGCCGTCACCAGCTGTTCGTGCGTCGGCTCGTCGAAGAGTCCGGCCGCAGCGAGGTACGGGATCGTCCGCTCGGCGAAGTCCTTCTCGCCCAGCATCCGGATGTGGTCACCGTTGATCGACTCCGCCTTCTTCTGGTCGAAGCGCGCCGGGTTCGGGTTCACGTCGACGATGTCGAACGCAGCAGTGAACTCGTCGAGCGAGAACACGTCGCGGTCATGTCCGATCGACCAGCCGAGCAGGGCGAGGTAGTTCAGCAGTCCCTCGGGGATGAAGCCGCGGTCGCGGTGCAGGAACAGATCCGCCTGCGGGTCGCGCTTGGAGAGCTTCTTGTTGCCGGTCTCCCCCAGCACCAACGGCATATGCGCGAACCGCGGAACGAACGTCGTCACGCCCGCGTCGATGAGAGCCGCATACAGCGAGAGCTGCCGGGCGGTGGACGGCATCAGGTCTTCACCACGCAGCACGTGGGTGATGCCCATGAGCGCGTCGTCGACCGGGTTCACGAACGTGTACAGCGGCACGCCGTTCGGGCGCACGACCACGAAGTCGGGGAACGATCCTGCGGGGAAGGTCACCTCGCCGCGGATGAGGTCCACGTACGTGACGTCTTCGTCCGGTACCCGAAGGCGCAGCGCGGGCTGACGACCCTCCGCACGGAACGCTGCCTTCTGCTCATCTGTGAGGTCGCGGTCGAAGTTGTCGTAACCGAGCTGCTTGGCGCGACCGGCGGCCTCGTTGCGCGCGTCGATCTCCTCGGCGGTGGAGTAGCTCTCGTAGAGGGCCCCCGTGGCGATGAGCTTGTCGATCACCTCGCGATAGATGTCGTGGCGCTCCGACTGCCGGTATGGAGCGTGGGGTCCACCGACCTCTACGCCCTCGTCCCAATCGATCTTGAGCCAGGTGAGCGCGTCCACCAGCTGGCGGAAGCTCTCCTCGCTGTCACGGGCGGCATCGGTGTCCTCGATGCGGAACACCATCTTTCCGCCGTTGTGACGGGCGTAGGCCCAGTTGTAGAGAGCCGTGCGGACCATGCCGACGTGCGGCAATCCGGTCGGCGAGGGGCAGAAGCGGACGCGGACGTCGGCACCACTGACGGTCGTGGTGAGGGGGTGAGGGGTAGCCATAGCCCTTCGATTCTACGGGGGACCGCGCATTCGCCCGTCGGCCGGGTGCGAGGGCTCAGCCTCCGGGGCAGTCGCAATCGCCCCCGCTGTGACACTGGCAGATCGGAGGCGGGTAATCCGCCACCGTCACCGTCTCCCGCACCTGAAGGTCTGAGAACGGGACGACCTCGTCGTAGCTGGCCGCATCAACGGCGTCACCGCAGGCAGCCCCCTCCGCCCGGATCTCGGCGGCAGCCTCAGGGAAGACGAAGTCGACGCACGTCGCAGCGGTCGACTGCTGGTACCACAGCCCTCCGCCGGTCTCCGCCCCACCCTCGACCGCGAGCGTCAGGGTCACGTCATCACCGGACTCCTCGACGGCCAGCAGGGTGTAGAGGCGGTTGCCGGTCTCGGCCCCGCCGCGCGCATCCGCGAGGAAGTCGAGTCCGGCGACGGTCGCTTCCGGATCCGCGACCATCTGGTCGCGGTACTCCCACAGCACGTCCTGCGCACCTTCCACGGAGTCGGTGAGGCTGTCCCTCAAAAGGGTCCCGATGCTCGGTGCGCACCCCGCGAGAACACCGACGGTGGCGGCGAGCACGGCACCTGCGGCGACCCGTCCGGCGAGAGAGGACATGGCTCTGACCGTAGCGCAGCGCGCAACGCATTCGCGGGAACTCGGGGCGACAAGCTCAGGGCGACATGCTCACGGCTACTACCGCGCGATGCTCCAGCGGCAGGAAGCCTTCCACGCTGCGCTCGTCCACGACGAGCTCGAACGCCGCGCGGAATCGCCGACGATCATCGTGTCCGAGCCGGGCGTAGAGAGCACCGGCACCGGCCACGCCCCCTTCAACCGAACGCCAGAGCACGTTCGGGTCCGCGTTCCAGGTCCAGCCGTGCTCGGTGGCGGTCACGTGCTCAAGCCCCGCGCTCCGCAGCATCTGCGCGAAGCCGGCGGCGCTCCGCTCGAATTCCTCGTCGACAGGCAGTTTCGCACCCGCGGATGACGCCACTCCCGCGCGTTCCGAGACCTCCGCCCAGAGCCACGAGGGCGAGAGCGTCCAGATCGTCGCGACCACGGCGCCACGGCTCACGCGTCGCAGCTCGGCTGCCGACCTGCGTGGGGAGCCGACATGGTTCAAGACGAAGTTCGCGACGGCCACATCGACGGCGCGATCGGCGAACGGCAGATCCGGCAGCCCCGCGTCGATCGTGTCGATCTGCGGACGGTCGCGGCGCGACACCGCGCGCATGGATGCTTCCGGCTCACAGGCCTGGACGCGCCATCCCGCATCGGCCCAGGCTGCAGCGAGCCTGCCGTCACCCGCGCCGACGTCGAGCAGACTGCGTCCGGTCGGTGCCCCGAGTGCGCGCTGCATCGCCGGCAGGGTCCCTGCGCAGAGCTCGGCGTAGGAAGCGGAATACGCCTCGCCGACGCCGGCCCAGTCCTTCATCGGGAGCCGGCGCGGGCGAGCGGGGACAGCGCCACGATCGCGATGACCAGGACGAATGCCGCCACACCGAGCCCCGCGTACTGGAAGTTCGCCAGCACCACACCCGCCAGCACCGATCCCGCCGCCGCCGACAAGCTCATCAGAGAATCGCTGCGGCCCTGCCTCCGTGTACGGAGCTCGGGTGCGGACGACTCCGTGAGAAGAGCGGCACCGGCGACCGTCGCCGCGCTCCATCCCAGTCCGAGCAGGATGAGCGCGACCATCACGCCCCACGCCTCCGTACCGGTGAACACCGCGAACGCCAGAGCACCGGCGAGCAGCACCTGCCCGAGCATCACCACCTGGAGCCTGCCCCAACGGTCGGCCAGCACACCGAAGACGGGCGAGAGCGCGTACATGCCACCCACGTGCAAGGCGATCGTGATCCCCACGAGCGCTGACACATCCGCCGGGGTCGCTGCCATGCCCCCGGCGCCGTGCGCCATGTGCGAGAGATGCACCGGCGTCATGGCCATGACCGAGGCCATGACCACGTGGGATCCGGCGATCGCGAAGATCGCGTACCGGGCCACGCGCGGCCGATCCCCGGCCACCACCCCGTCCGTCGAAGCCGAGGCCTTCGCGAGGCGCTGTGCCGCGAGCAGCGGATCCGGACGCAGAGCGACGACGTACAGCACGAGCGCCGCGCACTGCGCGACGAAGGAGAAGAGATACGAGCCCGTCTGCGGCGGCATCCCCACCGCCTGGCCGACGATCTCCCCCGGCCCGAGAAGCAGCGGACCGGCGACCCCGCCGATCGTGGTCGACCAGACGACGATGGACAGGTCTCTGCCGCGATGCCGGGGAGCGGCGAGATCGGTCGCCGCGAACCGCGACTGCAGGTTTCCCGCGTTGCCTGCCCCGATCATCAGGATGCCGACGAGCAGCAGCGGGAAGATCCGCAGAGACGCGGCGAGGATGACGACCGCGATGCCCACCAGGGCGAACAGGTTCCCGAGCGTGAGTGCGCGACGACGCCCGACGCGGGCGGCGAGACGGGCGAGCGGAATCGCGCACGCGGCCGCTCCCAGAGTGACGGAAGCGGTCGCGAGTCCGGAGAGCGCGTCGTTGCCCGAGATGTCCGCCGCGAGGAGGGCGCCGAGCGAGACGGTGGCGCCGAAGGCGATCCCGCCGAGCACCTGCCCCAGCGACAGCACCAGGACGGTACGCCGCTGAACCGCCTGCTGCTGCGTCGCCGTCAGGGCGACATCGGTCATGACACGGGAACGGCGTCGCGCACGGTGTTGCGGAGGATGCCGAGTCCGGAGATCTCGACCTCGACGACGTCTCCCGCCTCGAACGTGCCCACGCCCGCCGGAGTCCCCGTCATGATGACGTCGCCCGGAAGCAGAGTGAACACCGCCGAGGCGTACTCGATGATCGCCGGCACCGAGTGGATCATGTCGCTGAGTGGCGCCTGCTGCCGCACCTCGCCGTTCACCCGTGTCTCGATCGTGGCCTTGGCCGGATCGAAGTCCGTCTCGATCACGGGGCCGAGCGGGCAGAAGGTGTCGAAGCCCTTGGCCCGCGACCACTGACCGTCCTTGCGCTGGAGGTCACGCGCGGTGACGTCGTTGCCGATCGTGTAGCCGAGCACGTAGTCGAGTGCGTTCTCGGCCTTCACGTTCTTCGCGATCTTGCCGATCACCACCACGAGCTCACCCTCGTACTCGGTGCGCTCGGAGAGCGTCGGACGCACGATCGTGTCTCCGGGCCCGATCACCGACGTGTTCGGCTTGAGGAAGAGCAGCGGCTCCTCGGGCGCCTCTCCCCCCATCTCCGCCGCGTGATCGTGGTAGTTCTTGCCGACGCAGACGACCTTGGACCGCGGGATCACCGGAGCGAGCAGCGCAGCATCCGCGAGTGGCACGCGGGCACCGGTGGTCTCATACCCCGTGAACATCGGGTCACCAGCGAGCACCACGAGCTCACGCTCGTCGATGATCCCGTACATGATGGCTTCGTCGTGGCTGAACCGGGCGATCTTCATGAGATCAGCCTATCGAGCGCCTCACCGGTCCCAGCACCCTCCGAGACCCACCGCTCGCGACGAGACCCACGGCCCCGGGCGGACGACAGCGTGGGTGTCGGCGGGGGACGTGGGTCTCGGCAGCGGGAATCTCAGGCGTCGAGGCGAAGGAGCCAGCCGTGCTTGTCCTCGCGGCGGCCGTACTGGATGTCGGTGAGTTCTTCGCGGAGGGACAGTGCGAGCTCGCCCAGCGGCTGCGGCTCGTCGAAGCCCTCGCCCACGAGCGCGCCGATCGGGGTCACGACCGCGGCCGTGCCACAGGCGAACACCTCGACGATGTCGCCGGAGGCCACGCCCTCGCGCCACTCGTCGATCGAGATCGGACGCTTCTCGACCGTGTAGCCGCGGTCCTCGGCCAGCTGCAGCAGCGAGTCGCGCGTGATGCCCTCGAGGATGCTGTCGGACTCCGGCGTGACGACCCGGCCGTCCTTGAAGACGAACACGACGTTCATGCCGCCGAGCTCCTCCACGTCGCGGTTCTCGTTGAGGAACACGACCTGGTCGCAGCCCTTCGCACTGGCCTCGGCCTGCGGCAACAGGCTGGAAGCGTAGTTGCCACCCGTCTTCGCCTTGCCGGTGCCACCGCGACCCGCGCGGGCGTAGTCCTCGGAGAGCCAGATGCGCACGGGCTTCACGCCCCCGGTGAAGTAGGCGCCGGCGGGGCTCGCGATCACGTAGTAGGCGACCTTCTGCGCCGCCCGCACGCCGAGGAAGGCCTCCTTGGCGAACATGAACGGGCGCAGATACAGGCTCTGGTCGGCGCCGGACGGCACCCACCGGCCGTCGACGGCGATGAGCTCCCGGAGCGACTGGATGAAGTACTCCGTCGGCAGCTCGGGCAGCGCGAGGCGGCGGGCACTGGCCTGCAGACGAGCGGCGTTGCGGTCGGGACGGAAGGTGTGGATCGAGCCGTCGGCGTGCCGATACGCCTTGATGCCCTCGAAGATCTCCTGTGCGTAGTGCAGCACGGAGGCGGCGGGGTCGAGCGGGATCGGACCGTAGGGCTGCACGCGCGGACGGTGCCAGCCGCCCTTGGCCGACCAGCAGATGTCGACCATGTGGTCCGTGAAGACGACCCCGAACCCGGGGTTCTCCAGCACCTCGGCGACGCGTGCCGGCGAGGCCGCGGTCAGGTTCTTCGTCACGGCGAACTCCAGGGGAGCCACGCTCGTCTCGGCGTCGATCGTCGTCATGTCATCATCCAATCCTCGTGGGGCGGGCGCATCCTCGCGCCCTGTCAGCCTACGCCCGCTGTTCAGAGACGGGCAGTGATCGCGGAGCCGATCTCCGCGGTGGTGCGGGCACCGCTCCGGGCGGCGATGTCCGCCTCGACCGCGGCGCTCACCCGCGCCGACTCGGCCGCGAGGCCGAGGTGGTCGAGCAGCAGCGCGATGGAGAGGATCGCGGCGGTCGGGTCGGCCTTCTGCTGACCCGCGATGTCCGGCGCCGAGCCGTGCACGGGCTCGAACATCGACGGGAAGGCGCCATCGGGATTGATGTTCCCCGATGCGGCGAGGCCGATGCCGCCCGTGACGGCGCCGGCGAGGTCGGTGAGGATGTCACCGAAGAGATTGTCGGTCACGATCACGTCGAAGCGCGAGGGATCGGTGACCAGGAAGATGGTGGCGGCGTCGACGTGCAGATAGTCGACGGCGACGTCGGGGTGCTCGGAGGCGACCTCGTTCACGACGCGCTGCCAGATGGCGCCCGCGTGCACGAGCACGTTGGTCTTGTGCACGAGGGTCAGCTTCTTGCGACGACGCTCCGCGAGGGCGAACGCATAGCGGACGACCCGCTCGACACCGAAGGCCGTGTTCACGGAGGTCTCGTTCGCCACCTCCTGCGGCGTCCCCTTCCGGATCGCTCCGCCGTTGCCGACGTAGGGCCCCTCCGTACCCTCGCGGACGACGACGAAGTCGACCTCCCCCGGGTCCGACAGCGGGCCGGGTGCCCCGGCGAAGAGCTTCGAGGGGCGGAGGTTCACGTAGTGGTCGAGAGTGAACCGCAGCTTGAGCAGCAGTCCGCGCTCGATGTTCGCATCCTTCAGCCGCGGGTCCCCCGGCGTCCCCCCGACGGCACCGAGGAGGATCGCATCATGAGCGGAGATCGCGGCGAGGTCGTCATCCGTGAGCGTGTCGCCGGTCTCGAGGAATCGGCCGGCACCGAGCGAGAAGCGGGTCTTGTCGAACGTCACGTCGCCGTCGGCAGTGACGGCGTCGAGCACCTTCTCCGCCTCGGCGATGACCTCGGGACCGATGCCGTCACCCGGGATGACGGCCAGCTTCACGACACGCGACATGAGACTCCTTGCGCACTGCACGGGGGTGGACCGGCTCGTTCCCGCCCGAGAGCAGGCGAGCCGGTCCCCCCAGCGTACTGGTCAGTGCGCGGGTGCCTTGCGCAGTGTGACGGCCGCGATCACTCCGGCGACGACCACGAGGCCGGCGCCGATGAGCGAGGTGACGGTGACGCCGGAGCCGAACGCGTCCGACGCCGCCTGCCACAGCGCATCGCCGAGCTGCGTCGGCAGCGCCTGCGCAGCGGTGTAGGCGCCCGCGAGAGTCTCCTCCGCGGCATGCGCCACGTCGGCGGGAAGTCCCGCCGGAAGAACGAGCGCTCCGCGGTAGAAGGCCGTGATGATGCCGCCGAGCACAGCCGTCCCGAGCACCGCTCCGAGCTCGTACGCCGTCTCGGACACCGCGCTGGCCGCTCCTGCCTTGGCCGCAGGAGCGCTCGACAGGATGAGTTCGTTGGAGATCGTCTCGGCCGCGCCGATGCCGATGCCCAGCACCACGAACGCGATCACCAGCGGCAGGACGCCGTGCTCGTGCGTCGTGAGAGCGACGATCAGGTACCCGGCGACGGAGAACGCGAGCCCGGCGGGGATCACGATGTGCGGCGGGATCCGGCGCGAGATCGGCACGACCGACAGCCCGGCCACGATCATCGCCACCATTCCCGGCACGAGTGCGAGACCCGCGGTCATCGGCGACAGCCCTAGGACGAGCTGCAGATGCTGCGACACGAAGTAGAGGAAGCCGACCAGGGCCACGACGCTGAGCAGGTTGACCAGGATCGCCCCGGAGAACGATCCCCGCTTGAAGAGCGCCATGTCGAGCATCGGCGTCTTGGCACGCAGCTGTCGCCGCACGAACAGGAAACCCATCGCGAGGCCGAGAAGTGCCCACGCGCCGGCCTTCAGGCTCGGACCGTCCACGGCCAGCGACTTGATCGCGTAGACCACCGGGATCATCGTGGCCATCGACAGGACGATGCTGATCAGGTCGATGCGACCGGGGTGCGGGTCACGGCTCTCCGGCACCAGCAACGGCGCAGCCACGAGCAGAGGGATCAGCACCGGTACCGCGATCAGGAAGACGGATCCCCAGGAGAAGTGCTCGAGGAGGAATCCGCCCACGATCGGCCCCAGCGCCGATCCTGCGGAGAAGGCCGAGGCCCACACCGCGATCGCCATGCGGCGCTGGTCGCGGTTCTGGAAGATCGAGCGCAGGAGGGACAGGGTCGACGGCATGAGCATCGCCCCGAAGAAGCCGAGCAGAGCACGAGCGGCGATCAGCAGGCCGGCCGTGGGCGCGAAGGCCGCGAGGGCGGAGACAGCCGCGAAACCGGTGGCTCCGATCAGCAGCATCTTCCGACGCCCGAATCGGTCGCCCAAGGTACCCATGGTGACGAGCAGGCCTGCGAGCACCAGAGGGTACACGTCGATGATCCACAGCTGCTCGGCCCCTGTGGGCGCGAGCGCGATGGAGATCTCGGGGAGCGCGAAGCTCAGCACCGTGTTGTCCACCGACACCAGCAGCACCGGCAGCATGAGGACGACGAGCGCCGCCCAGCCGCGGGCTCCGACGCGGGGAGCATCCGTCTCTGTCGTCGGGATCGACGCAGTACGGGTCATGGAACACCTCTCAGGATCTTGATCGCACGGTTAGTGAACCGTCCAGATGGTATAGTAACAGAAGTCCCGCCCCCGATTCCGCAGAGGATCCACGATGCCCCGACCTCCGCTCGCCCGCGAGAAAGTGCTCGACGCCTTCGAAGCCATCCTCATCGAAGACGGCGAACGAGCCGCGACGCTCGACGCCACGGCGAAAGCGGCCGGTGTGTCGAAGGGCGGTCTGCTCTACCACTTCGGCTCCAAGGACGAGCTCGAGGCCGGCCTCGTGGAACGGCTCGATCGCCTCACGACCATGGACCTCGAACGGATGGCCGCCGCGGAGGAAGGTCCCGTCGCCTACTACGTGCGCACCTCCGTGATGGAGGATGACGCACTCGACCGCGTGCTGATCGCGACGACGCGCCTCGCCCAGGGCGGGTCGGTCCCCGCGGCGGACATGCTCCGCGACACGAGGCGCCGCTGGGCGGAGACCATCCGCCCCCACGTGCGCGACAACGCGAGCCTCGATCTGGTGATGCTGGTGAGCGACGGCCTCTACTTCAACAACTCACTCGACGTGCACGGCCCCGAGCGACTCGTGCCCCGCAGCGATGAACTCGCGGAACTGATCACCCTGGTCCTCAAGGCGACCGCCTGAGGGTCACCGCAGGCAGCAGAGAGGGCGGGAGCTTCACGCTCCCGCCCTCTCTCGTGTCTGCCGATCAGATCTCGGTGATCTCGATCTGACGGAACAGGTCGGCGTCGATGGCGCCACGCACGTCGTCGAGCAGCTCGTCCGACACGGGCGAGTCGAGCGTCAGCACGCTGAGCGCCTGGGCGCCCGCCGCCTGACGGGCGATCTGCATTCCGGCGATGTTGATGCCGGCCTCGCCGAACTTCTGGCCGTACACGGCGACGATGCCGGGGCGGTCCGTGTAGAGCATCACGACGTGGTGCTTCTCGATCGGCAGCTCGAGCCGGTGGTCGTTGATGCCGACGAGCTTCTCCGTCTGCTTCGGACCGGTGAGCGTGCCGGACACCGAGAGCTGCGTGCCGTCGGACAGTGCACCGCTGAGAGTGATGACGTTGCGGTACTCGTCGCTCTCATCGTCCTTGAGCAGCCGCACCGCGATCCCGCGCTGGTCGGCGAGAAGCGGGGCATTGACGTAGGACACCGTCTCACTGACGATGTTGGTGAACACGCCCTTGAGCGCGGCGAGCTTGAGCACGCTCACGTCGTAGTCGTTCAGCTCGCCGTGCACCTCGACGTCGAGGCTGGTGAGAGGCGACGTCGCGAGCGCGGCGAAGATCTGGCCGAGCTTCTCGACGAGCGAGATGCCGGGGCGCACGTACGGGTCGATGACGCCGCCGGCCACGTTCACCGCGTCCGGGACGAGGTCACCACCCAGGGCGAGGCGCACGGAACGAGCGACCGAGACGCCTGCCTTCTCCTGCGCCTCCTCGGTGCTCGCGCCGAGGTGGGGCGTGACGACCACGTTCGGGAGGTCAAGCAGCGGACGAGCTGTGCCGCCCTCAGCGGGCGGCTCCGAGGTGAAGACGTCGAGACCGGCACCCGCGATCTCCCCGGCGACGAGCGCCGCGTGCAGGGCCTCCTCGTCGATGAGGCCGCCACGGGCGACGTTCACCACGAACGCGGTCGGCTTCATCGCCGCGAACTGCTCGGCGCCGATCATGCCCGTCGTCTCCGGGGTCTTGGGCATGTGGATGGTCAGGAAGTCCGACTCGGCGACGAGTTCGTCGAGGGAGAGCAACTGCACGCCCAGCTGCTGAGCGCGCGCGGACGTGACGTAGGGGTCGTAGGCGACGACACGCATGTCGAACGCCGCGAGGCGCGCGGCGACGAGCGCGCCGATGCGACCGAGGCCGACGATGCCTACCGTCTTCTCGAAGAGCTCTGCCCCCGTGAAGGAGCTGCGCTTCCACGCGCCGGCGGAGAGGGAGGCATGTGCGGCCGGGATACGGCGGGCGAGGCTCAGGATGTGGCCGACCGTGAGCTCGGCGGCCGAGACGATGTTCGAGGTCGGGGCGTTGACGACCATGACTCCGGCAGCCGTCGCCGCCTTGATGTCGACGTTGTCCAGGCCCACGCCGGCGCGGGCGACGACCTTGAGCTTCGGCGCGTGGCCGAGGGCTTCCTCGTCGATGCGCGTCGCGGAGCGGACCAGCACGGCGTCGGCGTCGGCGAGTGCGGCGAAGAGCGCCTCACGGTCGGTGCCGTCGACGTCGCGGACATCGAAGTCGGGACCGAGAGCGTCGATCGTGGCGGGAGAGAGTACTTCGGCGATGAGCACGACAGGCTTCGGCACAGTGGATCCTTCGGGGCAGCGCGGCAGGGGCCGATGCGCCGCACACCATGGGGGCGCGATCGCCACAACTCTACCGGAGCGCCGACAGCGCTCTGTGCCGTGTGACGTGTCTCGACGGGGCGGCTCAGGCGCTCGGCATCGTGAGGCTCAGCGCGATCAGACTCATCCAGAACACGGCGACGACGCCGAGCCCGGCGAGGAAGACGAGCGCCAGCTCTCCCACCGTGCGACGCCGTCCGATCGCATATGCGAAGGCGAACACGATCGCGGGGAAGACGACGCCGAACAGCAGAGTCGCCCAACCTCCCCCGGTCAGCCCTGTCTGGGCCATCGTGATCAGGTGCGCCACGGCGTTCCAGACGGCGTAGGCGTAGAACAGTCCGGCCAGTCCGGTGACGAGCCCGACGAGCCAGCGGGGAGAGTTCGCGGTCGCCGGCGCTCCGGCCGAGGAAGCCATCATGATCCGATCACCCCCACGGTGACGAAGGGCCAGGGAACGAGCAGGACGACGCCGGCGAGCAGCACGGCGACGCGGATCCAGCCCGCCTTTCCCCGTGGGAGCACCCAGCTCGCGAGGAACCAGAGGGCCGGGGCGGCGATCGCGAGGAAGAACCACGGGAGGAACATCACATCGGAGACCAGGAAAGACGCAAGGGGCTGGAGCCGCAGTCCGCCGACGATCCAGCCGATCGTGTAGAGGAGATAGATGCCCCCGACGATGCCGACGAGCAGCAGCATCGGCGTGCTCAGGCCCGCCTGCTCCTCGGCTGGCACTTGTTCCTCGGCTGGCACCTGTTCCTCGGCTGGCGCCTTTTCGACGGTGCCGTCCTCCTCGATCGTCCCCACCTCGTCGCTCCCCCGGCCTACGGCGTTCCAGCCTCGCGGAAGGGCGCGCTCCTTGGGGTTCGAGGCCTCGTCGCCGTCCCAACTGAGGGCGTCGTCGGAATCGGAAGTCATGTCCCCCAGCGTAGGACACGCGGTCCACTAGGATCGGGGTTGCCTCGAGCCGGAACGGCGGGCATCGGACGTGATAGGGGAGCACCGTGGCCGACAACGACAAGACGGATGCCAGCAGCGGATCGACACCCGCAGGCTCTGCACCCGCCACCTCTCAATCGACCACCTCGAATCCCGAGCCGCCCGCCGGCTGGGTCCCGACTCCGGAAGCCAAGACGAAGGCCACGCGGTTCCGTTGGATCGCCGGCATCCTCTGGGCGGTCGCGATCATCGGAGAGGGCGTCGGCATCTTCTGGCTCCTGCGTCAGCGGGTCTTCGTCGGCGAGGACGGCACTCTGGTGCGCGACCCCGACACGGGGCTGTTGGAGGAGCAGGGTGTCACGGCGACCTTCCCGCAATGGGCGTTCATCGCACTCCTCGTGCTGCTCGTCGTCATCGCCGCTCTGTCCATCACCGGTTCCGTGCTGTGGAAGAAGGCGAATCGCCTCGACCCGGCTCGCAGGGCGGACAAGGCGCGGTTCTTCGTGCAGAACCAGCTCGGGGCCATCATCGCGGTGGTCGCCTTCCTCCCCCTCGTCATCCTGATCTTCCTCAACAAGGACATGGACAAGGGCCAGAAGGCCACAGCCGGGATCGTCGGCGTCGTGCTCGCAGCCCTCGCGGTCTTCATCGGCGCCGACTTCAACCCGCCGTCCGTCGAGCAGTACACAGCCGATCAGTCGGCCGTGATCCAACTCCTCGGCAAGGACGAGGTCGTCTGGGTCGACGGCGGCAAGGTCTACCACGTCTGCGACGAGGTGCCCGCGATCCAGACCGGGAGCGAGATCCGCACCGGCACGACCGCTCAGGCCGTCGAGGCCGGGAAGATCCGCCTCACCCTGCAGTTCGGCTCCGAGTTGCGCGCCTGCGGTCTCCCGGTGCCGGAGAACGACGAGGAGATCACCGAGGCTCTGCGCGCGATCCAGGCGGGCCAGGTCGACACGGTCCTCCCCGCACCGGTCTGGGCCGACCCCACAGAGGCCCCCATCGTGGTCGAGGAGGCACCGGCGCCGTGACGTCGAATCGACGCTAGTCCGCGTCGAGCGCTTCCACGAGCCGCTCCTCCGCGGACGACAGATGGGCCTCGAGGAGGGCGGCCGCCCGCTCCCCGTCCCCTGACGCCACGGCATCGAGGATGTCGGCGTGCTGCGCGGCGATGTCCGCGGCATCGAGCAGACGGCGGCCCTGCACCTGCGCCATGCACAGCCGCACCTCGTCGAGGACGCTGCGGTACATGCGGCCGGTGCGCTCGCTCTCCAGCGCGTCGATGAGGGCCGTGTGGAAGCGCAGGTCGGGAGCGACGGTCGCAGCGTCGGGTCCCCCGGGCATCGCCATGATCTCCGCGTTCGCCGCGAGAGCCGCGGCAGGAACGTTCTTCGCCGCGGCGAGTTCGCGCAGCGACGCACTCTCCAGGCGCGACCTGGTGCGATACACGTCACGCACGGTCACGGAGTCGATGTCGACGACGCGCGCACTCCGGTGCGCGGTGCGCACGAGCAGGCCGCTGGCGACGAGCTGCTCGATCGCCGCCTTCGCGCTCGGGCGTGCGACTCCGAAGCTCTGCGACACCGCGGCCTCGGTGATCGGGGAGCCGGAGCGGATCGCACCGCTCAGGATGCGACCGCGCAGCTGCGCTGTCACGGCATCGACGACGCCGACGACTCCGAGTGGCGCTTCCGAGATGGTGCTCATCCGGTCAGCCTATCGAAGGGCTCCCTAGTCGGTACACTTGTCTGACAATCTCATGACGGAGCAGAGGAGCACCGTGAAGACCACCCTCGCCGAGCCGCTGGACCCCGCCCTGCTGGGGCCGACGACGCAGGTGCACGCACGCTCGATCGACCGTTTCGCCCGCGCGCACGACGCCTCCCACTACCTGCTGATCCCCGATGCGGTCCTCTCCCCCGCTGATGCGGATGGCGTCGCTCGTGCCTTCGCAGCGGTCAGAGCTGCCGGGCGCACGATGACGTTCCGCTCGGGCGGGACCAGCCTGTCCGGTCAGAGCGTCAGCGGAGACATCCTGGTCGACACGCGCAGCGGCTTCCGTGGCATCCGCGTCGAGGATGACGGCGACGCGGTCCGAGTGGGTCCGGGTGCGACCGTGCGCCAGGTCAACACCAGGCTCGCGAGGTACCGCCGCAAGCTCGGCCCCGACCCGGCGAGCGAGATCGCGTGCACGATCGGCGGCGTCGTCGCCAACAACTCCAGCGGCATGGCGTGCGGTATCACCGAGAACTCGTACCGGACGATCGAGTCGATGACGATCGTGCTCCCCAGCGGCACGATCCTCGATACCGGCCACCCGGATGCGAACGAGGTGCTCCGCGCGGCGGAACCCGCCATCGCCGAGGGACTGCTCTCGCTGCGGGAGCGCCTGCTGGCATCCCCCGAGCATGTCGCCTTCCTCCGCCAGCAGTTCTCGATGAAGAACACGATGGGCTACGGGCTCAACGCGCTGCTCGACTTCGACGATCCGGTGCGCATCCTGGAGCACCTCGTCATCGGCTCCGAGGGCACGCTCGCCTTCGTGGCGGAAGCCCGCTTCCGCACGATCGAGGTGCGCCCGTCGATCGCGACCGGCCTTCTGGTCTTCGACACGCTGTCAGCCGCGATGACCGCTCTTCCTGACCTCACGCGACTGGGCCTCGCCACGATCGAGCTGATGGACGCCGCCTCGCTGCGTGTCGCGCAGGGGTTGAGCGACGTGCCAGCTGCCATCGCCCAGATCGAAGTACAGGGACACGCCGCTCTGCTGGTCGAGGTCCATGCTCCGGACGCAGACGCCCTCGCCTCGTCGAGCTCCGCCGCCCAGGCGCACTTCGAGGCCCTCCCGCTCGCCGTCGCCCCGCGTCTCACCACGGATGCGGCAGAGCGTGCTGCACTGTGGCACGTGCGCAAGGGGCTCTACACGGCGGTCGCGGGCGCCCGACCGTCAGGGACGACCGCACTGTTGGAAGACATCGTGGTCCCCGTGCCGCGTCTCCTCCACACCTGCGAGCGCCTCATCGAGCTGTTCTCCGAGCACGGCTACGAGGGCTCGGTCATCTTCGGGCACGCCAAGGACGGCAACGTCCACTTCCTCCTCAACGAGCGGTTCGACGATGCGGACAGCGTCGCGCGCTATCGGCGCTTCACCGACGACCTCGTCGAACTCGTGCTCTCGCAGCAGGGGTCGCTGAAGGCGGAGCACGGCACCGGTCGGATCATGGCGCCGTTCGTCCGCCGGCAGTACGGCGACCAGCTCACCGACATGATGTGGGAGATCAAGAGCCTCTTCGACCCGGACGGCATCCTGAACCCGGGCGTCGTGCTCTCCGATGACCCCGACTCCTACCTGCACGACCTCAAACGGGTGCCGACGGTGGAGAAGGAAGTCGACCGCTGCGTCGAGTGCGGCTACTGCGAGCCGACCTGTCCCAGCAAGAGCATCACCCTCACGCCTCGACAGCGCATCGTGATCCGCCGCGACATGGCGTGGGCCGAGGAACAGGGCGACACCGAGCTGCTGCGCGACCTGCAGAAGGACTACGACTACGACGGGGTGCAGACCTGCGCGGTCGACGGCATGTGCGGTGTGGCCTGCCCGGTCGACATCAACACGGGCGACCTGGTGCGTCGCCTTCGCGCGGAGCAGTCGAACGCGGTCGAGGCCGCCGTGTGGGGCACCGCAGCCAAGCACTGGGGTACGGTCACCCGCGCGGGCGGTGTCGCACTCACCATCGCGGACGCCCTCCCCGCCCCTCTGGTCCGTGGGGTCACGCGCCTCGGCCGCGCGGTTCTGGGTGCCGACACCGTGCCACTGTACGACGGAGGACTCCCCCACGGCGGCTCGAAGCCGCCGCGTCCGGAGGAGCCGACCGATGCGCAGGCCGTCTTCTTCGGCGCGTGCATCGGCACCATGTTCGGCGCGGAGGGAGACGGCGAGGGGTCACGGAATGCGCTGCGAGCACTCCTGGACCGCGCGGGTATCCCCGTCGTGATCCCGGAGGAGAACGGCGGCCTCTGCTGCGGGACGCCCTGGAAGTCGAAGGGGCATCTCGACGGCTATGCCCTGATGTCGGACCGGGTGCTCGATTCGCTGTGGGAGGCCAGTCGTGCGGGCGCGCTTCCCGTGGTGTGCGACGCGGCCTCGTGCACCGAGGGCTTGGACGTGATGCTCGCACAGGCCGTCGCGAAGAGCTCTCGATACGCCGGGCTGCGAATCGAAGACGCGACCACCTTCGTGGCGCGCGAAGTGCTGCCGAAGCTGAGCGTGCCCGCGAAGCTGCCCACCGTCGCCGTGCATCCGACGTGCTCCACGACGGCGCTCGGAGCGACGGGAGCGTTGACCGCGATCGCCGCCGCCGTCGCGGATGACGTGTTCGTTCCCGAAGGGTGGGGCTGCTGCGCCTTCGCGGGCGACCGCGGCATGCTGCACCCGGAGCTCACCGCCAGCGCGACGGCACAGGAGTCTGCGGAGATCGCAGCTGCCGAACGCGCACAGGGCGGCTTCGACGCCTTCGTCTCGGCGAACCGCACCTGCGAGATCGGCATGACCCGCGCCACCGGCCGTCCGTATCGTCACGTGATCGAGGTGCTCGAGGAGCTCACCCGCCCCTGACTCGGTGCGAAGACGCCGAGGGCCCTTCCGACACGGGTCGGGAGGGCCCTCGTCTCGTCGCGATCCGTCCGTCTCAGCCTGCGGACAGCACCGCGACGGCCTCTCCACGCAGACGCGCGGGGATCACCACGACCGCACGATCACCGTCGGCGTTCTCGACCTCACTGCCGTCGGTCCAGCGCAGGTCGGACTGCACGAGCTCGTCCGGCAGGTCGAGCGTCCCGACGCTCGGGTCGAGCGCATGCACGTGCACGGTCGACCCGGTGGTCGTGTAGCGACGCGGGGCACCGTTGCGCTCCCCCATCCGGATCCACGGGCGCGTGCCGTAGACCGCATCTCCGTTCGTCTGCAGCCACGCGCCCAGCTCGCGCATCGCACGACGTTGGAGCTCGGGGATGGAGCCGTCCGCTGCGGGGCCGACGTTGATCAGCAGGTTGCCGTTCTTCGCCACGACATCGACGAGCAGACGGATCAGCGCCGCGCCGGACAGGGAGTGGCGTTCGTCTTCTGCCTGATTGAAGCCGAAGGAGTAGCCGAGTCCACGCGTCGACTCCCACGGATCCGGGATGATCTCGGGGATGTCCGTGTATTCGCGGGTGAGGAAGCCGTGGTACGGGACGCCCCAGCGGTCGTTGACGACACCGTCGGGCACCGCATCGAAGTACCGCTCCAGGAGGGCGGCGACCGCATATTCGTCGTACCCCTTGCCACCGTCAGGCCACTCGATGTCGTTCCACAGCACGTCCGGCGAGAAGCGGGACACGAGCTCTTCGAGCTGGGCAGCCGAGTAGCGGGCGAAGTGCGCATCGTTGCGACGGAAGCGGAACAGATCGGTGTCGGACTCGATCGGCGGGAAGTCGCTCACGTGCCAGTCGAGCGCCCCGGAGTAGTACACCCCGAACTTCGCCCCCGCGCGACGGGTGGCGTCGTGGAACTCGGAGATCAGGTCGCGGCGCGGACCACGAGCGACCGCGTTGAAACCGGTGGTCGCCGTGTCCCAGAGACAGAAACCCTCGTGGTGCTTGGTCGTGGGGACGATGTACTTCGCCCCGGCACCGACCAACTCGCCCACGAAGGCATCCGCGTCGAACGCCGAGGCGTCCCACCGATCGGCCAGGTCCTCGTACGACGTGCCGGGGCCGAACAGCTGCTGGTGGCGTTCCCAGGTGGGGCTGCCCGCGATCCGCACGGTGTTGCCGTACCACTCGGCGTACTGATGCCAGGCGTACGCGTCCTCGGTGGGGATGTTCACGCCGTCGCCGTGCTGCACCGCCCAGGCCGGCACCGAGTACAGCCCCCAATGGACGAAGAATCCGAGCTTCGCGTCCCGATACCAGTCGGGCACGCCCTGAGTCGGGTACACGGGGGCGTCCGCGCCGAAGCCCGGTCCTGTCCGCTTCTCGAAGTTCATCATGCGTTCTGCTCCTCTGCGGTTCCGCGGCGGACGACGACGGCGGTCAGGTCTGGATCGCCGTCTGCGTCGAACGGGTAGACACCCGGCTGCAGACGGTGGTGGCCCAGCCGCAGCAGGTCCTGGTCGACGCCCCCTGGGGTCAGCGCGAGAGTCCATCCCTCGGCGAGTTCGTAGAGCTCGGGTTCGAGATAGCCGATCTTCACGACGACGATGTCCGCGGTGGTGGGCTCGAGGCCCAGCATCCGGAAGTCGGAGAGGTGGTGGAACGGCTTGCGGCGCTCGGTGATGATCGCGTGCAGACCGCCAACCGCGATGACGACCTGCGTGCCCGCATCCGGGTCGCCTTCGGTGACGGAGAACACGCTCCCGGTGATCGTGACGGGTCCATGCGGACCGGAATCCACCCGGGCTCCGGCGTCGAGCGACACGGTGGCTCCGACGCCGGCGGCGACGGCCTGTGCGACGGCTTCGCGGTCGAAGATCGAGGCCACCAGAGTGGTGCGGCCGGCGTCGGTGAGCTCGGGGCGTTCCAGCAGGTGCGCGAGCGTCCAGGTCACGTCTCCGGCACCGCCGGCCGTCGGGTTGTCCCCCGAGTCCGAGATCAGGTACGGCCGCGGCGCTCCCGGAGCGAGGGCCTTGTCGAGAGCTTCGTCGAGCGAGCCGGTCTCGGCCACAAAGACGAAGTCCTCGCGCGCGTCCCAGAACATCCGCGCGACATGCTCGGCTTCCCGTGCGATCAGCTGCTCGTCGTCCCCGGTGACCACCACATAGGCCTGGCACCGCGGCTCGTCCGCCCATGCGTAGCCGATCCACACGGAGGCGTCGACCACCCCGGGGAGGGCTTCGATCTCGGGCAGCTGGGCGTAGATGCTGCGCGCTGGCTCCAGCCGTGTGCTGGTCTTCTCCCCCGGCAGCAGCACCGGGACGGGAACCCAGGCGGAGAAGGGACGCCGGCGCAACGGGTCGGAGCCGTCCGGTCCCCTCAGCCGGGCGAGCAGGTTCCACACCGCACGCTCCTTGGTGTTCATCCAGTCCTCGTGCGGCGCCATGCGGTAACAGGTCAGCAGGTCGACCGCGTCGCGCAGCACCTCCGAGACGTTGCCGTGCAGGTCCATCGAGGTGGAGACCAGCGTGTCGGGGCCGAGGGCGGCGCGCACCGCGAGCGCGAGATCGCCCTCGGCGTCGTCCATGCCGACCACGCTCATGGCGCCGTGGATGTCGAAGAAGAATCCGTCGAAGGGGCCCAGCTCCCGGATGCCGGCGATGATCGCATCCTTCATCCGTCGATAGGTCTCCGGCGCGACGGCCCCGCCGGGAAGAGAGCGTCCGTGGGTCAGCGGCACCCAGTCCGCGGCCGAGGCGAGTTCGCGTCCGTGGTCCAGGAACGGGTAATACCCCCGCAGCGCCTCGCCGGCACGAACCGTGAAGGCTTCGTCACCGGAGATGTGGGGCGAGAAGGTGCTCGATTCGATGGAGATCCCGGCGATGCCGATGCGCGGCAGGGCTATGCCGCCTTCGGAGACGGTCGGAAGCGGGCCCATCCAGATCTCGTGGGCTTCAGGACGTGCGGTCACGTGAGGTACTCCTTGTGGTGCGGGGTTCGTGCGAGGGGGTCGCCCTCAGCGTGCGCCCGCGGGGACGAGCGCACGGCGGGCTGTCTCGATCGCGCCGAGAGCGACCGCGTCGGAGCCGAGGACGGCGGGGATGATTCGCAGCGGGATACCCGACACGGGCGAGTCGCTGGCAAGGGTTCGCACGATGGCCGGTTCGAGGAGATCCCATGCGGCCGTGACTCCGCCCCCGACGATCGCGCAGGGCAGGTCGAGGATCGTGGCCGCGCTCGCGCAGGCGAGGGCGAGCGCCCGACCCGCGGCGTCGAATGCCGCGACCGCCTCCGCGTCCCCCCGACGGGCACGATCGGCGACCTCGCGCGCATCACGCACCGAAGCGCCGGCGCTCTCCTGGTAGCGCAGGGCGATCGAGGTGCCGGATGCCAGCGTCTCGAGATGGCCGATCTGGCCGCAGGTGCAGACGAGGTCGCTGTACCCGGGAGTGTGTCCGATCTCGCCGGCAGCACCGTGCGGTCCGTGGTGCAGCTCGCCGTCGATGAGGAGGGCGCCGCCCACCCCTGTGCCGAGCATGACACCGAGCACGTCGCGATCCGTGCGCCCGTCGGCCGCGGCCTCGCCGAGGAGGAAGGCGTTCACGTCGTTCTCGACACGTACGGGCACGCCCAGGCGTGACTCCAGCTCATCGCCGAGGGGGAAACCCGTCCAGCCGACGAAGGTCGCCGACGCCGCACGGATCGTCCCCGTCTCGTGGTCGATGACTCCTGCCGCCCCCACTCCGGCTGCGGCCAGGGAGACTCCCACCTCCGCTGCCAGCGACATGGCGAGAGCTGCTGCCGCATCCGCCATCGCGGCACCGCCGAGCGCGGCCGGAGCGGCGACGCTGCCCCGGGCGAGGACCCCACCGTCGCCGTCCACCAGCAGGGCGGCGATCTTGGTGCCGCCGATGTCGATCCCGACCAGAGCGGCACCGGTACCGACTGCGCCGCCGATGAGCGTGCTGGTCCCCTGTTCCTGACCGATCATGCTCAGCGACCACCCAATCCGGCCATCGCGATGCCCTTGACGAGGTGCTTCTGCAGCACGATCACCAGGATCGTGGTGGGCACCATCGAGATGATGGCGGCGGCCATCTGCAGGTCCCATCGCGTTCCGGTGAGCCCGGCGAAGCTCGCAAGGCCGACCGGGAGCGTGCCGTGCGCGTTGTAGTCGACGGTCACGATCAACGGCCACAGGTAGCTGTTCCAGAACGAGAGGAAGGTGAACACCGCGAGCACCGCCACCGCCGACTTCGACAGCGGAAGGATGATCTGCAGGAACGACCGCACGGGGCCGGCGCCGTCGACACGGGCCGCCTCCTCCAGCTCGTAGGGGATGCCGCGGAAGAACTGCCGCATCAGGAACGTCCCGAAGGCGCCGAACGCGAAGGGCAGGATGAGCGCCTGGTAGGTGTCGACCCAGTTGAACCACTGCATGACCTGGAACATGGGGATGACGAGCACCTCGGCGGGAACCATCAGTGTGGCGAGGAACAGCACGAACACCGCGTCCCGACCCTTCCACCGCAGGCGCCCGAAGGCGTATCCGGCCGTGGTCGAGACGATCAGCACGACGAGTGTTCCGCCGATCGCGACGATGAAGGAGTTCATGATGTACGTCAGGAACGGTCCGTAGGCGAACACGTCGACGAAGTTGCTCCACCGCAGTTCGGAGCCCACCAAGGTCGGCGGCATCGAGAACATCTCGGCGTTCGGCTTGAGAGCCGAGAAGAACGCGTAGATCAACGGCGAGATGAAGATCAGCGCAGCCACGTAGATCGCGACGTGCGCGAGGATCAGGCGGGCGCGGGCGCCGGGGGTCGTCGCCGCACCACGTGCGCGCTCGCGTTCGCGGTCGGCACGGCCGGTGCGTCCCGCGGGCCGGACGAGGGTCTCAGTGCTCATAGTGCACCCACTTCTTCTGTGCGGCGAACTGGAGCCCGGTGATCGCGATGATGATCGCGAACAGGATCCACGCGGCTGCGGCGGCGAGGCCGAGATCGCCGAAGGTGAACCCCTGCTCCCAGATGTACATGACGAGCGGCTTCGTCGCATTGCCCGGACCACCACCGGTGAGCATCTGCGGCTGCACGAATACCTGCAGCGAGGTGATCATCGTCATGATGGTGGCGAAGAAGATCGATGGCGAGATCATCGGCACGATGATGCTCCACACCCGCCGGAGCCCCTGAGCGCCGTCGATGCTCGCCGCCTCCAGCACACTCTCGGGAAGCTGCTCGAGGGCGGCAGAGAAGATCAGCATGTTGTAGCCGAGTCCCTGCCACACGCTCATGACGACGACCATGATCATCGCCCACGACGGATCGGCGAGGAAGTTGGGCAGCTCGATGCCGAACCAGGTCTGCGAGAGGCCGTTGAAGAGTCCCTGCGGCTGGAGCATCATCTTCCAGACCAGCACATTGGCGACCATCGGCGTCACGACGGGGATGAAGAACAGCACCCGCAGTGCGCCACGACCGCGGATCCGGGAGTTCAGGCCGAGAGCGAGCACGAGCGAGAGAGCGACGCTCAGCGGCACGTACAGCAGGGTGTACACCGCCGAGTTGCGCAGCGCCGGCCAGAAGTCGGGGCTGCTGGTGAACAGCTTGACGTAGTTGTCCACGCCATTGAAGGTCCGCTCGCCGAAGGTCGGCCAGTCGAAGACGCTCATCACGATCGACAGCCCGACGGGCACGATCGTGAACAGGGCGAGCCCGATCAGGGCTGGGCTTGCGAATCCCAGCGCCTGACCGGCCTCCACCTTGGCGAGCGATCGTCGACGTCTCGTCGTGATCGTCATCTCAGTTTCTTCCTCTGTTACTGCATTGCTGCTGTGGTGGCCGAGGCCCGATCACTCGCCGAACTGCGCCTGCGCGTTCGACAGCAGCTCTTCCATCGTCATCTGGCCGTTGTAGACGCTGACGAGGTTGGGCTGGATGTAGCTGTCGAGCTTCTGCCAGTTCTTCGTCATGTAGAGCGGGACGGTGTCACCGAACGCGGCCTCGAAGACGGACTTCACCTGGTCGCGGTACTTCTCGTCGATGGACTCGAAGTACAGCGGCTGCGACGACGTGCGCGCCGGGTAGGAGCGGCCGGACGACGCGATGTAGTCCTGCGCATCCTCGCCGAGCAGAGAGCCCATGACCTTGAGCGCGGCCTCGGGGTTCTTGCAGTTGGCGGAGATGCCGTAGCCGGAGCCGAGGATCGGACCGGGGTTGCCGTCGACTCCGGCGGGCAGCGGGACCATGCCGGCGGCGAAGCCCGACTCGTTGTCGAGGTAGCTCACCGCGTTCCAGGTGCCATCGACGGCCATGGCCGCGTTCGCGCCGGTGTACTGGTTCTCTCCCCACCCGGTGTCGGAAGCGGAAGCCACGGGCGCGGCGACCTTCTTCTCGGTCACGAGCTCGGCATACCAGGTCGACGCGTCGACGAAGGCCTTCTCATCGATGTGCAGCGTGCCGTCCTCGGAGGCCGGCTGCGTGGCCGAGTAGGCGATCGGCATCGACATCCACTGGTAACCGCCCATGCCCATGCCGAAGCCGTACTTGCCGTCCTTGGTGGCGTCGGCGGCGATCGTGTCGAAGTCGTCGAACGTCCACCCGATCTCAGGGGTGGCAGCGCCGGCGGCGGTCAGCATGTCCTGGTTGTAGTAGACGAGCATGGTCGCGACATCGAACGGCACGCCGTACGTCTTGCCCTCGAAGCTGAGGATCCCGTCGGCGCTCGGGTTGAAGTCGGCCCAGTCGATTCCCGCCGTCTTCAGGTCGGCATCGCTCAGCTCGCGGAAGCCGCCGGTGTAGCCGCCCAGCTGCGCACCGCTCATGCCGGTGACGCACGCCATGTTGCCGCTCGCCATGTTGGTGGTCAGCTTCGTGAAGAAGTCGCTCCACGGCGACGTCTGCAGCTTGATCTTGATGTCGGGGTTCTGCTCCTGCGCGAACGCGACCTGCGCCTCGAGGGCGTCGACGTCCGACTCGCTACCGGCCCACATGTCCACCACGATGGTGTCGCCGTCTGCCGAACCACCCGTGCCGCTGCCACTCGCGCAGCCGGTCATCGCGACCGCGACGCCGGCGACGGCGACCACAGCCCCTACACGCAACTTCTTCATTGAATGCCTCCTGGAAAGGGAACCGGTTAATTCGCGGGTCGAAGTAACCTAGTAGGATTTCGTATGAAGTTACCGTTTCATACTTCGCAAGTGGCCGCAAGCCGAACATCCGATGTTTATCGGAGCTTGATAATTCGTAACTCCCGGGAAACACGACGAACCCCCGCTACGCTGACGATGCTCCGACAGGAAAGTGCTCTCATGACGAACTCCGCTGACACCGCCGTCGACGATCCGCACACGCGACGAATCCTCGACCTCGTCGCCCGCGGTGAGGCGCGATCGCGCTCGGAGCTCGCCGTCTCGCTCGGCGTGGCCGCATCGACGGTCGGTCTCCGCGTGCAGTCCCTGCTGGATGCCGGCGTGCTCAGAGAAGCCGGGGACGGCACGTCACGCGGAGGGCGGCGCCCACGCGTCCTCCAGATCGCGGCCGACGGCTTCGTCCTGTCGGCAGACCTCGGCGGCGGACACGCCCGCATCGGCAGGCACTCCCTCAGCGGCGCCCTCCTGGACAGCGAATCCATCGCCGTCGACGTGACCGAGGGACCGGAGGCCACCCTGGATCGACTGGCGGTCGTGTTCGACCGTCTCCTGTCGACGGGCAGGATCCATGCGATCGGGATCAGCCTCCCCGGTCCGGTCGACATCTCCACGGGATCCGTCGACCAACCCTCGCGCATGCCTGGTTGGCCCGGCTTCCGGGTCGGCGACCACCTGTCCGCGCGCTACGGAGTGCCGGTGGCAGTCGACAACGACGCCAACCTCGCGGCCCTCGGCGAACACAGGGAACGATTCGGGCACACCGGCCACAGCATCACCGTGAAGGCCGGAACCGCCATCGGCAGCGGGATCATCGTGGACGGGCACGTGCACCGCGGTGCCACATCGGCCGCGGGCGACATCACCCACACGCGCATCGACGGCAGCGGCGACATTCCTTGCTCCTGCGGAAACACCGGATGCCTGGAAACCGTGGCGAGCGGGGCGAGCCTGGTCCGACAGATGCGCGAGCGCGGGAACGACGCCGTACGCACGACGACCGACGTGCTGAGCCTGGCGCGCGACGCCGACCCCCTCGCCACGACTCTGGTCCGCACGGCCGGCACCCACCTGGGCCAGGCACTCTCCGGTGTCGTCAACTTCTTCAATCCGCACGCCGTGTTCCTCACCGGCAGCATGAGCGCGTCCGAACCGTTCATCGCGGCCGTCCGCAGCCGGGTCTACGAGGCCTGCCACCCGCTCGCCACCCAGCGACTGCGCATCGAGTCCGCCGCGACGGGCGCTGACGCCATCCTGCACGGCGCGGCCCGACTCGCGCTCGAGGGCATGGACATCCCCGTGGCGGCCGCCTGAGCCACCGCCACGGTGCGCATCAGCCCTCGATCAGGGTCAGCTCGACAACGGGGACGAGCACCTCGGGTCGTCGCACCGGGAGGTGAACGGTCAGAGTCCCCTCCGCCTCCCCGGCGGGTGTCATGAGATCCGCCTCGCGATCGGGGTCGGACACGCTCGTCTGGAGCCAGGATCCGTCGTTGAGCAGTCGGACGTACGACACCTTGCCCGCGAGCTCCGGGAGGTGGACGAAGCCCATGGGCCAGTTGAAGAGGCTCAGGTAGAGCCGGTTTCCTCTGCGGGTGTAGACGCCCTCACGCGGTGGCGTGAAGGCCGCGTGCCCCGCGCCGACCACCGCGTCCCGGTGAAGGCGCATCCACTCGCCGATCTCCGCCAACGTGCTCGCGTCCCGCGCAGCGACCGCGCCACGCCCGTCCGGGCCGATGTTCAGCAGCATGTTGCCGTCCATCGAGACCGAGTCGACGAGCATCTGCACGAGCAGCGTGGCCGACTTCTGATCGGTGTTGTCGCGGTGATATCCCCACGAGCCGTTCAGGGTCTGGCAGGCCTCCCAGATCAGCGGCACACCGTCACGCACGATCGGCGCGGTCGGCTGGTACTGCTCTGGCGTGACGAAGTCGGCGGGGATCCCGAGACGGTCGTTCACCAGCATGTCCGGCTGCAGTTCCCGGCACAGGGCGAGGAGCCCGGCCGCATCCCAGTCCTCTGGCCCCTTGCCCGCCCACCCGTCCTTCTCCTCCGGGTAGGTGAAGTCGAAGAAGAGATAGTCGATGTCGCCGTACTCGGTGAGGAGCTCGCTCACCTGACCGTGGAGGTAGGTGCGGTACTCCGCCATGTCGCGCCCGACGTTGAGTTCACGGGCGTTCTCATCATCGCGGCGCGGGTGATTCCAGTCGATCGTGAAGTCGGGGTGATGCCAGTCGATGACCGAATGGTAGAGACCGACCTTCAGCCCTTCCGCCCTCAGCGCGTCGACGTACTCGCGAACCAGATCACGTCCGGTGTTCGCGACCGAGGTGAAGTCGGTCAGCTTCGAATCCCAGAGGCAGAAGCCGTCGTGGTGCTTCGTCGTGAGCACGACGTACCCCATGCCCGTCGCCTTCGCCGTGCGCGCGAGTGCTGCGGCATCGAAGAGATCCGGATCGAAGTGGTCGAAGTACGGCCGGTAGTCCTCGTCCGTGAGCCGCTCGTAGTTCTGCACCCACTCGTGCCTTGCGGCGGTGCTGTAGAGGCCGAAGTGGACGAACATGCCGAACCGAGCCCGGTCAAACCATTCCTGTCGCATACCTCTCATCCTGGCACAGACATCCGATGTCTAGAGCGTAGATGCACCTGCTCAACGCAGAACGGGCGCCCCGAAGGGGCGCCCGTTCGTTCGACCGTCGAATCAGCGCGCGGCGCTGCCGTCGATGTAGTCCTCGTCCTGCTGCTTCCACGCGAAGAGCGAGCGCAGCTCCTTGCCGGTGACCTCGATCGGGTGCTGCTCCTCCTTGGCGCGCAGCGCCAGGAACTCCTCGGCCCCGTTGTCCTGGTCATCGATGAAGCGCTTCGCGAAAGCGCCGGACTGGATGTCGGCCAGCACGCCCTTCATGCTCTCCTTGACGCGCTCGTCGATGACGCGCGGGCCCGAGACGTAGTCGCCGAACTCGGCGGTGTCGGAGATCGACCAGCGCTGCTTGGCGATGCCGCCCTCCCACATCAGGTCGACGATGAGCTTGAGCTCGTGCAGCACCTCGAAGTACGCGATCTGCGGCTGGTATCCCGCCTCGGTGAGAGTCTCGAAGCCCGCCTGCACGAGGTGGCTCACGCCACCGCAGAGCACGGCCTGCTCGCCGAACAGGTCGGTCTCGGTCTCTTCGGTGAAGGTCGTCTTGATGACGCCGGCCCGAGTACCGCCGATGGCCTTCGCGTACGAGAGCGCCAGGTCCCAGGCCTTGCCCGATGCGTCGCGCTCGACGGCGATGATGTCGGGGATGCCGCGGCCCGCGACGAACTCGCGACGCACGGTGTGGCCCGGAGCCTTCGGTGCGACCAGGATCACGTCGACGCCCTCGGGAGCATCGATGTAGCCGAAGCGGATGTTGAAGCCGTGCGCGAAGGCGAGGGTCTTTCCGGCGGTGAGGTTCGGCGCGATGGACTCGCTGTAGATCGTGCGCTGGTGCTGGTCCGGCGCGAGGATCATGATGACATCGGCCCACTCGGTCGCCTCGGCGACGGTCTTGACGGGGAAGCCGGCTTCCTCGGCCTTGGCCGCCGACTTCGAGCCCTCCTTGAGGGCGATCGCGACCTCGACACCCGAGTCGCGAAGGTTCTGCGCATGGGCGTGGCCCTGCGAGCCGTAGCCGACGATCGCGACCTTCTTGCCCTGGATCAGGGACAGGTCTGCATCGGCGTCGTAGAAGATCTCGGTGCTCACTTTGTGTTTCTCCTTGATTGTGGTTCGTGTGGGTAGAGGGGGCGCGTCAACCGCGCAGCACGCGTTCCGTGATGCTCTTGCCGCCGCGGCCGATGGCGAGAAGGCCGGACTGCGCGATCTCCTTGATGCCGAAGGGCTCGAGAGCGCGGAGCATGGCATCGACCTTGCCCTTGTCGCCCGTGACCTCGATCACGAGCGCGTCGGAGGCGTAGTCGACCACGGAAGCGCGGAAGAGGTTGACGACCTCGATCACGTTCGACCGGGTGGCGTTGTCGGTGCGGACTTTCACGAGCATGTGCTCGCGCTGCACCGACGTGGCGAAGTCGAGCTCGACGATCTTGATCACGTTGATCAGCTTGTTCAGCTGCTTGGTGACCTGCTCGAGCGGGAGCTCATCGACGTCGACGACGACGGTGATGCGGGAGATGCCCGGCACCTCCGTCACGCCCACGGCGAGGGAATCGATGTTGAAGCCGCGACGGGCGAAGAGGCCCGCCACACGGGTCAGAAGGCCGGGGGTGTTCTCCACCAGCAGGCTCAGCACATGGGTCGACATGGATCAGTCCTCCTCGTCGAATGCGGGCGCGTGCTCGCGGGCGTACTGGACGTAGCTGTTGCTGACTCCCTGCGGCACCATCGGCCACACCATGGAATCGGCACTCACGACGAAATCGATCACCACGGGCCGATCATTCGTCTCGAGTGCGAGCTTGATGGCGGCGTCGACCTCTTCCTCCTTCTCCACGCGGATCGCGAGGCAGCCGTAGGCTTCGGCGAGCTTCACGAAGTCGGGGATCCGGATCGTTCCGTGACCGGTGTTGAGATCGGTGTTCGAATGACGGCCGTCGTAGAACAGCGTCTGCCACTGGCGGACCATGCCCAGCGAGGAGTTGTTGATGATCGCGACCTTGATCGGGATGTTGTTGATCGTGCAGGTCGCGAGCTCCTGGTTGGTCATCTGGAAGCAGCCGTCGCCGTCGATCGCCCAGACCGGACGCTCGGGCTCGGCCACCTTGGCGCCCATGGCGGCCGGCACCGAGTAGCCCATGGTGCCGGCACCACCGGAGTTCAGCCAGGCGTTCGGACGCTCGTACTTGATGAACTGCGCCGCCCACATCTGGTGCTGGCCTACGCCGGAGGCGAAGATGCCCTCCGGCCCGGTGAGCTCGCCGATGCGCTGGATCACGTGCTGAGGGGCGAGCAGACCGTCGGTGGTCGGCGCGTATCCGAGCGGGAACTCGGTACGCAGACCGTCCAGGTACGACCACCACTCCTCGATGTCGGGCTTCGTGTCGGCCGTCGCGCCACGGAACGCGGCGTCGAGGTCGGTGAGCACGTCGCGCACATCGCCGACGATCGGCACGTCAGCCGTGCGGATCTTGGAGATCTCCGCCGGGTCGATGTCGACGTGGACGACCTTCGCGTTCGGTGCGAACAGCGCCGCCTTGCCCGTGACACGGTCGTCGAACCGCGCACCCAGCGAGACGAGCAGATCGGCCTCCTGCAGAGCGAGCACCGCAGGAACCGTGCCGTGCATACCAGGCATGCCGAGGTGCTGCGGGTGCGAGTCGGGGAAGGCGCCACGGGCCATCAGCGTCGTGACGACCGGGGCCCCGGTGGACTCGGCGAGTTCGAGGAGCTCCGCGGACGCCTTGCCGCGGATCACGCCACCGCCCACGTACAGCACCGGCTTCTTGGCTTCGGCGAGGAGGGCCGCTGCGGCCTGGATCTGCTTCCCGTGCGCCTTCGTCACAGGCCGATAGCCGGGGAGGTCGATCTTGGGCGGCCAGACGAAGGGCGCAGTCGCCTGCTGCGCGTCCTTGGTGATGTCGACCAGCACCGGACCGGGGCGACCGGTGCCGGCGATCTCGTACGCCGCAGCGATCGCGCCGGGGATGTCCGCCGCGTCCTTCACGAGGAAGGAGTGCTTGGTGATCGGCATCGTGATGCCCACGATGTCGGCCTCCTGGAACGCATCCGTCCCCATGAGGGTCGAGAACACCTGACCGGTGATCGCGAGCATCGGCACCGAATCCATGTAGGCGTCGGCGATCGCGGTCACGAGGTTGGTCGCGCCGGGACCGGAGGTCGCGATGCACACGCCCACCTTGCCGGATGCGGAGGCGTACCCCTCGGCCGCGTGCCCTGCTCCCTGCTCGTGACGCACCAGGATGTGACGGAGCTCGGAAGCGTCCATCAGCGGGTCGTAGACGGGGAGGATAGCCCCGCCCGGAAGCCCGAACACGTCGGTGACACCGAGCAGCTCGAGCGAACGGACCACGGCCTCCGCACCCGTGATCTCCGGTGCGGCGGGTTGACGGGCGGGCGGCCTCGGCACGGCCGGAGCGGAATCAGCAGTCATGACTTTCCTTCTGATGATCTGTGGAGGACGCCGGACGTCGGAACGTCCGGGTCAGCCGGTGGTCGCTCCCTCGGCGGCGGACCGCACGAGGCGCGAGTACTTGGCAAGAACGCCTCGGGTGTAGCGCGGGGGAAGCGGCTCCCAGCCAGAGCGGCGGGAGGCGAGCTCTGCCTCGTCGACGAGTAGATCGAGAGAGCGAGCTGCGATATCGACCCGTATCAGATCACCATCGCGCACGAAGGCGATAGGACCTGCGTCCACCGCTTCGGGTGCTATGTGGCCGATGCACAGGCCGGTTGTGCCGCCTGAGAATCGTCCGTCCGTCAAGAGTAGTACATCTTTTCCGAGTCCCGCGCCCTTGATGGCCGCGGTGATCGCGAGCATCTCTCGCATGCCCGGTCCGCCCTTGGGCCCCTCGTATCGGATCACGATCACCGTGCCGGGTTCGATCTCGCCTTCGGCCACGGCGTCCATGGCCGCACGCTCGCGCTCGAACACGCGAGCCGGTCCCTCGAACACCGCGGCGTCGAAGCCCGCCGTCTTGACGACGGCACCCTCCGGGGCGAGCGAGCCGTGCAGGATCGTGAGCCCGCCCGTGGCGTGGATCGGGTTGTCGAAGGTGTGGATGACCTCGCCGTCGATCGGCTGCGGGTCGAGGTCCGCGAGGTTCTCGGCGAGCGTCTTGCCTGTGACAGTGAGCGCGTCGCCGTGCAGGAGTCCCTCGTCGAGCATGGCCTTCATGATCACGGGGATGCCGCCCTGGCGGTCGACGTCGTTCATGACGTACTTGCCGAACGGCTTCATGTCGGCCACGTGCGGGACCTTGTCGCCGATGCGGTTGAAGTCGTGCAGACTCAGCTCGACCTCGGCCTCTCGGGCGATGGCGAGGAGGTGGAGGACGACGTTGGTCGAGCCGCCGAGAGCCATCGCGAGGGCGATCGCGTTCTCGAACGCCTCCTTGGTGAGGATGTCGCGCGTCGTGATGCCCTGACGGAGCAGGTTGACGACGGCCTCGCCCGACCGGTGCGCGAAGTAGTCGCGACGGCGGTCGGCAGCGGGCGGCGCGGCGGAGCCCGGCAGGCTGAGCCCGAGTGCCTCAGCGACGGAGGCCATGGTGTTGGCGGTGTACATGCCGCCGCACGCGCCCTCACCGGGAGCGATGGCGCACTCGATGCGCTTGAGGTCTTCCTCGCTCATCAAGCCGGCACGGCAGGCGCCGACCGCCTCGAACGAGTCGATGATCGTGACGTCCTTCTCGGTGCCGTCGGAGAGCTTGACCCAGCCCGGCGCGATCGATCCGGCGTAGAGGAACACGCTCGACAGGTCGAGGCGCGCGCTGGCCATGAGCATGCCGGGGATCGACTTGTCGCAGCCGGCGAGCAGGACGGAGCCGTCCAGGCGCTCGGCCATCATCACGGTCTCGACCGAGTCGGCGATGACCTCGCGGGAGACGAGCGAGAAGTGCATCCCCTCGTGGCCCATCGAGATGCCGTCCGAGACGGAGATGGTTCCGAACTGCAGCGGGTAGCCGCCGCCCGAGTGCACTCCCTCCTTCGCCCCCTGAGCAAGACGGTCGAGGCTCAGGTTGCAGGGAGTGATCTCGTTCCAGCTGGACGCGATGCCGATCTGCGGCTTGTCCCAGTCGGCGTCGCCCATGCCGACGGCACGGAGCATGCCGCGGGAGGTCGTGGCCTCGATGCCGTCGGTGACGACGCGGCTGCGGGGCTTGATGTCGATGGGCGCGCTGCTGGAGGGATCATGCGAGGACATGACGGAAGTCTATTGCCGCCGAGAGGCACGTTCGTCCGCCAACGCCTCCAGAAGGTCGGCGATCTGTTGTGGAGAGTCCACACGAAGGGTCGCGGCGCTCTCCCCCGGCCCGACCCGCACGCCGAGATCACCGGGCTGCAGCACACGCATCGCATCCTCGTCCGTCACATCATCGCCTGCGAAGAGGATCCCGGTGGCGTCGAACCTCTCGCGGAGAGCGGCCATCGCGGCATCCTTGCCCTCCGTTCGAGAGGAGAACTCGAGCACCCTGTGGCCGGAACGCCGTCTCCAGTGCGGGAAGCGTTCCGCGACGAGGGCATCGATCTCGGCGAAGACGCGTTCCTCGGTCTCGCGGTCGGCACGACGGGTATGCACGCCCATACCGAAGGTCTTGGGCTCGAACTCGGCGCCTTCGTAGCGGTCGATGATCGGCTTCGCCGCCGCCCAGAGCTCCTCTCGAGCGCTGTCGTCCGTCGACTCGCCGGGGGCGTCAGCGTCGCCTTCCCCCGGGAACCAGTACTGGGCGCCGTGCGATCCGGCCAAGGCGATCGCGGAGTCGTCGGTGTGCTCCGTGATGACGCGGAGGTCGTGCATGCTGCGTCCGGAGACGTAGGCGACGACGGTGTCCGGAAGAGCGGCGAGGCGGTCGACCTGGATGGCGACCTCGGGCAGAGCTCTGGCTGCCATCGGATCCGGGACCAGCGGCGATGCCGTGCCGTCGAAGTCGAGCGCGACCACGAGCCGTGCAGTCCCTGCCAGGGCGCTCAGGTCGTCATCGGCGGTTCCGGGGGTCCAGGGGCGCGTCACAGATTCTCCAATCGAAGGGGACTCCTCCAGTATCGCGGCCGCACACGGACTCAGCGACCACGTACCTCCGCCAACGCGGCGAGGAATGACGACGACCATGCGGTCACATCGTTGTCGAGCACTCGGCGCCGGAGCGAGCGCATGCGACGCGACTGCTCGCCCGCCGGCATGTCCACGGCGGTCATGATCGCGTCCTTGAGGCCTTCGATGTCGTGCGGGTTGACGCGGACGGCCTGGCGCAGCTCGTCCGCCGCCCCCGTGAACTCGCTCAGCACGAGGACACCGCGGTTGTCGGCCCTGGTGGCGACGTACTCCTTGGCCACGAGGTTCATGCCGTCGCGGAGCGCTGTCACGAGCATGACATCTGCCGCCAGGTAGAGCGCGACCATCTCCTCGCGCGGATAGCCCTGGTGCAGGTACCGGATGGCGGAGTGCCCCATCGTGTCGTTGTCGCCGTTGATGCGGCTCACTGCGAGCTCGATCTCGTCCCGCAGATGCACGTAGGCATCGACCCGCTCGCGGCTGGGGCTCGCGACCTGCACCAGTGTCACGTCCTCGACGTTCAGCCGCCCGTCCTCGAGCAGTTCGCCATAGGCCTTGATCCGGTGCCGGATGCCCTTCGTGTAGTCGAGCCTGTCGACGCCGAGCAGGATGCGCTTGGGGTTGCCGAGGCTGGCTCTGATCTCGGCGGCTCTGGCCTGGATGTCCTCCCTGGCCGCGAGTTCGAGGTAAGGCTCGGTGTCGATGGAGATCGGGAAGGCTCTCGCCACCGCTGTCCTCGTCTGCTCGCCGTCCGGCACCGCGACATGCGAGCCCTTGACCTCGTACCGCAAGCGGCGGCGCACGGCGGTCAAGAAGTACGTGGCATCCTGCGCGCGCTGGAAGCCGATGACGTCGGCGCCGAGGAGTCCCCGCAGCACCTGGTCGCGCCAGGGCAGCTGCGCATACAGACCGTGAGCGGGGAACGGGATGTGGTGGAAGTAGCCGATGGTGACGTCGGGCCGCAGTTCCCGCACCATCTGCGGCACGAGCTGCAGCTGGTAGTCGTGGACCCACACGGTGCCGTCCTTCGCGACCGCGGCGGCAGCGGCCTCGGCGAAGCGGCGGTTCACCGTCACATATGCCTCCCACCATTCCCGGTGGTACTGCGGCGGCGCGATCACATCGTGATAGAGCGGCCAGATGGTGTCGTTCGCGAAACCTTCGTAGTACTCGGCGACCTCCTGAGCGCTGAGAGTCACCGGTATCAGGTCGATGCCGTCGGCCGCGAACGGCTCCAGCTCGACGTCGGCCTGACCGGGCCAGCCCACCCAGGCCCCGTGCACGCTCCGCATCATCGGCTCGAGCGCGGCGACGAGACCACCGGGAGACGTGCGCCAGGTCTCCTCACCTCCGGGACCCACCACCCGATCGACGGGCAGGCGGTTGGCGACGACGACGAAATCTGCTGCGGCCACGAGGGCTCCTCCCGGGGTTTCCTCCAGGCTATCGAGGAACGTCGATCTCCGCGGATCGCGCGTCAGGGGTTGACGCAGGCCTCGCGTCCCCTCTACCGCTGAGGAACCAGTTCGCCACACCTGCGATGAAGGCGATCAGCGCCGCGACCATCGGGAGCAGCAGCGCAGCAGGCGTGCCGACGCTCTCGGCGATCTCGCCGGCGAAGGCCGCTCCGATGGACTGCCCGACGACGACGCCGGAACCGAGCATCGTCATGACGGTGGCAGAACGTCCCCGCGGACTGCGTGCTGCGCCGAAGCTGTACTGCGTGACGAGGGTGGGACCGATGCCGATGCCCATGATCGCGAGCGCCAGCATCATGGTGCCAGGGGTGTCGACGAAGCCGAGCAGCAGCGTGCCAGCCAGCAGGATCCCGGAGAACACGAGCCACCGTGCGCGCATAGAGAATCGCGGGGGAAGCCATGCGACGCCGAGTGCGAGGATCGCGGATCCCACACCCATGACCCCGTAGAGGAGGCCGGCCTGTTCCGGCGCCCCGCGGTCGGCCATGAACGACGTCAGCGAGGTGAGCATCGTGCCGAAGAAGATACCGACGCCGAGGATGCCGACCACCACGATCAGCAGCTGGGGACGGAACAGCTCGGAGACGGCCGAAGGCGCCTTCCCGTCGGCGTCGCGATCCTGCGAGACGTGTCGGCCGCTGGGGTGCAGCGCGAACGCACCCACGAAGACCACAGTGAGGACGGCTGCACCGACCAGCGGAGCCCACGGTGCGATCGCCGACGCCAGGATCCCGACCAGGAACGGCCCGAACACGAACACCGTCTCGTCCGCCGCCGACTCGTACGCCATCGTGCCCGACACCGTCTTCGCACGGCGGGACTCCGCCATCCGTTCGCTGATGATCGTGACGAGTCGCGAGCGTGAGAGCGGAGCGACCTGCGGGGCGCTCGCCCCGATGCCGACGGCGGCGAGCAGCACGAATCCGTCCGGCGCCGTTCCGTAGACGACCACGGTAAAAAGGAGAAGCATCGCCGCGTTCGCGACAGCGAGCACCGTCAGCACGACTCGCTGCCCGAAGCGGTCGGCTGCTGCCCCGAGCAGAGGCCCGAAGCATGCGGTGCCGAGCCCCACGGCCGCCGAGGTGAGGCCTCCGAGCGAGAGGGAGCCCCGCGCGGAGACGACGACCGTGAGCACCCCGACGACCATCATCGCGAACGGCAATCGGGCGATGAAGGCGATGAGGAAGTAGGGAAGGCCGGCGAGACGGAGAAGGGTCGGCTCGGCGAGTTGCTGCGATGCTGTTGCGCGTGTCATGGCTCTCGCGCGTCGAAGACGCGATGTCGGGTGCCGCCGCTGTCCGCCGGAATGCCGACGGCCGGTAGATACACGGTTGTGCGGCCGCGGGCGAGCCGCGACCAGGCCATGATAGCGGGTGCGCCCGAGTGTCGCCCTTCAGCTCCTCCCCTGCCGGATCCACCGGGGCTTGTCAAGGCTCGATGCGACCAGGGGGCCGGGAAGGTAGCGTGGGGGAATGCGCTACCTCTTCAGCACCGGACTTGTCGCTGCGATCTCCGCCGGAGTCTCCCTGCTGCGCGGCACCCGCGAGCAGCCCATCACCTGGCGCGCCGTGTTGTCCTGGGTGAGCTGGGGCATCACGATGGCGCTCGCCATCGGCGCCGTGATCGACATGAACCGCGAGCGCCGCGGGGTACTGGTGGACGCCGACTCCCCGCAGTCGGTCAAGAAGGCGAAGAAGGCTCAGCGACTGCAGTTCCGCTCGCAGAAGGCGCTCGCCGACACGCAGGACCACGCCAAGGAGTCGCGTCCCTGAACGGGCCCCGGCAGTGACCGTCGTCATCTGGTGAGGATGAGCGCCTCTCCCTGGCCGCCACCACCGCAGAGTCCGACCGCCGCGGTCCCCGTCCCCCGGCGTGCCAGCTCATGCGCGAGGTGAACGACCAGCCTGTTGCCGGAGGCCCCGATGGGGTGGCCGATCGCGATGCCGCCGCCGTGGATGTTCACGATGCTCTCGTCGAGTCCGAGCTCGTCCTGGGAACGTGCGACGACGGCACCGAAAGCCTCGTTGATCTCGACGAGATCGAGATCGGACGGTGCGATGCCCTGTTTGGCGCACGCACGCTCGATCGCACGCGCCGGCTGCGCCTGGAGCGAGTTGTCGGGTCCTGCCGTCTGTCCGCTCGCACCGATGGTCGCCAGCACGGGCCAGCTCTTCGCGGTCGCGACGTCGCGGGTCGTCAGGACGACCGCGGAGGCGCCGTCGGAGATCGGCGATGAGTTGCCGGCGGTGATCGAGCCGCCCTCCGCGAACGCCGCCCTGAGCCCCGAGAGCGTCTGCACGGTGGTGTCGGGTCGCACTCCCTCGTCCTTCGTCACGCGCACGGGCTCACCCCGTCGCTGCGGAACGTCCACTGGGACGATCTCCGCGTCGAACACCCCCGACTCCTGCGCAGCCGTCGCACGCTGGTGGGAGAGAGCCGCGACCTGGTCCTGCGCCTCCCTGGTGAGTCCGAAACGCGCGTTGTGCCGTTCCGTCGATGCACCCATGCTCTCCTGGTCGTACGCGTCGGTGAGCCCGTCGTACGCCATGTGGTCCAGCACCTCGACGCTTCCGTACGTCCAGCCGTCACGGGAACCCATCAGCAGGTGCGGGGCGCGCGTCATCGACTCCATGCCCGCGGCGACGACCACCTCGGCATCGCCCGTGCGGATCATGCGCGCGGCGTCGATGATCGCCGTCAGCCCCGACAGACAGACCTTGTTCACCGAGTGCGCCGGAACGTCCCATCCGATGCCCGCACCGATCGCCGCCTGCCGCGCCGCGTTCTGTCCCGACCCGGCCGCCAGCACCTGACCGACGATGACGGCGTCGACATCGGCGGGGTCGATCGTGGCCTGTTCGAGCGCGCCGCGGATCGCAAGCGATCCGAGCTGAGGCGCCGTGAACGCGGAGAGCTGCCCCTTGAGGCGCCCCTGCGGAGTGCGAGCAGCGGCGACGATGACGACGTCCTTCTCAGTCATGGTGCGTGGTCCTTCCGTTGTGCAGTGTGCGAGAGACGATGAGGGGTGGCTCCGTCGCGGCGACGACGTCGGCGACCGTGACGTCGGGCGCGGTCTCGACGAGCACGAGTCCCTCCGATGTCACGTCGATCACGGCGAGGTCGGTGATGATCCGGTCGATGACACCCCGGCCCGTCAACGGCAGGGAGCACTCGTCGACGATCTTCGCGGAACCGTCTTTGGCGACGTGCTCCATGAGCACGATGACACGGCCGGCGCCGTGAACCAGATCCATGGCACCGCCAGGACCCTTGACCATCTTGCCTGGGATCATCCAGTTCGCGAGGTCTCCCGCCGACGAGACCTGCATCGCCCCGAGGATCGCGGCATCGATCTTGCCCCCTCGGATCATGCCGAAACTGGTCGCCGAGTCGAAGAACGCCGCCCCGGGAAGAGCGGTCACCGTCTCCTTGCCCGCATTGATCAGGTCGGGATCGACCGCGTCCTCCCTCGGATAGGGGCCGACACCGAGGATGCCGTTCTCCGACTGCAGCACCACGGTGACACCGGGCGGCACATGATTGGGCACCAGCGTGGGAAGGCCGATGCCGAGGTTCACGTAGGCGCCGTCCTGCAGCTCGGCCGCAGCGCGGGCGGCCATCTGCTCGCGGGTCAGTGCCATGTCAGGCTCCTTCCACGGCGACGGTGCGCCGTTCGATGCGCTTGGGGATGTCGGTGCCGACCTCGACGACGCGGTGCACGAAGACACCGGGAAGATGGATGAGATCCGGATCGAGGTCCCCCGGTTCCACCAGCTGTTCGACCTGAGCGATGCAGACCCGTCCCGCCATGGCGGCGAGCGGGTTGAAGTTGCGCGCCGCCTTGTTGAACACGAGGTTGCCGTGTCGATCTCCGCGGGCGGCGTGCACGAGCGCGAAGTCGGTGGTGATCGCCTCCTCGAGGACGAACTCCCGCGGTTGCCCGTCGACCTCGAAGGCGCGCACGTCCTTGGGGGGCGAGGCGACGGCGATCGTGCCGTCGGCGTTGTACCGGCGCGGCAGTCCTCCCTCCGCGACCTGTGTGCCGACCCCGGACTGGGTGTAGAAGGCGGCGATCCCCGAGCCGCCGGCGCGGAGCTTCTCGGCGAGGGTTCCCTGCGGTGTGAGCTCGAGCTCGAGTTCCCCGCTGAGGAACTGACGCTCGAACTCCTTGTTCTCGCCCACATACGACGAGGTCATCTTGCGGATCCGCCGCGCGCCCAACAGCACGCCCAGACCCCAGTCGTCGACCCCGCAGTTGTTGCTCACGACGCTCAGGCCCGTGGTGCCCTGTGCGAGGAGTGCCTCGATGAGTGCGATCGGGTTACCGGAGAGCCCGAAGCCGCCGACCGCCAGCGACGCTCCATCCTCGATGTCGGCGACAGCTGCCTCGGCAGACTCCCAGTGCTTGTCGATCACGTCGGCTCCTTCGATCGCGTGCTCTCTCCAGCATCCGTCCAGAGCGCCTGCCCGGAGAAGCAGGATCTTGTGATGTGGCAGAACCTCGAGGTAGCGTCCACATCATGGAACCTCTTGCTGCGGTGCCCGGCGCTCAGGCCATCGCCAGAGCCGCGCGTCTGCTGCGTCTGGTGACGGCCGCTGGCGCGGGAGGTGCCTCGCTGCAGGAGCTGGCGCGCGGCGCAGATCTCTCACGCTCGACAGCGCACCGCCTGCTGAGCGCTCTCCGCGCCGAGGGCCTGGTCGACCGGGACGGCGAGAGCACCCGGTGGATGCCCGGTCCTGAGCTCTTCCTGATGGGATCCGTCGCGGCCGCTCGGTACGACGTGACTGCTCTCGCCCGCGACGTGGTCCGCTCACTCGCCGTCAAGACCGAGGAGAGCGCGTTCCTCTCCGTACGTCGAGCGGACGAGACGGTCTGCCTCCTCCGCGAGGAAGGCTCGTTCCCCATCCGTTCCTTCGTGCTGAGCGAGGGCGTCCGGTTCCCCTTGGGCGTCGCGAGCGCCGGCCTCGCCATTCTCGCCTTCCTCCCGGACCACGATGTGGATGCCTATCTCGACCGTCACCCGGACCTCGAGAGCTCGTGGGGACGAGCCCACGGCATGCAACCCCTTCGCACGCGTCTCGCCGAGACCAAGGAACGGGGATACGCGGTGAACCCCGGCCTGATCGTCGAAGGCAGCTGGGGCCTCGGCGCCGCTGTGTTCGATCGCTCGGGGCGCCCGGAATGGGCGTTGAGCCTCACCGGCGTGGAGTTCCGCTTCGGCCCCGACCGGATGGCTGAGCTCGGCCGCACCCTGCTGGCACACGCACATCAGCTCTCCGCGCGCATCGCCACCGCACGACGGTGACCTTTATTCATACCATCAGGTATATACTTGCTGGTATGAATCGCGCGGACGTCATCCCTTCACTGGTGCTCTCGGGGTACGCGCTCGGCCGTATCGCCGCGCAGGACGCCGGAAACGACGCGCCCGCGGCGCAATGGCGGGTGCTGAGCCTGCTCGAGCAGGCAGGCTCCCGGCGCGTCGGTGAACTGGCTGCCGCCGCCCGGACGACGCAACCCGGAATGACGCGTCTCCTCGGCGGCCTGGAGCGAGAAGGGCTCATCCTCCGCTCCCCCGACCCGGATGATTCCCGGGCGACCGTCGTCGACATCACTCCGCAGGGAACCTCGGCTCTCGCCGCCTGGCGAGCCGAGTTCCGCGACACCCTTGCCCCGCGCTTCGCCGCTCTGGACGACGAGGAGTGGGCCGCCCTCACACGTGCGGCGGAGATCCTCGCCGCGCATACCACCACTGATCGAACAGGAGAACCTCGGTGAACACCCCCGCCACCCCCTCGGTGTGGAGACAGCCGGCCCAGGTCTGGGCCGTCGCATTCGCGTGCGTCGTCGCCTTCATGGGCATCGGACTCGTCGACCCGATCCTGCCTGCGATCGCCGAGTCGCTCCAGGCTTCTCCCGTCGAGACCGAGCTGCTCTTCACCAGCTATCTCCTGGTGACCGGTCTCGCGATGCTGGTGACCAGCTGGATCTCCAGCCGCATCGGGGCCAAGGCGACCCTGCTCATCGGACTCGCGCTGATCGTGGTGTTCGCACTGCTGTGCGCACTGAGCGGCAGCGTCGACGCCGTCATCGGCTTCCGTGCCGGGTGGGGCCTGGGTAACGCCCTCTTCATCTCGACGGCCCTCGCCACGATCGTCGGTGCCGCATCGGGCGGCAGCAGCGCGGCCATCGTGCTCTATGAAGCCGCCCTCGGCCTGGGCATCGCCGTCGGCCCGCTCCTCGGCGGCCTCCTCGGCGAGCAGAGCTGGCGCGGACCGTTCTTCGGAGTGGTCGCCTTGATGGCGATCGCCTTCGTGGCCGTGCTGATCCTGCTGCGTGGCCCCGCGGAGAAGCGCGTTCCCGTGAAGTTCTCCGCGCCGTTCGCCGCTCTGCGTCGGCCGGCACTCGCGGTGCTCGCCATCACGGCCCTGTTCTACAACATCGGCTTCTTCGTCCTCCTCGCCTTCTCCCCGTTCCCGCTCGGCTTCGGCGCGATGGGCATCGGCTTCACCTTCTTCGGCTGGGGAGTCGCGCTCGCGGTCACCAGTGTCTGGGTCGCGCCTCTGCTCATGCGCCGCATGCCCAGGACACGCATCATCCTGGTCGTCCTGCCGCTGTTGGCGGTCGATCTGATCGCCGCCGGGCTCGTGGTTGAGAACGCCGCAGCACTGGTCACCTGCATCGTGGTGGGTGGGCTTCTGCTCGGAGTGATGAACACCGTGCTCACCGAAGCGGTGATGGAGGCGACCGATCTCCCGCGCTCCGTCGCATCGTCGGCGTACTCAGCCGTCCGTTTCCTCGGTGGTGCCATGGCTCCCCCGCTCGCCGCTCTCCTGTGGCACGCGTTCAACGCGACGGTTCCCTACCTGTTCGCCGCTGTCTCGGTCCTGCTGGCCGCGCTCACCGTCTTCCTGGGTCGGCGGGTACTCGCCCACATCGACGACGAGCCCGCAGACGCGGTGACGGAGGATGCGGCGGCGATCCTCGTGGGAGACGCCGGCTGAACCGGACTCCTGGCGTCGGAGAGGTCACTGGAGACCGCTCCGACGCCAGGCCACGAGCTTTGGATATCGTGGATCGATGACTGAGACACCCGCACTCCCCGAACGCAGTAGGCGCGTGCACCAGCACCTCGTGGACGCAGGCATCGACGTCCGGATCCGGGTGCTCCCCGACTCGGCACGCACCGCAGCAGAAGCAGCCGCCGCGATCGGCTGCGAGGTCGCGGCGATCGCCAACAGCCTGGTCTTCGTCGCGGACGACGTGCCGGTGCTGGTCATGACCAGCGGTGGGCACCGGGTGGACCTCGACGCGCTGAAGACGAGCATCGGCGCAGTGGAGGTAACGATGGCTCCGCCCGCCGTGGTCCGCTCGGCGACCGGCCAGGTCATCGGCGGCGTCGCACCCGTCGGTCACCCGGCACCGCTTCGCACATACATCGACGAGGCGTTGCAGGCCCACGACGAGCTGTGGGCGGCGGCAGGCCATCCTCACACGGTCATGCCCTTGACCTTCGACCAGCTCACCGCCCTGACCCGGGGAACCGTCATCTCCGTCGTGTGATCTCCGTCGCGTGATCTCTATCGCGTGATCTCCGTCGCTTGAGTTCCGCCCCTCACCCTCCCGCAGGGGCCGGGTCCGCATCCGGACACGCTGCGGGTCGCCCTGAGAGCCGGGTCGCGAAGCGTAGGCTCCACAACCCGGCTCTCTCGACGATCAGTTGTGTGCTGCCCGCTTCCGAGCACGAACGGCTCCGAGCAGGGTGAGTGCGATTCCGAGCAGGAGTGCCGATCCTCCGGCCCACAGCAGCCCACCGGGAACATCGGCGCCCGTCGTCGCCAGCGACGATCCGCTCGTCAGCGGCAGCTCCTTCGGCGGCGTGACCACGGTCGGCGGTGTCGTCGGCGGTGTCGTCGGCGGAGTCGTCGGCGGAACGACGGGTGGCGTCGTGGTCGCGGTGTTGGTGAGGGTCACCGAGAGCGTCGCACCGGCGCCGACCGTGATCTGCGCTCCTCCGTCGGGACGTGCCTGCACACCCGCGCCCGAGAACGCGGGTGCCCCCCAGTCGATTCCCTCGATGGCGGGCGGGGTGAGCTCGACGATAGTGACCACCGTGCCCGCAGGCAGCTGGATCAGCGGCGAGGTGGCGCCCGCGGTGACGGCGACGGTGCGCTCGACGGCAGGGTCGCCGTAGCTGTACCGCACCGTGTAGACGGAGTCGGCGGGCACAGCCGACGTGCCGGATCCGGAGACCGCCTTGGTCACGGTGAATGCCCCGGTGGCGTCGCCGTCGCCGGTTCCCCCACCCGTGACGTTCCAGACTTCCTTGTCCTCGAGCTTGATCCCGTTCACGTCGGCGGTGTTGGCGAAGGTCGCCCCGTCCACCTGGGTGCTCGGCACGGTGAAGTACTTGACGAAGTAGATCCGCGTGGGGTCGATCGGACCCGGGATCTCGAGGTGGAACGCCGTGCCCTCGGCGTTCCAGGACCCCGTCCAGTTCGTGATCGTCTGCGAGTCCTGATCCTGCATGGTGGCGCTGCGCACGGCGAGCTGGCCGTCCTCGTTGTGGTGCTCGGCGAGCCCGTCACCGGCGCCGACGAGGGTGTCATCGATCACGATCGACTCCGCTCCGGCGAAGCTCGCTCCCGGGAGCGCCAGTTCCCATGCGATCCTGCCGTCGTCCGTCTGCCAGGACCACTTCTGCGGTTCGGTGGGCAGCGGTGCAGAAGGCCCGATCCCCCCGCCGGGGATCTCGACCGGTGTGATCTTGCCGTCGACGGTGAACTCGACGGTCGACTGTGTCGTCTGCTCATCCGCAGAGGCGACGAACCACAGCGAGCCCGTGACGCCCGTTCGGCCGTTCACGTAGTCGGTGAGGGTGCAGGTCACGACGGGAGCCGCATCCGTGCTCACCTTGCACTGCGCGATCGCCACGCTCGGGTCCTCGGCCGATGGCACGGAGAAGGACGTCCCCGCGCGGGCGAACTCCTTCGGGAGTGTGAACCCGAACGTCTGGCCACCCGTAGCTCCGTCCGGCACGGCCCAGTCGGCATCGACACGCACCTGGTCCCACTGCGAGACGCCTCCGCCACCGTTGACGGTCGTCACGGTGATCGACGCAGGGTCGATGGCCGCGGGATAGTCGTACTCCGCTGCCGAAGCGCTCCCGGCGCCGGCGAGAGTGATCGCGGCAGTGAGCGCCGCAGCGGCCGCCACGATCATCGCGGTCATTTTTCGGCGCGCGACGGCGCCCCCATTTCTTTCGTGCAAGATCTTCCCCAGTTCTTGATGAAGCCCGCTGCTCGGTGCTGACGCTGTGAAACGGCAGTACGGAGGCGCGAGGCAGGTGTCCCCATATGAGAGACGACGGGGTGCGCGATCTATTACGCGATTCTCGAACTCTCCTGAGCAGGACGCGATCGGAGTCGTGCTCGACGAGGCGTCGGAAGGTGCTCAGGAAGCAGAAAAGCCTCGGTAGATGGCGAGATCTACTGAGGCTGTTCCGTGCACCCCCTGGGACTTGAACCCAGAACCCACTGATTAAGAGTCAGTTGCTCTGCCGATTGAGCTAGAGGTGCGTGGCCCGGGATAACCCCGACCGAGGAATTACATTACCAGCCGACCGGGTCCATGTGAAATCGGCGTCGGCACCCGGGCGCGCCGCGGCGATGAGAGGCGCCAGACATGGTCTTTCGACCCTCGAGCGCCGCTGAACCGACGACTATTCTTAGACCGTGAACACCTCTCCCCACGCCGATGCCCTGCGTCACGACCTCGAACTCGCGCTCCGCCTGGCTGACGCCGCGGACGCCCAGTCCCTCCCGCGTTTCGACGCATCGGATCTCGAGATCTCGACCAAGGCCGACAACTCGCATGTGACGGATGCCGACCTCGCCACGGAGCGCGCGATCCGCAGCATCCTCGAGGAAGAGCGACCCGAGGACGGCATCTTCGGCGAGGAGTTCGGCGCCCAGGGCAGCACTCAGCGTCAGTGGATCATCGACCCGATCGACGGAACCGCCAACTTCCTCCGCGGGGTCCCGCTGTGGGGAACGATGATCGCCCTCGCGGTGGACGGCGTGCCTCAGGTCGGCGTGGTCAGCATGCCGGCGCTCGGTCGACGCTGGTGGGCCTCGACCGGCGGTGGCGCCTGGACGGACGGCGAGAACGGACCGCGTCGGATCCAGACATCCTCGGTCTCCTCCCTCGACGACGCGAGCGTGAGCTTCCAGAGCATCGCGCAGTGGTCGGATGCCGGGCGCCTCGACACACTCCTGGCGGTCGCCGCACGGGTCTGGAGGGACAGGGCGTACGGCGACGTGTACTCGTACATGCTCCTTGCGGAGGGCCGCATCGACATGGTCGCCGAGTTCGGCGTCAAAGAGTACGACATCGCTGCTGCCGTCCCGATCGTCCGAGAGGCCGGTGGCCGGATGACGGCGATCGACGGCGCGGAGACGATCAGCGCGCGCTCGACACTCGCAACCAACGGGACTCTGCACGAGGAGTTCCTGAGCTTGACGCAGAGCTGATCGGCCTGCTGCAGCCCCGACCGGAACGACGAGGCCTCGCGATGAATCCCCGCACCATGTCCGCCGCCGCGGGCGTCCTGCTGCTCGTCGCGGCGCTCTCCGCGTGCGCGGCCCCCGAGCCGGGACCCTCCTCGACGCCCGACGCCGGCGATACGCGCTCGTCGCAGTCTCCCGCCCCGGCCTCCTCACCGACGCCGCAGGCCGCCGAGGAAGAACTCACGTGTGAGTCGATGATCTCCGATGGCACCGTCGCCGCGCTCGCTGATGCCGGCTGGACCGCCGAGACGAAGGAGTTCGTCGCGGGCGGCGTCGAATTGAGCGAAGGACTGCTCTGCTTCTGGGCCGACTACTCCGTCGGTTCGGACCACGGACAGCTCTACGGCTGGTCGGCGATCGATGACGCGGACGCCGCGACGGCCCAGGCCGCCCTGCTCGCCGAGGGGTGGAAGCGAGAAGACGGCCCTGACGGCGTCTACTTCACGGAAGACGCGCAGTACGCGATGGGTACCGACGAAGACGGCTACGGGATGACCTACCTGTTCGGGGACGGCTGGGTTCGCCTCGCCGACACCCGTCAGGGACTCATCCTCATCGAATGGCCGCGCTGAAGGCGCATCAGCGACCCGGCGACCCCATCGAGCTCTCGAGAACACGGCCGAACGTCCGCGAGACGGGCGGCGTCCACAGGAGCACGATGATTCCGGTAGCGACCACTGCCGTGAGTGCGGCGCCCCAGTCCCAGCGGTCTCCCCACACGAGCACCACCGTGCTGAGCGTGACGGCGAGGCCGAGGAAGATCGTGAGCATGAGCCGGGAGAGTCCGCTTCCTCGGCGCACCCCGGCGGCGACGGCCAGGATGAGCAGGCCGAACAGCGCTATCGCGGCTCCGGTGAGCGAGAAGGCGGAGGTGCTCGCCTCCGGGTCGTAGCGCCCCAAAAACACGAGGATGCCGAGGGCCGTCGCCAGCAGCCCGGAGCCGTAGGCGAGGACGGCGACCACCGTCGTGATCACGGTTGCGACGCCGGAAGGAACGGGATCGGACGGCGTGGGTGCACGCATCGCCGCACCGTGGGTGGGGTTCGACGCCGGCGACAGCACGAGACGACGATGCAGCAACCGGACCACTTCGATCGCCAACACCATCGTGATCGTGATCCCGGTGAGCGCGACCGCGAGCTCCGCGCCGGGATCGACGAGCACGAAGAACTGTCGGGCGAGCGGGATCGCGAAGACTGCGACGAGCAGGACGAACATCGCACCCACGACAGCCACCTTGAAGCGGTTGAGCGGACGGGAGAGAACGGCCAGCACCCAGATGCCGACGACGGCGAGGATCACGGTGGCTCCGGTGCGCAACTGCTCCCCGTGCGCCCCGAGTCCGCGGGCGACGAAGGTGTACCAGGTCAGTCCCAGCGCGACGACGACCCCCGAGGGGATCGCGAAGCTCAGCGAACGTCGGAGGAAACCCGGCTGGTAGCGGGCAGCGTTCGGCATGAGCGCGAGGAAGAATGCGGGAATGCCGATCGTGAGGCCGTCGGTGATGGAGAGCTGGCGCGGGAGGAACGGGAACTCGAGGACGAACACTCCGAAGATGATCGCGAGCAGCGTCGCGTACACGGTCTTGTTCAGGAACAGCATCGACACGCGCTCGATGTTCGCGATGACCTGACGTCCTTCGGCGACGACATCCGGCAAGTGCGAGAACTGCCCGTCGAGCAACACCAGCCTCGCCACGGCCTTCGTGGCCGGTGACCCCGAGTTCATCGCGATTCCTATGTCGGCGGCTTTGATCGCGAGAGCGTCGTTGACACCGTCGCCGGTCATCGCCACTGTGTGTCCGTGGCTCTGCAGCGCGACGACCATCCGCTTCTTCTGTTCCGGCGTGACGCGGCCGAAGACCGTGTGCCGGTCGAGCACATCGGCGAGCTCCGCGTCGTCCTCGGGCAGCTCTCTGGCATCGAACCCGTCGGCCACGTCGAGACCGACTTCGCGGGCGATGGCGGCGACGGTGCGGGGATTGTCGCCCGAGATGATGCGGATGCCGACCTGCTGGCGCCCGAAGTACTCGAGGGTCTGCGCGGCATCAGGGCGAACCTGTTCACGGAACGTGAGCACCATGGCGGGCCGGAGTCCGCCGGGGAGCTGCTCGGACTCGATGTCGGCCGACGACAGCGCAGAATCCGCATGGCCGAGCACCAGCGTGCGGCGCCCTGTCTCCGCGAGGCCGGTCACCGTGCGCCCGAGCTCCGTCCGTGGCGACGTGGCCTCGTCGCCGAACACCATCTCCGGCGCACCCATCACCCAGGTGCCGGAGACGCCGTCGAACGACACGGCGCTCCACTTCCGCACGGACGAGAACGGGATGTACCCCGAGACCGCGAGCGATGACGCGACCGGATAGGCCGTTCGCATCGACCGCGCTGTCGCGTTCGCATCAGGAGAGGCCGCATACCAGGCCAGCACCGCCGCCGCGTCGTCGGTCAGCTCCAGCGTGACATCGCCGAGAACATGCGCCGCGTCGAAGCCGATCTCCCCCACTGTGAGCGTGCCCGTCTTGTCGAGGCAGACGACATCCACGCGCGCAAGGCCCTCCACCGCCGGCAACTCGTTCACGAGCACCTGCCTGCGAGCCAGCCTCGACGCGCCGACGGCGAAGGCGATGCTCGTCATGAGCACGAGGCCGAGCGGGATCATCGCCGTCAGGGAGGCGATCGTGTTCACGACGGCCTGCACCCAGGCACCGGTCGAGAACACCGTCGAGTACCCGCCGAGGACGAGGATCTGGGCGTTCAGGACGAGCAGGCCGACAGGGCCGATGATCCAGCTCACCCATTTCAAGACCCGGTTGACCGACGTGCGAAGCTCGCTGGAGACCAGGGAGAATCTCTTGGCCTCTCCCGCGAAGTGATTCGCATACGAGTCAGCGCCCACGCGCGTGGCGATGGCCGTCCCCTCCCCGGCGACGACCACGGCGCCGGACAGCGCATCGTCGCCGGGCTGCTTCTCCACCGGCTCCGATTCGCCGGTGAGCATCGACTCGTCGATCTGCAGGCCGCGTGAGGTGAAGACCCGCGCGTCAGCCGGGACCTGCTCGCCCGCTCTGAACACGAGCACGTCGTCGAGCACCACCTCTCCCGGTGCGATCTCCCGCTCCTCGCCGTCGCGCAGCACCAGCGCGCGCGGAGCGTTCATCAGGGCGAGACGATCCAGCGCCGACTTCGCGCGGAACTCCTGGACGCACCCGATGATCGCGTTGGCGAAGGCCGCGAGACCGAAGAGAGCGTCCTGCCACCTTCCGACCAGGAACAGCACGAAGAAGCAGGCGAACACGATGCCGTTGAAGAGGGTGAAGACGTTCGCGCGCACGATGCTCCAGGCGCTGCGGCTGGTGTCCGCGACGAATGCGTTCGTCTTCCCCGCAGCGACCCGCTCAGCGACCTCAGCTTCGGAAAGGCCGACCGAGCGTGTAGAAGCAGTGGTGTCCACAGACCTCAATATAGACGCGAAGAGGCCCGCCTCCCCCTGTTTCCAAAGGGAGGCGGGCCTCATTCCTGTGACAGCGACCTGGTGGAGCTGGGGGGAATCGAACCCCCGTCCAACGCTGAGTCTCCACGCCTTCTCCGGGCGCAGTCTGTGAAGACGTTCTGCTCGGCTCCGACCTTTGTCACAGACACCTAAGTCGACGAGCCCAGCCTGGGAAGAGTCCCACGTGACGTCCAGACGCCATCACGCAGCAAGATTCCTAGATGACGCCAGGATCCGTATCGGAATCACATACGGCCTGACGGACTATCGGGCTCGCTTATGCAGCGAGGGCGAAGTCGTTGCGCTTGGTTTCGGCAACTATTTTTTTGCAGAGAGCGTTTACGAGATAACTCTGCATCCTCGGCCCGCTTCTCGTGGATTCACAGGCGCTGTCGAAACCGATCAGCCCCGTGGTCCTTCTCTCGAAGGAGCCGCTGTCACACTGTGGAATTACCATCTCGAGCGGCGACCGCCCGAGCATCACAGACTACAACGTTCTCGGCTGCTCCGCCATTCCCCTGTGCGCCGAGGGCTGGCGTAGAGTCGCCCCATGAGCAGCGAAGTCACCGTCACCGTCCGCGGCGAGCACGAAGCGCGAGTCGCGCCCGAGCGCGCCACCGTCAACGTGAGCGTTCGCACCGACGGCTCCGAACGAACCGACGTCGTCGAGAGTGCACTGCGGTTCGCAGACCCGGTGCGCAGCAGCATCAGCGACCGATCGGATGCCGGCACGGTGGTCGACTGGTCGAGCAAGCGCATCTCCGTTCGAGCCGAACGTCCCTGGAGCAGCGAGGGCACACGACTCGATCCCGTGTACTACGCGAGCATCGACTTCACAGCCACGTTCGCCGAGGCCTCGGAACTCTCCCTCTGGGTCTCCGACATCTCCGCCTGGGACGGCGTCGAGGTCGGCTGGGTGGACTGGCACCTGACCTCGGAGACGCGCACGCAGGTGGAACGTGACGTCGCCGCATCGGCCGTCGGCGTGGCTGTCACCCGCGCCGAGGCCTACGCCGGGGCGCTCGGCCTGGATGAGGTCACCCCGCTGGAGATCGCTGACGTCGGTCTCATCTCCAGCGGGCCGCCTGCACCCGGCGCTCCGATGCTCAAGGCCCGAGGAGCCGTGGCGTTCGCCGCCGACTCCGCACCCGCCATGGAGTATGAGCCGGAGGAGATCGTGATCTCCGCCACGGTCGAGGCCAGATTCCTCGCCCGCTGACCGATCAGATCTACGCGACGAAGGGCGCGAGCTCCGCAGCCAAGCGCTCCGAAACGCGCGCATGCACAGCAGTGCCGTCCTCGCGGTGTTCCACGGAGAGCAGCATGCCCGACTCGTGGATCGATGCGACGAGGTCGCCGCGATCGTAGGGAATCACCGCTTCCACCTCGACCGCGGGCTTCGGCAGCGCCGCTTCGACCGCTGCCCGCAACTCTGCGATCCCCTCGCCCGACCTCGACGACACGAAGTGTGCGTGAGGCTGGAGGCCACGGAGGACGAGACGTTCGTCTTCCGTGATCAGGTCGGCCTTGTTGAAGACGACGATCTCCGGCAGGTCTCTGACGCCGACGTCGCCGAGGACGTCACGCACCGTTTGCAGCTGACCCGCAGGATCGGGGTGCGACCCGTCGAGCACATGGAGCACGACGTCGGCCTCGCCGACCTCCTCCAGAGTCGAGCGGAACGCTTCGACGAGCTGATGGGGGAGATTGCGGACGAACCCGACCGTATCGGTCAGCGTGTACACGCGACCGTCTTCGGTCTCCGTCCGACGGACGGTGGCGTCCAGCGTCGCGAACAGCGCGTTCTCGACCAGGACGCCGGCACTCGTGAGCGCATTGAGGAGACTGGACTTGCCGGCGTTCGTGTATCCGGCGATCGCGACGGACGGGATGGTGTTGCGCTTGCGTTCGGCACGCTTGGCATCGCGGGCGGGACCGAAGTCGCGGATCTGTCGTCTGAGCAGCGCCATCTTGGTGCGGATGCGCCGACGATCGAGCTCGATCTTCGTCTCACCCGGACCGCGCGAGCCCATACCGGCACCACCCGCACCCACTTGGCCGCCGGCCTGGCGGCTCATCGAGTCACCCCATCCACGAAGGCGTGGGAGCAGGTACTCGAGCTGAGCGAGCTCGACCTGAGCCTTGCCCTCACGGCTCTTCGCATGCTGGCTGAAGATGTCGAGGATCACCGTCGTGCGGTCGATCACCTTGACCTTCACGACGTCTTCGAGCGCACGGCGCTGACTGGGCGCGAGTTCGGTGTCGGCGATGACCGTGTCGGCTCCGACCGCGGCGACGATGTCCTTGAGCTCCTGAGCCTTGCCCCGTCCGAGATAGGTAGCGGCATCAGGGTGCGGGCGACGCTGCAGCACACCGTCGAGCACGACGGCGCCGGCCGTCTCGGCGAGGGCGGCGAGTTCTCGGAGCGAGTTCTCCGCGTCTTCCTGGGCTCCCTGGGGGTAGACGCCCACGAGGACGACGTTCTCGAGGCGCAGCTGCCGGTACTCGACCTCGGTGACATCCTCGAGCTCCGTCGACAGACCTCCGACGCGCCGAAGCGCATGACGGTCCTCCAGATCCCACTGCGCGCCGTCTGCGCTCCCGTGTGATGCGGTCGATTCGTCCTGCAGCGCCTGAGCGGCGCCGAACACTCGGACGTCTGAGCGCTTCTCCGCGTTCGCGAGCACACGATCGACTGTCTGATCGTCGGTGGAGGGGGTTGTGGTCTCCGTCATCCGTTCCTTGTCTCTGGGTTTCGTTGCGAGCCTTAACCTTAGCCCGCGGTGTCCGGTACGCTCACCGTATGGGGTCAGATCACTACTTCACTGCGGCCCCGGCAAGCCCCGAGAATCTGCGCAAGATCCGTGTAACTCTCGCGGGTCGAGAGCTGGAGGTCACCACCGCCGGTGGCGTCTTCAGCCCAGACCGTCTCGACGCCGGCACTGCAGTGCTCCTCGCCAACATGCCCCCGGTTCCCCCGGGCGGCGATCTTCTCGACCTCGGCAGCGGCTGGGGGCCGGTGACGCTGTCGATGGCTCTGTCTGCTCCCCACGCGACGGTCTGGGCCGTCGACGTCAATGAGCGTGCCCTCGATCTCGTGCGTCGCAACGCCGCAGCTCTCGGGCTCACCAATGTCAACGCTTCGCTGCCCGACGATGTTCCCGAACACGTGTCATTCCGCACGATCCGCTCCAATCCGCCGATCCGCGTCGGCAAGAACGAACTCCACGGGCTTCTCGAACGGTGGATCCCGCGCCTCGATGAGCGCAGCGACGCCTGGCTGGTCGTGCAGCGCAACCTCGGAGCCGATTCCCTCCAGCGCTGGATCGGATCCACGTTCCACCCCGGCTACAGCGTGTTCCGTACAGCCACCGGCAAGGGCTACCGCATCCTCAAGGTGCGAAAGCACGGAAACCCGCCGACGGAGCCGATCCTTCTCAGCTGAGCAGACCGAGGCTCACTCGATCCGCTCGAGGGCGCGACGGAATCGTCAGACGAGGTCGACCTCACCCTGGAAGACGAGTTGCGCCGGCCCCGACAGGGCGACGTGCTCGCCGTCTTCTGCGGGGAACATGCGAACGCCGAGCGTACCTCCAGGCACCTCGACCTGCCAGTTGCTCGGAGCGTTCGCTCCCGCCCAGTGCCTGACCGCGAGTGCCGTCGCGGCGACACCCGTGCCACAGCTGAGGGTCTCCCCCACACCGCGCTCGAACACCCGCATGCTCACGTGCCCGATGCCGTCGCGCACGAGTGGCTCACCCGGAACCACGAACTCGATGTTCGCGCCCTCGGGGAGCGGAGGTTCGAGATCAGGCGCCCTGTGCAACTCGAGTGACGCGAGCTCGGCCTCCGAGGCGAGGGCGACCACGACGTGCGGGTTGCCGACGTCGATACCGAGTCCCGGCCGCGTCACGGACAGGCCGTCGACACGCACCAGCGGGTCATCGCCGGAGAGCTTCCAGCGCCCGAGGTCGACCTGGTATCCGGTAGCGCTGCGCGTGACATCGCGCACGCCCGCCCTCGTTCCGATCGGCAGGGTGGAGCCGGGCTCGATCGTCGCCAGACCTGAGCGAACGAGGTAGTGGGCGAACACGCGGACACCGTTACCGCACATCTCGGCGATCGATCCGTCCGCATTGCGGTAGTCCATGAACCACTCCGCCTGCGGCTCCTCTTCCAGGGTCGCCGCGCCCTCGGGGATGGCCGAGGACCTCACGACACGGAGAATCCCGTCGGCACCGATGCCGAAATGACGATCGCACAGCACCGCGACCTGCTCGACGGTGAGGTCGAGCTCGGCGGCCGGGTCGGCGATGATGATGAAATCGTTGCCCGTGCCGTGCCCCTTGGTGAATGCGACCATGGCACCAGTCTAGGGAACGTGAGGAGCAGCTCCCGTCATGGACGCCCGTCGCGAGCAACCCGATAGCGCCCGCAGAGGAAGTTGCGATTGCGTGCCACCTCCAGCAGTTCGAGGTCGAGCCTGCGCGGAAGCAGCGGGGCGCCAGAACCGAGCGTCACGGGGGCGTACTGCACCCAGACCTCGTCGAGCAGTCCGGCATCGGCGAACTGGCCGGCCAGGTCTCCCCCACCGACGACCCAGAGATCCTTTCCTCCGGCGGCCTCCTCCATCTGAGAATGCACCGTCCGGACGTCGGCCTGGGTCAGCCGCACGTCTGCACCCGCGGGCAGATCGAGCTCGCGGTGAGTGAACACCCACGTGGGCTGGGAGTATCCCCAGCGCCCCTCTTCGTGGCGCATCACCCATTCATACGTCGAGGCCCCCATCGCCAGGGCGCCGATGTTCCTCTCGAACCCCGTGTAGGCCATCGGTCCGTCCTGGTCGATGTCCTGGGTGAGCAACCAGTCCAGAGAATGCTCGTCGGTGGCGATGAATCCGTCGAGGCTGGATGCGGTGTAGAAGTGAGTCGTCATCCGTCGAGAGTGTCAGGAACCACCGACATCCAGGGGCCGACGACTCAGCCCATGACGTCGCAGGTCAGGACGGGAGGAGCTCAGCGGCCTCCGCGGGTGCCTCCCACCACTCGAGCTCGCGATACCGCTTGAACCACGACACCTGTCGACGGGCGTATCGACGCGTGAGCGCCTGAGTCTGCGCGATGGCCTCGTCCTGCGTGAGACGGCCGTCGAGCTGGGCCAGCGCCTGCGCATAGCCGATGGCGCGTGGCGCTGTTCCTCCGCGCTCGAGCCCACGGGAGCGAAGCTCCGCAACCTCATTCAGCAGGCCGTCGGCCCACATGCGCTCGACCCTGGCGTCGAGGCGCTCCACCAGCGCGGGGCGATCGACCCGCAGTCCGATCAGTCTTGTGCGCGGGTGCCACAGCACGGGCGTATCAGGCAGCGCTGCACCATGGGTCGCGCTCCCCTGTTCGAGCACTTCGAGAGCGCGGATGACGCGGCGGGGGTTGCGCGGATCGACACGGTCGGCCGCTTCGGGATCCAGCGCGCGCAGCCGCTCGAGCATGACCGCGGCTCCGAGCATCTCGAACTCCTGCTCGAGGCGCTCCCGCAGCACGGTATCCCGCGGCGGGAAACGGAAGTCGTAGACGACGCTCGACACGTACAGGCCCGAGCCTCCGACGAGGATCGCATCACCCCCGCGGCGGTGGATGTCCTCGACGGCGGCACGCGCGCGGGGCTGATACCAGGCGACAGCCGCGTCCTCATCGACATCGAGCACGTCGAAGAGATGATGCGGGATCCCTCGCCTCTCGGCCGCCGACACCTTCGCTGTGCCGATGTCCATGCCGCGGTAGAGCTGCATGGCATCGGCGTTCACGATCTCGGTCGGGTTCCCTCGGGCGTGCAGCGCCTCAGCCAGCTCTATCGCGAGGTCGCTCTTCCCGGTGCCCGTCGCGCCGACGATCGCCCAGAGGCGAGGTGCGGTCACACGCCGACGCGCAGTGTCGGAAGCCCGAGAGACACAGCCTTCTTCTCGCCGCTGCCGCTGGGAGCAGGAACCGCGCACGACTCCGACTGCGAACGGTCCCAGGCGTCTCCACCGCGCGTGCGACGGATCTTGAGAGGCGCTCCCGTCGGGTCGTCTGCGAGCAGGTGGAACGGGGCTCCATGTGTCACCGTCACGGTGACGACGTCTCCTGGACGAGGAAGGTCCGACCCCGGCGTCACCTCGAAGTGCACGAGTCGGTTGTCCTCCGCGCGCCCCGTGAGTCGGTGGGTCTCGGTGTCCTTCTTGCCCTCGCCGGTGGAGACGAGCACCTCGATCTGCCGACCGACCTGCTTCTGGTTCTCCTCCAGCGAGATGCGCTCCTGGAGGGCGATCAGGCGGTTGTAGCGCGCCTGGACGATCTCCTTCGGCACCTGGTCCTCCATGGTCGCCGCAGGCGTGCCTTCGCGGATCGAGTACTGGAAGGTGAAGGCGCTGGAGAAACGAGCCTGCTCGACGACACGCATGGTGTCCTCGAAGTCCTCCTCGGTCTCCCCCGGGAATCCGACGATGATGTCGGTGGTGATGGCGGCGTTCGGGATGCGCGCGCGGACGCGGTCGAGGATCCCGAGGAAGCGCTCACTGCGGTAGGAACGTCGCATCGCCTTGAGGATGCGATCGCTCCCCGACTGCAACGGCATGTGAAGCTGCGGCATGACGTTCGGAGTCTCCGCCATGGCATCGATCACGTCGTCCGTGAAAGCCGCGGGGTGCGGGCTGGTGAATCGGACCCGCTCGAGGCCTTCGATCTCACCGGCCGCGCGCAGGAGCTTGCCGAACGCCTGTCGATCGCCGAACTCGACGCCGTACGAATTCACGTTCTGCCCGAGAAGCGTGACCTCGATCGCGCCGTCCTCGACCAGAAGCCTGATCTCGTTCAGGATGTCGCCGGGCCGACGGTCCTTCTCCTTGCCGCGCAGGCTGGGCACGATACAGAACGTGCAGGTGTTGTTGCACCCGACCGAGATCGACACCCAGCCGCTGTGCGCCGAGTCTCGCTTCGTGGGCAAGGTGGAGGGGAACACTTCGAGCGACTCGAGGATCTCGAGTTCGGCGTCCCCGTTGTGGCGGGCGCGCTCGAGCAGCCCCGGAAGGGAACCCATGTTGTGGGTGCCGAACACGACATCGACCCACGGCGCCTTGTCGAGCACGGCCTGCTTGTCCATCTGTGCGAGGCAACCGCCGACGGCGATCTGCATTCCGTCTTTGCGCCGCTTGACCGACGCGAGGTGGCCGAGCGTGCCGTAGAGCTTGCCTGCGGCGTTGTCGCGGACCGCGCAGGTGTTGATGATCACCACATCGGCTTCCGCACCGTCGACCGCCCGGACGTAACCTGCGCTCTCCAACGAGCCCGAGAGCCGCTCGGAGTCGTGCACGTTCATCTGGCACCCGAAGGTGCGCACTTCATACGATCGCTGTCGTCCGTCGACGTCGACGGCTGCCGACGACGCGCCGATGATCGTCGGTTCGCTGCGCGGGATAGTCATGATCACCCCATTGTACGAGCCGTTTCCGTGCGGAAGCGGCGCCCACTGTTCAGTCGGAATCGACGAACCGCACCCCTGAGGTCGCTCCGCCGAACGAGGCCTCGCGCAGCGCGGCCTTCGCCGCCTTCATGGCGACCGCTCCGTTGTAGCCACGACGAGAAAGCTGCCCCACCAGACGACGGAGCGCCGCGTCGGGGTCGAGTCGAGTCATCGACCGCGCCTTGGTTCGGGCGAACTCCAGCGCGCGTTCGTCATCGTCGTCCGGAAGCTCTTCGAGCGCACTGTCGATGACCTCACGCGGAATCCCGCGCTGAGCGAGCGCGCGAGACAGAGCAACTCTCCCCTGACCCTTTCGCTCCACTCCCGACCTCACGAGGACGCCGGCGAGTGCGGCATCGTCGAGGTAACCGCGACGGCCGAAGTCTTCGATCACATCGCTGATCGCGCCGCCGTCGAGGCCGGCACCTCGCAGCACCTGCCGGGCTTCGGATATCGACAACGACCGGGCTCGCAGCTTTCGCACGAGCGACTCCTCGGCCGCGACACGGATCTCGTCGCGTGACGCGTCATGATCAGTCGCGCCGTCTCCTTCCGTCGCGTCGAGCGCGCGGAGCCGAGGAGCCGACGGCGAGGGATGTGAGCTCCTGGCGCCGGAGGGATCCCGGCGCCCACGCGCCGGGTGACGCTCACTCGGAGTTCCCGCATCGGCGGCTACATCGATGGATGCAGGATCGCCTGGAGGAGAGTCCCAGGTCGTACGCCAGACCGCAGCACCGTCGCCTCGCGGTGATGGCAGTGCCGCTGAGTCGCCACCCTCCGAGGCTGGCGTGGAAGGCGTCGACCCTGGTCTCTTCGCTGTTCCGCCGAAGAGGGGGATGATGGGGGCGATCCGGTCCGGATCGCCCCCACGCGAGTCATTCATCAGGCCGGACGACGCTCTGCGAGCTCATCGGCGGCCGCCGGGGCAGCGGACGGCCCGCCGATGCCGAGCTTCTGCTTGATCTGCGTCTCGATCGCCAGAGCGATGTCGGGGTTGTTGAGCAGGAACGTGCGTGCGTTCTCCTTGCCCTGACCCAGCTGATCACCGTCATAGGTGTACCAGGAACCCGACTTCTTCACGATGGCGTGTTCGACGCCGAAGTCGATCAGGCTGCCTTCACGAGAGATCCCGACGCCGTAAAGGATGTCGAACTCTGCCTGCTTGAACGGCGGCGCCATCTTGTTCTTCACGACCTTGACCCTGGTGCGGTTTCCGACGGCATCGGTTCCGTCCTTCAGCGTCTCGATACGACGGATGTCCATGCGGACCGACGCGTAGAACTTCAACGCCTTACCGCCGGCGGTGGTCTCGGGGGAACCGAAGAAGACGCCGATCTTCTCACGCAGCTGGTTGATGAAGATCATGGTGGTGTTGGTCTGGTTCAGACCACCGGTGAGCTTACGAAGGGCCTGCGACATGAGTCGCGCCTGCAGACCCACGTGCGAGTCGCCCATCTCGCCCTCGATCTCGGCACGAGGCACGAGCGCCGCAACGGAGTCGATGACGATGAGGTCGATGGCTCCGGAGCGCACCAGCATGTCGGCGATCTCGAGCGCCTGCTCACCGGTGTCTGGCTGCGACACCAGGAGCGCATCGATGTCGACGCCCAGCTTCGCGGCATAGTCGGGGTCGAGCGCGTGCTCGGCGTCGATGAACGCCGCGATTCCCCCGGCGCGCTGAGCGTTGGCGATCGCGTGCAGGGTGAGAGTCGTCTTACCCGAGGACTCCGGTCCGTAGATCTCTACGATTCGGCCACGCGGCAGTCCTCCCACGCCGAGAGCGACGTCGAGGGCGATGGAGCCGGTCGGGATGACGGCCACGGGGGCGCGCTCATCGCTGCCCAGCCGCATGACCGAGCCCTTTCCGAACTGGCGGTCGATCTGAGCGAGGGCGGTCTCGAGGGACTTCTCGCGGTCGGCGGGTGATGGCATGATGTGCTCCTTCTGCGCGCGTGATGCCGCCTGTAGGCTGTCGCGGCTCTTCCGGTTGGGAGAAACTCTCCGACAAGGCGTAATGGCTCTTCGGCTTGTTTCCACCGTAGGAGGGACCACCGACATCGGTGCGACGATCTCACATACGGTGCAGAACAAACTCTCTGGACCACTTGTGCAGAAGACTACGCCCGCTTCGAACGGATCTTCGACGACACGCCGCAAATCGTGTGTCGGCTTCCGTAGACAGCGGACGAGGATCGTCGGTCAGCGCCGCCGCGGCTCCTGCCGTCCGACGCCGTGGCGCCTGTCCTCGGGAACGTCCATCTCCGCGCACAGCGCCAACCAGATGTCTCGCGGCGGCGTACCGTCGGCAAGAGCTTCAAGAGCCGTACGCCCACCTATGGCACTGAGGCCGAGGTCGTTGACCAGAGAGGAAGCTCTCAGTCCGAACTCGGTCTCGACGGCGCGAAGGAATTCGCTGCGGCGCATCACCACCCCGTTCGGGGGTCAGTGCAGCGAGAGCTGGGGCTCGACCGACGCCACGAGATCGTCGGGAACGACGTCCGGGAAGACCTGGATGCCCTCGAGCACCGAGATGCGGTCGCCGACCTCGCGCATGATCGTCGAGATGGGGACATCGAGAGCGTCTGCGACGGAGGCGAGAATCTCGCTCGAAGCCTCTTTCTGACCGCGCTCCACCTCGCTGAGGTAACCGAGCGCGACCGACGCCTTACTGGCGACCTGCCGGAGCGTACGCCCCTTCTGCAGGCGGAAGTCCCTCAGCACATCGCCGATTTCCTGTCGTACAAGAATCATCGGAACCTCCTCCCCATGTGTTCGCTCGAGGTCTCCCCCGATGAGACAGCCAGTCTAGTACCCCTGGCGTGCACAGAATCTACTCCTGCACTCTGTGGTTTACGTGTGAGCACATCAGAGACAACCAGCCGAAGGGCTCCGCTATTCCGAGAGCAGGACGAGCATCTCCTGGAGTGCCGCGGCCACGGTCTGCGCCCGGATCGATTCGCGGTCGCCGACGAAGAGGAAGGCCGTGGTCCGCGATGCTGCGGGGGTCACGACGCCGATGTGCACCGTGCCGACGGGCTGCCCGTCCGGAGACTCCGGTCCGGCGATCCCGGTCGTGGACACCCCCACATCCGCAGCCTCGCCGTCGACGCCGACGACGCGTCTGACGCCGTCTGCCATCTCCAGGGCGACCTGCGCATGCACCGGCCCGCATCTCGTCAGCAGATCCTCGTCCACACCCAGCACGGATGCCTTGACCGGCGTCGCATATGCCACGACGCCTCCGAGCAGCGCGGCGGAGGCCCCGGGGACCGCGACGAGATCGGCGCACAGGGCGCCCCCGGTCAGAGATTCGGCCACACCGAGCGTCCATCCGCGACGACCCAGCGCAGCGAGGACCTCGGCAGCCGCCTGACTCATGACTTCCGGCGCGACCCGCGTACCTGCGCCACGACGTAGTCGATGCCGCTCGCCACCGTGAGGACCAGGACGATGAGCATGAGGATGAACGTGATCAACGTCCAGGCGTCGAGACCGATGACGTAGTGCAGCGGGAGGAGTGCCCACCCGAGCGCCACGCCTTGGAACGCGGTCTTGATCTTGCCCATCCAGGCCGCGGCCACGACGTGTTCGCTGGCCACCATGAGCCGATGGATCGTGATACCCCATTCGCGCACCAGGATGATCGCGACGATCCACCAGTTGACCTCGCCCAGGATCGCGAGCCCGATGAAGCCGGCCCCTGTGAGCATCTTGTCGGCGATGGGATCCCAGAGCTTGCCGAAATCACTGACGATGTCGTACCTGCGTGCGAGGTACCCGTCGACCCAGTCCGTCGAGATCCCGACGATGAAGATGACTCCGGCAGCCCAGCGAAGACCCGGGTCGGAGAACCCATAGGTACCACCCAGCAGGAGCAGGACGAAGAAGACGACGGCCAGCGGGATGCGCGCGACCGTGATGGCGTTGGGGAGCTGCCGTGGGATCGCCATCAGTCGCGTCCCGTCAATCCCCAGGCATCTTCGTCGCCCTCAGCTTCCACCTCGGGAAGGCCCTCGTACTGCGCCGCGATCGGGTCATGCGTCTGCGGAAGTGGGGGGACGGGCGGAACCGCAGGCGCAGCAGACGCCGGCGCCGAAGGCGGTGCCGGGACGTCCTCTCCGCGCAGCTTGGCCATCACCTGCGGGAGCTGCTCTGCGGTCGCCAGCACGTCCCGCGCCTTCGACCCCTCGGAGGGTCCGACGATCTCGCGCGACTCGAGGAGATCCATGAGACGACCTGCCTTCGCGAACCCGACGCGGAGCTTGCGCTGGAGCATCGACGTCGATCCGAACTGCGAGGAGACGATGAGCTCGGCGGCTGCGAGCAGCAGCTCCAGGTCATCTCCGATGTCCTCGTCGACTTCCTTCTTCTTGGTCGGCTCCATCGCCTCCTGCACGTCCGGACGGTAATCCGGACGAGCCTGACGGGTGACGTGCTTGACGACCGCGTCGATCTCCTTCTCGTCGACCCACGCTCCCTGCAGACGGAACGGCTTCGATGAACCCATCGGCGAGAACAGGGCGTCACCTTGACCGATGAGCTTGTCGGCACCGGGGCTGTCGAGGATGACCCGGCTGTCCGTGACGCTCGTCACGGCGAAGGCGAGTCGCGACGGGACGTTGGCCTTGATCAGACCCGTCACGACGTCGACGCTCGGGCGCTGGGTGGCGAGCACGAGATGGATGCCGGAGGCACGTGCGAGCTGTGTGATGCGGACGATCGAGTCCTCGACGTCGCGAGGGGCGACCATCATGAGGTCGGCGAGCTCATCGACGACCACCAGGAGGTACGGGTACGGCTTCAGGACACGCTCGCTGCCCACCGGGAGCTCGACCTCGCCCGCGCGGACAGCGCGGTTGAAGTCGTCGATGTGCCGGAAGCCGAACGACGCGAGATCGTCGTACCGCATGTCCATCTCCTTCACGACCCACTGCAGCGCTTCCGCCGCCTTCTTCGGGTTCGTGATGATGGGCGTGATCAGGTGCGGGACGCCGGCGTAGCTGGTCAGCTCCACGCGCTTCGGGTCGATCAGCACCATGCGCACGTCGGCCGGGCGGGCACGCATCAGCAGACTCGTGATCATGGAGTTCACGAAGCTCGACTTACCCGAACCGGTGGAACCGGCCACGAGGAGGTGCGGCATCTTCGCGAGGTTCGCGATGACGATGTTGCCACCGACGTCTTTGCCGACGCCGATCGTCATCGGGTGCGTGCTCTTCTGCGCAGCGGGCGAGCGCAGCACATCGCCGAGAGCCACCATCTCCTTGTCGGCGTTCGGGATCTCGATGCCGATCGCGCTCTTGCCCGGGATCGGCGAGAGGATACGCACGTCGTTCGAGGCCACCGCGTAGGCGAAGTTGTTGCTCAGCTGCAGGATCTTCTCGACCTTGACGCCGTGGCCCACCTCGACCTCGTACTGCGTGACCGTCGGACCACGGGAGAACCCGGTGACCTTGGCGTCGACCTTGAACTGCGACAGCACGCTGGTGATCTGCTCGATCACCTTGTCGGTCGCCTCGGAGCGCATGACGGGCGGCGGGCCTTCGACCAGGAGCCCGGGAGACGGGAGGATGTACGGCGTGACGGGAGCCTGCGGGCCACGGTCGCCCGGACCGTCGGTGCCGAACCCGTCGAGACCGGGGAGTTCCGGCACCTCTCCCGTCTCGGAGGCGTCATCGAGCAGGGCCGTGGTCTGCTGCTCGGCGAGCGAGTCGGCGACCGACCTGACCTCGGACAGCACCTCGGTAGCCGCGTCGTACGGATTCTCGACGACCACCGCCTGGTCGTACGCAGGCGTGGGATCGGAGGTCGTCAGGAGCGCGGTGATGTCGTCGGAATCGAGTGTGCCCTCATCGGGATCCTCTTCGCGGCCGGTCTTGTTCCGGCGCCACCACGGCAGCACGTCGGGGTCATCCGTCTTGTCCGCGTCGTCGATCACCGCGGCGTCCTTCGCCGGCTTCTCCGGGCGCTCCGCGTCGAACATCCACGCGTAGAGGTCTCCGAGACGCGAACCGATGCGATTCGGCGGCGTCTTCGTGAGGATCAGGATGCTGAGCGCTGCGAGCAGCGACAGCACGATGTACGCCGGGATGTCGGTGAGATACGTCAGCGGCTGCCCGACAAGCCAACCCAGCAGGCCTCCCGACTCGCTGAGCGCAGGCATCCCCTGGTTCGGATGCGGGCGGGGCCCTGCCACATGGAAGATTCCCGCGAGCGCGAGGACGAACATGCCGAAGCCGATACCGATACGACCGTTGTCGTGGACGGAGGACGGGTGCCGGAACAGCCACCCGGCGAGCAGCAGGAGCAGCACAGGCATGATGAAGGCCACGCGCCCGACGAAGAGACCCACCGAGTAGGCGCTGATGTTCGCTGCGACCTCGTTGCCGATGAAGAACCACTCGTTGACCGCTCCGAGCACGGCGAGGAGCACGAGGAAGAACGGGAAGCCGTCGCGACGGTCGTCCTTCTCGAGGGTCTCAGGACCGAACGCACGGAAGAGTCCCCCGACTCCGTGCGCCAGACCGACCCAGGCGCGAACGGCGACGGGAGGCTTGTCGGCCTCGTCGATGTACTTCTTGGGAGCGGGCTGGGCCTTGCGAGCGGGCGTGGCCTTGGGAGCCGTCTGCCGCTTGGGGCGCGACGGTGCGCTCGTCGACGCGCTCTCTGTCTTCGTGGTACTCCTGGCCATGCTCTCACGTTACGTCCAACAGGCGACACCGCCCCGTAATGACGCGGCTTTCCACGGATCGGAGAGAGCCTCCCCTACCCCGTGCCGCGAGCCATCGTGTCGCGAGTGGGCCCCTGGCCCACCACGGCGAACCCTTCCGCGCGATACAGATTGCGCGCGAAGTTGTCCCGCTCCACACTCAGGCTGACCCTGGCATGGCCTTGAGACCCGGCGAGCTGCACGATGCCGCGCAGCAGGGACCGACCCACACCCCGAGCACGCCAGAGCGGATGCACGCCGATGATCAGCTCGGGGACGGCGACGCCGATGAAGCCGAATCCGGGCTCATTCTGCGGAAGCACCCGATACCAGGCGGCACCGACCGCGACGTCATCGTCACCCACGGCGACGAGGCCCTCGTCGGACATGCGCTTCCACCCCGCGAGGTAGCGCCGATGCTCCGTCGAGGTCAGCACCTCATGTCGCGGGCGCACTCCCCCGGCTCGCCAGTTCGCCGCCTCGACGAGCATGTCGCCGAGGAACATCGCATCCGTCTGCGACGCCCTGCGAAGCTCGAAGCCCCTGTGCATGACGCGAGCCTAGGCCGACGGTGTTACGTCGGCGTGACGACTACCCGTGAGTGCGAGAGGACCGCACCGCCGTCATGCCTCGATGACGAGCGGCACGATCATCGGGCGACGACGAAGCCGCTGATTCACCCAGCGACCGATCGTGCGTCGCACGACCTGCGACAGCGCATGGGTGTCACGGACACCATTGCCGGACGCCTCTTTGAGCGCGGCGACGATCTTGGGCGTGACGTCGTCGAACACGGAGTCGTCCTCGGCGACGCCGCGCGCATGGATCTCCGGACCCGAGATGATGCGGCCGGTCGTGGCGTCCACCACGACGATGACCGAGATGAAGCCTTCCTCGCCGAGGATCCGGCGGTCCTTGAGGTCGGCATCGGTGATCTCGCCGACGGTTGAGCCGTCGACGTACACGAACCCGAGGTCGAGCTGACCTGCGACCTTCGCGACGCCGCCCTTGAGGTCGATCACGGTGCCGTTCGAGGCGATGATCGTGTTGTCCTCGGGCACCCCGGTGTCCTGCGCCAGCTTGGCGTTCGCGATGAGATGGCGGTACTCGCCATGGACCGGGAGGACGTTCTTCGGCTTCAGGATGTTGTAGCAGTAGATGAGCTCGCCGGCGGCGGCGTGCCCGGAGACATGCACCTTCGCGTTCGCCTTGTGCACGACGTTGGCGCCCAGTTTGGTCAAGCCGTCGATCACGCGGTACACCGCGTTCTCGTTGCCGGGGATGAGGCTGGACGCGAGGATGACGGTGTCGCCCTCGCTGATCTCGATCGCGTGGTCCATGTTCGCCATCCGGCTGAGCACGGCCATCGGCTCGCCCTGCGAGCCCGTCGACATGTAGACGATCTGCTCGTCGGGCAGGTCCCGTGCCTTCTTGAAGTCGATCAGGACGCCGTCCGGCACCTTCAGGTAGCCGAGCTGCTCGGCGATCGTCATGTTCCGCACCATGCTGCGTCCGAGGAATGCGACGCGGCGCCCGTTGGCGTGTGCGGCATCGATCACCTGCTGCACGCGGTGGACATGGCTGGAGAAGCTGGCGACGATGACGCGACGCGGCGCCTTCGCGATCACCTGATCGAGCACGGGGCCGATGGAGCGTTCCGTCGGGGTGAAGCCGGGCACGTCGGCGTTGGTCGAGTCGACGAGGAACAGATCCACGCCCTCTTCCCCGAGGCGGGCGAACGCACGCAGGTCGGTGATCCGGCCGTCGAGCGGAAGCTGGTCCATCTTGAAGTCGCCGGTCGCCAGGACCATGCCGGCGGGAGTGCGGATGGCCACGGCCAGCGCGTCGGGGATGGAGTGGTTGACCGCGACGAACTCCAGGTCGAACGGACCGACCCGCTCCTCCTGCCCCTCCTTCACGGTGAGGGTGAAGGCCTTGATGCGGTGCTCCTTGAGCTTCGCCTCGACCAGCGCGAGAGTGAGCCCGGAGCCGATCAGGGGGATGTCGCTCTTCAGGCGCAGGAGGTAGGGCACTGCGCCGATGTGATCTTCGTGGCCGTGTGTGAGCACGACGCCGACGATGTCGTCGAGGCGATCGCGGATGGGCTCGAAGTCCGGGAGGATCAGGTCGACGCCCGGCTGGTGCTCCTCCGGGAAGAGCACACCGCAGTCGACGATCAGGATCTTCCCGTCGTACTCGAACATGGTCATGTTGCGACCGATCTCTCCGAGCCCGCCGATCGGGATGACCCGCAGCGTCCCTTCGTCGAGAGCGGTCGGTTCTACCAGGGGAATGGACATGCTGTCTCCTCAGTCGGACACTCCGCGCGTCCGTTCGTTCATGGCGACGCGACTCAGCGCGTCGTGCCGTGCACCTTCGGCAGGGCACCGCCCGCGGCCGCATTGCGGTCGGGACGGAAGTTCGAGAAGTCGGCACCGGGAACGTCTTGGACGAGGTCGAGCTCATCCTCGATGAGTGCCGCCTCCCATTCCTCGGGACCGACCAGGGGAAGTCGGACGCGCGGACTCGAGATGCGACCGAGCCCGTGCAGGATGTACTTGGCCGCGACGGTGCCAGGCACATGCGTCATCACGGCGCGGACGAGCGGCTCGAGCCGCTTGTGCTCCGCCGTGGCCGTGGCGAGGTCTCCCGCGTTCACCGCGTCGATGATCGTTCGGTACGGCGCCGCGGCGACGTTCGCCGTCACGCCGATCAACCCGGTCGCCCCGATCGCGAGGTGCGGCAGCACGTTCGCGTCGTCGCCCGAGAAGTACATGAGGTCGGTCTGGTTCAGCACCCGGCTCACCTCGGAGAAGTCGCCCTTGGCATCCTTCACGGCGAGGATGTTCGGGTGCTTCGCCAGACGCAGGATCGTCTCGTACTTGATCGGCACACCGGTCCGGCCAGGGATGTCGTACAGGATCACCGGGAGATCGGTGGCATCGGCCACCAGACGGAAGTGTGTGAGGATGCCCGCCTGCGTCGGCTTGTTGTAGTACGGCGTGACGATCATGATGCCGTCGGCGCCGGCCTTCTCACTGGCCTTGTAGAGCTCGATCGCGTGCGCGGTCTCGTTCGACCCGCCACCCGTGATGATCTTCGCCCGACCCGCGGAGACCGACTTGCCGACCTCGACGAGCTTGAGCTTCTCGGGGTCCGTCAGAGTCGAGGTCTCGCCGGTCGTTCCCGTCACGACGATGCCGTCCGCTCCCGCGGTGATCACGTCATCGATGTGCTTCTCGACGGCGGGCCAGTCGACTTCGCCGTCGGCCGTCATCGGAGTGACGAGCGCGACGAGAACCTGTCCGAAGGGGTTGCCCGAGTGCGTCATAGACCCAGCGTATCGGTTCGGCCGCCGGTCATGCGGACGCGGAGACGCGGATGACGTCCCCGCGGGCGACGTCGTTCTTGCCCGCCAGGAGCACCCCGACCATGTCGCCGACCCTCGCCTCGTTCGCGCGCTTGCGGAACATCTCGATGCCGGTGATCTCGGTCGTCGACAGCGTGGCACCGTCACGGATGACCGAGACCGCGTCTCCGACGCGGACGACACCGCGGCTCACCTTCCCCGTGGCCACGAGACCGCGGCCGGTGATCCTGAACACGTCCTCGACGGCGACCTCTCCGGCGCCGGCCTCACCGCCGACCGTCATGGGTGCAGCGGTATCGGCGGAGATCCCCGAAGTGAGGTCCGCGAGGCGAGCGGCCTCCGCGGCGTTGTACTCCCGAAGCATCTCATCGGCACCCTGCGCATCGCGCTTTCTCCTGAACCAGCCCATGCACCGATCGTACGGACCCGAGGCGCTCCGCCGTACGCTCGAGGGATGGGTTGGCTCACACGAAGCACCGAGACGAAGTACGAGAACGCGTGGATCCGTGTGCGAGAGGACCGGATCGCGGGGCCCTCAGGCGACGAGGGCATCTACGGTGTCGTCTCCATGCAGCATCCGGCCGTGTTCATCGTCGCGATGGACGAAGACGAGCGCGTGTGCCTGGTCACGATCGACAGGTACACCGTCGGCACGAGCATCGAGGTCCCGGCCGGTGGCAGCGACGGGGAGGATCCGCTCGTCGCGGCCCAGCGCGAGCTTCGCGAGGAGACCGGGTTCGAAGCGGCCGACTGGACACCTCTCGGCGGCATGCTGGCGCTGAACGGCATCGCCGAGGCCCCGGAGCACGTCTTCCTCGCCCGCGACCTCCAACCGATCACGGGCGAAGGCACCTCGCGCGGCGTCTCTGCCGAGACTCAGGCGGAAGAAGGCATCCGCGCCGTCTCCTGGGTGCCGTTCGAGGACGTCCTCACGATGATCGCGGAGGACACCATCACGGATGGCGAGACGATCTCCGCCATCGCGAAAGCGGGGATCCGGCTCGGAAGGTTCCGCTGAACCTCGCGGACCGGCCCGGAAGCGTCGGGTATCAGACCCGGCCGCGACGCACCACACCGGACGTGAGCGAGCTCGGCAGCACGCGCGTCAGAGCGACGATGGCCTTGTATCGCAGCGACGGCACCGACACCGACCTGCCGAGGGCCGCATCGCGAAGACCGACCCTGACGACGTCGCGCGCATTCAGCCACATGATGTCGGGAACGCCCTCCTGACCGACCGGCAGCCCCATCCGCTCGTGGAACGACGTGTGGGTGAAACCCGGGCACAGCGCCGTGACGGAGACCCCGTCCCTCCCGTACTCGGCGTTGGCCCAGCGGCTGAAGCCGATGAGCCATGCCTTGCATGCGGAGTACGTCGAGCGCGAGATGAATCCCGCGACAGAGGCGACGTTGACGATGCGCCCGCCCCGACCGCGCATGGACTGGAGCGCCGCATGCATGAGCCGCATCGGTGCCTCCACATGCAGCCGCAGGTGACGGACCTCATCGTCGATGTCGTTGTCGGCGAACTGCAGGGGCAGGCCGAACCCGGCGTTGTTCACCAGAAGGTCGACAGGGTCCGTGGTGTCGCGCAGCCTCTCCGCGACCTTCTCGACTCCCCCCTCTTCCGCCAGGTCGGCGGACACGATCTCGACCGCGACCCCGTACTCGCTCCGCAGTTCCGCCGCCAGCTTCTCGAGGGCGCTCTCCGACCGCGCCACCAGGATGAGGTCAGCCCGCCGTCGCGCGAGCTGACGCGCGAACTCGGCGCCGAGCCCCGCGCTCGCTCCGGTGATCAGTGCGGTGGGCATCAGCGCTCGTATCCCAGGAAGCGATACCGGACGCCGGTGCGCGAGGTGTGCCACTCCCCCTCGTCGACCAGGCGCCAGCCCTTCTTGTCCGGGGCGTACGCGTCGCCGGCGACGTCGAGGTCGAGCTCGGTGACCTCCAGGCGGTCCGCATCGCCGATGACCTGTCGGAAGATCTCCGCACCCCCGATGATCCATGCCCGGTCGAGTCCGCGGACCGCCTCGGCGACGGTCGCCGCGCGACGCGCACCCTCTTCGGACCAGTCCTGCTGCCGGGTCACCACGATGTTCTCGCGACCGGCGAGCGGACGGAAGCGCCCGGGGAGAGAGTCCCAGGTCTTGCGCCCCATCACGACCGGAGCGCCGAGGGTGACCTCCTTGAAGTGAGCCAGGTCCTCGGGCACATGCCACGGCATGCCGCCCTCCGCGCCGATCACTCCGCCGTGCGCTTCGGCCCAGATCAACCCCACCCAGGTCATACCGCTACCGCCGCCCTGATCGGCGCGTGGTGCTGGTAGTCCTCCACGATGAAATCCTCGTAGCGATAGTCGAGGATCGACTCGGGTTTCCGCGCGAAACGCAGCGTCGGGTATGCGTAGGGCTCACGGCTCAGCTGCTCGCGCACCTGCTCGACGTGGTTGTCGTACACGTGGCAGTCGCCGCCGGTCCAGACGAAGTCGCCCGGCTCGAGCCCCACCTGCTGAGCGATCATCAGTGTGAGAAGCGCGTAGGAAGCGATGTTGAACGGCACTCCGAGGAACATGTCCGCGCTGCGCTGGTACAGCTGGCAGGAGAGCTTGCCGTCGGCGACGTAGAACTGGAACAGCGCGTGGCACGGTGCGAGCGCCATGTCGGGGATGTCGGCGGGGTTCCATGCTGAGACGATCAGCCGCCGCGAGTCGGGCGAGCGGCGGATCTGCTCGATCACCTCGGAGAGCTGGTCGATGCTGCCGCCGTCTGGCGTCGGCCAGGAACGCCATTGCACACCGTAGACAGGGCCGAGGTCGCCGGATTCGTCCGCCCACTCATCCCAGATCGTGACGCCGTTCTCCCGAAGCCACCCCACGTTCGAATCCCCCTGCAGGAACCAGAGGAGCTCATAGGCGATGGACTTGAAGTGCACGCGCTTGGTCGTGATGAGCGGGAACCCCTTTGACAGGTCGAAGCGGATCTGTCGCCCGAAGACGCTCGTCGTGCCGGTGCCGGTGCGATCGGACTTGTGCGTGCCGCTCTCCAGGACGTCTCGGAGGAGATCTTCATAAGGAGTCGGGACGGCTGCGCTCATGACAGCCACGATACCGCCACCCTCACCCTGCCGGGCGGAGGAGCGCGCTCCGGGACATCGCCGTCATCGTCGGAAACATCAGCCCCTGGCACCCTGGAGCGGCATATCCTCGACCCATGTCTCCCGCCCTGGCCCTCGGCGTCGCCGCTGCACTGCTCGTGCTCGCGACCCTCATCGGCGTCGTGCTGCGACGCCGCGACGGTCGACGACGCGACGGCGGCACGCTTCGCTTCGATCCCGCGGATGCCGCCTCCGCCGAACTCGGGTCCCGGGCGACCCTGGTGCAGTTCAGCACCGAGATGTGCGCGCGGTGCCCGCAGGTGCGGAGGCTGCTCGGCGCATATGCCGCCGAGCACGAGGACCTCCGTCATGTGGAGGTGGATCTGACTCACCGTCCCGACCTCTCGACCCGCTACAAGGTGCTCCAGACACCGACCACCTTCGTCGTGGACGGGTCGGGTGCCGTGCGCGCGCGATTCCACGGTGTCCCCCACCGGCACGCCCTCGCCGACGCCCTCTCGACCGTCTGAGCCGAAGAATCGGAGCATCCATGAGCAATCCCGCCGGCATCGACCCCCGAGGCCCCCGATTCGCCGCAGCGATCACCGCCGTACTGCTGCTGGTGACGACGTTCCTGGCACTGACGGGGCTATCCACCGCGCGGGCGGGTGCCGCGTCCTTCGGCTGGTTCGCGTATCAGCCCCTTGCCGACGCCACATTCGTGCCGACGGGGTGGGCGATCTCCTCCGCTTCCCTCGCACAGCGCGCTCTCGATCCCGGCTTCCTCCTCGCTTTCGTCGTCGCCCTGCTGTTCCTCTGGGGTGTGGTGTCACCGCGGACGGCTCCCTGGAGCGCGCTCTTCCGTGCGGCGGTGGGACCGCGTCTCGCTCCGCCCGCCGAACTCGAAGATCCTCGCCCTCCGCGCTTCTCGCAGGGTGTCGGGCTCTTCGTCGTGGGCATCGGTCTGGTCCTGCATCTCCTCGGCGTTCCCTGGGCTCTGCCGATCGCGACGGCTGCGGCTTTCGTGGCGGCCTTCCTCAACGCGGCATTCGCCTTCTGCCTGGGCTGCCAGCTCTACCTCGTGCTGCAGCGAGCCGGGCTCATCGGCAGAACTGCGGCCACCTGAGGCTGTTCCCCGCCCGTCCGCCGCTCGGTAGGCTGGCGACCAGCCGACGCTGCGCCCGCAGTGCGAGAACCGGAGGAATCATGCCTGTCACCAGCGAAGCCACCACCACCTGGACCGGGTCGCTCATGGAGGGATCGGGCACGGTCGCATTCTCATCGTCCGATCTCGGTACTTTCCCGATCAATTGGAAGGCGCGCAGCGAGGGCAGCGACACCACCACGACGCCCGAGGAACTCATCGCAGCCGCGCATGCGTCGTGCTTCAGCATGGCCCTCTCCCACGCCCTCGCCGAGAACGGCACGCCACCGGAGCGCGTCAACACCACGGCGTCGGTCACGTTCAAGCCGGGCGTCGGCATCACCGGCAGCCACCTCAACGTCAATGCGACGGTTCCGAACCTCACGCCGGAGGCGTTCCAGGAGATCGCGAACGGAGCCAAGACCGGCTGCCCGGTGTCTCAGGCGCTCTCCGGGATCGACATCACTCTGGAGGCGACACTCGCCTGATCACGGGGCGAAGTTCCTTCCGGAACCAGGGTCAGCGACGCGAGAGCCGGATCGCCTCGCGAATGCTGGCCCTGGCGTCTTTCCGGCGGCCCGCCGCGTCCTGGACCACTCCCAGCCGATAGCGCGCCCGCCAGTCGTCACCCGCCGCATCCGCTTCCGCGGCATACCGGGCGATCAGGGGATCGGCGTCCGCGCGGGCGATCCTCCCGCTGGGGGTCAGTTCCGTCTCGACCGGCGGCATCCCGCCCTCTGCATCGAGAAGACGTCCCAGACGATCGGCGCCGAAGCCGAACATCATCTCCCGGACCAGCGCCCATGCTCCGATCGGTGCCAGCACGAGCAGGGTGACCCCCATGCCGATGGACACACCGGAGCCGACCGAGATGAACATCACCGCGAGCCAGATCGCGACAGCGAGATAGACGAGCAGCGCCGCAGCCATCAGCGCGACGCCGATACGCGACATCACGATCGGATGCCGATGTCGATCATGTGCTCGAGACCCACGAACACGCCGTCGGCATTCAGCGCGAAGGGCACGGCGAGCCGAATTCCTGGGCCATAGGCGAGCGCCGAGTCCACTGTGTCGTGTGTGAAGGTGAGCGACTCGCCCGGGCCGGAGAGGATGACTTCCTGCTTCGCGATGACCCCGGGGCGCCGCAGCGAGTGGATGGGCACGCTGCCGACCTGCTGCCCCCTGGCACGCTGGTCCGCATGCGGTGCGCTGACGGGGCCCTGCTCCGCACGCGCGGTCGCGATCAGTTCCGCGGTCCGCACGGCCGTTCCGCTCGGGGAGTCGATCTTGGTCTCGCGGTGCGCTTCGATGATCTCCGCCGAGCCGAAGAAGGGGGCGGCGGCTGCCGCCAGTGCAGACCCGAGGACCGATCCGAGAGAGAAGTTCGGGATGAAGACGGCACCGGTGCCGGCGGACTCGACGAGAGGACGTACGAGCGCGATCCGCTCCGCTGACCAGCCCGAGGTCGCGACCAGCACGTTGATGCCGCGTTCGACGGCTGCGCGTACCACCTCGATGCTCACCTGCGGCGTCGAAGCATCGACGACCAGGTCCGCACCGTCGATCTCCGCGAGATCGCTGGAGGAGGTCAGCACACGGCTCACCTCGAACCCGTCGAGCTCATCGATCACCGCACCGATGATCGTGCCGAGCTTCCCGGTTCCGCCGACGAGTGCTACCTGCGTGGTCATGCATCCAGTCTATTTCGCGGCCGACAGAGCACGGTCGGGGGCGCGCGGGCGAACGCCTCGGATTCCACGACGCTACGGAGGCGCCTCAGGTCAGGGCGCTCAGACCAGCAGCGCGTCGGGGATCCCGGTGCGCAGTTCCACTGGAAGGTGGCCGGTGTCGTTGTGAGTCAGCAACGTCCACGGCCGCCCCTGCTTCTGAGCGATCACCGTCAGCCCGCAATGGGACTGGTTCAGGGTCATCCATCGCCACTCCGGTGCGGCGAGGACCTCCCGCACGAACCAGGAGATCACGAAGTTGTGCGTGATCAGCACCTCGTGCACGTCTCCGGTCTTGCGCACCAGGAACTCGTTGACGGCATCGGACATCTGCGCCCGCCCCGCCTCGATCTCGGCCTCGGTGACAGAACCGAAGAACGGCTCGAACACGGAAGGAGTCTCCTCCGTCATCCCGGTCGGGACGCAGTCGAACAGCAGCGCGGTGGGCTCGGGATCCACCGACGGCAGACGGGCCGCGATCGCCCGCGCCGTCTCGTTCGCGCGCAACAACGGGGAATGCCAGACAGCGTCGAGCGGGAGCCCGGAAAGCCGATCCGCGATCAGTTCCGCCTGACGCTGTCCCCTCGGCGAGAGGGGTCCGTCTGCAAGACCGTACTCGGCATCCTGATGTTCACCGTGCCTGACCAGATATATGTAGTGCGTCACAAATCGCTCGCTTCATCGCCAGCATCCGCCGGACCTCTCTTCCACCCTATGTCACGGGTGGCGGGAAGCTCAGTTGCCCGCCCGGGTGAGATCGGACACCTGACTGCGCGAGAGCGAGACGCCCGCTCCCTGCATCAGCTCATCGACGTGATCGCTCGCGAACGCGTTGACGATGGGCGCGGCGATCGTGCGCTGAGCGAGCAACCAGGCGATGGAGACCGCCGCGACAGGAGCACTCACTTCCTCGGCGACCTGGTCGAGAGCCCGCAGGATCTTGATCCCCCGGCGGTTCAGATGACCACGCAGCTGCTCACCGCGCACACCGCGCGAGGTGAGCGCTTTGCTGCGATGCCGACCCGACAGGAACCCGTGCTCGAGCGCGTGCGACGGCGTGACGGCGAGGTTCTGCGCACCGGCCACGAGGCGAAGATCACCCTCGAACGGCTGACGGCGGACGAGGTTGTACGGAGTGTCGATCACCTGGATGCGCGGGTAACCGGCCGCGGCCAGGATGCGTGCTTCCACGAGTCGCTCCGGGGCGAAGCCGAATGCACCGACCGAACCGATCTTGCCGGCATCCGTCATCCACTCGACGGTCGCCAAGGTGTCTTCGAGGTTGGTCGTCGCGTCGAGGGTGGCATCGAGATAGAGCACATCGATGCGGTCGACCCCGAGCCTGGTCAGCGATCCCTCGACGGCACGGACGAGGTTGACCGAACCGAGGCCGGGGTTGTCGGCATGGGCGCCGATGCGGACGCTCAGGACGCTGCGCTCGCGCTGACCGCGCGACCGCAACCACTGCCCGATGATGTGCTCGCTGCGTCCGCCGGAGAAGCCATCAGCGGTGTGGATGGCGTTTCCGCCGAACTCCACGTAGCGGTCGAGAATGCCGTGGCTGGTCTCGAGATCGACGTTCCAGCCGAACTCCGCGGCGCCGAGCATCAGAGGGAACGTCTCGAAGCCCGTTTCACCGAGGGCGACGCGGATGGACTCCCCTATCCCGGGTCCGACGATCGGGATGGGCGCGGACGGATGCTCGGCAGCGCCCTGCTTGGCGCCTTCCTCAGACGCTCCTGCGCCTACGCTGAACAACCGCATACTCTCTCACCCCCGCGTCGATCGGTGCGTGCCGACCTGCGTACCTGCTGGATCTGCACCCCCCGGTGCGTACTTCGAGAGTAAGCGAATTCCCCGAACGCCCCGACCAATCCAGGGAACGGCGCGGAAACACCGGATAACGATTTGGTCACACCCCTGGACGAGGAAACCCGGGCCCCCTCTTCGCGAAGAGGCCCGGGTTCCGTTCGAATGTCGCCTTACTCGGCGGCTGCGTCCTCTGCATGGGCAGCCTCGGCAGCCGGAGCGTCGTCGAGGACGGGCTCGAGCGAGAGCTTGCCGCGGTCGTCGATCTTCGTGATCTTCACGAGGATCTTCTGGCCGACCGAGAGCACGTCATCGACGTTCTCGACCCGCTTGCCACCGGCGAGCTTGCGCACCTCGGTGACGTGCAGGAGGCCGTCCTTGCCCGGGAGCAGCGAGACGAACGCACCGAAGGTGGCGATCTTCACGACGGTTCCGAGGAACTGCTCGCCGACCTCGGGGTTGGTCGGGTTGGCGATCGCGTTGACCTGGGCACGGGCAGCCTCGGCCGAGGGGCCGTCGGTCGCGCCGATGTAGACGGTGCCGTCCTCCTCGATGGAGATCTGCGCGCCGGTCTCGTCCTGGATCGCGTTGATCGTCTTGCCCTTCGGGCCGATCAGCTCGCCGATCTTGTCGACCGGGATCTGCACGCTGATGACGCGAGGCGCGGTGGGCGCCATCTCGTCGGGGGCGTCGATTGCGGCGTTCAGGACGTTGAGGATCGTCAGACGAGCCTCACGAGCCTGGGTCAGCGCACCGGCGAGCACCTGCGTCGGGATGCCGTCGAGCTTGGTGTCCAGCTGGATGGCCGTGACGAACTCGCTGGTTCCGGCGACCTTGAAGTCCATGTCGCCGAGCGCGTCCTCCGCACCGAGGATGTCGGTCAGAGCCGCGTAGCGGGTCTCACCGTTGACCTCGTCGGAGACGAGACCCATCGCGATGCCTGCGACGGGAGCGCGCAGCGGCACACCCGCGTTCAGCAGCGAAAGGGTCGACGCGCAGACGGAGCCCATCGAGGTGGAACCGTTGGAGCTGAGCGCCTCGGACACCTGACGGATCGCGTACGGGAACTCCTCGCGGCTCGGCAGCACCGGCACGAGGGCGCGCTCGGCGAGGAAGCCGTGCCCGATCTCGCGACGCTTCGGCGAACCGACACGGCCGGTCTCACCGGTCGAGTAGGGCGGGAAGTTGTAGTGGTGCATGTAGCGCTTGCTCGTCACAGGCGACAGCGAGTCGATCTGCTGCTCCATCTTGAGCATGTTCAGCGTGGTGACACCCAGGATCTGGGTCTCGCCGCGCTGGAAGATCGCAGAGCCGTGCACGCGCGGGATGACCTGCACCTCGGCGTCGAGCGGGCGGATGTCCGCCAGCCCACGGCCGTCGATACGAGCGCCCTCGGTGAGGATGCGACCGCGGACGATCCTCTTGGTGACCGACTTGTACGCGGCCGAGAACTCGAGCGGGGCCGCAGCCGGGAGCGAACCCGCCTCGGTGGCTTCGATGAGCTCCGCCTTCACGCGGTCCTTGATCGCATCGTCGGCGGTCTGACGCTCCACCTTGTCAGCGATCTGGTAGACATCGCTGAGCTCGGCGAACGCGCGCTCGGAGACGAAGCTGTAGACCTCGTCGCTGTATGCCGGGAAGACCGGGTAGACGCCCGGCTCCTTCGACGCTGTGGCGGCGAGCTCGGCCTGAGCCTTGACGAGCTGAGCGATGAACGGCTTCGCGGCCTCGAGACCCTGAGCGACGATCTCTTCGTTCGGCTTGGTGGCGCCGGCCTTGATCAGGTTCCAGCTGTGCTCGGTGGCCTCAGCCTCGACCATCATGATCGCGACGTCTTCGGTGCCATCGGCCTTGGTGACGACACGACCGGCGACGATCAGGTCGAACACGGCCTCCGCGACCTGCTCGGCGGTCGGGAACGCGACCCACTGGTCGGCGTGCTCGCCCTGGCCGGGGACGAACGCGAGGCGCACACCGGCGACCGGCCCGGAGAACGGGAGACCCGAGATCTGCGTCGACGCGGATGCGGCGTTGATGGCGAGAGCGTCGTAGAACTCGCCGGGAGCGATCGACATCACGGTGATGACGACCTGGACCTCGTTGCGCAGGCCGTCGACGAACGACGGACGCAGCGGACGGTCGATCAGACGGCAGACGAGGATCGCCTCGGTGGAGGGACGACCCTCACGACGGAAGAACGAGCCGGGGATCTTGCCTGCAGCATAGGAGCGCTCTTCGACATCCACCGTCAGGGGGAAGAAGTCGAAGCCCTCGCGCGGGTGCTTTCCTGCGCTGGTGGCTGAGAGGAGCATGGTCTCGCCGTCGAGGTACGCGGCGACTGCGCCCTGAGCCTGCTGCGCGAGGCGGCCGGTCTCGAAGCGGATGGTGCGGGTGCCGAAGCGGCCGTTGTCGAGAACGGCCTCGGTGGCGGTGATTTCAGGACCTTCCAAGAGGTCTCTCCTTCTTTGTTTAGACTCGCGAATCCATGTGACGCGCGAGCGTGTTCAGAGGAGCGGAACGGAAGGGTTCGGGCGCGCGGGCATTCCCGCGAATCTCGCCTGCGCTGGCCACCAGTAGAAAGCCACCCGACACCTGCCGAGGAACCCACCACAGGGGACCAGCTTCTCCGCCGATCGCTCCATGAGTCGATATGAAATTGTGCGGTTGACAGACATCAACCTCATCCACTCTACCAGCGCGGCCCTCGAATCCTGCGAGTCGGCGCCCGACGCGGATCGGACATCGACCGGCCACGACACGTTCACCCCGCGGACGCCGAGGCGAGACCGGCATCCGCTGTGGTGGGTTCATGCGCCTCTCCGTCATCGGCTGCGGTTATCTCGGAGCCGTTCATGCCGCCGCCATGGCCTCCCTGGGACACGATGTCGTGGGCATCGACGTCGACCGGCACAAGGTCGCCTCGCTCGCGTCGGGCGCTGCGCCGTTCTTCGAGCCACGGCTCGCCGAGCTCATCACGGAAGGCCTGTCGACCGGAAGGCTCCGTTTCAGCGATCGGATGGCCGACGCCTCCGGCGCAGACGTGCACTTCCTCGCAGTCGGCACCCCACAGTCCCCGGGTGCGCACGCCGCGGACCTCAGCTATGTCGATGCGGCCGTCGACGGTCTGCTCCCCCACCTGCGCGCCGGAGACGTGGTGGCCGGCAAATCCACCGTTCCCGTCGGCACCGCCGGCACCCTCGCCGCTCGCATCTCCCCCACCGGTGCAACGCTCGTCTGGAATCCGGAGTTCCTCCGCGAGGGCTGGGCCGTGCACGACACCCTGACACCGGACCGTCTCGTCGTGGGCGCGGCACCGGATGTCCCGGGTGAGCGCGCCGTAGAGGTCCTCCGTGCCGTGTACAGTGCCGCCGTCGACAGCGGAGTGCCGTTCCTGGTGACGGATCTCGCGACCGCGGAACTGGTCAAGGGAGCGGCGAACGCCTTCCTCGCCACGAAGATCTCCTTCATCAACGCGATGGCGGAGATCGCGGAGGCGTCCGGGGCAGACGTCGCCCTGCTCGCCGACGCACTCGGTCATGACACGCGGATCGGGCGGCGCTATCTCGGCGCGGGCATCGGATTCGGCGGCGGTTGTCTGCCCAAGGACATCAGGGCGTTCGCCGCGCGGGCGGAAGAGCTGGGCCGCGGTGAGGCGGTCGGCTTCCTGCGTGAAGTCGACGCGATCAATCTCCGGCGTCGCGATCGAGCCGTGCAGATCGTCGTGGATGCTCTGGGCGGTCTGGTGTTCGGTCGCAGGATCGCCGTGCTGGGCGCGGCGTTCAAGCCTTTCAGCGACGACATCAGGGACTCACCTGCCCTCGACCTGGCCGTACGCCTTCGCGGCCTGGGCGCTGATGTCGTGGTCACCGACCCCGCTGCCGTCGACAACGCGGCCATGGTGCATCCGCAGCTCGGCTACGCCCGTGACCGCGACGAGGCTCTGCGGGAGGCCGACGCCGTCGTGGTCGTCACCGAGTGGGATGAGTATCGACGGGACCTCTCGCCGGAGCACGCCGGGGCACTCGTGCGGGGCCGGATCATCGTCGACGGCCGCAACTGCCTCGACTCGACCGCTTGGCGCGCCGCCGGCTGGCAATACCACGGCATGGGTCGGCGCTGACCGAGCCGGGCCTCAGGGCACGACCGCAGCGAACGCCGCAGACGGTCGGCCGAGGTACACGTACCCATCGTGCTTCGCGATCCTCCCGTCACCGGCCGCCCGGCCGTTGAGCCGGCGCCAGACCCACGGAAGCGCATGCCGGCGCCACCACACGCCGGCACCGATGGCCTCATGCTCGTGCATCGCGGCGTCGAGCACCCCGAGCGCATCGGCATCGGGGACACCGAGCACTTCGGCGGCACGGTAGGCGAGGAAGCGGTGGCCCCGGCTGCTCAAGTGGACCATATCCTCTCCCCAGTTCGAGCGCTCGGCCAGCGAGGGGTGCAGATCCGTGTCGATCAGGATGGCACCGGTGCGGGCGGCGATCCCACTCAACGCGGTGGCGAAGGCGGAGAACCTCCGCGTATAGATCGACGCAGCTCGACGGCCGGGGAGAAAAGGCGTGACGAGGAGAACGTCGGCCCCGATTCCCCGTAGACGGCGCACGGCGTCCTCGAGCTCTGCGGCGAGCGCGGTGACATCGACACGGGGCTTCACGAGGTCGTTCGCACCGATCAGGATCGACACGAGGTCGGGCCGAAGCTCGAGTGCCCTGGCCAGCTGCAGCCCGGCGACGTCTCGGACGCGCTTGGACCTGATGGCCAGGTTCGCGTAGTGCAGACCTCCTCTGGCGGCGAGCAGGAGCGCGAGACGGTCGGCCCATCCTCTCAGCGCACCATCGGGGGCCGGATCGCACAGTCCTTCCGTGAGAGAGTCACCGAGCGCGACATACCGCCGCCACCGACGGGAGACGATCGCCGCGGGCGGTTCGGGGCGCACGAGGCGACGAGCGCGAGCCCGGGAATCCGCCGCATGCAGCGTCTTCGCCTCGTCGAAGTGGTCGAGGAGCTGATCGCACACCTTCTCCCAGCTGCGCTCCTGCACGGCTTCGCGGCCGGCCTCACCGAAAGCCCGTCTCTTACGCGCATCGCCGGCGAGGTCGGACACCCGGTCCCGCAGATCGCCGAGGTCCCCGGGTCGGTAGAGCCATCCGTCGATGCCCATGCGCACGAGACCCAGCGGACCGCCGCGCCCCGTCGCGATCACGGGGACACCGCTCGCGTGGGCTTCCTGCAGGGTCTGACCGAATGTCTCGCTCTCCCCGGGGTGGACGAACAGGTCGAAGGATGCCAGCGCCGCGGCGAGCGCCTCCCCGTCGAGGTGGCCGAGGAAGAGCGCATCGGGAAGCAGTCCCTGCAACTTCGTTCTGCTGGGGCCGTCCCCCACGATCACCAGGCGTGTGCCGGAGATGCCGCGGAGCGCGACGAGGTCTTCGACCTGCTTCTCCGGTGCGAGACGTCCGACGTAGCCGATGACGACGTCGGCGCCCCAGCCGGCTCGGAGCGCGCCGTCGCGTCGCGACGGCTGGAACCGCTCGGCGTCGACTCCCCTCCCCCAGCGACGCACGCGATCGATGCCGAGTGCGGTGAGCTGTCTGGCCGAGTCGGCGGAGGGCGCGAGCGTGATCGTGGCGCGTCGATGCAGGCGGGCGATGTGAGCCTGGGCGATGCCCGTGGTCGCCGCGACCCGATAGCGCTCGGTGTATGCGGCGACGTCGGTCTGGTAGGCGGCGACCGCCGGCAGGTTCAGGCGCTCGGCGGCCAGCACCCCACGCCACCCCAACGCGAACGGGGAGGCGAGGTGCACGACGTCGGGCTGGAAGCGTGCGAGCGAGGTGGCGATGCGGTGGGCGCTCGACGTTCCTACCCTCACATGCCGGTACCCGGGAAGAGCGAGACTCGGTATCGGTTCGACGGGGGCACCGCTGATCTCGGACGGTGCGCCGACAGCCGCGGGCGCGACGACATGAGCTTCGTGCCCTCGACGTTCGAGGTGTCGCAGAATCTGCAGCACCGAGCCGGTGACGCCGTTCATGTGCGGAAGGAAGGACTCCGTGACGATGGCTACTCTCACAGGCCCAGGATGACGGTCCGCACGAGAGGGGACGCCCGCAGACGCCCTTCTGCACCGGATGTTCACCGGATGCTGGAGAACGGGTCACCGGCTATCCGTTCTTTGGTTCCCGTTCACCCTCTGCGGGCACAGTGGGCGACGTGCCGACGGATCTGCTGACCGCCTCGCTCGCTGGCCCCTGGAGTCTGGCCCTGATGAGCGTGCTCGTCGTGGGGGATGCCTTCTTCGTCGTGGTGCCCGGTGAGGTCGCGGTGACCGCCCTCGGTGCGGTCGCGGTCACGACGGGCTCACCGCCACTGTGGGCTGTGGTCGTGTGCGCTGCCGTCGCCGCGGCCCTGGGCGATGCAGGCTGCTACCTCATCGGGTGGTCGGTGGGCACGGAGCGCTGGCGGTGGATGCGGGCACCACGAGTGCTGCAAGCTCTGGATTGGGCTCGCCGCCGCTTGGACGGCGGGATGGCGACGGTGCTGTTCACCGCGAGGTTCGTGCCGTTCGCACGGCTTGCGATCAATCTGGTCGCCGGGGCTTCGCGTGTCCACCCGCCGCGCTACCTCGCGCTCGTCAGCCTCGCCGCGACCGGGTGGGCGCTGTACCAGGCCGCGGTGGGGGCAGCTGTCGCGACGCTCCTCCCCGGAGGACCGCTCGTGGCCGTGCCTGTCTCCATCCTGCTCGCGATCGGGCTCGGGGCACTGATCGACCTGTGCGTGCGCCGCTCGAGAGAGTGACCCGCACGAGCGCGTGCCCTAGGCTCGGGTCATGAGCACCGAAGAAGGCGCCTCCTCTTCCGAGGAGATGAAGCGCAAGTTCAAGGAAGCGCTCGAGAAGAAGAACGCGCACCACCGGCAGGGCGAGGCACACCTCGACGGCGATTCCGCCGTGCACAGTGCGAACGCCCCGCAGACGCGGCGCGAGTTCCGACGCAAGAGCGGTTGACCGCGCGGATGCGGGAGCCGGCTCGGCCGGGCTCCCGCATCCCCCATTTCGGTATCAGAGGCGGTCGGCGCGGAGCCGGGCCCGCTCCTCCTTCGCCGCCATCTCGGAGACAGCTGCTTCGCGGAGCTCCTGCATGTCAGCGGCCTGGGCGCCGCCCACGGGCTCGTGCGCATCGACGCCGTCGAGCAGGGACTCGTCGAAGGGCAGCTCCCCACTGAGCACGCGTCGCACGCGGTCGCGGTCGATCTGCTTCGTCCACGTGCCGATCAAGAGGGTCGCGACAGCGTTGCCGGTGAAGTTCGTGAGAGCTCGCCCCTCGGACATGAACCGATCGATGCCCACGATGACCCCGACGCCGTCCACCAGGTCGGGGCGGTATGCCTGGAGACCGCCGGCGAGGGTGGCGAGGCCAGCCCCGGTGACTCCGGCGGCGCCCTTGCTCGCGATGATCATGAACACGAGGAGACCGATCTGCTCGCCGATCGTCATCGGCTGTCCCATGCCCGTGGCGATGAACAGCGAGGCCATGGTCAGGTAGATGGCCGTGCCGTCGAGGTTGAACGAGTACCCGGTCGGAACGGTGATGCCCACGACCGGCTTGGAGACGCCGACGAACTCCATCTTCGCGATCAGCCGGGGCAGTGCGGACTCCGAGGACGACGTTCCGACGATGAGCAGGTACTCCCTGGCGAGGTACTTCATGAGCGCGAAGATGTTCACCCTCGTGACGGTCCACAGCAGCACCCCGAGGATGACGACGATGAACAGGATGCAGGTGATGTAGAAGGCGACCATCAGCGTGCCGAGGCTCCAGATCGCGGCGACGCCGGTCTTGCCGACCACGGCGGCGATCGCGCCGAAGGCCCCGAGCGGAGCCAGCCACAGGATCATGCCGAGGATGCGGAAGACGAGCTTCTGGAGCTGCTTGACCGCCTCCATGATCGGGGCCCCACGGTCGCCGAGCCCCTGCAGGGCGAAACCGACGAGGAGCGCGATGAACAGCACCTGCAGCACGCTCTCGCCCGTGAACGCCGAGAAGAACGTGGTCGGGATGATGCCGAGGATGAACTCCTGTGTCGTCTTGGCCTCCGCCTCGACCGCATCGTACGTCGACGAGGCCATGTCCAGTCCGGAGCCGGGGTGGATGATGTTCCCCACCACGAGACCGATCGCGAGGGCGAAGGTCGACATGACCATGAAGTACAGCAGCGCGAGTCCACCGATCTTGCCGACGGTGGCCGCCTTGGCGATCGACCCCACACCGACCACGATCGTGCAGAAGATGATCGGGGCGATCATCATCTTGATCAGAGCCACGAATCCCTTGCCCAGCGGCTCGAACGCCTGTCCGACCTCGGGCCAGACGAGACCGACGACCGCACCGAGCACGACCGCCAGGAGCACCGACACATACAGCCAGGTGTGCCGGTCCCACGATTGCTTCCCTCGCCGCCAGTTGAACTTCGGCAGTGAGAATCCTGTTGTGAGCGCCATCGCGTCCTCCTCGATCATCGACGTCATCGTCCGGTGGGCGGCTGCTTCGCCGCCGATCAGAGTTCACGGTCCTCGACTTCCCGCATCGGGGCGAGTTGTGGTCGTATTGGTCACGGCACCTGAGCATCGACGATCGGAGGAAGCGATGGCGCGCCCCTCCCGCACCCGCAGCACCGCATCCCGTGTGTTCGCGGTACTGCTGGTCGCCGCCGTCGTGATCGGCATCCTCGTGGCGGGCTTCCTGGTGCTGGAAGCGCAACGATCGATCCGCGCCGAGGCGGAACGGGTCACGGCCGCCACCGCCGTCTCGCTCGCCGCGTCCCCGGACGTCATCGACGGTCTGAGCTCGGAAGACCGGGAGGCAGCCACGCGGGTGCTCGAGCCCTACTCGCTGACAGTGGTCGCCGGAGCGGGGCTCGATTTCATCACGGTGATGACTCCGGACGGCACGCGGATCACCCATCCCGACGCCGACCAGATCGGCGGAACCTACCTGGGCACGATCCCCGCGTCGCCGCGCACACTTACCGAGGAGTTCACCGGCACCCTGGGGCCATCGGTACGGACCATCGTCCCGGTCACCGCGCCGGATGACGACCTGATCGGCTGGGTCGCCGCAGGGGTGACGACCGAGTCCATCAGCGACACGCTGATCCGCCGCCTGCCTCTCACACTCGGCATCACGATCGCCCTCGTCGCCCTCGGCGCCGGTGGCGCGATCATCGCTCGTCGCGTGACCCGCCGTATCGCCGGCGACCTCCCGCCCGGCCAGCTGCGCGACGCCGTGTCGTCGTACGAGTCGATCCGCACTCTGGGGGAAGCGCTGCGGGCGCAGACGCACGAACACGGGAACAGGATGCACACTGCAGTGGCTCTGCTAGAACTCGGACGCCGTGACGAGGCGATCGAGATCCTCACGGAGACGTCCCGTCAGAGCCAGTCCCTCGTCGACCAGGTGACCGCGCGACGCCACGGCGATCCGGCCGTCGGGGCGCTCCTCCTCGGGAAGGCCTCCCAGGCCAAGGAACGCGGCATCGACTGGCGGGTGCGCATCGAGCCGGACACTCCCCGCACTCCCCTGTCGACCGTGGACGCCGTGTCCGTGCTCGGCAACCTGGTGGACAACGCCATGGATGCCGCGGCCGAATCGGACGACCGGTGGGTGCAGGTCTCGCTCCGTCCGCACGAGGGCCGCGGAATCGTGCTGGAGGTCTCCGACAGCGGTCCGAGAATAGCGCCGGCCGTGCGCGAGCGGATGTTCGACCAGGGGTTCTCCACGAAGCCCGCCGATGCACAGGGGCGTGGCATCGGCCTGGCGCTCGTGCGCTCGGTGGTGAGCGGGGCGGGTGGCTCGGTGACGGTGACGGACTCCCCGACGACCTTCCGAGTCGTCCTCCCCGCCGCGGGAGAACGGCAGGGGCGGCGGCAACGATGATCCGCACGCTGATCGTCGACGACGACGCACTCACGCTCGAACTGCACCGCGACTACCTGGCCCGTCTCGACGGCTTCGAGGTGACCGGGGAGTGCACGGGCGCCCGCGCCGCGATGACGGCAGTGCTCGATCGGCCCGGCGCATTCGATCTCGTGCTGCTCGACATCACGATGCCGGACGGCTCGGGTATCGACGTGCTCCGCGCGCTCCGAGCACGCTCCGCCGCGCTGGACGTGATCGCGATCACCAGTGTGCGCGACGCCGAGTCGGTGCGGCAGATGGCGGCTCTCGGGGTGTTCCAGTACCTCGTCAAGCCGTTCCCGTTCGCCGTGTTCCGCGAGCGGATGGAGCAGTACCGCGCATACCGGAAGCAGGCGCGCTCCACCGAGGGCGAGGCCACGCAAGCCGAGATCGATGCACTGCTCGGCCGCTCCACGGGCACGATCGCGCTGCCCAAGGGGCTCTCGACGACCTCCTTGGACAGGGTCGCCGGGGAATTGCGCGCCGGCGGCCCGCTGTCGGCGCGGGAGGCGGCCGAGCGACTCGGCATGTCGCGGGTCGCGGTGCGCCGTTACCTGGAGCATCTGGTCGTCGAGGGTGTGCTGACACGGGGCGCACGCTACGGCACACGGGGACGGCCGGAGACCGAGTACGAGTGGAGACGCCCCGGACCGCCTCCCGCCTAGGTCAGCGCGGCAGGCGTCCTTCGTGGAGCAGACCCTCAGGGTCGAGACGCAAACGCACGCTGCGCAGTCGAGCCACATCGTCGGCGGTGCCGCAACGGTCGAGCGACTGATCAGGGCCGAGGAAGGTCGCCACGGTCTGCGAGGCCTCGTTCGGCGCCAGGAGCTCACGGAACGCCACGAGACTCGCGTCGCCCGGCTCGGTCGGCACACCGGGGATGACCGGGACGAGAGCGTGCAACAGCCAGCCGGCGGACTGCAGCGATGCGAAGCCCGAGCGGCGCGGGGCGTTCAACGCACCGCCGAGCATGCGGAGATCGATGCCCATGATCGGCCAGTGCTCCGGCAGCTCCCTGAACTCGAGGAGGGCATCGATCGTCTCGTCGTCGAGGATGCTCAGAGCCATCGAAGCACCCCGGCCAGGGGTCGGCTCCGTGGGCTCGTTGGATGCGGCAGCGAGCGCAGCGGGCGAAGTCGGGCCGGTGATCTCCCTGCGCACCTCCCCCGCTCTACGCACCGTGTCGACCAGTTCGTCCTGCGGCCCATCGGTCGACAGCGCCTGGACGGTGAGGAAACTACGTCCCCTGATCTGCTCAGGCAGCTCCGGCGCATCCGGCATGCGCATCGAGTTGACGAACACGTTGAACGTCGCAGGCGCTGATGCGGCGAGGTCGCGGACCGCACGGACGACCGCGGGAGCGTCGGCGACATCGAAGGTGAGGTTGGCGCCCCAGATGTCCGGTGCCGGCACGAGCTCGATCTCGAGCGCGGTCACGATACCCACCAGGCCCCCGGCCCCTCTCAGCGCCCACATGAGGTCGCTGTCGGTGTCATCGTCGACGCGCTCATGCGTGCCGTCAGGGCGGAGCACCCACGCCGCGCGCAGGTTGTCGGAGCCGAGACCACCCGTGCGGCTGAACCATGAGTGCCCGCCGCCCAGCGTGTATCCGGCCACGCTGACGACCGGGCTGGTGCCGGCCGGCGCGACCCACCCGGTTCCCTCCAGCGCCTCGACGATCGCACCCCAGCGCACCCCGGCGCCGACCGTCGCGACCCCGCTCTCGAGGTCGAGGGACAGCTCGTCGAACGCGCTCATGCGCACCAGGACGGCACCACTCAGGTCGCCGGACGCGCCGTGGCCGCTCGGCTGGAGCGCGAGGCTCGTCCCCGATTCCCGTGCTGCGCGCAGGAGCGCGCGGAGGTCGTCGACGTCGGCGGGCGTCGCGACGGCATCCGGATGCTGCTCGATCGCGAGATTCCACGGTCGACGCGCCGCCGCGTACGCCGTGTCTGTGGGAAGGATGAGGGTTCCGGTCAGCCGGTCCTGGAGCGCGACGATGGCGGGGTGCGTTGGCATGACGCCACCGTACGACATCCCTCGGACATCGTCGATGGCGTCATGCGCGCTCACTCGCCGGCGAGGCCGCCGAGCATGTGGCCGAACGAACGCCCCTCGCCCAGGTACGTGGCAGGGTCGTAGGGATCGACCGTCTCGGACGCCCCGCGACGTGCGATCGCCTCCGCGAGCTCCTTGGCGCCCTTCTCCACGCGCTTGGCGAGCGGAGCGACGTCGTCACCCGCGCCGCCCCAATCGCTCGAGGCCGCGAACACTCCGGTCGAGACGGCCTCCGCGTGGAGGTACGCGAACAGCGGGCGGATCGCGTAGTCGATCGCCAGCGAGTGCCGGGCCGTGCCCGCGTTCGCCCCGATGAGCACGGGCTTCCCGGTGAGGGCGTCCGGGTCGAGCACGTCGATGAACGACTTGAACAGGCCCGAGTAGCTCGTCGAGAAGATCGGCGTCACAGCGATCAGCGCATCGGCGGAGACCACGGTGTTGATCGCGGTCTCGAGCGCCGGCGGCGCGAAGCCTGTGAGCATGTTGTTCGTGATGTCGTGCGCGTAGTCGCGCAGCTCGATCACGTCGACGCTCGCCTCGATGTCGTGTGCGGCGAGGGCCTTCACGGTCTCGGCAGCGAGGCGGTCGGCGAGCATCCTGGTGGAGGACGGGTTCGACAATCCCGCCGAGACGACGGCGATACGACGCATGGCCATCTCAGGCCTCCTTCCGGCCGATTCCGAACGACGCACCGGCAGGTGCCGGGGTGTCCTGGTAGGGCGAGTCGCCCGTGAGGTTGTCGCCGCGGTTGGCGCCGGGACGCGCCTGACGGGTCGGCCCGTCACCGAACTCGGCCTTGACGCGCGCGGCGTGCGTCGGCGCGTCCGGCACAGATGCAGGGCGGTCCTTCGCCAGCTCCTTGCGCAGCACGGGGACGACCTCGGAACCGAGGATGTCGAGCTGCTCGAGGACCGTCTTCAGGGGCAGGCCCGCGTGGTCGATGAGGAACAGCTGGCGCTGGTAGTCCCCGTAGTGCTCGCGCATGCCGGCGTAGCGGTCGATCACCTGCTGCGGAGAGCCCACCGTCAGCGGGGTCATCTCCGTGAAGTCCTCCATGCTCGGACCGTGGCCGTAGACGGGTGCGTTGTCGAAGTACGGGCGGAACTGGTTCACCGCGTCCTGCGACTTCGCGGCCATGAACACCTGGCCGCCGAGTCCCACGATCGCCTGCTCGCGCGTGCCGTGACCGTAGTGCTCGAAGCGCTGACGGTACAGCTCGATGAGCCGCTGGTAGTGCTCCTTCGGCCAGAAGATGTTGTTCGCGAAGAACCCGTCTCCGTAGTAAGCGGCCTGCTCCGCGATCTCCGGGGTGCGGATGGAGCCGTGCCATACGAACGGGGCGATGCCGTCGAGCGGACGGGGCGTCGAGGTGAAGCCCTGCAACGGGGTGCGGAACTTGCCCTCCCAGTCGACGACGTCCTCGCGCCACAGCTTGTGCAACAGGGCGTAGTTCTCGATCGCGAGCGGCAGACCCTGCCGGATGTCCTGGCCGAACCAGGGGTACACCGGGCCGGTGTTGCCGCGTCCGAGCATGAGGTCCATGCGTCCGTCGGATACGTGCTGCAGCATCGCGTACTCCTCGGCGATGCGCACGGGGTCGTTCGTGGTGATGAGCGTCGTCGACGTGGAGACGATCAGGCGCTCGGTCTGCGCGACCAGTGCCGCCAGGAAGGTCGTGGGGCTGGAGGACCAGAACGGCGGGTTGTGGTGCTCGCCGATCGCGAAGACGTCGAGTCCGACCTCTTCGGCGTGCACGGCGATCGCCGTCGTCGCCTTGATGCGCTCCTGCTCGCTGGGGGTGATTCCCGTGGTGGGATCGCGGGTGATGTCGCTGACCGACATGATGCCGAACTGCATCGCCTGCGCGCCTGACTGCTCGCTCATGATTGCTCCGTGTCTCCGAACCGGACGACTCGCATCCCGTTCTATTCATTTGAATGTATCTGTGTCAACGCGCTCACTTCAACTTTATTCCCGGCCTGTAGCCTCGAACGATGAGCAGTGCCGGCGCCGACATCTCAGGGCCCACCACAGGATCGGTTCCCCGCAGGCGGAGGCGTGTGCCGTTCTGGGACAACGCGCGCTACGTCTGCATCGTGCTCGTCGTGCTCGGTCACGCGATCCAGCGCCTGACGTACGACTCCGACATCGCCTTCGCGTTCTATCTGGCGCTCTACGCGTTCCACATGCCGGCGTTCGCCATCATCTCCGGCTACTTCTCGAAGTCCGGCTCGCCCTCCAAGACGCAGATGGCCAGGGTGATCACGGACATCCTGGTCCCCTACGTCATCTTCGAGACGCTGTGGACACTCACCAAATGGCTGGTCGAGGGCCAGGTCGATCCGAACATCACGAAACCGAGCTGGACACTGTGGTTCCTCCTCGCGCTCGGGATCTTCCGTCTCGTGCTCCCGTACCTCGCACTGCTTCGGTGGCCGCTGCTGTGGACCGTGGTCATCTCGGTCGGCGTGGGTTACCTGCCGAACGTCGACAGCACGTTCTCCCTGTCCCGCACCCTGGGACTCCTCCCCTTCTTCACGCTGGGCTGGTGGCTGCGCGAGCACGACATCGTGGACAGGTTCCGTCTGCTCGACTTCCGTCCCTGGTGGATCCGCGGCGGCGCCGTCGCGATCTTCGCGCTGGCCGGCTGGGCGGCCTGGAACTGGCTTCCGCTGTGGCAGGCGGCCGACCTGCGGCACTGGCTCTTCTACGAGGACTCCTATGCCGACCTGGGCGGGGAGCAGTGGTGGGCCGGCGGGGTGCGGATACTCCTGATGATGCTCGCCGTCGTGCTCAGCGCCGCCTTCTTCGCCCTCATCCCTCGGGGTGCCCACTGGTGGACGACATTCGGCCAATACACGATGTACGTGTTCCTGCTGCATTCGTTCGTGCTGTACCCCTTCCGCGAGAGCGGGATCCTGCAGAGCCTCGAGCCGACCTGGATCTGGCTCCCCCTCGTCACCGTGTCGTCGGTGCTGATCGCCCTCGCGCTGGCGACGAAGCCGATCAGGTGGGTCTTCCGCCCGCTGGTGGAACCCCGCCCAGGGTGGCTTTTCGCCGACCCGGCGCTGGCCTCCATGGAGGGGCGCCGGAACGACCCGACGGGATCGCGGCGCCCGCGCCAGACAGGACGATAGCCTCGAAGGTGTGAGCCGCGCACAGACCGTTCGAGACCGCATCGTCGAACGCATCGAGGAGACCGGGTTCGGCGCTCACGGGCTGCACGTCCGCATCGCCACCGAGACCGCCGACCACCGCTGGGCCGACGACGTGCGGGAGGACGTCCACTCCGTCGCGAAAGGCGTCTGCGTTCTGGCTGCGGGACTGGCCGCCGACGAGGGTGCCGTGTCGCTCGACGCGCCCGTCGTCACGTACCTCCCCGACTTCGAGATGGGAGCTGGCGTCGAGGACGTCACGCTGCGGGATCTGCTCTCGATGACCAGCGGGATCGATCTGCCCTGGTCGGAGACCCTGATGACGGACTGGCCGGACCTCGCCCGCGAGTTCCTGCGACGCCCGTCCGGCGGACGATCGTTCCAGTACTCGAACGCGAGCACGTACACCGCCATGACCGCGCTTGCCGCACGCGTCGGAGATGTGGGCGACTACCTCGACGCCCGACTGTTCCGCCCGCTCGGCATCGACGACGTGGAATGGGAGCGCAGCCCCCAGGGCCGCATCGCCGCGGGAGGAGGCCTGGCCTTGCGCACCGATGAGCTGGCGCGCCTCGGCCTGCTCATCAGGGAGCGCGGCGCGTGGGAGGGCCGACAACTGATCTCTCCCGGATGGATCGACGCGATGCACACGGAATGGCGGGTCGCCGGCGAGAACGCGGGCTACGATCGCTACGCCCTCGCAGGATGGGGCGGCCCCGGGCCGGCATGGAGACTTCACGGCGCCTACGGCCAGCTGCTGATCTTCCTCGATGACGCCGTGGTGACGATCACGGCCGACGATCACTTCGGCGCCGATGCCGTCGCCGCGTTCGCGGTGGAGACGCTCACGAGCACACGCGAGCCGTGACCGCTCAGGAGAACAGCGCGGCTCCCACGTAGGAACCGGGGCTCGCGCCTGCCGGCACCGCCCAGATACCCGAACCGACATGGCGGATGTACTCGTTCATGAGGTCGGTCGACAGTCGACGCTGAAGCGCGATGAACTGCGCGGGGTCACGCTGATACGAGAGGAAGAACAACCCGGCGTCGAGACGACCGAGCTCGTTGTTCCCGTCGACGTAGTTGTAGCCGCGGCGGAGGATGCGGATGCCGTCGTTGTGTTCCGGGTGCGCGAGGCTCACGTGACTGTCGGCGTCGATCGCCTTGCTGTGGAAGTCCGGAGCGGTGAACTCGTCGCCACCGGAGAGCGGCGCACCCTCGCCCTTATCGCGACCGATGATCGTGTCCTGCTCGGAGAGCCGCACCCGGTCCCAGGTCTCGATGAGCATCGCGATCTTCCTGGCCACGAGATAGGAACCACCGGCCAGCCATGCCGGCTCGTCTTTCGCGGCCACCCAGACGTGATCGCTCAGCGCCTCGGTGTCGTCGGCGAGGATGTTCGCGGTGCCGTCCTTGAACCCGAAGAGGTTACGCGGGGTCGCCTGCGTCGCCGTGGTGCGCGACGTCTTGCCGAAGCCGAGCTGCGACCAGCGCAGGCGCGCGCGGCCGAACGCGATGCGACTGAGGTTGCGGATGGCGTGCACCGCTACCTGGGGGTCGTCGGCACAGGCCTGGATGCAGAGGTCACCATGAGAGGTCTGAGGATCGAGATCGTCGCCGAGGAATGCGGGCAGACGCTCCAGACCTGCCGGCCGCTGCGCGGCGATGCCGTACCGGTCACCGTCCTCGTTCTCGAAGAGACCGGGCCCGAAGCCGAACGTGATCGTGAGTCCCGCAGCGGGCAGACCCAGCGCCTCTCCTGTGTCGTCCGGAGGCGCCTCCGCCGCTCCGCCGACCGCGCCCGTCGCGCTGACCTCGAGCCCCTGCGCCATGCGCGAGGCCGCATACGACCAGTCCTGCAGCAGGGAGATCAGGTCATCGCGGTCGGTGCGCGGCATCATGTCGAAGCTGGCGAAGTGCAGGTGGTCCTGCACCGGAGTGGTGATGCCCGCTTGATGCTCTCCGAAGAAGTCGTAGGCGGAATGCGCGTCGTCGGCGGCCCTGGCGCGGCCCAAGGCCACTCCGCCGGTGAGGCCGGCGCCCGCCCCGACAGCGAGCCCCGCGACACCGCCGCCGATGGCCAGCCCGAGAAGGCCGCGCCGGCTCAGTCCGGTCGGTGTCGATGACGCGCCCGACGCCGATTCTCCGTGCGCGGCAGCCGCTTCTGACTCGTTCACGTCCGTGATCGCATCCGCTAGGCCGACTCGACGCTGATCAGTCGAGGACCGTGCTGGTGAGCTGCGACAGCGGCTCGGCCAGGGCGTTGATCAGATCGGTGAACTCGCGCTTGTCGGCCTCGGTCAACTCCGAGTAGCCCACGAATCCGGCTGCGAGCGAACCGTGGATCGCGAGCGAGTCCTCGAGCGCGGTGTAACCGGTCTCGATCTCGGCGACAAGTTCCTTACCCTGATCACCCTGTGCGGCGGCGAACTCCTGCACGAGCGAGAACGCCATCTTGGAGCCCTCCACGTTTGCCGCGAAGTCGTAGAGATCCGTGCCGGACCACCAGTCCTCCTCGCCGGAGATCTTGCCGGTCGCGACCTCGTCGAGCAACGCGATCGCTCCGTTGGAGATGCCGCCGATGCCCTGGTCGTCGAGCGCGGTGGTGAAGTCGTCGGAGTGCACGTAGTCGTACAGCTCCTGCACGTCGGCGAGCAGCAGGTCGCCGTAATCGGCACGCTCTTCCGGTGTCGACGGCGCCCAGTCCTGCCACGCAGGGGTCTCACCATCCGCATTCAGCGCGTCCTGCGCGGGCACCCACAGATCCTTCTCGATGCGGTGGAAGCCGGTCCAATCGAGCTTCTCGGCGACGGCGTCGACCTCTCGGTAGTCGATCCGCGGGTCGAGGTCGCCCAGCGCCTCCGCGACGGGCTCGATGCGCTCGTAGAACGCGCGTGTCTGCGGGAACAGGGTGCGCGCGGTCTCGTCGTCGCCGGACTCGTAGGCGGCGACGAAGTCCTCGACCGCCGGGACGAGCTGGCCCACCTGGTCCTTGACGAAGGCGCCGTAGAGGTCGACCGCCTTCTGCTTCTGCTCGGCATCGGGACCGTCGACCGCGACACGGTCCCCGGTGACGGTGAACGCCGTCTTGCCGACGCCGTCGCCGACCATGCCCGGCTTGCAGAGGGTGAAGTAGTCGCCGGGCTGGGCCAGCACGGTCAACGTGCGCGATGCGGCCGGTGCGATGTTCTCGACCTCACCCACGATGCGGAGGCCGTCGTCGGCGAGAAGGTAGAATTCCGTCACCTGACCGGTGTCGTTCTTGACGTTGAAGGTGAGAGTCCCGCTCTCGGCAGTCGACGCCGACACGGCGCAGTCGCTGTCGGTCGACGAGACGTCGAACGCCGCCGTGGCCTGTGCATCGCTCTTCGCGACGCAGCCGCTGAGGACGAGCGCCGCGGCGCCGGTGGCGGCCAGCACCCCCAGGATCCGGTGCGAGGTGGTCATGCTGCTCCTTGAGGTGAGAGGGAGGGAGATGTCGATGAGGGCTCCGTCGGACTCTGCGGCTTCGCCGCGCGCCTCGAGCGGAGGCCGCGGATGTACAGCCATCCGACGATCGAGATGTAGAGGACCCAGGCGACGACCTGCAACCAGGTCATCGCCGGCATGAATCCGATGGTCGCCTGCAGGATCGAGGCGAGGGGGCCGCCCGGGGCGATCGTCGCCGAGACGTCGAATGCCCAGCCGAAGGGGAAGGCTGCCCATCCGACGGCCACACCGCCGGTCACCGCATCGATCGGGGCGAGGGCGGTGAACGGGCCAGGGAGCGCTCCGGCCTCTTGGAGGTCCATCAGCGCGTAGGCGAGGACACCGGCGGCGACGATCACGAGGAAGCCCCCCGTCCAGGCGAAGAAGCGGCGGAGATCGAGTCGTAGTGCGCCGCGGGAGATCAGCCAGCCGATGATCACGGCAGCGATCAGTCCGAGCAGCGCGCCCAGCAGCGCCGAGGGGGCGTCGCCGAAGGACTGGACCATCGACCACAGCAGCAGCGTGGTCTCGATGCCCTCGCGCGCGACCGATACGAAGCCGATGGCGATGAGGGCCCAGAGCCCACCGACGGTGAGAGCGCGATCGATGCCGCCCTCCAGCGTCGCCTTCATGCTGCGACCAGCGCGCTGCATCCAGAAGATCATCCAGGTCACCATGGCCACGGCGAGCAGCGAGAGCCCGCCCCCGATCAACTCCTGCGCCTGGAACGTCAGCTCGTACGCACCGAAGGTGAGCACAGCGCCGATGCCGAGCGCCAGGACGATCGCGAGACCGACTCCTGCCCACATCTTCGGGAGTGCATCCTTCCGGCCGAGACGACGGAGGTAGGCGACGAGGATGCCGACGACGAGCGCGGCTTCGAGACCCTCGCGGAGCCCGATGAGAAATGTGGCGAGCACGGAAAACACTCTCTGCGGTGACTGAGGTAAGGCGGCCCTTACCGAAGGATGACTCTAGCACCGCGATGGACGTGCTCCGAACCCCGACGGCAGGAAGTAATGGATTGCAACACAGGCCCCATCGCCGTCCGGCCGACGTAGCCTCGGTCCATGGCTGAACTCTCGCTCCCCGTCCTCGACCTCTCCCAGCTCGACGAAGGCCCCGACGCCGCCGCACGATTCCGTGAAGAACTCAGGGCCGCGACACACGATGTCGGTTTCTTCTATCTCACCGGCACCGGCATCTCCCCGGAGCTGGAGGCCCGGCTCCATCAGGCGGCGCTCGACTTCTTCGCCCTGCCCGAAGAGGACAAGCTCGCGATCGAGAACGTGAACAGTCCGCACTTCCGCGGGTACACGCGAGTGGGTGGCGAGCGGACGCAGGGGAAGGTCGACTGGCGCGAGCAGATCGACATCGGCCCCGAGCGCGAACCCGTCGACGACGGTCCCGCCTTCAACCGGCTCACCGGCCCCAACCTCTGGCCCGCAGCGCAGCCGGAGCTGAAGGAGATCGTCACGGAGTGGCACGACACCCTGACCGAGATCGCGCGCAAGCTTCTGCGCGCCTGGGCCGTCACTCTCGGCGCAGACGAGACCTACTTCGACGAGCCGTTCCGCGATCCGTCGACCCTGATCAAGATCGTGCGATACCCGGGCACGGACGAGCCGGAACCGCAGCAGGGCGTCGGAGCGCACAAGGATTCCGGCGTGCTGACGCTGCTGTGGGTCGAGCCCGGCAAGGGCGGGCTCCAGGTCGAGCGTGACGGCGAGTGGGTCTCGGCTCCCCCGGTGCCCGGCGCCTTCGTCGTCAACATCGGTGAGCTGTTGGAGTACGCCACCGGCGGATACCTCAAGGCCACGAACCACCGTGTGATCTCACCGCGGGCACCGGAGGAGCGCATCTCGATCCCGTTCTTCTTCAACCCCGCTCTCGACCAACAGCTGCCGCTGCTCGAGCTCCCCGCTGACCTCGCAGCTCACGCGACCGGAGTCACCGAGGACCCCGGCAATCCGATCCATGCGACCTATGGCGAGAACGCGCTCAAGTCTCGCCTTCGTGCGCACCCTGATGTCGCGGCGATCCATCACCCCGACCTCGTCAGCGCGACCGCCTGACAGATCTCACAGTTCCGGACCGCCGCTGAGGGCGACGATCTCACGCAGTGCCTGAAGGTGCGCGGCGAAGGCATCACGCCCCGTCTTCGTCGGACGCACCCAGGTGCGCGATCGGCCCCCGACCGTGCCCTTGCGCGCGACCACGTACCCGGCGGCCTGCAGGTGCGCGATCGCCTTGCTCAGAGGTGAGTCGCCGCACTGCAGCATCTCCCGCAGGGCTGAGAAGTCGAGCTCCATCCCGTCGCCCAATCCGGCCATGAGGGAGAACCGGATCGGCGAGGCGAAGTTGTCGTCCAGCCGCGTGCGGGGGTGTGGGACGGAGGCGGGCTCACGCACGTTCGCCGTGCCCGGCAACGAAGGAGACGGCCACGAAGGACGCGATCACGCCAGCGCCGGCACACACGCCGGCGAGTCCCGCGTTGCCGAGCGATCCCGATCCCAGGACGATTCCCACGGGTATGCAGGCGGCGACGAAGAAGACAGCGATGTGCGGCCAGCGCCAGGACGCGCCGACTGCGGGGAGCCCGAGGTCTGATGCGGAGGCCGCGATCCACGCCACGAGGCACAGCATCACGAGCAGGGTGACGACGCTCCTCAGCACGTCGTCCGGCGATCCCGCGAGCATCGTCAGCACGGCGAACGCGACGCCGACGAGGACGGTGCCCCAACGAAGCCGCCGCGGCAGCGGACGGGGAACCGGACGCGGACGACGCGGGTCACCCGCAGCCCGTCTGAGCTGCACGACGCCATGCCCTCCCACTCCGACGAGCACCAAGGCTGCCGGGATGAGCACCACCCCGACCGGAAGTCGCGTATCCAGAGCAGCGAACCCGAACACCACGAACGCACCGATGACGATCGCTGCGCCGCCGACCAGCAGCGGCCACCGCGAACGCGTCATCCGCCACTGCATGCCCGTGCGCTGCGCCATCCCGGTGGACAGCTGCCCCCAGACCAGGAGAGTGAACAGCACGATCTGCGACGCCAGCACGTCGTCCTGCCGGAGGACGAGCGCGAAGGCGACGAAGTACGCCGCCATGACCACGGCGTTGCCGATCTGCAGTCGGGCGAGAGCGCGTCGGTCGACGGCACGGTCACGGCGGTCCACCACCGTCTCCACCGTCTCGAGATAGCGCCGGGCGGTCTCCGGGTCCGGGGGCACCAGAGCGTCCTGACCTTCGATCGGCTTCCGCTCCATGACGACCTCCCTCACTTTCCTGGTGGAAAGCTCTACGACTTTCCTATCGGAAAGTCGGGCAGGCGGCAACCGGCATCGCTACACACTCGGGTACGACGAAGGCCGCCCCACACCGTGGGACGGCCTTCTCAAGAATGTTCTGCGCGATTGAACGCAGGGTCGCGGTGCCTTAGCGGCGGAGTCCGAGACGCTCGATCAGCGAGCGGTAGCGCGCGATGTCGATGTCCTGGAGGTAGCCGAGCAGACGACGGCGCTGACCCACGAGCAGGAACAGACCACGACGCGAGTGGTGGTCGTGCTTGTGCTCCTTCAGGTGCTCGGTGAGGTCCTTGATGCGCTGCGTCAGCATCGCGACCTGCACCTCGGGGGATCCGGTGTCACCGGGGTGCGTCGCGTACTCTTCGATGATCGCCTTCTTGACGTCTGCTTCCAGTGCCATAGATTCGATCCCCTTTCAGCTTGTTGCGCGGCGCCCGACGCCTGATGCGTGGGCTCTCTTTATCCGCGGCCGATCAAACGGCAACCTGACGAGTCTACCAGTCGTCGGCTCGCTCGGGTGACACCGACGGCGAAGGGACGTCCGCGGTGGTCAACTAGTCTCGAACCGTGCAGAAGCAGTCCGAAGCGTGACCCCCAGACGCGGTCATCTGATCGACCTCTCCCCGCTCGCATCCAGCCCCGCGTTCGCCCGGATGTGGATCGGTTCGACCTTGGCGGGCATCGGCGGCCAGCTCACCATCGTCACGGTCATGCTGCACGTGTTCGAGCTCACGCAGAACACCTTCGCCGTCTCCATGATCGCCGTCGCCGGACTGGTGCCCATGGTCCTCGCCGGCCTGTACGGCGGGATGCTCGCCGACGCGTTCGACAGGCGTCGGGTAGCCCTGATCGCCGCCACCGTCACCTTCGCCTCCACCGCGCTCCTGGCCGCGCTCACCTGGACGGGCACGGAGACGATCTGGTGGCTGTATGCCCTGAGCATGATCAACTCGGCCGCCAACTCCGTGGGCATGGCGACGCGCACCGCGATCGTCCCGCGCCTCATCCCGCGTGAGAAACTCGCCGCGGCATCGGCGCTCAACGGCGTCGCCTTCGGGCTCACCGTCATGGCGGGTCCGGCACTGGCCGGCCTCCTCGTAGCTCTCACCGGCTACGGATGGACCTACACGATCGACGTGGTGCTGATGCTGTCGATGTTCCTCGGGCTCTGGACGCTTCCGGCGTTGCGGCCCGAAGGAGAGATCGTCCGCCCCGGACTCGAGTCCCTTGTCGACGGCTGGCGGTTCCTCCGCAGAGCTGGCAACATCCGCATGCAGTACATCATCGACATCATCGCGATGACGTTCGGGCAGCCGCTCGTGTTGTTCCCGGCGCTCGGCACGGTTCTCCTCGGCGGCGGAGCACTGACCACAGGCATCCTGACGGCCGCGGTCGCCGTCGGAACGTTCACCTCGAGTCTCTTCTCCGGCCGCGTCGTGCAGTACCGCTGGCACGGTCGAGGGATCGCGAGGGCCGTCGAGGCGTACGGCGCATCGATCCTGCTCTTCGGCGCCGTGCTGCTCATCGGTGCACTCTCCGCCCCTGCGAGCGAGGCCATGCCGCACGTGGGCCTCATCATCGCCGCGTGCATCGCGCTGGCGCTTTCGGGCGCCTCCGACAACGTCAGCTCGATCTATCGCAACACGATGATGCAGGCCGCCGTGCCCGACGCGATGCGCGGACGCCTCCAGGGACTCTTCGTCGTCGTCGTCGCCGGCGGCCCCCGCATCGGCGCGCTGTACGCGGGAACGCTCGCGACGCTGACGAGCCTCTGGTTCCCGCCCATGCTCGGCGGCGTCCTGGTGATCGCTCTCGTGGCGACGCTCGCCCGCCGTAACCGCCGTTTCCACGACTACGACGCAGAGAACCCCGAGCCCTGACAGGCCCGGGGTTCTCGTCTCGATCCGACGCGTCAGTCCTGCTGCAGCGCGCCCTGGAGGTCGAGGCTGATGGTCACGTCCTTGCCGACGAGCACGCCGCCGGTCTCGAGCGCAGCGTTCCAGGTCAGGCCGAAGTCCTCGCGGTTGATGACCGTCTTGGCGGATGCGCCGGCCTTGTAGTTGCCCCACGGGTCGCTGCCGAAACCGCCGAAGTCGAGCTCGAAGGTCACCGGCTTCGTGATGCCGCGGATGGTGAGGTCGCCGTCCACGAACAGGTCGCCGCCCTCGGCACGAGCGCCGGTCGAGACGAACTCCATGGTCGGGAAGTTCTCGGTGTCGAAGAAGTCGGCGGAACGGAGGTGCTGGTCGCGGCCCTCGTCCTTGGTGTCGACCGACGTGACGTCGACGGATGCCTCGACCTTGGCCTCGAGGGGGTTCTCCGGAGCGATCAGGGTGGCGCTCTTGACGCCGAAGGTGCCGCGCACCTTCGAGATCATCATGTGACGGACACTGAAGGTGACCTCGCTGTGCGAGGGGTCCAGGACCCAGGTGCCGGGACGGTAGCCGGGGATGTCGATGCTGGTCATTGCTTCTCCTCTGGAGACGTCAGCCGCAGCTGCGGCAAGGGACAGGGGCCGCGTTCACCGCGACCACTGTGACAACTTACATTCAGAAGCATGTATTCCCCTGAATGAAGAAACTTTTCCCGAACAGCACGAGGCGCCCCTCTCCCGAAGGAGCGGGGCGCCTCGTGGAGCGAGCCCGGATCAGCCGACGGCGACGAGATCGATGATGAAGATCAGGGTCTTGCCGGAGAGGAAGTGGCCTCCGCCGACAGGGCCGTAGGCCAGGTGCGGCGGGATGATCAGCTCGCGGCGGCCGCCCACCTTCATGCCGGGGATGCCGTCCTGCCAGCCCTGGATGAGACCCCGCAGCGGGAACTGGATGGTCTCACCACGACCCCAGGAGGAGTCGAACTCTTCGCCGGAGTCGAACTCGACCCCCGCATAGTGCACGGTGACGGTGTCGCCGGGCTTCGCCTCGGCACCGTCACCCTCGATGATGTCGCGGATGACGAGGTCCGCGGGCGCAGGGCCGGTGGGGGCGTCGAACTCAGGCTTTGTGCGATCAGTCATACGTCCATCAAACCCGAGCGCGATGGACCGGGTCAACGCACCGGCACCTGCTCACAGCGAACACCTCGCAACTTCGTCGAGGCGCCGAGGGAAGAAGCTCTTGACACTCGCGCGGGGCCGGGTGCACCCTGTTTACAGATCAACTCAGCGCCCGGGAGACTCGCAGGCATCGCCGCAGCACCGGGCGCTGAGTCTTGCCACAGGCACGCGCTCCGCGGTCACCCGGCGTCTCCGCACAGCAGGTCTGCGATCTCCACGGGGTGGCTCAGCATCGCGCAGTGACCACCGGGGAGTTCATCCGCGGTCAGCCCGAGGCGGGTCACAGCGAGGTCGCGCAGGAACCCGGCAGGGAAGAAGCGGTCGTCCGAGAACACCACGACTCGCGTCGACACGTCGGGCCACTCCCGAAGCGGCCACGGCCGCTCCATCGCCTCCTGCGACGGGTGCGCGCGCTCGCGCCGCAACGCCTCCTCGGCAAGTGCCCGCGGGACGCCGTTGTAGAAGCTGACGAGCGGATCGTCATTGCCGGTCAGCCCGCCGTCCTGCGCGGATCGGGATGCGGAAGCGACGGTGTACCCGGAGTTGTCCCACCACTGAGTCGGGGATTCACCCGGCGTGGGGATCATACCCGCGAACAGGACGAGCTCATCGGCCGCGACCTGTTCCGCGACCAGGGGCGCGGTGAACGCCCCGAAGGAGTGCCCGACGACCGTCACCTCCCGGCGTGCACCGACGGTGTCCACGACCGCTTCGGCATAGTCCTCGAGCGTGAGGGTGTCGTCGTCTGCGGGCAGGTCGGGGGTGAACACCTCGTGACCGCGCCTGCGTAACTCGGCTGCGACGAGATGCCACGACCAGCCGACGTCGCCACCGCCGTGGATCACGACGAACGTCCTCATCCGCCACCGCCCTTCCTTGCGAGAAGAGTACGCCGGCCGCGGCCACGTCAGTAGGCCAGGAGCGCCGCTCTCGTGGCCCTGGTACGGATCAGCAGCGCGCGCTCGTCGTTCACAGCCATGGGATCGCGTCCCGTGATCGCACGCTGCCGGACGGAGGCGAGCTCGGTCGCATCCTTGATGAACGCCCGCATCAGCGGACGTCGGTCGCCGCGCAGCTGGGATGCCCACGCGAGACCCACCTTGCGTCCGGCTGGCGTGGCCAGCATCGTGACTTCCTCCGGCGTGAACCACCCCGCTGCGGCATAGTCCTCCAGGCGTGCTCTCGTGAGTCGCGCCTCCTCCCGTCGCAGCGCGACGATACCCAGGATGAAGCCGATGAACAGCGGCACCTGAAGCGTGAAGTAGAGCCCGAAGAAGTCCGCGAAGGTGGCTGATCCGTTCCAGAGCGCGTGCAGCAGGATCGCTCCGACCAGACCCAGTGCTCCGGCTCCGGCCGCAGCCCGCGCCGAGCCGTGGCGACGAGCGACCATGCCGATCGCGAAACCGGTGATCGCAGTGAACATGGCGTGAGCGAAGGGCGAGAGGAGTCCGCGCACGACGAAGGTCACGGTCAACTGCTCTCCCCCGCCCTCGATCAAGCTCACCCCGAAGTACTGGATGTTCTCGGTGAAGGCGAAGCCCGCGCCGACCAGGGCTCCGTAGACGATGCCGTCGACGGGACCGTCGAACGCACGACGGGCGAGCAGGAAGATGAGGAAGACGCCGAGGCCCTTCCAGAGCTCCTCCACGACGGGTGCCTGTACGACCGCACCGAACTCCTCCGACCGGATGCCGAGCAGGAGCGTGAGCGCCGTGTCGACCAGCAGGGTGAGCCCGACCGCGGCCACAGCGCCCCAGGCGATGGCGAACGCGACGAGCCGTTTGGGCTCGGGCTCCCATCGGTCGATCAGTCGGACTCCGAGGAACACGATCGTCAGCGGGATGAGCGCGAGGACCAGACCGACCACGGAGGCGAACGATCCGAGCGCCCACACGAAGTAGCCCACGAGCGCGATCAGCAGGAAGCCCAGTACGCCGAAGAGCCAGAGCGATATCGTGCGGCCCTTTCTCGTCGGCACAGGCAGAGCGGGAAGCGACTCGGCAGGCGATGGGGCGACCGGAGCCGGCGGGGTGTACGGAGTCGGCTGCGCAAGAGGAGAGGCATAGCCGGTGACAGACGTTCTCGCGGCGGCCTGCGGCGTCGAGCCCACGGGGTACGCGGGCGAGTACGGAGGGGGCGCTGTCGGCCCGGGCGTCGGCTGCGAAGCGGGCGGAGGAGCATACGGCGAGGGCCGCTGCGGCTGGGACGGTCCTCCGGAACTCATAGGCAAAGCTTATGGGCACAACGTCGATGGTCCGGATATGGCGACGCCCTCCACCCGGCGACCTGCACCCACCCGGTAGCGTAGGAGCATGCGGTTCGCTCACCTGCGCCGTCCTGACTCCCCCCACGCGGCTCTCGCCGTGGTCGAGGGATCGGACGCCATTCTCGTCTCTGACCTCCTGACAGACCCTCCTGCCACCCTGCAGCAGCTGATCGAGGGAGGGGAAGCGGCTCTCGATGCTCTGCGCGGGGCCCTGGAGAACGGGTCAGCCCCGCGGCACCTGCTCGACGGGTGGGCATTCGACTCCGCGGTGCTCACTCCCCCCGCAGTGCTGGCCGTCGGCCTCAACTACGCCGCCCACTCGAGCGAGCTGGGGTTGAAGACGGACGCCGCACCGACGGTCTTCACCCTGTGGCCGAACTCGCTCACCGGTCACGACCAGACCACGTCGTGGCCGCGCGCTCTGAGCGAAGCCGTCGACTACGAAGCCGAGCTCGGCGTGCTCATCGGCACCCCCGCCAAGGACGTCGCCGAGGCCGATGCCCTGACTCACGTCTGGGGTTACACCGTGGTGAACGACATCACGGCCAGGAACATCCAGTTCTCCGAGGCGCAGTGGTCCCGCTGCAAGTCGTTCGACGGATTCACCCCGACCGGGCCCTTCGCCGTGACCGCCGATGAGGTGGCAGACCCGCAGGACCTCCACATCTGGACCGTCGTGGACGGCCACACCGTGCAGGACGCGAGCACCGACCAGATGGTCCGGTCGGTGGCGAAGCTCATCGCCCATCTCTCGCAGTCGCTCACGCTGCTCCCCGGCACCCTGATCTCGACCGGAAGCCCCGGCGGTGCCGGATACTCACGCGACCCGCAGATCTTCCTCCGCGACCACTCCACCGTGACCGTCGGCATCGACGGCATCGGCGAGTTGACCACGCACTGCCGGATCACCGACTGATCACGAACCATACGAAGAGGGGGACGGATGCGGCGCATCCGTCCCCCTCTTCGTATCGGTAGGGTCAGATCTCGATCAGGTCTTCCGACGCCACCACCGGGATCGCGGCCGTGATGGTCTCGAGGCCGGAGAGACGTGCCGGCGACAGCTGCTTGACGACCTCTTCGCGCGACATCAGACCGGCTTCGACCACGAGGTCGGCAACGCTGCGGTTGGTCAGCAGTGCCGTCTTCGCCAGAGCGGCCGCAGCCGCGTAGCCGATGAACGGCGTCAGCGCGGTGATGACGCCCACGGATGCACCCACCATGGCGCCGAGTCGGTCGCGGTTGGCGGTGATGCCGTCGACGCAGTTCACACGCAGGGTCCACATCGCCTGACGCATCCAGGTGATCGACTGGAAGATCGAGTGCGCGATCACCGGCTCGAAGGCGTTCAGCTGCAGCTGCCCCGCTTCTGCCGCCATCGTCACGGTCATGTCGGCACCGGCGACCGCGAACGCCACCTGGTTCACGACCTCGGGGATGACCGGGTTGACCTTGCCCGGCATGATGCTCGATCCCGCCTGCATGGCGGGGAGGTTGATCTCGCCGAGACCCGCCTGCGGGCCGGACGAGAGCAGACGGAGGTCGTTGCAGATCTTCGAGAGCTTCATCGCGTTGCGCTTGAGCGTCGAGGAGAACGACATGAACGATCCGGTGTCGCTGGTGGCCTCGACGAGGTCGCCGGCCGTGCGCAGGTCGAGACCGGTGATCTCACGCAGGTGCTTGAGCACGGCAGGAGCGTAGCCGGGGTGGGTCGTGATGCCGGTGCCGATCGCGGTAGCGCCCATGTTGATCTCGAACATCAGCGAGGCGTTCTCGGTGAGTCGCGTGTGGTCGTACCCGAGGGTCGTGGCGAAACCGTTGAACTCCTGCCCCAGCGTCATGGGCACGGCGTCCTGGAGCTGGGTGCGACCGACCTTCAGCACATCGTGGAACTCGCGCGACTTGCCCAGGAAGGACAGCCGCAGCAGGTCGAGCTCCTCGAGCAGCGAGCGCAGGGTCAGCGAGAGACCGATCTTCACCGCGGTCGGGTACACGTCGTTCGTCGACTGGCTGCGGTTCGTGTGGTCGATCGGCGAGAGGAAGGCGTAGTCGCCCTTCTCATGTCCGGCCATCTCGAGCGCGATGTTGGTGATGACCTCGTTCGCGTTCATGTTCGTCGAGGTTCCGGCACCGCCCTGGATGACGCCGACCGTGAACTGCTCATGGAACTCGCCGTCGATCACGCGCTGTGCTGCGCGGTCGATCAGATCCGCCCGCTCCGGATCGAGCACGCCGATCTCCCGGTTCGCGCGGGCGCTCGCCTGCTTGACCATCGCGAGACCGACCACGAGGTCGGGGTACACGGAGATCGGCCGCTTCGTGATCGGGAAGTTCGCGTCGGCGCGGGCGGTATGGATCCCCCAGTACGCGTCGACGGGAATCTCCATGCTCCCGAGCGAATCGGTCTCGGTACGGGTCAGGGTAGGCGCGGCAGAAGCCATGTCACATCCTCGTGGGTCGTGGCGGGTGAGAAGGGTGGGGGATGCCCCTCAGTCTACGCCGCTCAGCGTCCGGGTTTGCGGGAGAAGGCCTCGAGTCGCCCTTCCGGGCTGAGCCCCGCCATGCGTTCGAGCCAGTCCTCGGAGAAGTAGTCGCCGGTCTCGGCCGCGGTCACGGGGACGACGGTGTGCGTGATGGTGTCGTCATACACGTGCACGAGCTGGAACGCCTGCGCGGCGTCCATGCCGTTCACGTCGGCGGCGGGTCGCGCGACGTTCATCGTGTAGCAGGTGGCGGATGCGACGCTGACCGGAACCCCGGCGAAGGTGCCGTGGGACGAGTAGTGCAGGTGGCCGGCGAGGATTCCACGGACATCGCTTCCGCGGATGACGTCGGCGAGCTCGTCCTGATGCCGCAGCTCGAGGATGTCGAACAGCGGCAGGTGGCTCGGGAGCGGCGGGTGGTGCATGGCCAGTATCGTCCCGAGCGGGGCGGGCTCGGAGAGCACCTCGGCCAGCCACGAGAGCTGACTCTCATCGAGGTCGCCGTGATGCCAGCCCGGCACGCTCGTGTCCAGTGCGATGACCCTCAGGCCGTCGAGGTCCCAGATTCCCGTGACAGGGTCTTCCGTGGGCTCCAGACCGAGCAGCTCGGCCCGCAGCGCCGGACGTTCGTCGTGGTTGCCGGCGACCCAGACGACCGGCGTGTCCAGCTGCGCGGCCACGGGCTCGACGGCTGCGCGGAGTCGCCGGTACGCGTCGGGCTCCCCCAGGTCGGCGAGGTCGCCCGTCACGACGATCGCAGCCGGGTGCGGATGCACCGCCCTGATCGCCTCCAGCGTGCGGGCGAAGTTCGCCTCGACGTCGTAACGTCCGCCCAGCGGGATCCCCCCGGCGAGGAAATGCGGGTCGCTGACGTGGACGAGCACATGCGATGCGGGCTCGTGCCTGCCGAACACATAGGGGCTGCCTGTTCCTGCGGACATGGCCCCAGCCTATGGCCGAGCGTTCACCGAGGAGCGGGATCCGTGCAGTTCGCCGTCGATCAGTGCCCGAGGACCAGGAGCAGGATCCCGCTGACGACGGCGACACCGCACAGCGCGAAACAGGCATAGGCACCGACCAGTGCGAGGGACTTCTGCCCCTCGGTCAGCGGGCTCTTTCGGGCAGCCTTGGCGGCCTGCTTCTCGGCGCGCTTCAGCTCCTTCTCCGTGATCACCGTGATCGCGTCGGTGAACTCGGCGGGGCTCACGACAGGTGCGCGACCGCTGCGGACGAGGAGCCGGAGCCCCAGTGCGTAGAACGTGACGATGGCCGCGGCGCCGATGAGGGCGGCCGCGAACACCTGGAGGAACGCGAACCAGTCGATCGCGACGCTCATTCGGACTCTCCGTTCCGGCGGGCGTCGGAGTTCGGCGTCGTCGACGCGGTCTTCGATGCCTTGGTGGTCGCTTTGGCGTCAGCCTTCTTCTTCGCCTTCGCCGCCGCATCCTTCTTCGCCTGGGCCTTGGCCTCGGCCTTCGCCTTGTCGCGCGCCTCGGCCCGGGCCCGGGCCTCGGCCTTGGCCTGCTCGATGCGCTGCTGACGCCTCGTCGGCGGTGGCGTGTCCGGCAGCTCGATCGCACGGCCCGACTCGGCGACGTCGCTCATGGCGTTCGCCGGCGTCACGGCGTTGCGGCGCGAACGCATGAAGAGTCCGAGGATGATGGCGAGCGCGATGACCGCGTCGATCACGACACCCCAGTTGCCGAGCCAGACGACGAGCAGCGCTGCGAGCGCCCCGACGCCTCCTGCCGCAGGGAGAGTCAGCAGCCAGCCGACACCGATACGGCCGGCGGTCCGCCAGCGCACGGTGGAGCCACGACGTCCGAGACCGGAGCCGATGACCGAGCCGGAGGCGACCTGCGTCGTGGAGAGGGCGAAGCCGAGGGCGCTGGAGGCGAGGATGGTGGCTGCGGTCGAGCTCTCCGCAGCGAAGCCCTGCGCCGGCTTGACGTCGGTGAGCCCCTTGCCGAGGGTGCGGATGATGCGCCAGCCGCCGAGGTAGGTGCCGAGAGCGATCGTGAACGCACAGGCGATGATGACCCACAGCTCGGGCTCGTGGTGCGCTCCCGACTGCCATCCGATGGTGATCATCGCCAGCGTGATCACGCCCATCGTCTTCTGCGCGTCGTTCGTGCCGTGCGCGAGCGCGACCAGGGATGAAGTGAAGATCTGCCCCCACCGGAAGCCATCGCGCCCATCGGGCTTCCCGTCGTAGCGACGGGTGATCGAGTAGGCGATCTTGGTGGCAGCGAAGGCGATGAGACCAGCGGTGACAGGAGCGATCAGAGCCGGGAGCACGATCTTCGAGAGCACCATGCCGAAGTCGATGCCGCTGATCCCCGCGCCGACCATGGTCGCGCCGATCAGTCCGCCGAAGAGGGCGTGGGACGAGCTCGACGGCAGCCCCAGCAGCCAGGTCAGCATGTTCCAGGTGATGGCGCCGATCAGCCCGGCGAAGATCAGCGACAGGAACAGATCGGTTCCCGCGTCGATAATCGCGTCTTCACGGATGATGCCGCCGGAGATCGTCTTGGAGACCTCCGTCGACAGGAACGCGCCGACCAGGTTGAGGACCGCGGCGAGGAGAACGGCGGTCTTGGGCTTCAGCGCACCTGTGGCGATCGGCGTCGCCATGGCGTTCGCCGTGTCGTGAAAGCCGTTGGTGAAGTCGAAGAAGAGTGCCAGCGCGATGACAAGCACGACGATGAGGGCTGCGGTTTCCACCGTTCGCTTTCGGTCGTTGAGGAAGAAGGAGATGTCGACGTGATCGACGTGACGAACGAAGAGTTCACCGTGGGTTTGACTTCCGTTAACCGGCCCCGGTAAATCCTCCCACCCTCCCCCGTGCCGGTCAACTCGACCTGGGATAGCGTGAGACGGTGACTGATGCCCCTGCCACCGACCGCCGTTCGACGCTCCGCACCCACCACGGCGACACCTTCGACGATCCCTACGAATGGCTCCGCGCCAAGGATTCCGCGGAGGTCATCGCCCATCTGGAAGCGGAGAACGCCCATACCGATTCCGAGACCGCACATCTCGCCCCGCTCCGCGAGACGCTGTTCCAGGAGATCAAGGGAAGAGTGCAGGAGACTGACCTCTCCGTCCCCACGCGCCGTGGTGACTGGTGGTACTACAGCCGCACCGAGGAGGGTTCGCAGTACGGAATCCACTGCCGTGCGGCGGCCGAGCCCGGCGACTGGACTCCTCCGCGCCTCGAGCCGGGAGTCCCGGTGCACGGTGAGGTCGTGCTCCTCGACGGCAACCTCGAGGCCGATGGCCACGAGTTCTTCTCACTCGGAGCCTTCGACACGTCGGACGACGCGACGAAGCTGCTGTGGTCGACGGACTTCGAAGGCGACGAGCTCTACACGGTGCATGTCCGCGACCTCGCCACCGGCACCACGCTCGACGATGAGATCCCGAACACGGGCGGCGCCTTCTTCACCCCGGACGGCACCGGCGTGCTCTACACGACCCGTGACGAGGCCTGGCGCCCCGACACCCTGTGGCTGCACAGACTCGGGACCCCGGTATCCGAAGATGTGAAGCTCTTCCACGAACCCGACGAGAAGTTCTGGCTCGGCGCCGGGATCACCCGCAGCCGTCGGTACCTGGTGATCGCAGTGGGATCGAGCATCACGAGCGAGGAGTATCTGGTCGATCTGAGCGGCGACCTCACCGCTGAACCGCGTCTCGTCTGGCCCCGTCGAGAAGGGGTCGAGTACTCGATCGAGCACGCGGTCGTGGACGGCGATGACCGGTTGCTCGTGCTCCACAACGACGGGGCTCTCGACTTCGAACTCGTCTCGGTCTCGGCCTCCGATCCGCAGGGGCAACGACGTGTCGTGCTCGCCCACGAGCAGGGACGGCGACTGCTCGGGGTCGAGGCCTTCCGCGACTTCGCGACCGTGGAGTACCGCCGTGAAGGTCTGGAGCGCGTGGGCCTGCTCGACTACGTCACCGACGCTGTCGAGGAACTCGCCTTCGACGAGCCGCTCTACTCGGCAGGCGTGAGTGGAAACCCGGAATGGCACTCGCCGTTCCTCCGCCTCGGGTACACGTCGTTCGTGACGCCGGGAACCGTGTACGACCTCGAACTCGCCACCCGTGAGCTGGTGCTGCGCAAGCAGGTACCCGTGCTGGGTGGCTACGACCCGACGGACTACGGCCAGCGACGCGAATGGGCCACCGCCGCCGACGGAGTGCGCGTGCCGATCTCACTCGTCTGGAAGCGCTCGTTCGGGGAGCCGGGAGCGGAACCGCGCCCTGTGCACCTCTACGGCTACGGATCGTATGAGCACTCGATCGATCCCGGATTCTCGGTCGCGCGCCTCTCCGAACTCGACCGCGGTGTGGTCTTCGCGGTCGCCCATGTGCGCGGAGGCGGCGAGATGGGCAGGCAGTGGTACGAGGACGGGAAGCTCCTCCACAAGCGCAACACCTTCACCGATTTCGTCTCCTGCGGCGAGCATCTGGTCGAGACGGGTGTGACCACTCCGAGCCGGATGGTGGCAGAGGGGGGAAGCGCCGGCGGCCTGCTCATGGGCGCCGTGACGAATCTCGCGCCCGAGCTGTTCGCAGGGATCCTCGCCGGTGTGCCTTTCGTGGACGCCCTGACGACGATCCTCGATCCGTCGCTGCCACTGACCGTGATCGAGTGGGACGAGTGGGGCGACCCGCTTCACGACCCGGATGTCTACGCCTACATGAAGTCGTACAGTCCGTACGAGAACGTCCGCGACGGTGTCCGGTATCCACGGATCCTCGCGGTCACCTCGCTGAACGACACCCGGGTGCTCTACGTGGAGCCGGCGAAGTGGGTGGCCCGTCTGCGTGAGGCCGGTGCCGCCGACGTGCTGCTCAAGTGCGAGATGGTCGCAGGGCACGGCGGCGTGAGCGGACGCTACAACTCCTGGAAGGAGCGGGCGTTCGAGCTCGCCTGGCTCCTCGATACTCTCGGCCTCGCCGAGGACTGACGCCGGAGCGTGGTCGCGTTCCCGCCTGTGCGAGCGCGAGGACAGGCGATCACGCCGGAACAGGCTGCTTTCGACTGAAGCGGCCTGTTCTGGCGGGATACCCTGTCGCCTCGTCGACGCCGAGGACGCGAGGCGAGGATGATCCGCGAGGTGGCCTGAACCGACGCGCGCCGCAGACGAGAGCCCGGGCTCAACCGAAGAGTGCAGCCGCCTCGTCATAGCGGTAGCGGGGAACCGTGTTCAGCTCACCGAGCGCGTCGGCGAACGGCACACGCACGATGTCGGTGCCCTGCATCGCGACCATCTGACCCCATGCACCATCGACGATCGCGTCAGCCGCATGCAGTCCGAGCCGCGTCGCGAGCACGCGGTCGAATGCGGAGGGCGATCCACCACGCTGGATGTGTCCGAGGATCGTCGCACGCGTCTCGATCCCGGTGATGCGCTCGATCTCAGGGGCAAGCTGATCTCCGATGCCGCCGAGGCGCGGGCGATTGAAGGCGTCGAGACCCTTGTCGCTGTATGCCTCGTCCATCCCGAGCAGCTTGAAGCCCTCCGAGACGACGACCAGCGGTGCACGCCCGCGATCATGTGCACTGGTCACGAGCTCCGTGATGTCATCGATGGACATCGGCACCTCGGGGATGCAGATCACGTGAGCACCCGCGGCCATCCCCGCATGCAGCGCGATCCAGCCGACGTGCCGCCCCATGACCTCGGCGACCATGCAGCGCTGGTGCGAATCGCCGGTCGTGCGCAAGCGGTCCATGGCGTCCGTGGCGATGTTCACCGCGGTGTCGAAGCCGAACGAGTAGTCCGTCGCCTGCAGGTCGTTGTCGATCGTCTTGGGGACGCCGATGACCTTGATCCCGTCCTTCGCGAGCCGGTCGGCCGCGGCGAGTGTCCCTTCGCCGCCGATCGCGATGATGCCGTCGATCTTGTGCCCGTAGAGAGTCTTGGCGATGTTCTCGGCTCCGCCGCGCTCGCCCTCGTAAGGGTTGGTGCGGCTGGTGCCGAGGATGGTGCCGCCGACCTTCGACAAGCCCTTCACCTCGTGTCGGGTCAACGGCATGAAGTCGCCGTCGACCAGGCCACGCCATCCATCACGGATGCCGACGAACTCCAGGTCGTACGTGGTGGTGCCCTTGAGCACGATGCCGCGGATGACCGCGTTGAGGCCGGGGCAGTCGCCGCCGCTCGTCAGGATGCCGATCTTCATGCTGGTGCCTTCAGACGTTCGGGAGATGGGGGAAAGGCGACGCTGCCTTCGATCGACCCTAGCGCCCCGGCACGTCCGGGCGCCATTCGGGCGCGACGAAAAACGTCGATCTTGACGGCTTGATTCACCGAAACCGATGAACTTCCCGATCACCGGAGATCTGACCCTCCGAAGCGCGTTAAGAACAGTTGTTCTTGACGCTCAGATCTCGCCGAGCGCCTGACGCAGCAGATGCATGAGCGCCGCCAGCTGCACCGGTTCGGCCGCCGACTCGTCGACCGCTTCCCCGTCGAGCGCGCGAGCCGCGAGCCCCTGCTTCTGATCGATCAACTCCGCGATCTTGGTGTCGATCGTGTGCGCGGCGATGATCCGCCATGCGGTGACGGGCTCATCCTGGCCGATCCGATGCACGCGGTCGATCGCCTGCGTCTGCTCGGCCGCCGTCCAGGACAGCTCCGCGAGGACCACGTTCGACGCGGCCTGCAGGTTGAGTCCGACTCCTGCCGCTGTGAGCGAGCAGACGGCGATGCCGACCTCGGCGTCGCTGTTGAAGTCGTCGATCGCCTGCTGCCGGACCGCGGTGGTCTGGTCTCCACGGATCGACACCGAGCGGATGCCCGCGGCGGCGAAGTGCGCCTCCGCCTGGTCCATGACGTCGATGTGCTTCGCGAAGAACACGACCTTGCCCACCGAGCGCTGGAGCTGCGCTGCGTAGTCCGCTGCAAGCGGAGCCTTCGCCTGACCGATGCGGCGCACCATGGTGAAGACGTTGTCTCCGCCGGTGCCGGCGGCCTTCGACTCCTCGAGCTCGTTCTGAGCGACCAGCCGCACGATGTCGTCGTCGATCTCGCCAGGCGCGAGGCCGCGATCTCCCCGCGCTTCGATGATGCGACGGTAGCGAGCGGCGAGCCGCTCCCCCAGCTCGCGTTCGGCCTGGCGGATGCTGCGTCCGAACTCGTCGTCGAGCTGAACCGGCAGATCGGCGATGAGCTTGTCCGGAAGGTCCGCCGCCACGTCCTTCTTCTTGCGACGGACGATGCCCATCGAGATGACGGCGTCTCGCGCTTCCGGGTAGAAGGCCTTGTCCGCCGGCGTGAAGCCCGTCGCGTCGAGCTTCTCCATGAGCTCCGGGCCCGGCTTCTCACCGGTCGTCCACCCCAGGAAACGCCAGATCGCGTCGAAGTCCTCGACATCGTTGATCAACGGCGTGCCGGTGAGGGCGAGCATCAGAGGGTTGTGACCCGGGGTGCGCTCGCGCACCTGAGCGGCCAGCGACAGCACGTTCTGCGACCGCTGCGACGAGAGGTTCTTGATGAAGTGGGCCTCGTCGACGACCATGCCCCGCAGGCCGATCGACGCGAGCCACGACATGTGCCGATCCAGGATCTCGTAGTTCACGATGAAGACGTCGGCGAAGGCGTCGATGTCGTCGCCGTCCCCCTGGATGACCGTCGCACGACGTTGCGGCGTCCAACGCTCGACCTCGCGTGCCCAGTTCATCTTCACGACGTTGGGTACCACGACCAGGAGCGGGTATGCGCCGGCGACAGAGGCCGCGAGCACGGACTGCGCGGTCTTGCCGAGACCCGGCTCGTCCGCGAGCAGGAAGCTGCGGTGGCCGGCCTTCACGGCTTCGAGGAACCGTGACTGGTGCACCATGACCTCGAGGCCCTTGGGCGAGATGTGGTCGAACTCGGGTGCAGGCGGCAGATCCATCGACGCCGCAGCGCCGCCGGCCCCCGTCTCGAATGCCTTGTAGAGCGGCCCCATGAGCTCCCAGCCGTCCAGACGACGGCGCGGGGTGGCGGTCGGACGCGGCGTGAGGTCGGGAGCCAGGAACGGGTTGGCCAGCTGTCGCGCCTCGACCGAGGGCGGGGTCACCTGTCGCTCGGCGATCGCGGCGGGAACCACCGAGATCTGCACCGGGGCAGCGTCGGCGATGATGAGCTCTTCCGGCGCCAGCTCGGCACCGGATTCGAGCAGCCAGTCCCGACGCATGCGCTTCGCCACCGGCGACGTCGCCTGGTCAGCCTCGAGCAGCTGGATGAGCGACGTATCGCGGGCCGCCGTCTTGGCGAGGATCGTCGCGACTCCGTCGAGCCGCTTGAGCAGCTCCGCGCGTGCGGGATCGGTGATCTCGCCGTCGGCCTTCACCCGCGCGCGCTCTTCTCGCACCAGGAAGGCGATCACCTGGAACTTCACCCTGTTCGTGGGTCCGAGCTTGCCGCGCTGCGACTTCGCCTCGATCTCGCGCACCTTGCGCGCGAGGATCGGGATGAGGGGTGCCTCGTCGTCGCGACGGGACGTCTTCTTGCGCCGCGTGGCGGCGGTTGCCGTGGTCGGCATGCTCCTCCTGAGCGTGAAGGCTCCGGCTTCCCCAGGAAGCCATGGGCCGTTCTCGTTGTCCGCGTGTGGCACGAGCCAGGACGTACGAACAGTGGGTCTTCTTCCCGTCGTGGTACGCGAGATTCGCGAAGTCCGGCGGGAGCCGATATCCATTCTATGTCATGACGCTCGCGCGAACGCGATTGCCCGCGCCGCGCCGCGCCGGATCCCGGACCCGGACCCCTAGGCCGGGAGCCCCAGGGCACGCGCGGCATCCGTCACATCGGCACCCATCTGCGCCATGAGCTTGTCGATGCCTTCGAAGGCCACCATCCCCCGCAGCCTCTCGACGAACTCGACCGTGACATCGTGACCGTACAGGTCGAGGCCTGTCTCACCCAGCACGTGAGCCTCCACCTGCCGGACGAGCACGTCGTCGAATGTGGGGTTCGTGCCCACGGAGATGGCGGAGGGGTGCCGGATACCGGTGTCATGGTCGACGAGCCACCCCGCGTACACCCCGTCTGCCGGCACGAATGCGTCGACGATGGTCGACAGATTCGCGGTGGGGAAACCCAGCTCGCGTCCGCGCTTGAGCCCGTGAACGACTTCGCCGCGCACGTCGGGGTACCGACCGAGCACCGTCGCCGCCGAGGCGACATCGCCCTCCATCAGCAGTTCGCGGATCCAGCTCGACGAGACGCGTCGCTCCGAGCCGGGGAGGTACACGTCGTCGACGACCTCGACGGAGAAACCGTACAGCGGGCCCATCTCCCGCAGAAGCTCCGGAGTGCCCGCTCCCCTGTTGCCGAAGCGGAAGTCCTGTCCGACCAGAACCGTCGAGACCTGAAGGGCTCCGACGAGGATGTCGACGACGAAGTCCTCGGCACTGCGGGCAGCGAGCTGCTCGTCGAACGTGAGGACCAGGGTGGCGTCGAGCCCGAGCTCCCCCAGGAGTTCGAGCTTGCGTTCCACCGTGACCACGTTCTCCGGGCACCGGTCGGGCCGGATGACGGCGAGAGGGTTGCGGTCGAAGGTGACGGCGACCGCCCGACTCCCCGTCGCGGCCGCGGCCTTCTCGAGGCGTTCGATCACCACACGATGGCCGGCGTGCACACCGTCGAACTTGCCGATCGCGACCGCGCTCGGGCCGAAGTCGCTCGGCACGTCCTCCGGGCTGCGGAAGACGATCACGCGCCCACCTCGACCGGACGCACGACATCGGCGGGTCGGTGCGTGCGCAGCCACCAGATGCCGAAGACGGGAAGGATCAGCGGGATGAACAGGTACCCCCGTCCGAAGAGCGACCACACGGTCTCGTGCTGGAAGAGATCGGGGAGGAGGATGCTCAGCAGCCCGACGACGAGCACTCCGGTCAGCTCGAAGACGATGGCGACCCAGGCGACCGTATACCAGCCGCGGTGACGGGCCAGCACGAGCGCCAGCGTGGCGAGGATGTAGACGACGGCGGCGAGTGCGGAGAGCGAGTACGCCAGCGGCGCCTCGTCGAACCGGCGCACGATCTGCACGAAGCTGCGACCTGTCGCCGCCAGCGCCATGACGGCGTAGACGATGACGAGGACGCGACCGATTCCGGTCATCCGAGAGGAGGGGGCGGTGGAGCTCATAGCGCATTCCATCCTAGAGCCGCGGGAAGCTGCCGGGCTCCCGCGTCGACCACTCGCCTCACGCGATCTGGACCGCCCAGATGACCTGCATGCGCCACAGCATGATGGCGATCGCGAGTGCCGCGACCCCGAGGATCACCGTGCTCCAGCGGCTGCGCTCCATGAGCGCCCACAGCACGGCCCCGACGGGGAGCAGGGCAGCCGAGACCAGGTACACCCAGTACTCCAGGAGGTCTCCGGTCGGCGGGTTGCCCGCCAGCGGTGCAATGATCGCGACGACCACCTGGACGACGAGGAGCGCCTCGACGAGGGCGAGGGCACCGACGCTGAAGTCGCTCGGTCTTCTGCCGATCAGCCCCGCGGCGATGCAGAACACACCCGCGGCGACCGCGATGACGATCTGCGCGATCGTGAACCACAGGATCATGGTGCGACCTCCGGCATGTTCATGGCGCTCTTGAGATCCGCGCCGCGCTTCTCGACGATGCCGATCAGGGCACCCTCCTGGTCGATCGCCGCGCCGATCGCCTCGTGCAGACGCGCCGCCTGTCCGCTCAATCGCTTGCCGTGGCGGAGGTCGCGCGCGTCTTCCGAGGACATCTCGAGCACGGGCAGGATCCGCGCCGCTGCTTCCCCCGGAGTCAAGGTCGGCGCGCCCTCGAGCGCATCGATCCCGACGGCGTCGGTCACATCGAACGGCCCGACCCTGGTGCGCCGAAGCGCCGTCAGATGACCGCCGACGCCGAGGCCTGCCCCGAGGTCGCGGGCGAGCGAGCGGATGTAGGTCCCGGACGAGCACTCGACGATGACATCCAGATCGACGTGCCCCTCCCCTCGGCGAGTGGCCAGCAGGTCGAACCGCGAGATCACGACGTCCCGTGCCGCGAGCACGACCTCTTCTCCCGCGCGCACCCGATCGTAGGCGCGGCGACCATCCACCTTGATCGCCGAGACGGCACTGGGGACCTGGGAGATCTCACCCGTGAGCTCGGCGATACCGGCCGACACCGCGTCGTCGGTTACCGAGTCCCAGGCATCGGCGGACGCCGTCGTGAGGATCTCCCCCTCCGCATCGTCGGTGCCGGTCGTCTGACCGAGACGGATCGTCGCCGTATAGGTCTTGTCGGCTCCCACGATGTACGTCAGGAGCCTGGTCGCACCCTCGATGCCGATCACCAGCAGGCCCGTCGCCATCGGGTCGAGGGTTCCGGCATGCCCCACCTTGCGGGTACCGAACGCCCGCCGCGTGCGGGCGACGACGTCGTGACTGGTCAGCCCAGCGGGTTTGTCGACGAGGAGGATGCCGGGCGAGACCATCCTCCCAGCCTACCGACGGTGACGGGGCGGAGCCGTCACTGCGCTCAGCCGCAGACCTCGTACGAGGGCTCCGCACCGGTCGTCACCGTGACGTCCCAGGCGGTGTCCGCGCCCTCCCGGAACGCGAAGAACACGTGGGCGTCGGTCTCACTCGGGAGCATGATCCAGCTGTCGCTCCCGACCGTCGACGTCCCCTGCTGCGCGGCGGGGTATGCCGCGAGCAGATCGTCCCTGGTGGCACCGATGCCCAGCCCCGTCATCGTCCGGGGACCCGGAACCGCCTCGAGCGACTCACTCGTGGAAGAGATGGAGATCTCGCGGATGGGAGCGGTCGAGCTCTCGGTGCCCCGCACGAACGAGATGCCGTAGGCGGAATCGGACGCCGTCCACCATGCCGACCATGAGCAGTTGGCCAGGTCGTTGGTCCATCCCGGTGCGAGACCGTCGAGCGTCGCGGTGAAGTCGCCGCCGATCTCGATCGGCCCGACACCCGCGTCGTCGATGATCCAGGTGCCCGGGTCTGTCGTGACCTCGACCCTGGCTTCCGTCGTCGAGCTCGGAGAGACGGACGGCGTCTGGCTGGGGCTGGATGCCCGACTGTCGGATGGCGCGGGGGCCGCACTCCCGGTGCAACCGGTGAGACCGCTCGTGGCGAGAGCGGTGAGCAGGATGAGCGCGGCGGCGCGTGCACGGATCATGAAGCCCCTGACTCCGGTCTCGGGCCCCTCGGCCCGCTCACGTAGGCTGGAGGGATGCCCGACACGCAGGTCCCTTCCGACGTGGTGTCGGCCCTGCCTGAATGGTACCGCTCGACCGCCAGAGACCTGCCGTGGCGGCGCCCCGAGTTCCACGACGAGTACGGAGCCTGGGGCGTGCTCGTGAGCGAGTTCATGCTGCAGCAGACGCCGGTGACGAGGGTCATCCCGCACCTCGATGCCTGGTTGAAGAGGTGGCCGACGCCCGCGACGATGGCCGGAGCATCGACGGCGGACGTCGTGCAGCAGTGGGCGAACCTGGGCTACCCCCGGCGCGCGCTCTGGTTGCATCGCGCGGCCGTCGAGATCACCGATCGGCATGGCGGGGTCGTCCCGCGTGGGGTGGACGCCCTGCTGGCGCTGTCGGGCATCGGCGATTACACCGCCAGGGCGGTGGCCGTGTTCGCCTACGGCGACCGCCACCCGGTGGTCGATACGAACACTCGGCGGGTGCTGGCTCGTGCCGTCGAGGGCCGCGCACAGCCGGGTGCGCCGTCACGCCGGGACCTCGATCTGATGGCCTCGCTGCTGCCCGAGGACGACGATGCCGCGGCGGTGTTCAACGCCGCGGCGATGGAGCTCGGCGCCACGGTGTGCACGTCACGATCGCCACGATGCGAGCTGTGCCCGTTGGCAGGCAGTTGCGCCTGGCTGGCGGCCGGCAGACCCGACACCGGGGATGAGCGCCGACGCCAGGCGACGTACGAGGGGTCGGACAGACAGGCCCGCGGTGCGGTGCTGCGGCTGTTGCGCACCCTGGATCCGGAGCCTGTTCCGCTCGAGGCCGTGCTGCCGGATTGGCCGGACGGGGTTCAGCGGGACCGCGCCATCGACTCCCTCATCGCGGACGGTCTCGCGGAAGCGGACGGGTCAGCGCTGTTCCTGCCACGCTGAAGGTCTTCCGGAGGCGATCACGGCAGAGGACGCCGATGCATCGACGGGTCCGTACCCTCAGACGTGGTGATCCGTGCGATGCGCGAGCACCGTCAGCTCGACCCTGCTCCGCACGTCCAGCTTGACGAAGACCCGACCGAGGTGCACCTCCACGGTGCGCACCGAGACACTCAACGCCTCCGCGATCTCACGGTTCGCCGCTCCTCGGACGGCGCGCATCGCGACCTCCAGTTCGCGCGCCGTGAGCCGGAGCGCCCAGGCCGAACGGCACGCGGAGAGAGCCTCCGCCACGGGCAGGATGCTTCCTTCCCTGGCGTCGAGGCGATCCAACCTGTTCCGGATGGCCTTGGCCCAGGCGGTTGCGCCGGAGAGCTCGAACAGCCGCTCCGCGTACTGGAGGTGGATTCTCGCTGACGCGTGATCGTCTCGGATGGCCTGCTGCGTCCCGAGCATCATCTCCACACGCGCCCTGGCGAACGGCGAAGTGAGAGTGCGCGCGATCTCGCGCACCTCCTCACTCTCAGAGGACCACCGCCCATCCCCCGCTGTGGCGAGGCGTATCCGCAGCTGCTGCGCGAGGGCGATCTCGGGAGGCTCGAGCGCGGCGACCCTGACGCTCTCCTGGCCCACGAACGCCATCTCCTCCAGCCCCGGCACCGCCAACGCCGTCTGCGGTGCGCCGCGATCGAACCAGAGCCGGAACGTCGCAGCAGCCTCGTCGAACGAGCCGGCGAGGAACGAGCGGATGCCGCGGTCCACGAGCAGATCGACCTTCACCCCTACGGGGAGGGCCGCCGTGAGCGAACGGGCGAAAGGCCCGAGCTCACCGAGCACGGCCACGTCCAGGCGCCGGGCGAGGACCACGCCGAGGCCGGCGAAAGGCATCGCGATCGGAAGCCGGAGAGCCGATTGCATCAGTCGGTCGCGCGCAAGCCCGATATCGCCCCGCCACACCAGCAGCAGCACCTCGATGACCGCGCGATAGGCGTGGGTGACCGGGCTGTTCCCGTAGCCCGGGATGAGAGGCTCGGGGCCGACGGACAGGACCGATCCGTCGTCCGCCAGCAGGCGGAGCGCGCGATCGAGGTCTCCGTCCGTCGCGGCGCGCAGTGCACGGAGCATGCCCCCGCTCGCCGGACCGGCTCCGCTCACGGCGTCGCCGCCGCGGTCCCCCACGATGAGCCAGCACAACGCGACGACGGGATCGCGGAGCTCATCGCCTGCATCCGTGCGGGCGGCACCGTCTCGCAGGACATCGAGCCAGGTGCGCATCCCGGTCCGGTCGCCGCGCTCGGCGCACAGGACGGCCGCGAGAGCAGCAGCCCTGGTCCAGTGGCGCCAGCCGTCCTGATCGAGCGCTCTCGGCCGCAGCGTGGTCGGATCGACGTCAGGTACTGCGCCCCGCACGAACGTCTGAGCGACGATCAGCGCGCCGAGCCCGGCGATCCGGTGATGCGCGCTTCCGTGCGGGTAGAGACCCCCCAGCCATGCTGCGGCCTCCGCAGCGAATCCGGCGCTCACAGCTGAGACGCCCGCGACGAGACGTGCCTCGTCTCTGGCATCGCCCACGGCGTGTCTGTGCGCCTCCGTCGCGAGCAGCAGCGCACGTTCGGACTGGCCGGCCTCGGAGAGCCGCCGGGCGAGCTGCGTGAGCCCGGGCGCGGTGGACGGGGCTCCCTCGAGGGAGGCCCGCGCCTCGTGCCAGTCCGCACTCGCGCGTTCACCCCGCTCTCGGAAGAGCACGCTCAACCGCTCGTGAACCGCCGCAGTCCTGGCCGCACAGGTGGTCGCCTGCACCCAGACGGACAGTCGCGCATCGACGAGCCGTGCGCGACCGGCGTGCACGATCACGTGATCGGCCACCGACGCATCGGCCAACTCGCTCGCGGTTCTTCCGTCGAAGGCGAGGAGAGGATCGAGGGCGTCGTCCAGGCGCACCGCGAGGGCGAGCAGCAGTTCACGATCACGTTCGTCGAGTTCCAGGCCCGCGAACCGAAGCGCGATGGCCGGCACGAGCGGAAGGGGCGTGGGCAGGGAATGCAGCCCATGACGTTGCGCAGGTGTCAGACGCTCGACGACTTCGCGCATCGTCGGCACGTCGCCATCGACGGCGTCGAAGAGACGCGCGAGCACGTGCGGAGCGCATCCGAGATCCTGCTCGAGGAGATCTGCCAGGAGAAGTCCGGCCGCGGCAGGCGCGACGAACGGCCCCCCAGTGGTGTCCGTACCCTCGATGCGCCGATCCCCCTCAGCTTCGCGGGATCGGGTCCCGCGAAGCAGAGCGTATCAAACGGGGCTCACTCCGAGTCGTCTTCCGTACGGTAGGGGTCGGCGTCGCCGGCGTGCGAGGCCGAAGAAGCCAGCTTCGCGACGTCTGCATCGCGCTGCTGCGCCTCGCGGAGCAGCGCACCGATGTGGTCTGCGTTCTCCGGCAGCGCGTCCGGGATGAACTCGAGCGTCGGCACGAGTCGCGTGCTCAGCTGTCGTCCGACTTCGCTGCGCAGCATTCCGGTCGCGGAGGTCAGCGCGGCTCCGCTGGAGATGCGCTCCTCTTCCGTGCCGAGCACCGTGTAGAAAACGGATGCGTGCTGAAGGTCTCCGCTCACACGCACGTCGGTGATGGTGACGAAGCCGAGGCGCGGATCGCGCAGCCCCTTCTCCAGCCTCTCCGCGAGGATCACGCGGATTCGATCCGCGAGTCGGGCCTGTCGTTCGCCTGCCATTGTTCTCTCCCTGTCCAGGAACCCTCAGGGCGTCCCCCGTCTCCACGATCCGAAAGGAACGGAAGACGGGGAACGCCCGAGAGTGTTTCGAATAGATCAGCCGCGAGGCTTCTCGACGAGCTCGGTCGTCTCGATCTCGTCACCGATCTGGATGTCGTTGTACTTCCCGAGTCCGATACCGGCCTCGTAGTCCGTACGGACCTCGGTGACATCGTCCTTGAAGCGGCGCAGCGACTCGATGGCGAGACCATCGGCGATGACGACGCCATCGCGGATGACGCGAGCCTTGGCGTTGCGCGTGATCGTTCCCGATCGCACGATGACACCGGCGATGTTGCCGAACTTCGAGGAGCGGAACACCTCGCGGATCTCGGCCACACCCGACTGGACCTCTTCGTACTCCGGCTTGAGCATGCCCTTGAGCGAGCTCTCGATCTCGTCGATCGCGTTGTAGATGACGGAGTAGAAGCGGATGTCCACGCCTTCACGAGCGGCACGCTCGCGCGCCTTCGTGTCCGGGCGGACGTTGAAGCCCACGATGATCGCGTTGTCGATCGTCGCCAGGTTCACGTCGGACTCGGTGATCGCACCGACACCGCGGTGGATGATGCGCAGCTGCACCGAGTCGTCGACCTCGATCTTGAGGAGCGACTCCTCGAGTGCCTCGACGGCACCGGAGACGTCACCCTTGATGATGAGGTTGAGCGACTCGACCTTGCCCTCTTCGAGAGCACGGGTGAAGTCCTCGAGCGAGATGCGCTTGCGAGCCTTGGCCAACTGGGCGTTGCGCTCGACCGCTTCACGCTTCTCAGCGATCTGGCGGGCCATGCGGTCTTCCTCGGTGACGATGAATACATCGCCGGCACGCGGTACGGAGTTCAGACCCTGCACCTGGACCGGACGCGACGGGTAGGCCTCGAGGACCTGCTCGCCGTTCTCGTCGGCCATCGCACGCACACGGCCGTAAGCCGTACCCGCGACGATCGCGTCGCCGACCCGGAGCGTTCCGGACTGGATGAGCACCGTGGCGACCGAACCGCGACCCTTGTCGAGCTTCGCCTCGATGGCGACACCGCGAGCGGCCTTGTTCGGGTTGGCGGTCAGGTCGAGGCCGGCATCCGCCGTGAGCAGCACGGCATCCAGGAGTTCCTGGATACCCGTGTTGGCACGAGCCGAGACGTCGACGAACATGACGTCGCCACCGAACTCCTCGGCGACGAGACCGTACTCGGTCAGCTGCTGACGCACCTTCGAGGGGTTGGCGTCGGGCTTGTCGACCTTGTTCACCGCGACCACGATCGGCACGTTCGCCGCCTGGGCGTGGTTCAACGCCTCGACCGTCTGCGGCATGATGCCGTCGTCGGCTGCGACCACGAGGATCGCGAGGTCGGTGACCTGCGCACCACGGGCACGCATGGCGGTGAACGCCTCGTGACCCGGGGTGTCGATGAAGGTGATCGCACGCTCGATGCCCTCGTGCTCGGTCCAGACCTGGTAGGCACCGATGTGCTGGGTGATGCCGCCGGCTTCTCCCTCGATGACGTTGGTCTGACGGATCGCGTCGAGCAGTCGCGTCTTACCGTGGTCGACGTGACCCATGACGGTGACGACGGGAGGACGGATCTCGAGGTCTTCCTCGCTCTCCGCCTCCAGCTCGGCCTCGAGGTCGAGACCGAAGCCCTCGAGGAGCTCCTTGTCCTCGTCCTCGGGCGAGACCATCTGGATCTTGTAACCGAGCTCCTCGCCCAGTACCTCGAACGTGGCCTCGTCCAGCGACTCGGTGGCCGTGGCCATCTCGCCGAGGTTGAAGAGGATCGTCACGAGGGTTCCGGGCTGCACCGTGTAGCCGGTCAGCGTCTCGATCTTGTCGGCGAAGTCCGCGATCGATGCGCCGCGACGCATGCGGATGATCTCTCCGTTGCCGCGGGTGACGTTGACGCCACCGACGACCGGAGCACTCCGCATCTCGAACTCTTGCCGCTTCGCCCGCCGCGACTTGCGCTGCTTGCTCTTGCCGCCGCCCTTACCGAAGGCACCTGCCGTGCCACCGCCGGGTCCACGGCCGCGACCGCCACCACCACCGGGACGACCGGCGAAGCCGCCGCCGGGACGTGCACCGGGACCGCCCGCACCACCGGGTCCACCGGCGCCGCCGGGACGACCGGGGCCTCCGGGACGCTGCTGGAACGGAGCACCGGGGCGACCGCCCTGGCCACCACGCGGTGCACCGGGACGAGGCGAGCCGGGTCGAGGCGCACCCGGACGGGGTGCACCGGGGCGAGGCGCCTGAGGACGCGGGATGTTCCCCGGAGTCGGACGCTGGCCCATGCCCTGCGCGGAGGCGAAGGGGTTGTTGCCCGGACGGGGACCGGCGGGACGCTGGCCCATGCCCTGGGCGGACGAGAAGGGGTTGTTGCCCGGACGCGGAGCGCCCGGAGTCGGCGCACTGCTCTCGGCGGGTGCGGCTGCCTCCGGAGCTGCAGGCGCGGGAGCCGCTGCTGCAGGCGCAGGAGTCGGGTCCGCGGGCGCCGGAGCAGCGGGGGCCGGGGCCTCCGGGGCAGGCTTGGGACCAGGCTTCGGGCCGGGCTTCGGGCCCGGCTTGGCACCGGAGCTCGCACCGGGCTTCGCCGCAGACGCAGCCGGCTTGGCGGCCGGAGCAGCAGGGGCTGCGCTCTTGAGCGAGCTGTCGGCCTCGATCGCCGCGCGCAGCTTGCGCGCCACCGGCGGTTCGATGGTCGAAGAGGGGCTCTTCACGAACTCGCCGAGTTCCTTGAGCTTTGCAAGTGCGATCTTGCTGTCGACGCCGAGTTCGGCGGCGATCTCATGTACGCGTGGTTTACCAGCCACAATTCTCCTGTCTGAGTCGGTCCACCCAGACAGGGCAGACCACTAGTCGCGGACGGGTCTCATTTCGAGCCGTTCACTTTGTTTCCATAGCTGTTCAGCCTTTGTTTCTTGGTGGGTGCTGTTCGAAGGTCCGTGTGTCCAGCTGAGTGTTCACACGCAGTGCTCGTCCGAAGGCCCGTCGCCGCAGAGCGGCCTCCATGCATTCGGGTGTCGGATGCACCCACGCGCCGCGCCCCGGCAGGACAGCACGCTCATCGGGGATGAGGGTGTCGTTCTGGGCAACCACCCGGAGAAGGGCGGAGCGGGGAGCACGCGTGCGACAACCGACGCACGTTCGTACGGGTTCCATCTTACACCTGCGTTTCACCCCGCCTCGCCCGTTCCCGGGCGCGGCGGAAGGCCGAAGCCGGTCAGTCGAGGACGCTGTCCGGCTGGATGTCGATCTTCGCCCCCGTGAGCTTGGCGGCCAGGCGGGCGTTCTGACCCTCCTTGCCGATCGCGAGCGACAGCTGGTAGTCGGGCACCAGCGCGCGGACGGCCTTGGTACCGGCATCGAGGACGAAAGAGCTCGTGACCTTGGCGGGCGAGAGCGCGTGCGCCACGAAGGTCGGAAGATCCGCGTCGTAGTCGACGATATCGATCTTCTCGCCGGCGAGCTCCTCGGTGACCGCGCGCACACGACGACCCAGTTCGCCGATGCAGGCACCCTTGGCATTGATCGAAGGGTCGTTCGCCTTCACCGCGATCTTCGTGCGGTGTCCGGCCTCGCGGGCCAGAGCCACGATCTCGACCAGACCGGCCGCGATCTCCGGGACCTCCAGGGCGAAGAGCTTGCGGACGAGCCCCGGGTGCGTACGCGAGACGGTGATCTGCGGGCCTTTGAGACCCTTGGCCACACTCGTGACGTAGACGCGCAGGCGAGATCCGTGCGTGTACTCCTCGCCGGGAACCTGCTCCTCGGGGGGAAGGATGGCCTCGACGGAGCCGAGGTCGACGTGGATCATGCGGGGGTTCGGGCCCTGCTGGATCACGCCTGCGACGATGTCGCCTTCCTTGTCCTTGAAGTCGCCGAGCACGACGTCGTCCGCGATGTCACGGAGACGCTGGCTGATGACCTGCTTGGCGGCGAAGGCGGCGATGCGGCCGAAGTCGTCCGGCGTTGCGTCCTCTTCGCCGATGATCGCACCCTCTTCGTCCTTGACGACCTGCAGGACGGCGACGTGGCCGGTCTTGCGGTCGAGGTCGACGCGGACGCCCTCGGGCGTGACGCCATCGGCGGAGACGTGCTTGGAGTACGCGGTCAGGATCGCCTGCTCGATGATGGCGACGAGCTCATCGAAGGGAATCGCCTTCTCCTTCTCGATCCCTCGCAGCAGACTCAGTTCGATGTCCATGACGGCCTCTCTATTCAGCTCTCGTCGCGCCTGTTCGCACGCGCGACATCCGTACCACGATACCCTGTGCCCACCGGCTCCCGCACGGCGGCGGCGGTGGCGGAATCCCGGAGCCGCTCGAGGAGGAGCACGTGAGCACATTCGACACGGTCGTGATCGGCGCAGGCATGTCGGGGCTCACGAGCGCCCGGATGCTCGCCGACGCCGGTCAGCGCGTCGTCGTCCTCGAGGGGCGCGACCGCATCGGAGGGCGCATGCACACCGACCGCAGCGCCGGATTCCCCGTCGATCTCGGCGCCTCATGGATCCACGGCATCGAGAACTCCCCGCTGTGGGACCTCGTGCATGCGCTGCGCATCCCGGCGATCGAGTACACGGTGGGCAGCTTCCAGGTGGGAGGTCGCCCGATCGAGAACTACGACGGCGAGGGCCGCCATCTGGACGAAGCCGCGACCGCGCAATGGGTCGGCGACGTCGACCTGGCGGACCGCCTGCTCGTGGAGGAGATCGCCGCCTCCTCCCCCGGCGACACGTACCTGGACGTCACGGAGCGCGCTCTGGACAGGTCGGGGTTTTCCCCTGATCGCATCGACGACATCCGCGAGTTCTTCCGCCATCGCGTCGAGGAGCAGTGCGGCGCCTGGATCGGCGATCTCGATGCCCATGGCCTCGATGAGGATGCGATCGAGGGCGACGAGGTCATCTTCCCCCGCGGTTACGACGAGCTCCCCCGCCGCATCGCAGCCGGCCTCGATGTGCGCCTGAGCACGGTCGTGACCCGCGTGAGCCGTTCCGCAGCGGGCCTCATCGTGCGCGCCGGTGATACCGAGTACCGCGCGGACCGCGTCATCGTCACCGTGCCGCTCGGGGTCCTCAAGGCGGGTACGATCTCGTTCGATCCCGAGCTCCCCGAGGCGGTCTCCGGGCCTATCTCCCGCCTCGGGATGGGCGTGTTCAACAAGGTGTTCGTCCAATTCCCCGAGCGCTTCTGGGACGAGGAGACCTACGTGATCCGCGCGCTCGGCGACGCCGGCGAGCACTGGCATTCCTGGTACGACGTATCGGCCGTGAGCGGCATCCCCACGCTCCTCACCTTCGCCGCCGGCCCCTTCGGCCGCCGTATGCAGGACCTCGCGGATGCCGAGATCGTCGCCGATGCGGTCAGCGCTCTTCACGTCCTCTACGGAGACGCCGTCGGTGAACCGCTCGCCCACTGGGTCACGCGCTGGGGTGAGGATGAGTTCTCGAACGGCTCGTATTCGCACCTCGCCCTCGGATCGACGCACCACGATCACGATGCGCTGGCCGGTCCCGTCGACGGCGTGCTGCACTTCGCCGGCGAAGCGACCTGGGGCGATGAGCCGGCCACGGTCGGGGCGGCGCTCTATTCAGGACACCGCGCTGCGGAGCGCATCCTCGATCGCCCGGTCGACCTCGCCGACTTCGCCGCCCGCATCACCGCGCGGGAGCAGACGGGAGGGCGTTGATCGCGCCGATCAGTCGGAACAGATTGCCCACCTGCCGCTGATCCAGGTGCAGGATCAGTCGCGGGAGGTCGAGGCTGTCGGCATCGGCGACCTCCGGCTGCCGCGGGCCCGTCCGCTCGATCCTCCCCGATGACAGCATCGAGCCGAATTCCTCGTTGAGCTGAGCGATCTCCTCGTCCGTCGGCTCTGCCTTGAGCCGCAGCACCAGCGCATCGCCGACCCACCGCAACGAGTCGTAGTTGTGCCAGAAGCCCGTGATCTCCGCCCTGGCCGCATCGACCGAATCCGTGATCACGACGCGATCGAAGTCGCCCTCGGAGATGACCCCAGTCGGGGCGAGATGGTCGTCGATGAAGCTGCGAAGCCCCTGCCAGAAAGTGCCACCCGGCTCGTCGAGGAGAACGATCGGCGTCGGTTCCGCCTTTCCGGTCTGCTGCAGGGTGAGCAGTTCGAACATCTCGTCGAGGGTGCCGAATCCCCCAGGCAGGCAGATGAACCCGAGCGATTCCTTGATGAGCATGAGCTTGCGGGTGAAGAAGTACTTCATCGCGACCACGTGGTCCTGGCCTGCCACGAAGCCGTTGGGCTTCTCTTCGAAAGGCAGCCTGATCGAGACGCCCAGCGAGAGTGCAGGACCCGCTCCCTCGGAAGCCGCCTGCATGATGCCTGGCCCCGCCCCCGTGACGACCATCCATCCGTCCCCCGCGAGGGCGGAGGCGACGTCGCGTGCCGTCAGATACAGCGGGTCGTCCTGCCTGGTTCGCGCCGAGCCGAAGACAGTGACCTTGGGGACGCCGCGGAACGGAGCGAAGAGACGGAACGCGTCACGCATCTCGGCGAGCGCCGCCGAAGCGATCTTCAGATCGAGGCGGTCGGCACCGTCCTCTCCCAGCAGGATCGCGGTGCGCAGCATCCGCATCACGAGCCTGCGGTCGGTGTGGACTCCCGCGTCGTCGAGGACGGTGTTGATCTCGGCGCTGAGCGCTTCGGGGAGGGGTTCGTCGATCATGTCTCCAGGGTGTCATGCTCCGGAGCGACGGTCGCCTCGTGCCACGCCGTCGCTCAGACTCCGCGGGACTCGTCGACGGCCGCCCGGATCTCGTCGTGCGGGAGCGCGAGGCTCCTGTGCCCGTCGCGTCCGGTCATGTCGTCCGCTGCGACGAGTGCGTTCCACACAGCCTCGTCGACGGCCTGCACCGCCGCTGTCAGGAAGGGATCGATCCGCCCCCACGGGATCAGGCGCATGGTCTCGTAGACCTCGTCACTCCCGTCCGGGAACTGCGACGTGAGCGCACCCTCGTTCGCGGTGGAGAACGCGAGGACGATGTCGCCCGAGAAGTGACTGCCTGCCGTGCCGCTGCGGCCGAGACCGAGAGCTCCCCGACGAGCGAGTGCCGCGCACTGACCGGGGAGGAAGGGTGCGTCCGTGGCGATGACCACGATCGCGGATCCGGCTCCTCCCGGAGCGCGCTGGCGCCGCTCCCGAGCGAACCAGTCGTCGTCGCCCATCGGGTTCGGCGCCGACGATCGTGCGCCAAGGTCGATGCTGCCGAGCCGAAGCTCCTCGCGCGCACCGAAGTTCGCCTGGATGAGGACTCCGACGGTGTACTCGGAATCGCCGTACGCCACCGTCCTCGACGCCGTGCCGGTGCCTCCCTTGAAGCCGTAGCAGTTCATCCCCGTCCCTCCGCCGACGTTCCCCTCCGCCGGTGCGGCGGTGCTGGCCGCATCCAGAGCCGACCACGCGTCCTCGGGCGTGACGTGACCGCCGTTGATGTCGTTGAGGTATCCGTCCCAGGTCTCCCCGACGACGGGCAGCATCCACTGGGCCGCGACGTGCGGGGCGATCTGCGCCACCCAGGAGTCGATACCGCTGTGCACGGCTCCGACCGCATGCGAGCTGGTGATCCCGATCGGCATGGACAGCGATCCTGACTCGTCGATCCATGCGCGGCCGGTGAGCTCGCCGTTGCCGTTGAAGGAGTGAACGGCCGCTGCGCAGGGCACACCCACGCCTTCGCGACCCCGGGGCAGGACGGCAGTGACACCGGTGCGCACGGCGTGCGCCCCCTCCCCCGCGACCATGGTGCGATACCCGACGGCCACGCCGGGGACATCGGTGATCGCGCCGTGGGCGCCGCTGCGTCCCGTGAACGGGATCCCCAGATCCCTGGCCCTGACGCGCCTGCGCGATGCCTCCGACGCCGTTGAGGAAACCACCATGTACTCCACTCTGACTTGAACGTATGTTCAGAGAGTACGTCATCAGCCGCATAATTTGCTTGACTTAACGCGGATTTGGCTTTTGAATCACTGTTCAAGAGCTCGTACCGCCCGAAACGCCACCTCCCGACAGCAGATTCCGGAGCCGCAGATGTCTCAGCCGAATCCCTCCGTCCCCACGACCACGACCACGACGCTGGCCCAGCGGCGCCTCGGGGTCTGGGCGATCGTCTTCTTCGTGGTCTCCGCCGCGGCGCCCCTCACGGTGGTCGCCAGCGCTGCCGCCACGGACTTCCGTCTCGCGGGCATCGGCGGCCCGGGCGCGATGCTCGCCAGCGGTGTCGTACTGATGCTCTTCGCCTTCGGTTTCACCGCCATGTCGAGGTATGTGCGCAACACCGGCGCGTTCTACGTCTACGGCGCACGAGGACTCGGCAAACCCGTCGGCATCGGCATCGTGTTCGTGACGATCTTCTCGTACACCGCCCTCTGCATCTGCTTCTACGGCTTCGTCGGGTTCTTCGGGGAGATGACGTTTTCCGCGCTCTTCGGCATCGACCTGCCCTGGACCGTCTACGCACTGCTGGCGCTCGTCATCGTCGGAGTGCTCGGCTACCGCAAGATCGATGTGGGCGCGAAAGTTCTGGGCGTCCTGCTCACGGCCGAGGTCGCCATCCTGCTCGTCCTCGCGATCGCCGTGCTCGCCGCGGGCGGCCCCGAGCCGATCTCGTTCGCCTCCTTCGCGCCCGAGAACGTCTTCTTCGCCGCCGGGAGCGGCGCGCTCTTCGTCTTCGGGTTCGGCGCCTACCTCGGCTTCGAGAGCACGGCGATCTACGCCGAGGAGGCGCGGGATCCGGCGCGCACCGTACCGATCGCGACGTACATCTCGATCGCGTTCCTCGGCGTCTTCTACGCCTTCACCTTCTGGATCCTCACTGTCGCCTTCGGCATCGAGGGCGTGCTGCGCCTCGCCCTGCAGGACGACTTCCAGGACATGGTGTTCCACGCAGGCGACGCGTACCTGGGCACGTGGGCGTCCGTGACGATGCGGGTGCTGATCGTCACGAGCTTCTTCGCCTGCCTCCTCGCGTTCCACAACGCCAGCTCCCGGTATCTCTTCTCGCTCGGACGGGAGCGTCTGCTGCCGTCGTGGCTCGCGCAGACTCAGCCGACGACGCAGGCACCTCACCACGCCAGCCTCGTGATCTCGACCGTGTCGCTCGTCGCCATCGCGGTGACGATGGTCAGTGGAGCGGATCCCTTCCTCGGCTTCGCGCTCCCTGTGTACTCGATCGGCGTGGCCGGGTTGGTCTTCGCACAGGCCGTGGCCGCCATCGCGGTGGTCGGCTTCTTCCTGAGAGGACGGCGAGGCCACAGCATCTGGCGGGTACTGGTCGCACCGGCGCTCGGCGCGCTCGGTCTGATCATCGGATTCGGCCTCATCGCGACCAACTTCGATCTCGTCACCGGCCTCCAGGGGCCCATCAACCTCGCACTCCTCGCCCCCACCCCGGTCCTGTTCGTGGCCGGCATCGTCGTCGGGCTCGTCCTGAAGCGACGCCGCCCGCGCCACTATGCTGAACTCACCACGCTCGTTCCCGACGACGAGTAGCGCCAGGCGCGAGGAGGATACGTGGCCGAGCAGCGCAAGCACGCCACCCGACGGGCAGAGCTCATCTCCGCGACCAGACGCGTCGCCGGGCGCAGCGGTCTCCTCGGCACGAACGTGCGCGCGGTCGCCGCAGAGGCATCGGTCAGCGCGGGGAGCGTGCTGTACTACTTCTCCAGCTTCGATGAGCTCATGTACGCGACCGTCGAGGGTGTTCTGGAGGAGATGTACGAAAGGCGACGCGCACTCGCCGAGAACGAGCCCGATCCGGCGAAGCGTCTGATCGCTCTGATCAGGGCCGGGATCCCGGATGAGATCAGCGACCATCTGCGTATGGCGTACGAGAGCATCCCCCTGCTGCGGGAGCAGCCTCAATACCGTCCCCTGCACCGCTCCATCGTCGAACGGCAGGTCGCCCTCTACAGATCGACGATCGAGATCGGCACGGCGCTCGGCGCCTTCCGCCCCACCGCCGACCTCACCGTGATCGCACGGAACATCGTCGCTCTCGAGGACGCGTACGACCTCTACCCGCTGATCGGCGTCGAGCTGGGAGCGGAGACGTACCGGTCGAACATCCTGTCCTACGCCCGCACCGCTCTCGACTGCGACCTCGACGTCTGAGCCCCGCCGTCCACGGGGGTCTGCCCTCGACGATGTCGAGCACGGCGCCCGCTCTCTGTCAATGCCCGTGTGCCCGCATGCTCCGCGCGGCACGATGGCGTCATGACGGAGATCACAGGACCCGAAGCCCTCGCCCGCATCGCCGAACTCGTGGAGGACATCGACATCACGATGCTCACAACGACCGACGACGACGGCAACCTCGTGAGTCGGCCGATGTCGACCAGGCAGATGGACGACGCGGGCGACATCTGGTTCTTCACCGCTGAGGACACCGAGAAGGTCGACGAGGCCCGAAAGCACCACCACGTGGGCCTCGCCTACTGCGATGCCAAGGGCATGCGATACGTGTCGGTCGCGGGGACCGCAGAAGTGGTGCACGATCGCGCCAAGATGGAGGAGCTCTACTCCGCGTCGCTGGAGATCTGGTTCGTGGACGGCCTCGACACCCCGGGCATCGCACTCCTCAAGGTCACACCGAAGGTCACCGAGTTCTGGGAGCCGTCGAAAGGCAAGCTCGCGCTCGCGGCGGGTGCACTGAAGTCGCTCGTGACCCGCGACACTCCGGACGACGACACCATGAACCACGGCCGCATCGTCTGCTGACGATACGGCCGTGGAGGCTCATCGTGGAGGTCAGTGCGCGGCGGAGAGTCGCGGCACGACCTCGTCGACGGACACAGCCTCGCGCTCCCCGGTGGCACGGTCCCACAGCTCGACCTGGCCGTCTGCGGCTCCGCGCCCGACGATGACGATCTTCGGCACACCGACGAGCTCGGCGTCTCCGAACTTCACGCCGGGCGAGACCTTGGGACGGTCGTCGTAGAGCACGTCGAGCCCCGCGGCTTCGAGCTGAGCGGAGATCCCCTCCGCGACCTCGAACGCGACCTGGTCGCGGCCCGCGGCGACGACCTGCACGTCGAACGGCGCGACGGACGCCGGCCAGATGAGGCCCTTGTCGTCGTTGTTGAGCTCGGCGATGATCGCGAGGATACGGGTCACGCCGATGCCGTACGAGCCCATCGTGACGGTGACGAGCTTGCCGTTCTCGTTCAGCACCTTGAGGCCCAATGCCTCGGCATACTTGCGTCCGAGCTGGAAGACGTGTCCGATCTCCATGCCGCGAGCGAGCTCGACCGGACCGGAGCCGTCGGGGGCAGGATCGCCTGCACGCACGTTCGCGATCTCCACGATGCCGTCGGCGGCGAAGTCGCGACCAGCCACCACGGAGTGCGCGTGCTTCTCATCGATGTTCGCGCCGGTGATCCAGCTCGTGCCCTCGCTCACGCGCGGATCGACGAGGTAACGGATGCCGGTGGCCGACTCCTCGCCGAGCACCGCCCCCGTCGGCGACCAAGGGCCGATATAGCCCTTCACGAGCAGCGGGTTGTTCTCGAAGTCGTCCGCGGTGGCCGTCTCGACCTCGGCGGGCGCGAAGGCCACCTCGGCGCGCTTCTCATCGACCTCGCGGTCGCCGGGGATCCCGACGATGACCAGCTCGCGGGTGCCATCGAGATGCGTGAGGGCGAGGACGACGTTCTTGAGCGTGTCCGCAGCGGTGTACTCGCCGTCGAGTTCGCGGTTCGCGTGAGCGACCAGCGTGTCGATCGTCGGCGTGTCCGGGGAGTCGAAGATGACAGGGGACGCGTCGGCGTCGTACGCGATCGCCTCGGGCACCGCAGTGGTGAAGGCCTCGACGTTCGCCGCGTACCCGCCCGCGCTCCGCACGAACGTGTCCTCGCCGACCGGCGTGGGGTGCAGGAACTCCTCGCTCCGAGATCCGCCCATCGCGCCTGCATCCGCCTGGACGATGACGTACTCGAGTCCGAGGCGCTGGAAGATGCGCTCGTACGCGTCGCGCTGCGCCTGGTAGCTGACGTCCAGACCCTCGTCTGACGAGTCGAACGAATACGCGTCCTTCATCGTGAACTCGCGTCCGCGGAGCAGACCCGCCCGCGGGCGGGCCTCATCGCGGTACTTGTCCTGGATCTGGAAGATCGAGAGGGGCAGGTCCTTGTACGAGGAGTAGAGGTCCTTCACGAGCAGCGTGAACGCCTCTTCGTGCGTAGGCGCGAGCAGGTAGTCGCCGCCCTTGCGGTCCTGCAGGCGGAAGAGCAGGTCGCCGTACTCGTCCCAGCGCCCGGTGGCCTCGTAGGCCTCACGCGGCATGAGAGCGGGGAAATGCACCTCCTGCGCGCCGGCGGCTGCCATCTCCTCCCTGACGACGGTCTCGATCTTCGACTTGACGCGCAGCCCCAGTGGCAGCCACGCGAAGATGCCGGCGGCCTGCGGCCGGATGTACCCGGCCCGGATCAGCAGCCGATGGCTGGCGACCTCTGCGCCTGCAGGGTCTTCACGGAGCGTGCGGAGGAAGAAGTTCGAAAGACGAGTGACCACGGAGCAAGTCTAGTGAGCCGTGGTCACCCGTCTTCGACCGCGTCAGTTGAGAGCGGGAAGGTTCGCCGGGACGACGCCACCCGCGTAGAGGTCGGCGGCCAGCTCCTGCAGGGCCGTCAGAGCCACCCGCTGCGGAAGCGGGCCGTAGGAGATGCGTGCGACGCCGAGCTTCTCGTACTCGGACGCGGCGAGGGCGCCCGGGATCCCGATCACGCTCACCTTGCGCTCACCGATGCCCTCGACGAGCTGGCGGGTCACGTTCATATCGAGGATGCCGGGGACGAAGACAGCCGTCGCGCCGGCGTCGAGGTAGGCGCGACCACGCTGGATCGCATCGGCGATGCTCTCCTGCACAGGGCGACCGCCGGCGCGGACGAACGCGTCGGTGCGGGCGTTGAGAGCGAAGGAGACGCCTTCCGACTGCGCAGCCTTCACGATCGCCTCGACCGCTGCGACGGACTCGTCGAGCGGCTTGAGGCGATCCTCGACGTTCGCGCCGACGACGCCGACTCCGATCGCGAGGCGGGTGGTCTCTCCCGCATCCCCGTACCCGTCGTCGAGGTCTGCCGTGACGGGCACCTGGACAGCGGCCGCGATGCGACCCACCATGTCGATCATGATGTCGCGAGGCGTCGAGCCGTCCTCGTAGCCGAACGATGCGGCGATCCCGTGTCCGGCCGTCGCGATGGCCTTCGTCTCGGGAAGAGCGGCGACCGCTCGTGCGGAGACGACGTCCCACACGTTGACGACACGGAGGATCTCCGGTGCGTCGTAGAGTCCGACGAGGGTCTGGGCCTTGGCTGCAGTGATCATGACTCCACGCTAACGCGGGATGGCTTCGGCGGGGCCGGTTCGCCCGCACCCGCGCCTAGGCTGGAACCATGCCTCAGCGCCGATCGCACGTCGCCCCGTCCGCTGCGCAGACCGAATTGGCGTCGGCGCTCGCTGCTCTGCGCGAGTCGATGGATGCGCCCCTCGACTTCCCCGACGACGTCATCGCCGAGGCGGAGGCCGCCTCCGCCGCCTTACCGGAGCTCGATCTTCGCGAGGTCCCCTTCGCCACGCTCGATCCGGAGGGCTCCCGGGACCTCGACCAGGCCTTCCACCTCGAGCGCGCCGGAACGGGCTACACGGTTCGGTACGCGATCGCCGACGTCCCGGGATTCGTCGTCCCCGATGGAGCCGTGGACGTCGAGTCGCGCCGGCGAGGACAGACGCTGTATGCCGCCGACGGCACGATCCCGCTGCATCCGCGCGTGTTGAGCGAGGATCGCGCCTCGCTGCTCGCCGACGTCGACCGTCCTGCGCTCGTCTGGACCTTCGAGCTCGACTCCGCGGGCATCGTCTCCGAGTTCCGTCTGCAACGCGCCCTGATCCGCTCGCGCGCACAACTCGACTACGCGGCGACCCAGGACGCGCTCGACCACGGAGAGGACGGGCCCGCCGCGCTGTTGCCCGAGATCGGTGCTCTGCGTCTCGAGCAGGAGCGGCTGCGCGGCGGGGCGAGCCTGAACCTGCCTGACGAAGAGGTGGTGCGCGGCGACGACGGCACCTATGCGATCGAACGGCGCCGTCCGCTCCCCGTCGAAGAATGGAACGCCCAGCTCTCGCTCATGACGGGGATGGCCGCTGCCACCCTGATGATCGATGCCGGAGTGGGCATCCTGCGGACGATGCCGGAGCCGGATGAAGCGGCCTTCGAGACGTTCCGACACCAGACCGAGGCTCTCGGCCGCCCGTGGACCTCCGGCAGGTACGGAGACTACCTCCGAGCCCTGGACCGTACTGACCCGTTGACCCTCCCGGTGCTGGAGGCCGCGTCGTCGCTCTTCCGCGGAGCCGGGTATCTGGTGTTCGACGGCAAGGCGCCGGACGATGCCGTGCAGGCAGCGATCGGCGCTCCGTACGCGCACGCGACCGCTCCCCTGCGCCGCCTGGTCGATCGCTGGGTCCTCGCGATCTGCCTCGCGGTGTCGAACGGCGACCCGATACCCGCGTGGGTGCGTTCCTCGCTCGCGCAGCTTCCCGCGCTGATGCAGGAGTCGGGACAACGGGCGTCGCGGCTGAATGCGGCCACGATCAACAGTGTGGAAGCCGCGCTCCTCACGCCTCTGATCGGCTCGACGATCGATGCCACCGTGATCGAGCTGCGCGGAGAGCGCGCTGCCGTCCAACTCACCGATCCGGCGGTCACGGCGACCGCTCCGATTCCCTCAGGGGCACGACCGGGTGACGTCGTCCAGCTTCGCGTCATCGGTGCCGATATCGGCACGGGAGAGGTCGAGCTCGCTCTCTGAGCACCTCAGCGACGACTACCCTTTCGGGATGGATCATGCTGAACTCGCAGAGCGCTTCGTCGCATCGGCGTACCCTCTGGCAGACATCGCGATCCTCGCAGGGAGCACTGCGCGCGGCGCACGGACCCCGACGAGCGACATCGATCTCCTCCTCATCGGCGACGCACTCTTCAGCGGCACGTCGAACATCAGCGAAGCTGCCACCCACGAGTTCGAAGGAGAGGTCTTCGAGGTCTTCGCGTACACGCCAGAGGGCTTCGAAGGATGGGCGAACCGCGGGATCGAACAGGGGCGCCCCGTGATCGTCCACATGCTGATGGAAGGGGTTCCGATCCGGGCGAGCACGTCTCTGACCGGACTTCGGGCTCGGTGGGGAGCGATCCTCGCCGCCGGGCCGTCTCTCGAGCCCGCGGAGTCTCGCTTTCGTCGCTACATGATCACCGACCTGCTCGACGACCTGCGCGACGCGACAGACGCACTCGAGGGACAGGTTGTGGCGGGTCTGCTCTTCGAGCGGGTCGCAGAGCTGATGCTCCTGGACGCCGGCAGGTGGACCGCCACCGGCAAGTGGCTGCCCCGACGGCTGCGTGATCTGAGCGACAGTCGCGCCGAGCGGTTGAGCGCTCCGCTGCTCGCCGGCGATCTCGCAACCTTCGCCGACCGCGTCGAAGACGAACTGATACGAGCGGGCGGCCGCGTGCAGGCGGGGTTCGTCCGCTGACGTCAGCGTGCGGGAGCCGCCACCGTCGTCATGACCAGCAGCTGAGGATCGCTCAGGTCCAGGCGCACGGCGATCGAGGCGAACTCCGAGAGCGACTCCACGTGCGTGCCCCCGCAGAGGATCACGGCCTCCCCTTCCGGGAGGTCGCAGTGCCAGCGCCGCCGATCGGCGATCGTGGGCCCCTCCGTCTCGATGCTGCTCACAGCACCTGAGGCGACCCACGCCGCGAGTTGCTCGTTGATCCTTCGCTCGCGCTCTGACAGGGTCGCGGCGAACGTCTCGGTGTCGAAGCCGGCCCGGCGCAGGCTCTTCCCGAGCCGGTACTCGTCGACCGCGCCATCCTCGTGGATGCGGCTGGACTGGTTGGCGCGACCCTCGAAGTCGGGGTTGCCGAGAGCGTCCTCCCCCGGTTCCTTGCGCCAGAGATCGGCGAGGGCGAGATCGAGCGCAAGCGAGGCGACATGGCATGCGGTGTGCCCGCGGCTGAGTCCGGCACGACGAGCGGCGTCGACGGTGAGGTCCGCTCGAGCGCCCTCCGTGAACGACGCCGGGGCGGCTCCCTCGATGCGGTGTCCTACGAGCCAGGTCCAGCCCTCGGCACCGCGCTTGACGGGGATCGCAGTTCCCACGGCGAACTCCCCCTCGTCCGAGATCGCGGCCATGACGGCTTCGACCACTCGGACGGAGTCGTCGCCGACGGCGATGCTCCCGGCGTCACCCGGCTGGTCGGGCCAGGTGTGGTCGACCGGATGGAAGGGCGTCTCGTCGACCACGACGATCGTGCCATCGGGCGTCTGCTCCACGCGGGCGATGGCGCCGTCTCCGGTCACAGTCCCTTTCGGGAAGCTCACGATGGTGGGCGTCGACATGGTTCTCCTCGGATAGGACGTCGGGGTCCCGAGACGGCGGGCGCGTTCGACGCACACGGACCTCGGCCTGATCGGTCAGTGGGACGGCGGAATGGTGAAGCTGGTGAGCTTGTCGCCGTCGACCACGAAGATGCCGTCGGATTCGCCGTTGAAGACCCGACTCGCCCAGCCGAAGCGGAGGCGCGTGGTGTCGCCCTCGGTCGTGGCGGAGAGCACGGTCATGCGCGCGCCTGCACCGATCGCATCGCTGCCCGCCCATGCGCGGATCCCGTCGGAACCGGCCTTGACCGTGCCCCAGTCGCTGACGAACCCGTCAGCCGTGAAAGCGGCGACGAAAGCGTCCGTGTCCGCGGCGTTGATCGCATCGATCATCGCCTGGACGGGAACAGGGAGGGTGGAATCCGACATCTCGTACTCCTCGCGGTTCAGACCGTGACGACCTGGGCGGTGCCGAGCGGCGCCTCTGGGCCCATCTCGGCAGCGATCCGGTTGGCCTCTTCGATGAGAGTGGCGACGATGTCCGCCTCCGGCACGGTCTTGATGACCTCGCCCTTCACGAAGATCTGACCCTTGCCGTTGCCCGAAGCCACTCCGAGGTCGGCTTCACGAGCCTCGCCGGGGCCGTTGACGACGCAGCCCATCACCGCGACCCGCAGGGGCACGGTCATGTCCTTGAGGCCTTCGGTCACGTTCTCGGCGAGCGTGTACACGTCGACCTGTGCGCGACCACACGACGGGCACGAGACGATCTCGAGCTTGCGCTCACGCAGGTTGAGCGACTGCAGGATCTGGTGTCCGACCTTGACCTCTTCCGCCGGAGGCGCCGACAGCGACACGCGGATCGTGTCGCCGATGCCCTCACCGAGGAGGATGCCGAAGGCGGTGGCGCTCTTGATCGTCCCCTGGAACGCGGGACCGGCTTCGGTCACTCCGAGGTGCAACGGCCAGTCGCCCCGCTCCGCCAGCTGACGGTACGCCTTCACCATCACGATGGGGTCGTTGTGCTTGACCGAGATCTTGAAGTCGTGGAAGTCGTGCTCCTCGAAGAGCGATGCCTCCCAGACGGCACTCTCCACGAGGGCCTCGGCGGTCGCCTTGCCGTACTTCGCCAGGATTCTGCGGTCCAACGAGCCGGCGTTCACACCGATTCGCAGGGAGACACCAGCGGCCTTGGCTGCCTCCGCGATCTTCCCGACGTTGCCGTCGAACTCGCGGATGTTGCCGGGGTTCACTCGCACCGCACCGCACCCGGCATCGATGGCCGTGTAGATGTAGCGCGGCTGGAAGTGGATGTCGGCGATCACCGGGATCTGGCTCTTCATCGCGATGATCTTGAGCGCATCGGCGTCGTCCTGGTGCGGAACCGCGACACGCACGATCTCGCATCCCGACGCGGTGAGCTCGGCGATCTGCTGGAGCGTCCCGTTGATGTCCGTCGTCTTCGTGGTGGTCATCGACTGCACGCTGACGGGAGCGTCGCCGCCCACGAGAACCTTGCCCACCTTGATCTGCCGTGACTTACGGCGCGGGGCGAGGACTTCGGGGATCTTCGGCATTCCGAGGTTCACTGCTGGCACCCCTCAAGACTACGCCGCCAGGATGCATGTGGGCTGGACGGACGCACCTACCCTTGAGGCATGGCAGTCATCCTCCTCACCGGCTTCGAACCGTTCGACGGCGCCGAGCGCAACCCGTCGGCGGATGCGGTGAACGCGGTGGCGGCCGGCTATGAGGGACCGCACGAGCTCGTCATCGCGACTCTTCCTGTCGCGTTCGAATCATCCGCCCAGCGGCTTCGCGCGCTCATCGCCCGACACGCACCGGACGTCGTCATCTGCACCGGGCTCGCCGGCGGAAGCACCCACGTCGCCGTGGAGCGCATCGGCGTGAATCTGATGGACGCACGCATCCCCGACAACGACGGTGACCAGCCGATCGACGTTCCCAGCGAGGCCGGCGGTCCCGGAGCGCGGTTCTCGACGCTTCCCGTCAAGCATCTGGTGCACATCATCGACGCGGCGGGCATCCCCACCCGGTCGTCGCTGTCCGCCGGCAGCTACGTCTGCAATCACGTGCTGTACACCGCGCTGGGTGCGGTGCGCCCCGACGCCGTCGCCGGGTTCGTGCATCTTCCCTGGTCGGCGGGGACCGCGCCGTCTGGCTCTCCTCATCTGAGCGAAGAGCAGCTGGCCCGCGCCGTGCGCCTGGTCGTCGATCACGCCCTCGATGCCGAGACGAAGGGGCCGGGCGGCAGCATCTGGTGACGTCATGCCGCGCGGATCACTCCGACCGATGTGGTAGTTTCGGCCCCATGCTCGCGAACTTCACCTGGTGGCCCGCCTTCTAGGCGGTGTGTTCGCGTTCCCACGAATTCAGACCGCCCCCGGGGCGGTCTTTTCGTTGCGCCGAGCCGGAGCACAGCACAGGAGATACTCATGACCCTCTCGCGACTCGCCGAGCTCCGCGCCGATCCGACCGCGTCCTTCGTCCTCATCGCCCGCGACGGATCGGACACCGTCGAGCTGCTCAGCGGCGACGTGCGCGATGTCGATCTGCTCGCCGACATCCCGCTCGCCATCGACGGCACGCCTCGTGAGGTGTTCGCGATGGTCCCCTACCGCCAGGTTCGTGAGCGCGGTTTCGTCGCCCAGGACGACGCCGCACCGCTGCGGTGCGTGGTCGTCGAGGAGCACCTGCACCTTCCGACCACCGAGCTCCTCTCCGCACTGCCGAGCGAGCCGGTCGCATTGCACGACGACGGATTCGACATCGCCGACGACGAGTATGCGGCGATCGTCGAGAACGTCATCGCCGACGAGATCGGCCGCGGCGAGGGCGCGAACTTCGTCATCCGCCGGGACTTCACCGCGAATGTCGACGTCGATGACAGGACGGCGGCCCTGACCTGGTTCCGGGCGCTGCTCACGCACGAGCGCGGTGCGTACTGGACCTTCGCGGTCTTCACACCCGGTCACATCGCCGTCGGCGCGAGTCCCGAAGCCCATGTGGTCGCCCAGGGCGGCATCGTCACCATGAACCCGATCTCCGGAACCTTCCGTCACCCGGCGGGAGGGGCGACGAAGGAGACGCTGGTCGACTTCCTCGCCTCCACGAAGGAGACCGAGGAGCTGTTCATGGTCGTGGACGAGGAGCTCAAGATGATGAGCGCCGTCTGCTCCGACGGGGGGCGGATCACCGGCCCGCACCTCAAGGAGATGTCACGACTCACGCACACGGAGTACATGCTCCGCGGGCGCAGCGCTCTCGACCCCCGCGACATCCTGCGGGAGACCATGTTCGCTCCCACGGTCACCGGCTCGCCCATGCAGAACGCCTGCGCCGTGATCCGACGTCACGAGCGGAAGCCGCGAGGCTACTACTCCGGCGTCGCGGCGCTGTTCTCCCCGAACGCCGAAGGCGGCCATGACCTGGATGCCCCCATCCTCATCCGCACGGTGTATCTCCAGGACGGCGCGCTCAGCGTCCCTGTCGGAGCGACGCTGGTCCGACATTCGGACCCCATGGGCGAGGTGTCCGAGACGCACGGCAAGGCCGCGGGTGTGCTCGGTGCCATCGGGGCGATCGACCGCGATCACGTGGCCGAGGCTCGCAGCGATGCGGATGCTCCCGGTGAAGCGCACGCCCTCGCCGACGACCCGACCGTGGCCGAGCTGCTGGAATCACGAAACGCGCGCCTGGCCGAGTTCTGGCTCAACCCGCAGGGCGAGGAGTTCACCGGTCCGTTCGCCGGACGCTCCGCCGTCGTCGTCGACGCGGAGGACCGCTTCACCACCATGCTCGCGCACCAGCTCCGTCATCTCGGTCTCGCGGTGACGATCGTGCCCTGGAGCGAAGCGCAGGATGCCGACCTGGAGGCCGCCGACCTGGTCGTCGCCGGCCCCGGCCCCGGTGACCCGCGGGATGCGCAGAGTGCCCGCATCGCCCGGATGCGCGACGTCGTCACCCGTCGCCTCGACTCCGGCACGCCGCTGCTCGCCGTGTGCCTGAGCCACCAGATCCTCGCCGACCGCCTCGGCATCGCGCTGACTCCTCTCGACGCTCCGCACCAGGGACTGCAGAAGTCGGTCCCGGTGTTCGGCGAGGACGCATCGATCGGCTTCTACAACACCTTCACAGCGCGGGTCGCCCCAGGCACCATCGCGGTCGGCGACGCCGAGGTGTCCGCAGACCCGCACTCGGGCGATGTCTACGCACTCCGAGGAGAACGTTTCGCCTCTGTGCAGGGGCATCTCGAGTCGATCCTCTCGCGAGACGGCATCCGCACGCTCGAACGCCTCGTCGCCCACGCCCTCGTCTGACGCCGGCGGTCGCGGGCTCTCCGCCGCCAGGGTGCCGGCGCCAGCCTGTCGGCGGCGGCGAGGCCGAGGATCCGACGCACCGCGAAGGACACCACCGAGAGCTCAGCCGAGCAGGTTCACCGGGTTGAAGAGGTCGGCGATCAGGAGCAGGGCGCCCATCGCGATCAGGGCCACGGCGACCACCACCGTGAGCGGCACGAGCTTGGTGGCATCGACGGGTGCAGGCGGAGGCCGACGGAAGAGCTTGGCCCATGCGCGCTTGATGCCGTCCCACAGCGCGACCACGATGTGGCCGCCGTCGAGTGGGAGCAGCGGGATGAGGTTGAAAACGAACAGCGCGATGTTCAGTGAGCCCAACAGCCCGAGGAGGAACGCGAAGCGGTTGAGGATCGGTGCATCGGTCGCGGCGACCTCGCCGGCGAGACGACCGACACCGACCACGCTCAGCGGGCCGTTCGGATCGCGTTCACCGCCGGTCACGAGGGACACCCCGACATCCCAGAGACGCACAGGGAGCGTGACGATCATGGACGCGACGCGAGCCGTGCTGTCCGCAGCCATCTCCGGCCCCGCGGTCAACGGCTGCTGCACGTATCCCATCTGCGCGCCCATGCCGACGTAGCCGACCTCCTTGACCACGGGCTTCCCCGTGTCGTCCAGGATCGGCTGGCCGCTCGCATCCGTGATCGTGCGTTCCGCGGCGATCGGCGTGAGATTCAGCGATTTCTCGGCTCCGTCGCGCCGCACGACCATGTCGATCGTCTCGCCCGGGGACGCCTGCACTATCGCGGTGGCCTCGGCGAAGGTCGCCACCGGCTTCCCGTCGACCGACACGATCACGTCGCCCGGTCTGATGCCGGCTTCGGCTGCCGGGGACGCGGGGTCATCCGGCGTGCACTCGGTCGCTGTGGAACCCGCCGGGACCACGCACTCGGTGACCGAAGCGATCGTGGTCGTCCCCTGCTGCACACCGATGCCGGACAGCAGCACGGTGAAGATCACCGTCGCGAGCACGAGATTCATGGCGGGCCCGCCGAGCATGACGACGACGCGCTTCCACACCGGCAGCCGGTAGAAGACCCGGTCTTCTGCGCCCTCTGCGATGGTCTCGTCGTTGGCACTGCGCGCGTCTTGGATCAACGAGCGGAAGACGCCCGACGCCGGACCGGAGTTCTTCGATGCCGGATACATGCCAGACATCGAGATGAAGCCCCCCAGAGGCAGCAGCTTGAAACCGTACTCGGTCTCGCCGATGCGCTTGGACCACAGTCGCGGTCCGAAGCCGATCATGTACTGGCCGACGCGCACGCCGAAGAGCTTCGCGGGGACGAGGTGCCCGACCTCATGCACGCCGATCGAGAGCCCGAGGCCGATCAGCATGAAGAGGATGCCGGCCAGATAGAGCAGGAATTCCACGTGCCAACGTTAGTGCCCCCAGCTAGGAATCCGCCCGGCGCTGCAGCACGACTAGGCTGTCAGCGTGAATAGCCGGCAGCTGCGACTCGTGCGCGCTGCCGCCGTCTCCTCCGTCGCGACACTGCTCGCAGCACTGTCCCACACCCTCGGGGGCGGTACGGCTCCGCATGTGCTGCTGATCGTCGCGGTCGCGAGCCTGATCACCCCGCTCGCGGCTCTCCTGGTCGGAGTCCGACGGTCGCGCGCCAGAGTGGCCCTCGCCGTGTTCCTCGGGCAAGCCGCCTTCCACGTCGTGTTCCAGGTGCTGGGCTCGCCCACCGCGGGGACGCCGATCGCCGGCGGTGGACACGCCCATCACCTCGACCTCTCCCTCCTCGCATCGCCGTCCCCTGCTGCGGCCCCCGGCGCGCTGATGCTGTCGGCGCACCTCGTCGCGGCTGTGCTGACCACGCTGCTGGTGTGGCACGGCGAGGCGATCGTCCGCGTGGTCGCGCGCTGGGTCGATGCCCTCTTCCGACGTGCGTCCGCAGTGGCGCCCGTGCTGCACCGCCGTCCGGCGCGTCTGCGCTCGATCATCTTCTCGCCCTTCGACGCCGCGGTCTCGGCCGCTCTGCCGCGACGCGGGCCTCCCACTCTCCTGCGCGACTGAACCGTCGCACTCGAATGCGCCACCCGGACACGCGTGGCATCCCTCTCGCGGAGACGCGCCATCGGCGTGCCCGCATGTCGATCACCAGGAGATCTCATGACCCGCAACACCCGTACCCACCGTCTGCGCCTCGCCACCACCGGCCTCATCGGCGGCGTGGCCCTCGCCGTCACCGCACCCCTCATGGCCGGAGCGCACGTCGGGGTCAGCCCCGACGAGCTCGCCGCCGGTGACCACGGCGTCCTCACGTTCTCGTTCTCGCACGGCTGTGAGAACTCCCCCACGACCGCACTGCGCATCACGATGCCCGAGGGGCTCGCGTCCGTCTCACCGACCATGGACTCCGACTGGGACATCCAGGTCGAGCGGGGCGATGACGGCCTCGTCAGCGCTGTCACCTACACCGCGGTCGCGCCCGTTCCCACCGAGCTCCGGGGCGCGGTGAGCATGGGAGTCGGACTGGACGAGGACACACCGGACACTCTGGCGTTCCCCGTCGTGCAGACGTGCGTCGAGGGAGCGACCGAGTGGACGCAGCTCGCCGAGAACGGCGAGGATCCGCACAGTCTCGATGCGCCGGCGCCGGTGGTCTCGGTGACCGCTGCCGCAGCGGACGGACACGGTGAGCACGCCGGATCCGACGCCGCGGCGGAGGCCACGACCCCGGCCACGGTGTCCGACCCCCTGGGGGTGGCGCTGGGAGCCGGAGGGCTGCTGGCCGGCTTCGCCGCGCTGGTCGTCGCGATCGTCGCCTACCGCCGTCGCGCCTGACGATGGGAGCGGCCTCTCGTGCTCCGGAATCCGGCGCGCGAGGGGTCGCTCGCGAGGGGTTCTCACCCCGGTCGTGAGATCATTGATGCGACATGTCGATTGAACAACAACCGAGCCTGCCTCCCGTGCTCCGCCCCGCGAACCCGCCCCGGCGTGAGCTGTCCGAACTCGCCTCCCGTTTCGCCCGTACCGTCCGCGGCGATGTCGACGGGATCGCCCTCTCCGGCATCACTCTCGCCACTGCGGACCTGCGTCCCGGCGAGGCGTTCGTCGCGATCCAGGGCATCAACCGACACGGGGCGGACTTCGCCGCCACCGCTGCCGAGAAGGGTGCCGTCGCCGTCATCACCGACGAGGCCGGCGCGGTCATCGCGGAGTCCGCTGGCCTCCCGATACTCGTGGTCGACGATCCTCGCGCGGTGCTCGGCGACCTCAGTGCCTGGGTCTACGGCACCGGGGCGGACGATCCGCTTCCCCTGCTGTTCGCGACGACCGGGACCAACGGGAAGACCAGCGTCTCCCACCTGCTCGAGGGCATCCTCGACCAGATCGGCGTCGTCACCGGACTGTCCTCCACTGCGGAGCGTCACATCGCCGGCGAGGTCATCGTGTCCCGCCTGACCACCCCAGAGGCTTCCGAGATGCATGCGCTGCTCGCTCTCATGCGGGAGCGCGAGGTCGAAGCGGTCGCCGTCGAGGTCAGCGCGCAGGCGCTCTCCCGTCACCGCGTCGACGGCATCCTGTTCGATGTCGCCGGATTCACCAATCTCAGTCACGACCACCTCGACGACTACGCCGACATGGAGGAGTACTTCGAGGCGAAGCTGCCGCTCTTCCGCCCCGACCGCGCCAAGCGGGGCGTCATCTGCCTGGACTCGCCGTCGGGAGCGGTCGTCGTCGAACGTTCCGAGATCCCCGTCGTCACGGTGGGCACTCCGTCGATCGCCGCCGACCCCGAGGCTGCCCGCGCCGCGGACTGGGTCGTCGTCATCGACGACGAGCGTGCGGCCGGAACCACCTTCACGATGACCGGTCCGGCCGGCTCCCTCACGACGACGGTCCCGGTGATCGGTCCGCATATGGCCGCCAATGCGGCTCTGGCGATCGTGATGCTCGTCGAGGGCGGCTACGCCTGGGATCGCATCGTCGACGCCCTCACCCGTGACGACGGCATCCGCGCCTATCTGCCCGGACGCACGCAGCTGGTATCCGGCGACACGGGTCCCGCGGTCTTCGTCGACTTCGGCCACTCCCCCGACGCGTTCGAGAAGACGCTCGCCGCCGTCCGCCGCGTGACCCCCGGCAAGGTGCTGATGCTGTTCGGCGCCGATGGCGACCGGGACGCGAGCAAGCGATTCGACATGGCGCGCACCGCCGTGGAGGGCAGCGACATCCTCGTCGTCACCGACCACCACCCCCGCTTCGAGGACCCCGCATCCATCCGGGCCACTCTCATCGAGGGTGCACGCCGCGCGCGACCGGACGCCGAGATCCATGAGGCCTCACCACCGGAGAACGCCATCGTCACCGCGGTCGGCCTGGTCGGTGACGGCGATGCCATCCTCTGGGCGGGACCGGGACATCAGGACTACCGCGACATCCGCGGTGTCCGCACACCGTACTCCGCACGTGAGCTCGCCCGTCGTGCGCTCCGCGCCGCCGGGTGGGCCGTTCCCGACTCCCGCTGGCCCGTCCCGTACCCCGACGAAGACTGATCGGAATCGCCGGGGCGCACCCGCGCCCCGGTGACGGCGTGCAGGACGCGACGCCACGAGGACGCCCCCGGGTCAGACCGCAGCGATCATCCGATCCGCCGTCGCGCGTGCCCAGGCTTCCGCCGCGGCGAGCGTCTCGACGGTGAGCACATCGGGCGCGTCATGCGCGTCGATGACGCGGGCGATCGTGTCGACGATCCCGAGGAACGAGAGCCGACCCTCGTGGAAGGCATCGACTGCCTGTTCGTTCGCCGCGTTGTAGACCGCGGGGAACGTACCGCCGGCGCGTCCGACCGACTTCGCGAGGGCGACGGACGGGAAGGCCTCGCCGTCGAGCGGTTCGAACGTCCACGAGGTCGCAGAGGACCAGTCGAGCGGCCGCCCTACGCCTCCGACGCGGTGCGGCCAGTCCAGACCGAGCGAGATGGGCAGGCGCATGTCGGGCGGGGAGGCCTGCGCGATGGTGGATCCGTCGATGAACTCCACCATCGAGTGCACGATCGACTGCGGGTGCACCACCACCTCGATGTCGTCGTAGGCGATGTCGAAGAGCAGATGCGCCTCGATCACCTCGAGCCCCTTGTTGACCAGGGTCGCGGAGTTCGTCGTGACCATGCGGCCCATGTCCCACGTCGGATGCGCGAGCGCCTCCGACGGAGTCACCTGGGTCAGCTCGCCACGGCTGCGTCCGCGGAAGGGGCCGCCGGACGCGGTGACGACGAGCCGTCGCACTTCGGCATGGGTACCCGCGAGCAGGGCCTGCGCGAGGGCCGAGTGCTCGGAATCCACCGGGACGATCTGTCCGGGGGCAGCCGCGGCGAGGACCAGGTCGCCACCGACGATGAGGGATTCCTTGTTCGCGAGGGCGAGCGTGCGGCCCGCCTTCAACGCGGCGAGCGTCGACCCGAGTCCGATCGAGCCCGTGATGGCGTTGAGCACCACATCGGCTTCGACGTCACGGACGAGCTGCTCCGCCTCGACAGCACCGAGAGCAGTGGATTCGACCTGGAACTGCGCGGCCTGCTCCTCCAGCAGCTCGGCGTTGGAACCGGCTGCGAGACCGACCAGCTCGAAGCGACGAGGATTGGCACGGATGACGTCCAGCGCCTGGGTGCCGATGGAACCGGTGGAGCCGAGGACGATGACGCGACGCATACCGCCAGCCTAGGTCACGTCCGCGGCTCCGCTGCGGTTACTGCTGAGCCTGAACCGGTGTCGTCGCGAGGATGTCGACGACGAACACGAGGCTCTCCTTCTGCAGTTCGTGTCCCTCGCTCGCGCCGTACCCGTCGGAGGGCGGCATGACGACGACGACCTGCGAGCCGACCTTCTGGCCCTCGAGCGCCTTCTGGAAGCCCGCGACGACGCCCGTGGTCTGGAACTGCGTCGGAGCGGCATCGCGGCTCCAGCTGGAGTCGAACTCCTTGCCGTCGGACCACTTCACGCCCAGGTACTGCACGACCACGAGGTCGCCCGTGCCCACGGTCGCACCATCGCCCTGCTTGAGGACGGCCACCTTCGTCTCGGTCGGCGCGTCACCGTCCGGGATCGTGACGGTCGGCGCGCCCTTGTCGTCGAGCTTCACCGTCGGCATGCCGGGCGTCGGGTCGACCGGGGTGCCCGTGGCCTTCTCCGGCAGCTTCTCGACGGCTTCGGCGTAGACGACCTTGTTCGTGCCGCCGTCACCGAAGACCTTGCCGGGCAGCGCGAGGACCACCTGAGTGCCGAGCGGCTGGCACTCGAGCGCGGCGATGAAGAGCGATGCGCTGTTCTGGTCGAGCAGGACGGAGGCCTCGCCGCCTTCGTTCCGGGCGGAGGAGTCGACGACCTCGCCGGTCGCGGCATCCACGATCTGGAACTTCACGCCGACGAGATCGTTCGCGAGCACCTCATCGCCATCGCCCTTGGCCACGATGGTCCGTTCCACGTCGGCGAAGGCTGCATCGGCGGGGACGGTGATCTTCGCGTCGAGACCTTCGCCGTCGACCGTGACGGCATCCGACGTCTCTCCCGGCTGTGCATTCAGCAGACACCCGCTCGACGCGGACGGCGAAGGGGTGCCCGAGCTCTCGGGCGCGCCGCCGCCGGCGCAGCCGGCCAGCAGGAGGGTCGCCGCAGCGACAGTGGACAGGACGAGGAGCGGACGCTTACGCACAGTGAGACCTCAGGATCGCGGGCGGGAACCTCCATCCTGCCTCATACCCCTTTGCCCGCGCTGGGAGGCGCGGCGCAAGTCTTCATTCCCACGCCGGCATGGATCCGGGAGTAATCTGCTCTGATGACCTCTGAGCAGTCCGTCGAGCCCGAAGCCTCGTCAGAAGAGGAATCCTCACCCGAGACGACTGCGAAGCCCCGTCACGCCGGGTTCGCCTATACCCTGGGCCGGAGCCTCATCACTCCGCTCGCTCGACTGGTGTATCGTCCGCGAATCGAAGGGCGCGAGAACGTGCCCCTCGAAGGTCCCGTGATCTTCGCGAGCAACCACCTCTCGTTCATCGATTCGATCGCCATCCCGGTGGCCGCTCCCCGCCCCGTGCACTTCCTGGCGAAGTCGGCGTATTTCGAGGGCACAGGCTTCAAGGGCTGGATGAGCAAGACCTTCTTCGAGTCGATCGGCGCGATACCCGTGCGCCGGGGTGCGGGACAGGCCGCGCTCGATGCCCTCGACCTCCAGCGCCAGCTCCTCGATGAGGGCCTGGCCGTCGCCCTGTACCCCGAGGGCACCCGCTCGACCGACGGTCGTCTGTACAAGGGCCGCACGGGAGTCGCGTTCCTCGCCCTGCAGACGGGCGCCCCGGTGGTCCCGGTCGGACTCATCGGCACCGACAAGGTGATGCCGGTCGGAGCGAAGATGCCGACGCTCAAAGAGCGCATCACCGTGCGCTTCGGCGAGCCGCTCGACCTCTCGCCGCACGGCCCGGCCGCCAGCGGGCGAGCTCGCCGCCTCGCCACCGACCAGATCATGGCCGCGATCCATGGTCTCTCCGGTCAGGAGCTCGCGGGTGCGTACAACGAGGCACCCGCGCAGGGAGCCATCGAGAAGATCAAGCAGGCTCTCCCGCACGAGCGTCGCTGACCGCCCCGTCGTCGATCGCGGCGCGGCTCAGCAGAGATCGCGGCGCGGCTCAGCAGAGATCGCGGCGCGGCTCAGGAGAGAGCACTGACCCTCGCCGCGTGACGCACGGGGAAGTTCATCGAGTTCGCGATGAAACACCATTCGTTCGCCTGGGTGTGGGCGCGTTCTGCAGCCTCGATCATCGACTCCTCGGCGACGACGACCTCAGGATGCAGCATCACCTCGACGAATGATCCGCCGCCCGCTCCGTCCTCGCGCATCATTCCGGTCGCCCGGTCTCGATAGGACACCACGACGACGCCAGCCGTGACGCAGGCGTGGAGGTATGACAGCAGGTGACACTCGGAGAGCGACGCGAGCAGCAGGTCCTCCGGATTCCAGCGTGAGGCGTCACCACGGAAGGGCTTGTCCGCGGAGGCGAGAAGATCGGGCTTGCCCTCGATCTCGATCGTCACATCGCGGCGGTAGTCGCGATATCCCGTTGTCCCGGTACCCGTGTTGCCGGTCCAGGTCGATGTGAGCGCGTAGCGGTGTTCGCCGAGAGTGCGAGGACTGGTCTCTGCCATGCGACCAGTCTGTCAGGGTCGTCCGACGCGACGCGAACGGCCCTGCACGCCGAGCTAGAGTTGACGGGTGCTGGAGACTCTCACCGTTCAGGATTCCGTGGAACTCGCCGTCGTCGAGCGGAACGGATTCGTCGAATCCCGCCACGCCGGCGCGGCCGTCGTCCTCTCCCCCGACGGAGACATCGTCGCCCGACACGGCAATGCCGACGCCCTCGTCCTGCCGCGCTCGAGCCTCAAGCCGCTGCAGGCGATCGCCTGCGTCACGGCGGGCGCCATCCTCGAGGGCGAACAGCTCGCGCTCTCGACGGCGAGCCATGTCGGCACCGACCGGCATGCGTCCGTCGTGCGCGACATCCTCACCGAGAGCGGACTCACGGAGGACGATCTAGGCTGCCCTGCATCGTGGCCGAGCGACTCGTCGACGCGCGATGAACTCGTGCGCGAGCATGGTGAACCCACGCGTGTGCGCATGAACTGCTCGGGCAAGCACGCCGCGATGCTCCGTGCCTGTGTCGCGACCGGCTGGCCCACTGCCGGCTACCTCGACCCCGCCCACCCGTTGCAGCAGCACATCAGGGACGTCGTCGAGCGCCTCACGGGTGAGAAGATCGCGCACACCGCGATCGACGGGTGCGGCGCGCCCGTGCATGCGATCACTCTGACCGGCCTTGCACGCGCGATCCATCGGATCGGAACGGCATCCGACCGCTCGCCGTTCGCCCTGCATCGCGTCGCCGGTTCCCTGGTTCGCGCGGTCCGAGAGAACCCGTGGACGATCGAGGGCGCAGGTCGCCCTGACACGATCGCGACGGAGAAGCTGGGCGTGTTCACGAAGCACGGCGCCGAAGGCGTCCTGGTCATGGTCGCCCCGAACGGGACGACGGTGGCTCTGAAGATGCTCGACGGAGCGACTCGTGCCTCGACGATCGTGGCCGCCACGCTCCTCGCACGCGCGGGCGGTCTCACCGATGCGGATGTGGCCGCGCTCGGTGAGGCTCTCCCCCTCACTGTGCTCGGCGGGGGCGTCGACGTCGGCGCCATCCGTCCGGGCGCGGGCATCTGACCCGGAGGCGCACCCCGACCGCGCAGCGCTCCTCAGGGCGACAGCTCGGCCACGTGCACTCTTCGTGGCGGCTCAGCCCCGATCACCGACCACGCTCGACCCGCGTGCGGACGGGCGTACGGCGGCAGCTCGCGGGCGCCGATCAGCTGGCGGAGATCAGCAGGACGCTCGCAACGGATGAGAACCTCACCCGTGGATCGCACCTGTTGCCAGAGTGTCCAGTTCCGCTGCCATGCCTCCGCATCGCCGACCACGACGCTCGGCCGATCCGTGTCCGCCCGCTCCACCCCCGGCTCCCTCACCGCGCACTCGGGATGCGCGCGACGCAGACGGTCGATGACCTCCTGAGCCCCGGCAGTGACGACGGCTGTGAGCGCGGACGTCGGCCGCCACACCGCGGCTGACTGCTCCGCGGACCGACGAGACTCCGTTTCGTCGGTCCACGCGACCTGGACCTCCTGATCGCCGATCCTTGCGCGCCCCGGAGCACGATCACGAAGGAAACCCGATGGCTCGCCTCCTGCCGCCAGATGCTCCAGCTTCGTCGACATACGAAGCAGCGCGCGACGCGGCAGGAGATCGAGCATGCGCCCCCAGGTGCCGTTCGCCCTGGCCGCGGTCATCACGAACGTCGTGCCCTGTGCCGTGCGAAGCACCTGCTCCCACAGCTGGACGACCTGATGGCCGTACTCCGGCGGCAGGCTCGCCACCAGCACATCGACGTCATCGCAGAGGACTGTGGTCGGAGGTCGCCGGCTGCCGTCCGCCCATACGGAGAGCAGATCCCACGCCTCCTCAGCATCGCCGGGCATCCATGAGGCGTCATCGCGCTGGGCCGCCACAGTCCTCAACACGGTGGTTCGGCCGCTACCGGGCGCGCCCAGCACCGCGATCCCCCGCTCGTGCCCGCAGTCCAGGAGAACCGGAGGTTGCGCCTGCCGGTCGGGGTCGTCAGCGCGTCCGATGACGACGGCGTCGGATCCCGCATCGGCCTCGTCGAGGAGCTCGCCGAGCGGGAGAAGCGCGGGCAACGGCGGAAGCCAAGGGCTGGACGGCCGCTCTCCTGACGCCCATCGCTCCCCCGCCTCTCGAAGGTCGGACGCCTCCGTCAACGCAGCCCGCAGAACGACGGCCTCCTGGTCCTTCGGTCTCCGCACCAGCGCGAGCCCCCGTGATCCCGGGTCGCCGGGGAGCGCTGCGGCCGCCTCACTGCCGAGCATCAGCCGACTGTCGGCAGCGTCGCTCACGCGGAGGCTGATGCGAAGGGGACAGTTCGCCGCCAGGGCATCTCTGACCACACCGGAAGCTCGCTGCGTGCCGAGGATCAGATGCATGCCGAGTGCGCGGCCACGGGCGGCGATATCGGTGAAGACCGCGCCCAGGTCGGCGTGCTCCGCGAGCAGCGCTGCGAACTCGTCGACGACGATCACCAGCCTGGGTATCGAGACCTCACGCACATCGCGGGCCCCCGCCGCCGCGAGCACAGCCTCCCGGCGGCGAAGCTCCGCCGTGAGGCTGGAGACGCCACGCCGTGCACCCTCGTCATCGAGATCGGTGATGACGGCCACGACATGCCGCAGTGCACGCAGCGGCTCGAACGCAGTACCGCCCTTGAAATCGGCCAGGACGAAGGTCACCCGATCCGGCCCGTGCGCCGATGCCATCGCGGTGACCCAGCTCACGAGCAGTTCGCTCTTGCCCGTCCCCGTCATGCCGGTCACGAGCGCGTGAGGACCGTCGTCGACGATGTCGACCACGATGCTCCCCCGCTCGCCGCGGCCGATCGCCGCCGCCAGCCCTTCGCCATGCGGCTGTTCGAGTTCGTGGAGAGCCACCGAATCGGGAGGCGCGCCTGCCTCGTCGCCCCGTTGTGCGATCTCGCTGCACAGCACTTCGGCCTGCCTCGACGAGAGGAACTCGACGGCGACGGTCGTCGTCCCGCTCGCCGTGCGCAGCGTTGCGAGGCCCGGCTCCACGATGTCGATCACCGTCGTCACGCCCTCCGGGACCTCCTCATCGGGATCGGCTGTGCAGATCAGCGCGTCCGCGTCCGGTCTCTCTCCGGCGCAGGGCCCGACGCCCAGCCGGAATGCCCTGCGACGAGTCCATCGCGCATGGGGCAGGCCGCCGAGTCCCCCGCGGACGAGATCGACGCCGACGCGATCACCCCCGACGAGCGAGAACTGCGACGGCCCGAAGCGCAGGCACAACTGCAGGATCAGAGCTCTCGCGGCGGCGGCCGTCAGCGGACCCGCTCCTCTGAGACAGATCCCTCCCCCGAGCAGCACCACGACGGGCGAGGCGCCGATGACACGGCATCGTTCGCGGAAGGCTCGTCCGCGCTCGTCTTCGCCTCCGGTGCAGCGGACCTCGCTGGCCGTCGCGCCGGCACCGACGACGACCCAGGTATCCGCATCGACGGGCTGCGTTCCTCGGAGCGGGGACTGCACGATGCAGGTCGCTGCGTCGGGGCGGCGCTGCCACAGCGCCCTGCGCTCCTCGCTGTGCCGGCGGACGAGCTCGGTCTCCGCCGTGGCCCACCCCTCCGCGATCTTCCGCTCTCCGCGGCGCCGCTCCCGACGCCGGAGGCGTGCCGCGTCCACCATCGACGCCCCGATCATCAGGGGCCCCAGTGCCGCGAAGCACAGCGCGAGGAGCGAGCCCGAGACCGCCCACAGGACCACGCCGGCGGCGATCGGCACGATGGCGGCCAGGAACGGCACAGGAGCGCGGTGATGTGGCACCTGCTCGGACGGCAAAACGATCGGGAGGGAATCCATGCCCTCGAGTCGATCGCATCGCAGGCCGTCGGTGAGCGGTCTCCACAGCCTCAGGACACTATTGAGATGTGTCCTCGATCGGGGAGGAGGAGTCGTCCTCAGACGCGACCTGGACGATGATGAGCGTCACGTTGTCGCGGCCGCCGTTCTCCAGGGCCGCCGCGAGCATCGCATCGACTGCCGCCCCCGGGTCTTCGTGCTCGCGTAGGAAGTGCTGGATCCCGTAGTCGGTGAGCTCCTTGGTGAGCCCGTCGGAGCAGACGACGAACCGGTCACCGGGTCGCACGTCGATGGCGACGTAGTCCGGCGCCGTGAGTTCGCTCGCTCCCACCGCGCGGGTGATGACGTTGCTGTACGGGTGCCCTTCGGCTTCCTCAGGGCTGAGCTTTCCTGCCGCGATCAGTTCCTGCACGACCGAGTGATCCGTCGTGATCTGCACCAGCTTGTCGTCGCGAAGAAGATAGACACGGGAATCGCCGATGTTCAAGGCGATCCACTGGGCCTCGTCGCCCTCGGTGTCGAGGTAGACGCCCGTGAGCGTGGTGCCCGTACCCTCGTCGGTGGTCTCGGGGTGGTCGGCGATGTCGCCGACAGCGAGCTCGAGTGCGCTCTCGATGGAGGGACGATCGACCTTCCCCGACGAGACGATGGCCTGAAGGCGGGACACCGTGCTCTGACTCGCGATCTCGCCACCGGCATGGCCGCCCATGCCGTCTGCCACGATGAACAGCGGATAGTCGGCCAAGAAGGCGTCCTGGTTCGTCTCGCGACGGCGCCCCTGATCGGTGATACCGGACCAGGAGAGCAGCAGCGGGCGCTGCGCAACCGTGATCCGTTGCGTCTTCGTCTCAGCCACGTGCTGCCTCCGATGGGCCTGCGGCGGGTCGGACGGTCGCAGGATACTCACAACACATCGTAGTAGAAGTCACGTACACCGCGATCACGCTCCCGTTCCCGTGGTGGCCGCCGACGAAGGCAGCGAGGCCGCAAGACGCGAGCCGAGAGGCAACACGTGACCGGATCTGCCTGCGCGGTACGGGGACGAAAGCATATCGTCCACGTTAGCGGGCGCCGCGGGTGCAGAACCAGCCGCGACAGCACAGAGCCCCCGACAGGAGTCGGGGGCTCTGTGCCAGACGATGCCGTCTCGTCAGATGATCACGCCGGCGGCTGTGTGGGATCCGTGGGCGGAGTCGTGGGCGCTGCCGGCGGTGCGGCGGGCGGAGCCGTCGGCGGCGCAGGCGGCGTGGTCGGCGGCGCGGGCGGGGCTGACGGTGCCGCAGGCGGGGTCGACGGTGCCGCGGGCGGGGTGGCCGGCGGGACCGGTGCGCCGGTTGCCGGTGCAGCAGGCGGTGCGTAACCGGGCTGTGCAGGCGGCGCGTAACCGGGCTGCGCCGGCGGAGCGTACCCCTGCGGGCCGGGCTGAGCGTAGCCCTGGGGCGCACCGTAACCAGCATTGGGGGCTGCAGCCGATGCCTGAGCGGGGATGCCGTCCCAGACCGTCCGGTCGCCGAGCAGGCCGTTCGCTGCCCAGGACGCGGGCTGGATGGCCGGGTTCCACCGCGACTTGTCGAACGCGTTGATGCCGAGCCACACCGGCGGCAGGAAGAAATACAGCACGACCCAGACGGCGTCCTTCTGCAACTTCAGACCGACGCGCCATGCGGCGATCAGGTCGATGACGCGACCGGCGATGCCGACGAGCGGGAGGATCAGGAACCAGCCGAGGAACGGGATGATCGCTCCGACGATGCCGGCGCCCATGAGGTACAGGACGAGCCAGGGACTCAGGTCGCCGAGCTTGTAGAAGATCATGGTGCTGTAGACCGGCACCCAGGCACGCCACTTGCCCTGCACGCCCGCCTTCTCGAAGATCTTCATGTAGAACCACGAGTAGAGCGCGTAGATGGCGAGTGGCAGGATCGTGTAGACCAGGATCAACGCGACGACCGCGCCGCCTGACAGGCCGTCATAGCCGTAGTAGTCGTTCATGGTTCCCTCCAGAAGTTCATGATGGGTCATCATGCGCTGAACACACTAGCGCTTCCCGGGGTTTCCGCGCATGTCCCTTAGGCCCTCGGGCGCGTTCGCGGGAATCTCTCCCGCGGAATCGCGATCGCCCAGACTGAGCAGGTCACTCCTCGACGACCAGCTCCCAGACACCGTCGCCTTCACCATCACGGAAGACCAGCCCCCGCCTGTCCGCCCAGGCCCGGAAGCCCCGAGCGGACGTGACGCGCGGTCGCTCCTCGGCGATCGCGCGCACGAGCAATCCCTTGGACTTCTTGTTGAAGTGATTGAGGGCTCTCCCCTGCTCCGTCACGACACGGACGTACGCGGAAGAGACCGAATCGGGGACCGGGCCCAACGCGGCATAGGCCTCGCTCCGCAGATCGAGGATGAACGCGGGTGCAGCCTCCGCGACAGCAGCGGATGTCGCGGCCGCCCAGTGCCGTCGAAGGGCCGGCAGCCCGGGAACCGACGTTCCGGCCGCGAGCCGGTACATGGGCACCAGATCCAGAGCACCCACAGGACCGAAGGGCGCGCTGTGGATCCAGACATGCTCACCGAGCCATCTGCGGGAGGCTGATGACAGGGATCGGGCATCGAGAGCATCGAACAGCACACCCGTGTAGCGATCGATCGCGGGCATCGTGGGGGCCGACCGAAGCACCCGATTGTGCGCGATATCGCCGCTCTGACGCTCACTCAGCTTGAGCACGCGACGCGCAGTCTCCTCGTCGGAGGCGAGCTCGACCAGCGCATCGATGACGGCGGTGCGATGCGCCGACAGCGACGGCAGCACGAGCGACTCGAGATCGAGCGGCGAACCGTCGCCGCCCTCGTGCTTGGTCTCGGACGGCGGGAGCAGGATCTTCATGGAACCTCGGCGGATACAGACGCGTCCGCCTCGGAACCCGTGAGGGTGCCGAGGCGGACGCGTGAAACAGGTGCTGCTAGGCGATGAGAGCCGCGTTGCCGGCGACGATCGTCAGGGTGTCGCCCTCCATGGAGAGGAACCCGTCCTGAGCGTTGGCCAGCACCTTGGTGCCATCCGACTGGGTGATGCGAACCTGGCCCTCGGCGAGGATGGCCAGCACCGGCTCGTGGCCGGACATGAAGCCGATCTCACCCTCGACGGTCTTGGCGACCACGAGGCTCGCCTCTCCCGTCCAGACCTCCGCATCAGCGGAGACGAGGCTGACGTGCAGCGCCATGGTCAGCCGTTCTCCTTCTGGATCTTCGCCCACTGCTCTTCCACGTCGGAGATGCCACCGACGTTGAAGAAGGCCTGCTCGGCCACGTGGTCGAAGTCACCGCGGGTGATCGCGTCGAACGACTCGATGGTCTCCTTCAGCGGGACGGTCGAACCCTCGACGCCCGTGAACTTCTTGGCCATGTAGGTGTTCTGCGAGAGGAACTGCTGGATGCGGCGCGCACGCGACACGACGATCTTGTCTTCCTCGGAGAGCTCGTCGACACCGAGGATGGCGATGATCTCCTGCAGCTCCTTGTTCTTCTGGAGGATCTGCTTGACGGTCGTCGCGACGCGGTAGTGGTCCTCGCCCAAGTAGCGGGGGTCCATGATGCGCGACGTCGAGGTCAGCGGGTCGATGGCCGGGTACAGACCCTTCGAGGCGATCTCACGAGAGAGCTCGGTCGTCGCGTCGAGGTGGGCGAACGTCGTCGCCGGAGCCGGGTCGGTGTAGTCGTCGGCCGGCACGTAGATCGCCTGCAGCGAGGTGATCGAGTGACCGCGCGTCGAGGTGATGCGCTCCTGGAGCACACCCATCTCGTCGGCGAGGTTCGGCTGGTAACCCACGGCGGAGGGCATGCGGCCCAGCAGCGTGGAGACCTCGGAACCGGCCTGCGTGAAGCGGAAGATGTTGTCGATGAAGAGCAGCACATCCTGCTTCTGCACGTCACGGAAGTACTCCGCCATCGTCAGAGCCGACAGGGCCACGCGCAGACGCGTCCCCGGCGGCTCGTCCATCTGGCCGAAGACGAGGGCGGTCTTGTCGAAGACACCCGCCTCTTCCATCTCGTGGATCAGGTCGTTGCCCTCACGGGTACGCTCACCGACACCGGCGAACACCGACACACCACCGTGGTCCTGCGCGACGCGCTGGATCATCTCCTGGATGAGGACGGTCTTGCCGACACCGGCACCACCGAACAGACCGATCTTTCCACCCAGCACGTACGGGGTCAGGAGGTCGATCGACTTGATGCCGGTCTCGAACATCTGAGTCTTGGACTCGAGCTGGTCGAAGTTCGGCGCCTTGCGGTGGATGGGCCAGCGCTCGGTGACCTCGATCGTCTCACCGGGCTCGAGGTTCAGCACCTCGCCGATGACGTTGAACACCTTGCCCTTGGTCACGTCGCCGACGGGGACCGAGATGGCCTCACCGGTGTCGCTGACTTCCTGTCCGCGGACGATGCCGTCGGTGGGGTTCAGGGCGATGGCGCGGACGAGGTCGTCGCCCAGGTGCTGCGCGACCTCGAGAGTGATCTCGGTGGACTCTTCGCCCATCGCGATGGTGGTCTTCAGCGCGTTGTAGATGTCGGGGATCGAGTCGTGCGGGAACTCGATGTCGACAACCGGACCGTTGACGCGTGCGACGCGCCCGACGACCGCGGTCGCCGGCTGGTCAGCCGGAGCGGTGAGGGTCATTTTCGTCTCTTTCCTGATGGTCTATTTGCTCGCGAGAGCGTCGGCCCCGCCGACGATCTCGGCGATCTGCTGCGTGATCTCCGCCTGACGCGCGTTGTTGCGCAGACGGGTGTAGTCGGTGATGAGCTTGTCGGCGTTGTCGCTGGCCGACTTCATCGCCTTCTGCGTCGCTGCCTGCTTGGCGGCGGACGACTGCAGGAGAGCGTTGAAGACGCGGCTCTGGATGTACACCGGCAGGATCGCGTCGAGAACAGTCTCGGCGTCCGGCTCGAACTCGTACAGCGGGTAAACGGTGCTACCGGCTTCCGACTCATCGGCTTCCGTGATCTCCAGCGGGAGCAGACGCACGGACTCCGGCGACTGCGTCATCATGCTGACGAAACGGTTGTACACGAGGTGGATCTCATCGACGCCGCCGTCCTGTCCTCCACGGGAGAACGCTTCGAGCAGTGTCGCCGAGATCTCCTCGGCGGTGTGGAACGACGGGGTGTCGGTGTCGCCGGTCCACTCCGCGGCCGCAGCGATCCGTCGGAACTGGAAGTATCCGACGGCCTTGCGGCCGATGAGGTAGAACACCGGCTCCTTGCCCTGCTCGCGCATGAGCTCTGCCACCTCGAGACCCTCACGGAGGATCTGCGAGTTGAAGGCTCCGGCGAGACCGCGGTCCGAGGAGAAGATCACGACCGCGGAGCGGGTGATGTTCTCGGACTCGCGGGTCAGCGGGTGATCCACGTTCGAGTGCGTCGCGACGGCCGACACGGCCCTCGTCACGGCTCGCGCGAAGGGGGTGGACGCCTTGACGCGTGCCATCGCCTTCTGGATGCGCGAAGCCGCGATGAGTTCCATCGCCTTCGTGATCTTCTTGGTCGTCTGAGCAGAAGAGATCTTCTGCTTGTAGACCCGGAGTTGAGCGCCCATATCTCAGTACCTCACGCGATTACGCGCGACGACCCTTGACGATCTTCTCCTGATTGACGTCCTCAGCCTCGGCTGCAGCGTGCTCCTCGTGACCGGGGGCGCCGATAGCGTGGCCCTTGCCACCCTGGAACTCCAGGACGAAGGCGTCCGTCTGCTTCTCGAGCTCTGCGACCGTGGCGTCATCGAGGACGTTGGTCTCACGCAGCGTGTCGAGCACCTTGGTGTTGCGACGCAGGTAGTCGAGGAGTTCGCGCTCGAACCGGAGCACGTCCTCGACCTCGATCGTGTCGAGCTTGCCGTTCGTTCCGGCCCAGATCGAGACGACCTGCTCCTCGACGGGGTACGGCGAGTACTGCGGCTGCTTGAGCAGCTCGGTCAGACGCGCACCGCGGGACAGCTGACGACGCGAAGCCGCATCGAGGTCGGATGCGAACATCGCGAAGGCCTCGAGGGAGCGGTACTGCGCGAGCTCCAGCTTCAACGTTCCGGAGACCTTCTTGATCGACTTCACCTGCGCGTCGCCACCGACTCGCGAGACCGAGATACCCACGTCGACCGCGGGACGCTGGTTGGCGTTGAAGAGGTCGGACTGCAGGAAGATCTGGCCGTCGGTGATCGAGATCACGTTGGTCGGGATGTACGCGGAGACGTCGTTCGCCTTGGTCTCGATGATCGGGAGACCCGTCATGGAACCGGCGCCCAGCTCGTCCGACAGCTTCGCGCAACGCTCGAGCAGACGGGAGTGCAGGTAGAAGACGTCACCCGGGTATGCCTCGCGGCCCGGCGGACGACGCAGGAGGAGCGACACGGCACGGTAGGCCTCAGCCTGCTTCGACAGGTCGTCGAAGATGATGAGGACGTGCTTGCCGCCATACATCCAGTGCTGGCCGATGGCCGAGCCGGTGTACGGAGCCAGGTACTTGAAGCCGGCAGGGTCGGACGCGGGAGCAGCCACGATCGTGGTGTACTCCAGAGCGCCGGCCTCTTCGAGCGCGCCCTTCACCGAGGCGATGGTCGAACCCTTCTGGCCGATCGCGACGTAGATGCAGCGGACCTGCTTGTTGACGTCGCCGGACTCCCAGTTGGCCTTCTGGTTGATGATCGTGTCGATGGCGATGGCGGTCTTGCCGGTCTGGCGGTCGCCGATGATCAGCTGACGCTGGCCACGGCCGACGGGGATCATCGCGTCGATGGCCTTGATGCCCGTCTGCATCGGCTCGTGCACCGACTTGCGCTGCATGACGCCGGGCGCCTGGAGCTCGAGGGCGCGCACGCTCTCGGTCTCGATCGCACCGAGTCCGTCGATCGGGTTGCCGAGCGGGTCGACCACGCGGCCGAGGTAGCCGTCGCCGACGGGGACCGAGAGGACCTCACCCGTGCGGGTGACCTCCTGGCCGGCCTCGATGCCGGTGAAGTCGCCGAGGACGACGACACCGATCTCGTGCTCGTTCAGGCTCTGCGCGAGGCCCTTGGTGCCGTCAGCGAAGATGACGAGCTCGTTCGCCATGACGCCGGGCAGTCCCTCGACGTGAGCGATGCCGTCAGCAGCGTCGACGACGGTGCCGACCTCGGTCGCACCGGCCGCGGAGGGCTCGTATGCGGCGGCGAAGTCCTTCAGCGCGTCACGGATGACGTCGGGGCTGATCGATAGTTCTGCCATTGTCTTCCCTTTGTATCTGGGTGCGCGGTTCCCCGCGCGAAGTCGTATTAGCCCGCGAGCTTCTGGCGAAGGTCGGCGAGTCGTGCGGAGATGCTGCCGTCGATGACGTCATCGGCGATCTGCACACGCAGACCTCCGACCACGGCAGGGTCGATGACGACGTTGAGCGATACCTGACCGTCGTAGCGACGCGAGAGCGACTCGCTCAGACGGTCACGCTGCGCATCGCTGAGGGCGGTGGCGGTGTGCACAGTGGCGACGACGCGGCCGCGCTGGTTCGAGACGATGTTCATCGCCCTGTCCAGCAGACGACGAACACGGCGCTCACGCGGCTGGCGTACCAGCGACGTGATGACCAGCGTCGACGCGGCGCTCGTGGAGCCCTCGGCCAGGAGACGCTCGACGAGCGTGCTCTTGGCGTCTTCTCCCCCGACGCGGCTTCCCAGAGCGAGTTCGAGCTCGGGGTTCGCTGCGATCACCCGGGAGAACCCGAAGAGCTCGCCCTCGATGTCCGTGTCCGGCTCGGCGACCGCTGAAGCGCGGATCGCGAGCTCCTCGATACCGTCGACGAGTTCATCCGCGTTGGACCAGCGCTCTGCGACCGCGGTCGACAGAACGTCCTTGGCGCCTGCGGAGAACCCGCCGAACACCGCGGCGACGACATTCTGTCGTGCCACGGCGGGAGCGGAAGGATCAGCAAGCGCGCCGCTCAGCTGGGACGAGTCGCTCACGGCCCGGGCGGCGGCGAACAGCTCCCGCGCCGTGTCGAGAGTGATGTCCTTCGCTGCGGCAAGCGTCTTGATGGATGCCGCGAGTGCCTGAGTGGTCGCGCTGCCCATTACTGAGCCGCCTTCTCGGATGCCTCGAGCTCGGCGAGGAAGCGATCGACGACAGCGGTCGCGCGTGCGTCGTCGGAGAGCGTCTCGCCGACCACGCCACCGGCGAGGTCGAGGGCGAGCGATCCGACCTCGCTGCGGAGCGAGACGAGAGCGGTCTGACGCTCCGCCTCGATCTGCGTGTGCGCGGTGGCGGTGATGCGTGCGGCCTCGGTGGTCGCGGCGTCCTTCGCCTCGGCGACGATCTTCTTGCCGTCCTCACGGGCGGCCTCGCGGATCTCGCCGGCCTCGGTGCGCGCCTCGGCGAGCTGACGCGTGTACTCCTCGAGTGCCGCCTCCGCCTGCTTCTGCGCCTCGTCGGCCTTGGCGATGTTGCCCTCGATCGCGGCGGACCGCTCATCGAGCATCTTCGTCAGCTTGGGAAGGGCGACCTTCCACACGACGATCAAGATGATGAGGAACCACAGACCCGACCAGATGATGTCGTACCACGCGGGGATCAGCGGGTTGTTCGCCGCCTCACCCTCAGCCGCGAGGTTCGTGACAAGAGCGTTCAGCATCCTGTCTCCTTCAGAAGTCGGTTCGGATTACGGGAAGGGGATGAATCCGACGGCGATGCCGACGAATGCAAGCGCCTCGGTGAAGGCGATACCGATCCACATGAGGACCTGGAGACGGCCGGCCAGCTCGGGCTGACGAGCGACGCCCTCGATGGTCTTGCCGACGACGATACCCACGCCGATGGCCGGGCCGATGGCAGCGAGGCCGTAGCCGATCACCGCGAGGTTGCCGTTGATTTCAGCGAGAACCGTAGTTGCGTCCACGGGGTTTTTCCTTTCGTTGGGTGGGAAGGCTGATGCCTGCCCGCTCAGTGTCTAGTGGGCTTAGTGCTCTTCTGCGACCGCGAGCTGGATGTAGACCGCGGTGAGGACGGTGAAGACGTACGCCTGGAGGACGGCGACCAGAATCTCGAAGAGAGTGAAGGCGCCGCCGAAGGCGAGGGTTCCGACACCGAGCGCGGCCCAGCCGCCGCCTGCGGTGAAGAAGAAGAACTGGGTCGCTGCGAAGCAGAGGACCAGGATCATGTGGCCGACCACGAGGTTCATCAGCAGTCGCAGGGTGAGCGTCACCGGGCGGATGATGAAGGTCGAGATGAGCTCGATCGGGGTGACGATGAAGTACACCGGCCACGGGACGCCGGCGGGGAAGAGCGAGTTCTTGAAGAAGTTCTTCGGGCTCTTCTTGATGCCGGCGTAGATGAACGTGACGTAGCTGACCACGGCGAGCGTGAGCGGCACCGCGATGATCGCCGTTCCCGGCATGTTCAGGAACGGGATGATGCCGGTGATGTTCATGAACAGCGTCATGAAGAAGATCGTCATCAGGATCGGGAGGAACCGATCGCCGTCCTTGCGGCCGAGCAGGTCGTGGGCGATGCCGCCGCGCACGAAGCCCATGCCCATCTCCACCAGGCTCTGGAACCGTCCGGGGACGACCTTCATGCGGCGGGTGCCGAGCCAGAGGATGAGGACCACGGCGATCACGGAGAGCAACTGGATCAGATGGATCCGGTTCACCGGGATGGGGCCTACGTTGAAGAGGATCTCCGGAAAGAACTCATCGATCGAAGGGCCGTGGAACTCGCCGTCGGTGGCAAGTCGGGGGGTCAGGGTCGCAGCGATATTAAACAGCGCGGGCTCCAGCTTCGGGGCACCGGTCAGAACCGGGGCGACGATGGTCGGTGTGCTTCACAGCGCAAGCGCTCGCGGGCGAGCGGCGGGCACGTCTCAACACTATCAGAATCTGAGGGTCCCCTAAGACCGCTGGCCGCCCTCGACGGGGCCGCCGTCGATGTGATTGGCGTTGCCGGGGGCGCGATCTTCGGGAACCTCGGTCGGGAGCGTGGTGTCGCTGACGTGCGGCAGACGCATCTGCGTGAGCACCACGACGTCGATGACGAGGGACATCAGCACACCGGCCACGATCGAGAGGAAGAACACCATCGGCTGCAGCCAGGGCTGACCGGCGAGCAGGATCATGACCACGACGAAGACGCCCAGCTTGAGCAGCCAGCCGCCGAGCACGATCGCGAAGAACAGCTGCACGTAGAGCGGGTCACCGAACCAGCGATTCGCGATGAGGATGCTGAGGCCGGTGATGCCGAGGAACACGGCCGACAGCACGACGCCGAGCAGGCCGCTGACGAGGCCCTCGCCCTGGGCGACCAGGAAGCCGACGCCGCCTGCGACGATCGCGAGCACGACGGTGGCGACCGCCGACCAGATCAGGGTCCGACGCAGGATCGGGGTGCTGGAAACGGGGCTCGGGCTCATCAGGACTCCACGGGTGTCGGATCGGGTTCGGCATCCGCAGCGCTGCGGCGGGTGGGGCTCAGGGTGACGACGAGGCAGGCGGCGATGCCCACGATGCCGAAGCCGACGCCGGGAAGGTACTGGCCTGGCCAGTCCTCCCGTGCGCCGACGTACATCATCAGGACCGCCAGGGAGACGACGGCCGTCCAGGCGTAGAAGATGAGGACGGCGTCGCGGTCGCGGTGGCCGAGATCGAGCATGCGGTGATGCAGGTGCTTGCGGTCGGGCGAGAAGGGCGAGCGTCCCGCACTCATGCGCCGGAGCACCGCGAGGCCGAAGTCCAGCAGCGGCAGCAGCACCACCAGCAACGGGAGCAGGATCGGCAGGAAGGCTCCGACCAGCTGCGACCGGCCGAGACGCTCGGGGTCGAGGGCCGACGGGTCCATCTGGCCGGTGATCGCGATCGCGGACGTGGCCATGAGGAGACCGATCACCAGTGCTCCCGAGTCCCCCATGAAGATCTTGGCCGGACTCCAGTTCAACGGCAGGAATCCGAGGCACGCGCCGATGAGCACCGCCGCGAGGAAGGTCGAGAGGTTGAAGTAGCTGGAGGCTCCGGAGTCTCGCGTGAAGATGTACGAGTAGGCGAAGAAGACGCCGTTGGAGATCAGGCACACACCGGCCACGAGGCCGTCGAGGCCGTCGATGAAGTTCACCGCGTTCATCACGATGACGATCGCGAACATCGTGATGGTGATGCTCAGCCAGCTGGACACGACGATGAGGTCGCCGAACGGCAGCGAGAGGATCTGCAGTCCGCCGCCGACCGTGATGACGCCGGCGGCGAGGAACTGCGCACCCAGCTTGATCATCCAGTCGATGTCCCAGAGGTCGTCCACCACGCCGATGATCGCGATCAGGAGCGAGGCGCCGAGGATCGACCACATCGTCTGCGGGGGGATCCAGATGCTCTGGAAGAAGGGGTTCATCGCGGAGAAGCCGAAGGCCGCGGCGATGGCGAGGAAGATCGCGACGCCGCCCAGCCGGGGCTTCGGCGTGGTGTGCACGTCACGGTCGCGGATGGCGGGGTAGAGCTTGAACCGGAGGCTCACCTTCAACACCGCCCAGGTCAGCGCGAACGTGATCGCGGCGGTGAGGATGATCGTGAAGAGATACTGCTTCACGAATCCCCGTCCTGCTCCTGCGGGTGCGCGTGCGCGGTGTGCGCGTGCTCGGTGTGCTCCTGCCCGTCGTCCTCGGGCTCGAGCAGATCGCCGAGCACCTCGTGCAGCTGCTCGCGCGTGACCGCGCCGTCACGGAGGATCCGCACGACGCCCTGGTCGGAGTCGGCGCCTCGACGCACCAGCGACGTCGCATCGACGATGGTGGACGCGATGCCGTCCTTGCTCAGCCCGTCGGCGAGGTAGACCGCCACGCTGTCGCCGAGCATCTTCTCGGCGTCGTACGCAGAGATGGCAGCCGACTCTCCTGTGAGGTTGGCGCTGGAGACCGCCAATGGTCCGGTCTCCGCGAGCAGTTCGAGGGCGACACGACCCTCCGGCATGCGCACTGCGACCGTGCCGAGGGTCTCCCCCAGGTCCCACACCAGCGACGGCTGCGCCGGCAGCACGATCGTGAGTCCCCCGGGCCAGAACGCCTCGACCAGACGCTCCACGGGCTCGGGAACCGACTCCGCAAGAGCAGCGAGGGTCTCCTTGGTGCCGATGAGAACGGGCGGCGGCTGGTCGCGGCCGCGCCCCTTCGCGTCGAGGAGCCTCTGCACCGCGGCCGGGGAGAAGGCGTCGGCGGCGACACCGTACACCGTGTCTGTGGGGATGACGATGAGGTCGCCTCGGCCGATCGCCTGGCGCGCATTGCGCATGCCGGCGAGAAGCTGCGACTCGTCGCTGCAGTCGAAGATGGTTGACATGACGGTTCGATTCTATGCGGCGCGGCCGATGAGCACGCTCGGAGGTTGCTGATCAGGGGCGGAGCGCGGTCGTGGCGCGATCGCGCAGCGTCAGGTCGCGATGCGTCGCCGCCGCACGCCAGCCGTCGACGGTGAGGATCTCCCTGATCGATTCGCCCTGCAGCTCGCCGTGCTCGATGACGAGAAGTCCGCCAGGGCGCAGCAGTCGCAATGCCCGCCCGCTGAGCACGCGGACGATGTCGAGGCCGTCCTCTCCCCCGTACAGCGCCATGGCCGGGTCGAAGAGTCGCACCTCCGGGTCGCGGGGTACGGCCGTGTCAGGGACGTACGGCGGGTTCGAGATGACCACGGATGCCGTGCCGTCCAACTCCGGGAACGCGTCTCGCAGGTCGGAGAGGACGAGCGTCAGGTTCTCCACTCCTTCGACGTTGCGACTCGCCCACGCGTGGGCATCTTCGGACAGTTCGGCGGCGAAGATCCGGGCATGCGGGACCTCCGTGGCCATGGCGAGGGCGATGGCCCCGCTTCCGGTGCCGAGGTCGATGCCGATCGGGGCGGGTTCCGCGGAGTTCACCAATGCGTCGATCGCGTACTGCACGACGGTCTCGGTCTCCGGACGCGGCACGAAGACGCCGGGGCCGACGGCGAGCTCGAGGTGACGGAACGGAGCGGTCCCGGTGATGTGCTGGAGGGGCTCGCGCGCGGCTCGACGGGCGACGACCGACTCCAGCACCACCGCATCGACCTCGTCGACAGGGTCGCCACGGACGATCGCGGCCTGCACCTCACCGCGCCGCCTGCCGAGGACGTGCCCGGCGAGGAGCTCGGCATCGACCAGGGGATCGGGAACGCCGACGTCGGCCAGACGCTGGGCCGCTGCGCGGACGACCGCGGCAAGAGAGTTGTCGGACATGACTTCCAGCGTAGGGTGCGGGCGACCGTCACAAAGCCTCACCCATAGACCCCCTCCCCTAGGCTGGTCCCGCAGCGACCCCCGCACAGGAAGGCTCACCATGCCCGGCATCCATTCCGACATCACGACCGCTTTCGGGAACACCCCGCTCGTCCGGCTGAACCGGGTGACCGAGGGTCTCGGTGCGACGGTCCTCGCCAAGCTCGAGTACTACAACCCCGCATCGAGCGTGAAGGATCGCATCGGCATCGCCATGATCAACGCCGCCGAGGCATCGGGTGAGCTGCAGCCTGGCGGCACGATCGTGGAGTCGACGAGCGGCAACACCGGCATCGCCCTCGCCATGGTCGGCGCGGCGCGCGGGTACCGCGTGATCCTCACGATGCCGGCCTCCATGTCGAAGGAGCGCCGCGTGCTGCTGAAGGCGTTCGGTGCGCAGATCGTGCTCACCGACCCCACCAAGGGCATGAGCGGCGCGATCGAGGAGACCAAGCGCATCGTCGCGGAGACCCCTCGCGCGATCTGGATCCGCCAGTTCGAGAACGCTGCCAACCCGCAGATCCACCGCGAGACCACGGCGCAGGAAATCCTCCGCGACACGGACGGCGCCGTCGACATCCTGGTGGCCGGCGTCGGCACCGGAGGGACCGTCACCGGAACCGGACAGGCTCTCAAAGCCGCGAAGCCGGGCGTCCAGGTGATCGCCGTCGAGCCCAAGGACTCCCCCGTGCTGACCGAGGGACACCCCGGCCCGCACAAGATCCAGGGCATCGGCCCGAACTTCGTCCCCGACGTGCTCGACCGCGAGGTGCTGGACGAGATCCTCACCGCGGAGTTCGACGAGTCGATCCGCGTCGCCCGCGAGCTCGCCGCCAAGGAGGGTCTGCTCGTCGGCATGTCTTCCGGTGCAGCCGTCGCCGCAGCGCTGAAGGTCGCCGCCCGCCCCGAGAACGCCGGCAAGACGATCGTGGTCGTGATCCCCGACACCGGTGAGCGTTACCTGTCCACCGCCCTGTTCGAGGATCTGCGCGAAGACTGAGGCCGTTGATGGGAATGATCGGGCGGATGCGCGAGGATATCGCGGCAGCTCGCCTCCGGGACCCGGCCGCGCGCAGCGCCGTCGAGGTCGCACTGCTGTACCCCGGGCTGCACGCGATCTGGGCGCATCGCGTATCCCACGCGCTCTGGCGGCGTCGGCTGCGTCTGCTCGCACGAGCAGGGTCGCAGATCTCACGCTGGCTCACCGGGATCGAGATCCATCCCGGCGCACGCATCGGTCGCCGGTTCTTCATCGACCACGGGATGGGTGTCGTGATCGGCGAGACCGCCGTCGTGGGCGATGACGTGATGCTCTATCACGGAGTCACGCTCGGGGGACGCACCCGCACCTCGGGCAAGCGGCATCCCACCCTCGAGAACGGTGTCGCCGTCGGAGCGGGGGCCAAGATCCTCGGACCCGTCACGATCGGCGCGGGCTCCGTGGTCGGCGCGAACGCGGTCGTGACCCGAGACGCCCCGGCGGACAGCGTCCTCGTCGGTATTCCGGCGAAGCCGCGTCACCGCACGGTCGGTGAGGACACCAGAGCACTCCTCACCGCCCCGGATCACTACGCGATCTGACCCGCGTGCGTCAGCGGCGCTCTCCCTTGGCCGACTCGACCTTCTTGCGGAGGAAGATCAGCGGGAGCAGCACGCTTCCGAGGGCCGTGATCAACCACACGATGACCGAACCCAGCAACCATCCGGTGAGGTCCGTGATGCGCAGGCCACCGATCGGGAGCAGCACGACGATGATCAGCGAGATCAGCGTCGACACGATGCCGATGCCACCCATGAGCACCGGTGCGTAGCGATTGGCGATCTTCATGACCCACGGCGAGAGCACGCTCTGCAGGATCGCGAAGATAAGGATGCAGATGACGAATCCCCACCACTTGTCCCACTCGATCTCGAAGCCGTCGAGCAGGAGGTCGGCGGCGATCAGGCCGAGGCCGGCGGACACCAGGTAGAGCAGGCCGCGGAACAGGAATGTGATCACGGGCCGAGCATAGCGTCCCGCATCCCGGACGGCGGGGAGTGCACTGTCCGCACTCCCCGCCAGCCTGTCACTGGGCCACGAAGAACGGGACCGCTCCGCTCAGGATGCCGACGCCGAGCATCACGAGCGAGACGATGGTCGCGCGCCACAGCACCTTGCGGTGGTGGTCGCCCAGGTTCACGCTCGCGAGGGACACGAGCAGCAGGATCGCCGGCACGAGCGGGCTCTGCAGGTGCACGGGCTGACCGGTGATGGAGGCCCTCGCCATCTCCACGGGATCGATGCCGAAGTTGGCAGCGCTCTGGGCGAGCACCGGGAGGATGCCGAAGTAGAACGCGTCGTTCGACATGAAGAACGTGAACGGGATCGACAGGACTCCGGTGATCGGTGCGAGGAACGGGCCGAGAGCAGGAGGAAGCACATTCGTGATCCACGCGGCCATCGCATCGACCATCCCGGTGCCGGTGAGCACGCCGACGAGCACACCGGCCGCGATCACCATGGAGACGACGCCCACGATGCTCGGTGCGTGTGCGACGATCTCGGAGGCCTGCTCCTTGATGCCGCGGAAGTTGATGACGAGGGCGATACCGGCCCCCACCATGAACACGTACGGCAGCGGCAGGATGTCGAGCACCAGCAGCACCATCACCGTGAGAGTGAGGGCGAGGTTGAACCAGATGAGCTTCGGTCGGAGCGTGGGGCGGGCGGGGTCCAGCATCGTGTCCGCCATGGCCGTGTCCGCGGGGTCGACGCTCGCAGCGGAGACCGGAGCGTGTCCGCCGGCGACGACCACGAGGTTGCCGGTACGCAGCGAGGCGCGCGCTCCGGGCTTCGGCTCCGCACCGCGGAAGATCTTCGGCACGGTCGACAGCGATCCGCCGTCGGCGCCGACGAGCAGGCCCTCCGAGTCCAGGCGCCCGAGGCGGCGGCGTTCCTGCAGCCCGAGGATCCACGCGAACCCGAGGGTCACGACGATGCCGGCACCGAGCGCGGGCAGCATCGGCACGAAGATGTCCGTCGGCTGCACCCCGAGCGCCGTCGCGGCGCGTACGGTCGGCCCACCCCACGGCACGATGTTCAGTGTGCCGTTCATGAGGCCGGCGACGCACGTCAGCACCACGGGGCTCATCCCCAGCCGGAGGTAGATGGGGAGCATCGCCGATGTCGTGATGATGAAGGTCGTGGAGCCGTCGCCGTCCAGGGACACCGCTCCGGCGAGGATCGCGGTGCCGAGCACCACCTTCGCCGGGTCGTCCCCGAGCAGGCGTGTGATGAGGCGGATGAGCGGATCGAACAGCCCCACGTCGATCATGATGCCGAAGAACATGATCGCGAACATCAGCAGCGCCGCGGTCGGCGCCATCTTGCCGATCGAATCGAGGATCATGTCCCCGAGACCGAGACCGGCGCCGGCGAAGAGCCCGAACGCAGTCGGAACGAGGATCAGCGCGACCATGGGCGTGAGGCGCTTGGTCATGATGAGCGTCATGAAGGCGAGGACCATCGTGAACCCGAGCAGCACGAGCACCCACTCCGGCGGCACGAACGCCACATCGTAGGTCGGCGCCTCTTCGGTGGCCGCGAACAGACCGGTGAGTGCGTCTGGCATGCGTTGACTCCTTCGTCGTGTCTCCGTCTGCGTCGACGGATCCCGACGAGAATAGGCAATCCGCGCGCCGCGGGAGCGGTATCTCGCATTCCCTGTCGTTGTGCGCGTAGCGTGGGTTCTGCGCATATTGCGCGAGCGCAATACGGAGAGAATCACGGTGCCAAGGATGACGTCGACCAGACCGCGGTTCGCCACGCGCGCCCTGCTCCTGCAGCTCGCGACGGTGACTCTCGTCGTCGCGCTGTGCACCGGGGTGTATCTGCTGCTCGCCATGCAGCAGCTGCGCACCGAGGCGGAGTCGACGGCCCTGGGAATCGCCCGCACCCTCGCGGAGGATCCGCAGGTGCGCGCAGAGGTCGCTCGCATCTCCCTCCAGGAGGGCGCACCCGACGCGGACGAGTTGCGTGAGGGCGACCTGCAGCGCATCGCTTCCGATGTCACCGCCCGCACCGGCGCACTGTTCGTGGTGCTCACCGATGACAACGGCATCCGTCTCGCGCACCCCACCCCGGCACGCATCGGCGAAGAGGTCAGCACACCATACGAGGAGGTGCTCGCCGGCGCCGAGATCGTCGACTGGCAGACCGGGACGCTCGGCGAGTCCGCGCGCGCCAAGGTTCCCGTCAGGGACGAGACCGGTACCCCGGTGGGCGAGGTCAGCGTGGGGTTCGAGCGTGCGGGCGTCTTCGACGATCTGCCGTCCCTGCTCTCCGTGATCGGCGGCACGGCTGCGGGCGCCCTCGCACTGGCTGTGCTCGCGTCCCTCCTGCTCCGCAGACGGTGGGAGCGTCTCACCCTCGGAGTGCAGCCGGAAGAGCTGGTCGCGCTCGTGCAGAACCAGACGGCCGTGCTGGACGGGGTCGACGACGGCGTCATCGCCATCGACACACGAGGCGTCGTCCGGGTCAGCAACGCCGCCGCGGATCGGCTGCTCGCCCTCGACGAGCCGGTCGGACGTCCTGTGCACGAGCTCGGTCTCGTCCCGGCCGTCCTGGAGACCCTGACCGGAACGGGCGCCCGCTCGAGCGCCCTCGTCGGCGACCGGATGCTGTACCTCGACTCGCGGAGGGTAGTGCGCGAGGGGCAGGAGCTCGGCACCGTGCTCATCGTGCGCGACCGCACGGACCTGGTCGCCTTGGCCGAGCGCCTGGAGACGGTCAGGACGATGACCGCCGCGTTACGCGTGCAGAGACACGAGTTCGCCAACCGCATGCACGTGGCCGCCGGGCTCATCGATGCCGACCGGGTCACAGATGCCAGGGCGTTCCTCGGCGAGCTCGTCGAGCGGGGTCCTGTGGCGTTCCCGGTCGTGGGGCTGGACCTCCTGCGGGACCCCTTTCTGCACTCGTTCCTCGGCGCCAAAGCCGTCGAGGCCGGAGAACGCGGCGTCGCCCTGCGCATCGCGGACGACACCCACCTGATCGGCACGGTGATCGCGCCCGAAGACGTCGCCGCCGTCCTCGGCAACCTCGTGGACAATGCCGTCACCGCCGCGGTCTCGGGAGAGCGGACTCCCCGCTGGGTCGAGGTGGCGGTCCTGGACGACGACGATGCACTGGTGTTCACCGTCTCCGACTCCGGCCCCGGACTCGGAGACGTCGATCCTTTCGCCCCGCGGACGCGGGACCAGAAGACCAGCGACACCGTGCACGGGCATGGGATCGGACTTCCGCTGTCGACGGAGATCGCTCGTCGGAACGGGGGCGACCTCTGGGTCATCGATCCCGGCGGTCTCGGCGGCGGAGCGGTCTTCGCCGCTCGCATCAACGGAGCAGTCGACCGCAGCTCCCCCGATCACGAGGAGAACCCATGACCGTCCCCCTGCGCGTACTCATCCTGGACGACGATTTCCGCGTCGCCCAGCTTCATCAGAGCATCGTCGAGGAGCACCCGGGAGTCGGCGCCGCCGAGACCGTGCGCTCGGTCGCCGAAGCCCGCGACAGCATGCGCACCTCCCGACCGGATCTGCTCATCGCCGACGTCTTCCTCCCCGACGGGGACGGTATCGCACTCGTGCGCGAGTCCGGCATCGACGCGATACTGATCTCCGCAGCGGACGACGCTCCGACGGTACGCAGAGCGCTGCGGTCGGGAGCTGTCGGCTATCTCGCGAAGCCCTTCGAGCGACGGGCTCTGTCAGGACTACTGGATCGCTACGTGCGATACCGCAACCTCCTCGACGGTGATCGCACCATCCGCCAGGACGACATCGACCGCGCCCTCGCCATCCTGCACGGCGCGGGCGAACCGGTATCCGTCTCACGGTCGGCGACGGAGCAGCTCGTGCTCGCCGCACTCGGCGACGGAGAGCACTCGGCAGCCGAGGTCGGGGAGCGCGTCGGGATCTCACGAGCGACCGCGCAGCGGCACCTCGCAGCTCTGGCGGCGAGAGCCGTCGTCGAAGTCCGCCTCAACTACGGATCGACGGGCCGCCCCGAGCACCGCTACGCCGCACGCGTCTGACGTCAGCGGACGGACGGCTCAGGAATCGGAGCCGACGGCTGCGAGACGTGCTTCCTCGTCGGCGGCGATCGCGCTCTCGATGATCGGGTCGAGAGCGCCGTCCATGACCTGATCGAGGTTGTACGCCTTGAATCCGGTCCGGTGATCCGCGATCCGGTTCTCCGGGAAGTTGTAGGTGCGGATGCGCTCCGAACGGTCCATGCCCCGGATCTGCGACTTGCGCGCGTCGGAGGCTGCCGCGTCGAGCTCCTCCTGCTGCTTCGCGAGCAGCCGGGCGCGCAGCACGCGCATCGCGGCCTCCCGGTTCTGCAGCTGCGACTTCTCGTTCTGCATCGACACCACGATGCCGGTGGGCACGTGCGTGATCCGCACCGCCGAGTCCGTGGTGTTCACGGATTGACCGCCGGGCCCCGAGGAGCGGAACACATCGATCTTGAGGTCGTTCTGGTCGATGTGGATCTCCTCCGGCTCATCGACCTCGGGGAAGACGAGCACACCGGTCGTCGAGGTGTGGATGCGGCCCTGCGACTCCGTCGCCGGTACCCGCTGCACACGGTGCACTCCTCCCTCGTACTTCAGGTGCGCCCAGACACCCTGCGCCGGATCGGAGGAGGAACCCTTGATCGCGACCTGGACGTCCTTGTAGCCGCCGAGGTCGGACTCGTTGCGCTCGAGCAGCTCGGTCTTCCAGCCCTTGGATGCGGCGTACTGGATGTACATGCGCAGGAGGTCGGCGGCGAACAGCGCGGACTCCGCGCCGCCCTCCCCCGCCTTGATCTCCATGATCACGTCGCGGGCATCGTCGGGGTCACGCGGGATCAGCAGACGCCGCAGACGCTCCTGAGCGCCCTGCAGCTCTTCTTCCATCGCGGGGATCTCCGCCGCGATGGACTCGTCCTCGCGGGCGAACTCCCGAGCCGTCTCCAGGTCATCGGTCGCCGCGACCCAGGCCTCGTAGGCGGAGACGATGCGCGACAGCTCCGCGTATCGACGGTTGACGCGCTTGGCGCGTGCCGCGTCGGCGTGCACCGCCGGGTCGGAGAGCTCCTCCTGCACCCGGCGATGCTCGTCGATCAGAGTCTGGACGGACTCGAACACGGGTCGGCCGCTCAGCGGATGTTGTTGTCGTGTCCGTGAGCGCCCGAGGGCAGCGTCGGGATCGACTTCTGCATCTGCACGAGGAACTCGACGTTCGAGTTGGTCTCCTTGAGCTTGCCGAGCACGACCTCGAGCGCCTGCTGCGGGTCGAGCCCGGCGAGGGCGCGACGGAGCTTCCACGTGATCTTGACCTCGTCGGCCGAGAGCAGCATCTCCTCGCGGCGGGTGCTGGACGCGTTCACGTCCACCGCCGGGAAGATCCGCTTGTCGGCCAGCTGACGCGACAGGCGCAGTTCGCTGTTGCCGGTGCCCTTGAACTCCTCGAAGATGACCTCGTCCATCTTGGAGCCGGTCTCGACGAGCGCGGTGGCGAGGATCGTGAGGGATCCGCCGTTCTCGATGTTGCGGGCTGCGCCGAAGAAGCGCTTCGGCGGGTAGAGTGCGGACGCGTCGACGCCGCCGGTGAGGACGCGGCCGGACGCCGGGGCGGCCAGGTTGTAGGCGCGTCCGAGGCGGGTGATCGAGTCGAGGAGCACGACCACGTCGCGGCCCAGCTCGACGAGACGCTTGGCGCGCTCGATCGCGAGCTCGGCGACGGTGGTGTGGTCTTCGGCGGGGCGGTCGAAGGTCGAGGCGATGACCTCGCCCTTCACAGTGCGCTCCATGTCGGTGACCTCTTCGGGACGCTCGTCGACGAGCACGACCATGAGGTGGACCTCGGGGTTGTTCTGCGCGATCGCGTTGGCGATCTGCTGGAGGACGATCGTCTTGCCGGCCTTCGGCGGTGCGACGATGAGGCCGCGCTGACCCTTGCCGATCGGCGCGACGAGGTCGATGATGCGCTGCGTCAGCTTCTCCGGAGCCGTCTCCAGACGCAGGCGCTCCTGCGGGTAGAGCGGGGTGAGCTTGCCGAACTCCACGCGGGTGGCCGCGTCGTCGACCGACAGACCGTTGATCGAGTCGACCTTGACCAGGGCGTTGTACTTCTGGCGCCCCTGCTGCTCGCCCTCGCGCGGCTGCTTGATCGAGCCGACGACCGCATCGCCCTTGCGCAGGTTGTACTTCTTCACCTGGCCGAGCGACACGTAGACGTCGCTGGGGCCGGCGAGGTAGCCGGTGGTGCGCACGAAGGCGTAGTTGTCGAGCACGTCGAGGATGCCGGCGATCGGGATCAGGACGTCGTCCTCGGTGATCTCGGTCTCGAACTCGTCGGCCGGTGCACCGTTGCGGCGCTTGTTGCGCTGACGGTTGCGGTTGTTGCCGCCGGACTGCTCGTCGTCGGCGGCGGGCTGGGCCTGCTGCTGCTCCTGGGCCGCACCGTTCTGACCGCGTCCGCGGTTGCGGCTCCGGCTGCGGTTGCGTCCGCGGCCGCCCTGCTCCTCGCCGCCGTCCCCGGAATCGGAGTCGGTGTTCTGCGGAGCCTCAGCGGGTGCGGAATCGGAAGCGGACTCTGCTGCCGGCTCCGCAGCGGGCGCCTCGGCGTCGGCTGCGGGCTTCTGCGCACCGCGACGTCCACGTCCCGTGCTCTTGGGCGCGGCCTCGGCGGGAGCCTCGGCGCCTGCGGAGTCGGCGGTCGAGGCCTCGGCGGGTGCCGCCTCAGCGGCGGGAGCCTCGGCATCGGCCTTCTTCGCGCGGCTGCGACTCGGACGCTTCGCCTTCGGTGCAGCCTCGGTGGTCTCGGCGGTGGCGGACGCTGCTGCGGTGGTGGATGCTTCCGGAGCGTCCGACTTCGCGGCCTTCTCCGCCTTCGCGGCCTCCGCCTTCGCGCCCTCCGCCTTCTCGGCCTTCTCGGCCTTTGCAGCCGCGGTCGCGGTGCTGGCACGGCGAGGCGCACGCTTGCGCGCCGGTGCTGCTTCGCTCGTCGGCTCCGCGGATGTCGCCGGTGCTTCCGAAGCGGGCGCAGACTGATCGTTCTGGGTCTCGGAGAGGTTCTCCACGAGTACTCCCTTATATGTCATGGGGAATGAGCGTTGAACGCGCACAACGGGTGCTGCGCGCGATCGCACGGGCTGACGCTCGGCGCCAGCCAGCCTCGGCAGGCGGCTCAGGAATGAGCTCTGCCACAGGGATTTGCGTGCGGGTCTTGCAAGAGTTGCAATGGGGCCAGATTCACGCAGTTACGTGGAGCCCTCCGCTCGAGACCCCACTGTACCACCACGCACGTCGACTGCGAGCAGGAGAGCCTCCCACGGGGTGTCGGTGACGCGTTCGGCGAGCTCGACGGCGTCCTGACGACTGCCGGGGCCGTCGGCGAGGACCAGCACACTGGGTCCCGCGCCGGAGACCACCGCGGCGAAGCCGGCAGCGCGCAGCGCCTGCACCAGACGCTGCGTCTCCGGCATCGCTCCGGCACGGTAGTCCTGGTGGAGGCGGTCTGCCGTCGCATCCAGGAGCAGCTCCGGACTCTGCATCAACGCAGCGATCAGAAGCGCGGAGCGGGAGACGTTGAACACGGCGTCGGCGGTGGAGACCTGCGGCGGCTGGAGCGACCGCGCCTGCGAGGTCGACATCGTGTACGCGGGGACCAGCACGAGGGGCGAGACCCCCCTGTGCACGAGGAGCTTCTTGTGCTGCGGTCCTCGCTCCGACATCCATGCGATCGTCAGGCCACCGAAGAGGGCCGGCGCCACGTTGTCCGGGTGGCCTTCGAGCTCGGTCGCCAGCCGGAGGAGATCCGTGTCACCGATCTCCACATCGCCCTCGAGCAGTCCCTTCGCGGCGAGCACGCCCGCAGCCACGGCGGCACCGGATGAACCGAGGCCCCTGCCGTGCGGCACGGCGTTCTCCGCGATGATCCGCAGACCGGGAACAGGGCGTCCGGCGTCGGCGAACACGTAGGCGATGGTGCGGACGATCAGATTCGACTCATCACGAGGGATCTCGGCCGCTCCGGAACCGGAGACCTCGATCTCGAGCTCGCCGGCCGGCAGGGCAGTGACCAGAAGCGTGTCGTAGATGCTGAGCGCGAGGCCCAGCGTGTCGAAGCCGGGGCCGAGGTTGGCGCTCGTCGCCGGCACCCGCACCTCGACGGTGCGTCCTTCGACGGCTCCGCCCTCCGCGGGGACGACGGGTGCTGTCATCGTCACTCGCCTTCCACCCGGAGCACCGAGACCACGCGTGCGACGACCTCGCTGTCGGCGAGAGCATCGACAGTCGCGCTCAGGGCCTGCTCGGTCGCGCGGTGCGTTCCGATGATCAGACGGGCCGTCGGCTCGTCCTCGCCTTCCACGGTCTGCACGACGGTGGCGACCGAGACATCGCCGTCGCTGAGGATGCTCGCGACCGTCGCGAGCACACCGGGCGCGTCCGCGACCTCGAGCGTGATCTGGTATCTGGTGGTGACGTGACCGATCGGCACGACGGGCAGGTTGGCGCGCGTGGACTCTCCCACCCCGACCCCGCCTGCGATGTGACGACGGGCCGCGGAGACCACATCGCCGAGCACGGCGGACGCGGTCTGCACACCACCGGCACCGGCACCGTAGAACATCAGCGAGCCCGCAGCCTCCGCCTCGACGAAGACCGCGTTGTTCGCACCGTGCACGGAGGCGAGGGGGTGCGATGCCGGGACGAGGGCCGGGTACACGCGCACCGAGATCGACTCGGCACCGTTGGCCTCGATCCGCTCGCACACGGCCAGCAGCTTGATCACGAAGCCTGCAGCTCTCGCCTCTTCGATCATCGATGCCGTGATCGAGGTGATGCCCTCGCGGTAGACGGCTTCCAGCGGCACGGCGGTGTGGAACGCCAGGCTTGCGAGGATCGCCGCCTTCTGCGCTGCATCGTAGCCCTCGACGTCCGCCGTCGGGTCGGCCTCGGCGTAGCCCAGCCGCTGCGCATCGGCGAGCACGTCGGCGAAGTCGGCGCCCTCGGTCTCCATCCTGTCGAGGATGTAGTTCGTGGTGCCGTTCACGATGCCCATGATGCGCACCACCCGGTCGCCGGCGAGCGAATCGCGCAGGGGACGGATGATCGGGATCGCCCCCGCCGCGGCGGCCTCGTAATAGACGGAGGCGCCCACCCGGTCTGCGGCCTCGAAGAGCTCGGGCCCATGAGTGGCAAGGAGTGCCTTGTTCGCGGTGACCACGTCAGCCCCGGAGCCGATGGCCTGCAGGATGTTGGTGCGGGCCGGCTCGATGCCGCCGATGAGCTCGATCACGATGTCGGCGCCCAGGATGAGCGACTCGGCGTCGGTCGTGAAGAGCTCCTTGGGCAGGTCGACGTCGCGTGGCGCGTCGAGGTTGCGCACCGCGATACCGGCGAGCTCCAGCTCGGCACCCGCGCGGTCGGCGAGTTCGTCGCCGTGGCGCAGCAGGAGGGCCGCGACCTGAGAGCCGACCGCTCCGGCACCCAGCAGCGCCACACGAAGTCGTCGGTATTCAGTCATGGTTGCTCCTTCGGAGGTGGGTCATTTGTCTCCCTCGGGGGCGTGCGCCCCGTCGATGCCCGCGTCGCGGGCCAGCACGTCGTCGATGGTCTCGCCGCGCACGATGACCGTGGAACGCCCACCGCGCACGGCGACGACCGGCGGCCGCGGGACGTGGTTGTAGTTGCTGGCGAGCGAGACGCAGTAGGCGCCGGTCGCCGGCACTGCGAGCAGGTCCCCGGGCACGAGGTCGTCCGGGAGGTACTCGTGATCGACGACGATGTCACCCGACTCGCAGTGCTTGCCGACCACGCGGCTGAGCCGCGGCTCGCCCTCCCCGACGCGTGAGGCGATCCGCGCCGAGTACTGGGCGCCGTACAGCGCCGGACGCGCGTTGTCGCTCATGCCGCCGTCGACGCTGATGTAGCGGCGGACGGCTCCGGTGTCGATCATCACATCCTTGGTGGTGCCGACCTCGTAGATCGTGACACCGGCGGTGCCGACGATGGCGCGGCCGGGCTCGAAGGACAGGGCGGGAACGGGGATGCCGCGGGCAGCGCAGTCGTCGGCGACCGCGGTGATGATGGCGCCGGCGAGCTCTTCGATGGGCGTCGGGTCGTCCACACGCGTGTACGCGATGCCGAAGCCGCCGCCGAGGTTGAGCTGCGGCACGGGGCCGTCATCGAGCAGAGCTGCATGCAGATCGAGCACGCGCGATGCGGATTCGCGGAAGCCGGCGACGCCGAAGATCTGCGAGCCGATGTGGCAGTGCAGGCCTGCGAACACCAGGCCGGGGATCTCCCGGATCCGGGCCACGGCCCGCTCGGCATCCGGCAGGGGGAACCCGAACTTCTGGTCCTCGTGGGCGGTGGCGAGGAAGTCGTGGGTCTCGGCATGGACGCCGCTGATCACACGCACGAGCACGCGCTGCGTCGCGCCGGTACGCGCCGTGATCGCTGCAAGGCGTTCGATCTCGATCGCACTGTCCACGATGATCGTGCCGACGCCGACCTCGACCGCGCGTTCCAGCTCGGCGACCGACTTGTTGTTGCCGTGGAAGCCGATGGAAGCGGGAGCGACCCCCGCGGCGAGGGCCACGGCCAGCTCTCCCCCGGTGCACACGTCGACGCGCAGTCCCTCGTCGACGACCCAGCGCGCCACGGTCGTGCACAAGAAGGCCTTGCCCGCGTAGTACACCTGCGCCGTGGTGCCGTTCTCGGCCGCTGCCCTGTCGAACGCCAGGCGGAATCTGCGCGCACGCCCGCGCACCTCGTCTTCATCGAGTACGAGGAGCGGAGTGCCGTAGGTGCGGGCCAGGTCCGTGGCGCTGACGCCGGCGATGTCGAGCACGCCGTCGTCGTCTCGCACCGCTGAGGCCGGCCAGACGCCGTCGGCGAGATCGTTCGCGTCCTCGGGGACGGCGAGCCATTCCGGGGCGAGCGAATCGGCAGGGAGAAGCACTGATCACCAATCGTGGGAAGGATCTCGGGCAGGGCGCGCACATCGAGGTTGACCCGATTCTAGGGCACCCACCCCGTCGCCTTGATCACGGTGACTCGCCGCGTCAAGCCCCTGCAGCACTCCGCAGGTGCCTCCTAAGGTGGGGGCGTGACGAACAGCGAGACAGCACACCAGGACACGGAGTCATCCGCGAAGCCGAAACCCGGACTGATCGCGCGCATCACGACGCCGGCCATCGCGTGGGCGCTCTCCCGGCGACCGGTCAGAGCCGCGCTGCTCTACTCCGAACGACGGGGCCCGATGCTGGCCGACAGCGTCACGTACCGCGCCCTGTTCAGCGTCTTCGCCGGGGTGCTGCTGGGCTTCTCGATCGCCGCGCTCTGGCTCGCGGGCAACCCCGACGCGTGGCGCGCCATCATCCAGGCGGTGCAGTCCGCCGTCCCGGGTCTGATCGGGAAAGACGGCGCGATCGATCCGAACGACCTCAAGGCACCCGCGTCGCTCTCCGTCGCGGGCATCATCTCGCTCGTCGCCCTCGTCGGAGCCGCTCTGGGAGCGATCGGCTCTCTCCGCACCGCCGTGCGGGTGATCGCCGGTACCGTCCAGGACGACATCCTCTGGGTGTGGGTGATCCTGCGCAACCTCGCCCTGGCGCTCGGGATCGGACTCGCCTTCGTGGCCTCAGCCGCACTCACCTTCGTCGGTCAGCTCGGAGTCGAGTGGATCGCCGACCTCCTCGGCCTTCCCGCCGACTCCCCCGCGGTCGCCTGGACCGTTCGGCTGCTCTCGCTGCTCGTGGTGTTCGCTCTCGACGCGGTGCTCATCATCGGAGTGTTCCGTGTGCTCTCGGGCGTGCGTCCCGCCGCCGGTTCCCTGTGGCCCGGTGCCCTGATCGGCGCCCTGGGTCTGCTGGTGCTCCAGGAGCTTTCCGGTCTGTTCGTCGGCGGCGCGACCAGCAACCCGCTCCTCGCCTCGTTCGCGTCCCTCCTGGCACTGCTGATCTGGCTGAATTTCTCGACCCAGGTGATGCTGTTCGCCTGCGCCTACATCGTGACCGCCGAGGAGGAGAGGTCCGACCGCGTGCATGCAAGGTTCGCGGCGACCACGTTCCCCCAGCGGCGGCTCCAGCGAGCCGAGGCCGAAGTGCAGATCGCGACGGCCGAGCTGCGGGCGGCACAGAAGGCTGTGGCCTCCGACGGGGCGTCCTGATGGGCACCGGCTGATCCGACGCTCGTTGTGACCAGATCGAGTAACCTGGTCACAACGAAGGAGGCTTCATGGAGCCACGTCGCACGAGCATCACTCTCCCCGGCGCCACGGTCTCGGTGCTGGAATGGCGCCCCTCATCCGAAACCGGCCTTCCCGTCCTGCTTCTGCACGGCGGCGGCGCCGACAACGCGCAACTCTCCTGGGGGGAGGTCGGCCCCGCGCTCGCCAGCGCCGGACACCGCGTGATCGCCCCCGACCATCCCGGTTTCGGCCGCAGCCCCCGCGCCGGCTGGCGCCTCACCCAGGAACACCTCGTGCGGTACGTGGGTGACCTCGTCGACGAGCTCGGCGTGGAGGACTACGCGATAGCCGGTCTTTCGCTCGGCGGTGGCATGACGCTCGGCCATCTCCTCGACCAGCCGGGCCGCGCGAGGACCGCCATCCTGCTGGGGTGCTACGGATTGATGCCGCGCCTGGCCGACGGGCTCTCCGGACGGATGACGCACTTCGGCACGTTCCTGCTGCTGCGCACAGGGCTGCTGGCGGCGGCCACGCGGTCCTACGCCCGCAACGCGGCCGCGATGGAACGAGGTCTGGCCACGCTCGTGAGGAATCCTCAGGCCCGCACTCCCGAACTCGTGAAGGCGGTGCTCGACGAAGCCTCCACCGGCACAGGCCTGACGAGCTTCGCGGAGTGGCAGCGCGATCAGGTGCTCTGGAATCGACTGCGCACGGTGTACACGCCTCGACTCTCCTCGATCACGACCCCCACGCTTCTCGTGCACGGCGATCGCGATACCGGGGTACCGCTCCCCCATGCCGAAGCCGCCGCGGAGCTGCTGCCCGTCGGATCCCTGAGGGTCGCCGGCGGAGCAGGGCACTGGGTGCAGCGCGACCGCCCCGACCTCGTCGTCCCGGCCATGCTCGACCACCTGGAGGGAGACCGCGATGCCCAGGCCCCGCGTCCCTGACCGCCACGATCGGATCCTCGACGCCGCGGAGGAGCTCGTGCTCGCCAACGGCTTCGACGCCATGAGCGTCGCCTCGATCGCCGAACGCGCCGGCATCGGCAAGGGCGCGGTCTACCTGGAGTTCGCCGGCAAGAAGGAGATCCTCGATGCGCTCCTGCAGCGGGGCACGACGAGGATGAACGACCGCGTGCGTCGTGAGCTGGGCGACCGGCCACGCCTGAGTTCCGCCTACCGCGCGTCCGCACGGGCTCTGAGCGAGGACGCACTGATGACGGCGGCGTTCCTCGACGACCGGGGCATCCTCGGTGCGCACGTGGCGGAGATCACGGACGGCCGGTACCGCGACCGGCAGAGGCGCGTCAACGAATGGCTGCAGGGTCTGCAGAGTCGAGGCGAGATCGTGGACGACGTGGATGTCGAGGCCCTCGCCCTCGCACTCTCCAGCGCATCGATCGGACTGCTCTCCGCATCGCGGTTGCTCGGCCCGTTCGAGCCGACGCTGCTCGAACGCGCCATCGACACGATCGGCCGCATGGCCGAGTCCTTCGAGAGGAACTGATCATGCACGTCGCGACCTACGGCGATCCGGTCGGACCTCCGCTGCTCCTCCTGCACGGCGGAGGCGTCGCCGGGTGGATGTGGGAGCCCGTCCGCGCCCACATCGACGACGGTGTGCGGTCGATCGTTCCCGACCTCCCCGGCCACGGACGCAGCACGGATGAGTCCTACGAGTCCCACGCGGTAACGGTCGCCGCGCTCGCCGGCGTGCTGCAGAAGCTCGGGCGACCGGCGACCGTCGTCGGGTTCTCCCTCGGCGCACAGCTCACCGTGCAACTCGCCGCGGAGTTTCCCGAACTGGTGAGGAACGTGATCGTCATCAGCGCCCAGGCCGTGCCGATGCGGATGACCCGCCCCACTCTCGCGCTTCTCGGAGCGACCGCCGGCCTCGCGAGGAAGGAGTGGTTCGCCCGGCTGCAGGCACGGCAGCTGTTCGTCCCGGACGAGCTCCTGGCCGACTACGTGCGCACATCCGCCGCCATCTCACGCGAGACGCTCCTGCGCTCCGTCGAGGAGAATCTCCTTTTCACGCCTCCCACCGGCTGGCAGACCTATAGCGGAGCCGCGTCTATCCTCTTCGGCGCCGAGGAGAAGTCGCTCATGCAGCGTTCGGCAGCGCTCCTGCAGGATTCACTGCCGCAGAGCACTCTCGAGGCCATCGATGGCTGCGGGCACGGCATCCCGCTGCAACGGCCCGCCTGGCTCGCCCGCCGCATCGAAGCGATGCTCGGCGCCCCCGACTCCTCGTGAACCGAGACCGCTGCCCGTCAGCTCGGGCAGACGCCCTTGCTCTGGAGAGCCTTGTCGGTGACGATCGCGCCGTTCACGTCGACGTCGATCACGGCCGCGTCGTCGACGATCTCGACCCCTGTGATCGTGAGTCCTGACGGCAGCTGGTCGGCGATGCACACCCGTTGGGGCTGCGTGAGTCCCTCCCCGAGGGCGCCGAGGGTGGAACCGACCCTGTCGAGGTCGACGTCGAGCCCGCCGATGCTGATGCCGACCGGCGTGAGCTCGAGGTCACCGTCGATGGTGCCGGGGGTGAGCGTGAGGGAGAGTGGCACCGCGGCTCCGAGCACGCTGATCGAGCCGCTCACCGTGGCATTCGGTGCCGCGAACTCCACCGAGTCGACCGGCAGATCGGTGCCGGCCAGGAGCGTCGTGAACTGCTCCTGGTCGACGCGGACCGTGCCGGAGGCACCGTCGAGGTCACCCCCGCGCAGCGGAACACCGGTCGCCGTGACGTCAGCGGCACCTGTGATCCCGTCCAACGTCACGGAATCGGTGGAGAGGTGCAGGGTGTCGAGGGTGCCGCCGATCAGCTGGGGCAGCAGGAGTCCCTGCGTCTCGACGTCGAGCTGCTGGTCGGCAGGGAGATCGAGCTTCTCGACGACGATCGACCGCACGACGCCGGGCAGCACCGCGCGTGCGATGAGCTCAGCCGCGACGACCAGGAGCGCGAGGACGACGACCACGACGAGAAGCACCCACGGCCACCGGTGCCGCTTCTGCTGTGGGGCGTCTGCACCCTGATCGGACGCATAACCCGGGATCACGAGCGTCGGATGCTCCGTGGCCGCGTCCGGGTAGGGCCGGGTGTGGTTGTCGTCGCTCATGCCTGCCATCCTGCCGCACGGCGAAGCCCGCCCGCCTGCACTACATGCGCTCCGGCGCGGAGACCCCGAGTAGGTCGAGTCCGTTGCGCAGAACCTGACCGGTGGCGTCGTTGAGCCACAGACGAGTGCGATGCACGCTCTCGATGGGGTCGTCGCTCAGCGGGATGACACGGCAGTTGTCGTACCAGCGGTGGTACAGACCGGCGAGTTCCTCGAGGTAGCGGGCGACACGATGCGGCTCGCGCACCTCGGCCGCGAACGCCACGATGCGCGGGAACTCCTGCAGCGCTCCGAGCAGTGCGCTCTCGGTCTCGTGGGTGAGGGTCTCGGGCGCGAACTCGGAGCGGTCGACGCCCGACGCGACCGCGTTTCGTGCCACGTTGTGAGTGCGGGCATGCGCGTACTGCACGTAGAACACGGGGTTGTCGTTCGTGCGCTTCTGCAGAAGCTCGGGATCGAGGGCGAGCGGCGAGTCCGCGGGAGAGCGCTCCAGCGAGTAGCGCAGCGCATCGGTGCCGAGCCACTCGCGCAGATCGTCCATCTCGATGATGTTGCCCGCGCGCTTGCTCAGACGGGCACCGCCGATCGAGACGAGCTGCCCGATGAGCACCTCGACGTTCTTCTCGGGGTCCTCCCCCGCCGCGCCGGCGATCGCCTTGAGGCGGTGCACGTACCCGTGGTGGTCGGCGCCGAGCAGGTAGATCTTGTCCTGGAATCCGCGGTCGCCCTTGTTCAGGTAATAGGCCGCATCGGCGGCGAAGTAGGTGTACTCGCCGTTCGAGCGACGGATCACGCGATCCTTGTCGTCACCGAAGTCGGTGGTGCGCACCCAGACGGCGCCCTCCTGGTCGAAGACATGCCCCTGCTCGCGCAGTCGATCGACCGCCTGGTCGACGAGGCTCACACCCTGATCGTTCTTGGCGTGCAGAGTGCGCTCGGAGAACCAGACATCGAAATCGACGTTGAACTTCGACAGGGACTGCTTCTGCTCTTCGAGCTGGTACTCGTAGGCGAGCTCGCGGGCGACGTCGACCTGTTCGTCGGCCGGCAGTTCGAGCAGGTCGGGACGCGCAGCGAGCACGCGCGCGGCGAGGTCGCCGATGTAGCTTCCGGCATAGCCGCCCTCCGGGGTCGGCTCTCCCTTCGCCGCGGCGAGGACGGAGCTCGCGAAGCGGTCCATCTGCGCGCCCGCGTCGTTGATGTAGTACTCCCTGGCGACGGTGGCACCCGACGCGGCGAGCACCCGGGCGATCGCATCGCCGAGAGCAGCCCAGCGCGTGTGTCCGATGTGGAGGGGGCCGGTCGGGTTCGCGCTCACGAACTCGATGTTGATGCTCTGACCCACCTGCGAGTCGTTGGTCCCGTACGCGTCCCCGGCGTCGACGATGATCTTCGCCAGCGCACCGGCGGCTGCAGCGTCGAGGCGGATGTTGATGAAGCCGGGGCCTGCGACCTCGGCGCTCGCGATGCCGTCGACGCCGGCGAGACCGTCGGCGATCTGCTGAGCCAGCTCACGCGGGTTCGTGCCGAGCGGCTTGGCCAGGCGCATGGCGATGTTCGACGACCAGTCGCCGTGCTCGCGGTTGCGGGGGCGCTCGAGCACGATGTCTGATACGGAGAGCTCAAGCGGCTCGCCGGGACGTCGTTCCTCGGCGATGGGTGCGAGGACGGCGAGGAGGGCTGCGGCGAGGGTTTCGGGGTTCATAGCCCCCTCAGTTTACGGGGCAGGACGACGCCGTCCGACGGCACGGACCGGGAGGAATTCGCGTTCGCTCTCCCGTGATCTACTCTCATCACATGAAGCCAGCCGCCGCCCGCCGCCGCCGGGGTGTCGCCGCGATCACCGCCGCCCTGATCGTGGCGGTCGCGGCCGTGGCTCTCGGCGTCTGGCGCCCGTGGGTTCCCGCCCCTCTCGCCGCCCCGATCAGCGCGGCCGCAGCGGGCGAATCGGACGCATCGGCGGTCATCGCGCCGCCACCGCTCGTCCTCCCGGAGAACCCCACCGTCCTGGTGTTCGGCGACTCCTGGACGTACGGCTCGGCGGCCACCCTCCCCACGCAGGGCTACGCCTATCTCCTCGCCGATCTCCTCGGCGGCCGGACCATCGTTGACGGCGTCCGCGGGAGCGGATACCTCAAGCCCGGAATCGACGGACCGACGTTCGGAGAGCGCATCGCCGCACTCGACCCGTCGCTGTCGCCCGATCTCGTGATTATGCAGGGCTCGATCAACGACCGTGCCCAGGGTGTCGCCGGATACCGCGAGGCCGTGAACGCCGCGTGGGACGCGATGGCTGCTCTCTACCCGAAGGCCACGATCGTGGTGCTCGGCCCGGCCCCGCACGAGCTTCCCGTCGGCGCGACCACGGCCCGCATAGACACCGACCTCGCGGAGCTCGCCGCAGCGCGCGGCTGGTGGTACATCTCCCCCATCGCCCAGGCCTGGATCACCGCGCAGAACTATCTCGACGTGATCGACGTGGAGGTCGGCCGCAAGCATCCGTCCACGGATGGGCACCGATACTTGGCCGAGAAGCTCGCCGCCGCCCTCGACGAGCTGCGCGCCGCGCCCATGACGGAGGCCGGTGGGTCGGAGACCACCCCCGACGAGTGATATTGTCGATCGGTACGCCTCCGTAGCTCAGTGGATAGAGCGCCGGTTTCCGGTACCGTAGGTCGCAGGTTCGACTCCTGTCGGGGGCACAACACCAGCAGAAGGCCGCTCTTCCGAGCGGCCTTCTCTCGTATCGCCTCGACGGGGGGCTCACGCTCCGCTGCGGCACCGCCCGAGACCAGTGGCTGCCGAACATCTGCGGCGGCCGAGGGTGCGCGGGCCCCGCAGGTTCCCAGGCCTTCCGGATAGGCTGTTGCCGTGCCCCTCCTCTCGATCGCCGGTTCGACGCGTGCCCCGCACCGTCTGCGTTCGGCGACCCCGATGAGGGAGTGGATGCGGATCATCATGCACCCGGGCACGAACGGATGGACCAGCGTGTGGGGCACCCTCTCGCACGGTGAGATCGCCGGCTGCCCGCCGCCACGGAACTAGACCACGCCTCGAACGGGGCGGTGGTCTTCTGCGCCATTCACCCCTTCTCTCGCGTGAGGTCTTTCCGTGTCTGCGAATCCTTCCCCTGCCCGCTTCTCCCTCGCCCCGCACGCCCTGTGGCAAGGCATCCGCTCCAACGCGCGCAGCGACGTGCTCGGTGGCTCGCTTCTGCTCGCGGCCACGTTCGCCGCGTTGGTCCTCGCCAACAGTCCCGCCGCGCCCTGGTACGAGTCCATGCGCGACTTCACCTTCGGCATCCCCGAGCTGCATCTCGAGCTCAGCGTCGGCGCGTGGGCGTCGGATGGACTCCTGGCGATCTTCTTCTTCGTCGTCGGGCTGGAGCTGAAAGAGGAGTTCGTCGCGGGGCGCCTGCGCGATCCACGCCGCGCTGCCCTGCCCATCGCCGCGGCCGTGGGTGGTGTGGTGGTGCCCGCGCTCATCTTCGTGCTGATCAACGCCACGAGTGGAGCGGATGCGCTGCGCGGCTGGGCGATCCCCACCGCGACCGACATCGCGTTCGCGGTGGCCGTGATCGCTGTCGTCGGCAAGTTCCTGCCGCCCGCGCTGCGCGTGTTCCTGCTGACACTCGCCATCATCGACGACCTCATCGCGATCACGATCATCGCGACCTTCTACACGGAGACCATCAGTTTCCCGTGGCTGATCCTCGCACTGCTCCCGCTGGCCGGATTCGCCGCCCTGGTGGCGAAGGGCGTGCGCGCATGGTGGGTCCTCCTGCCTCTCGCCATCGCGGTGTGGGTGTGCATCCACGCGTCCGGTGTCCACGCGACGGTCGCCGGCGTGCTGCTCGGCTTCGTCGTCCCCGTCACCGCGACGGAGCGCGCTCGAGTGCACACGGGCACCGACGCGGAGGGCCGTCCCGTGTACGACGGCATGGCCGCGCACTTCGCCGACCGGTGGAGCATCGTGGCCACGCTGTTCGCGGTGCCCGTGTTCGCGTTCTTCGCCGCCGGTGTCACTGTCGGCGGATGGGACGGACTCGCATCGGCGTTCACCGACCCGATCACGATCGGCATCGTCGTGGGACTGGTCGCCGGCAAGCCGGTCGGCATCCTCCTCACGACCTTCCTGCTGAGCCGGTTCCCCGCGCTGCGTCTCGACGAGACTCTCCGCTGGCCGGACCTGACGGGTATGGCGTTCCTCGCCGGAATCGGCTTCACCGTGTCCCTGCTGGTCGGCGAGCTCGCCTACGGGTCGAGCTCGGTCGCGGACGAGCACGTGAAGATCGGTGTGCTGGTCGGGTCGTTCGTCGCAGCGGTCCTCGGCGGGCTCATCCTGGCGCGGCGCAATGCGCTGGCCCGAGCGGCGCGTCGGGTCGAGTAGGCTGCCACGTCCGAGGCAGACGCCGTCCGCTCAGTGGTGGAAGGCCGATCGGGGCTTCTCGGTCGGCATCGGCGACTCGAGTGCGTCGAGGTAGGCGACTTCGGTCGCGATCGCCTGCAGCAGCTCCTCCGCGAGATCCATGCTCAGCCCGTTGCGCACGACGATGCGCTGCACCGTGATCTGCTCCAGGTCGGCAGGCATGGGGTACGCCGGCACGAGCCAGCCCTTCATGCGCAGCCGATCCTGCAGGTCGTAGAGCGTCCAGTTCTTCGTGTGCCCCTCTTT